>JAFPUH010000011.1 GCA_017395505.1 Kiritimatiellia bacterium
CGCGTCGCAGAGGTCAACATCCTCGCGGCGATGCGCGAACGTGTTGCAAAGTACGCCGAGGGCGAAACCGATCTCTCGAAGATCCGCATGATGATCCGGGATGACCTGCGCAGGGCGAACTACACTCCGGAGCCCGGGCAGGAGAACACCATCCACGACCTCTTCAGCCAGGCGCGGCTTGACGTCATCATCAAGACCAACGTCGCCCAGGCACGAGGATACATGCAGTACATCGAGGGCACGTCGCCCGGCGCGTTCGCCGCATTCCCGGCGCAGGAGTTCACGCGCATTCGCCACTCGAACACGCCGCGCAAGGACTGGCCGCAGCGGTGGGCGAAGGCGGGCGGCAAGGTTTACGGCGGCAAGATGATCGCGCTCAAGGACGACCCCGTGTGGGAGCGGCTCTCGGTTTTCGGCAACCCCTTCCCGCCCTTCGACTGGGGCAGCGGCATGGGCGTCCTCGATGTCGACCGCAAGACCGCGATCCGGCTCGGGCTGATCAGCGACGAGGAGCTCCGCGGCAAGGTTCAGCAGCTTCGCCAGAAGCCCGTGCCCGACTTCAACGCCAACCTGCAGGCGACCGTGCCTGTGCCGAACCTCCGGCACGACTCGCTTTGCGGCCAGGTACTCATAAAGAACTTCGGCGACCAGGTCGCCATCGAGAACAGCGTCGTCAGCTGGCAGGGGAACCTGATTCAGGACGTAATCTCCGGGCGGCGCAAAAAGGCGCAGCTCGGCGTCGGGTACAACGGCCGGCCGCTGCCTCTTTCGTACAACTTCTTCAGGGAACATCTCTCGAAGCACTTCGGAGACAACGAGACAAATCCGCAATCCATCCCCCTGACGACCGGGGACTACGAGCTTCTGCCGGCTGTATGGCGCAAACCCGACAGAGTTACGAAGAGCCGCGACCGCGACCATCTCGAGTTCGAGACATTCGACGGAGGAATCCTCCATCTGTTCGTCTCGGAACAGAAAGGCATCCGCAGCTTCTATAAAACGAAATCCGGGAGGAGCCTGCAGTGAGTCGCACACACGACTCGCGCCTTTTGGCCAAGCTGCAGCTGAACGCCCGGACGCGAACATAATACCATAAACCACTTCGGAAAGGCAACGGCAAAATGAAGACGAAACTACGGTGCGGAAGCATTAATCTCTGGGACTTGCTCAGTGCTTTTCTTGGCGTTCTGATCGTTCTCGGTGTCTTGACTTACTTGCGAGTAAGAGATTTCGAGCGATTCAAACGCGAAGTCAGAAGCACGTTGCCAAAGCGTACCCAGGAGCGCGCTGATCACCGCCACAATCGCCACGCCGACTTTTTTGAGAAGTCTGCGCCACCAGACGCGTTCGCGGATGGTCTCCAGGTACTCCAGCCCGGCGGGCGTGACGCTGTTGGCGAGAACGACGCCCTTGGAGACGTCGCCTGTGACCATGCCGCACCTGATGAGTCCCTCGGCAAGATTTACGTCATCGTCGGAAAGCGGCTCTATCGGCTTGCCCCTGTTGCGGATGAAGAGTTCAAGGAGCTCGCCGCACCTGCGGTAGGAATAGTCAACGGTATCTGTTCTCATGGCGGCAATCATAGCACATCAACCCCCAAGGAGGCAACGGCAAAATGAAGATCAAGGAATTTCAGGAAGCGATAGCGAAGGAATTGAACACCCTTGACGAGCTTGTGCAGGGCGGCTGCAAGGCCTTTGCAGAGGACTCCCGCGAAGTCTACAAGGAGTCCGATCAGCACATCCAGAAGGGAAAGATCGCCGTTGTCGTGGTGACTCCGGACATGCAGCGCAACGGCGACACGCCGGGAGCCCTTCCGGCGGAGACGCAGCTGCTCATCCAGTGCAGCGAGAAGCCCACCGTCGCGCGAGTGCAGCCGGGCGTCATGACCGCGCTCGACGCGGCGGAGATCGTCATGCACGCGCTTGACGGCTCGCAGTTCTGCTGGCTCTCGACGCGGCAGACGATAGACCGACAGGCGGGCGTCCTCACCGCGACCGTCACATTCGCGACTACAATCCACCTCTCATAACCAAACCCAAAGGAAAGGAACAAACATGGCAACTACACCAGCAACGGCGACGGCCGAGGAATACGGCATCGCGACAACGGCGACGGGGATCACGATCGAGAGCGAGACCATCACCGAGTCTCCTCAGGTCGAGACGGTCCCGGACCAGAAGAACGCGGTCACCAAGGAGATCAAGTACGACAAGCGCATCGACCTGAAGCTCACCTACCGCGGCACGAAGCTGGCCGAGACTGCGGGCCAGAACGGCGAGAACTCGACGGTCACATACAACGGCGTCAAGTACTACGTCGACAGCCACGAGTTGGCGGGCAGCTACAACGGCCTGAAGCGCTACAACCTGAGCGCCCACAGGTTCGACAACGCGCCGGCGCAGTCGTAAGCCATGAGCAAGTCGAACCCCAGGAAGGCGATGGCGGCGCTTCTGCCGCTGCCGATCGGATGCGGCAACGGCGTGACGGTGAAGCCGATGACGCTCGGCATGTGGGCCGCGCTCGAGCGCATCGGCTCTCCGCTCGTCACCGGCGAGGAGCCGAAGGACGCGCTGGAGCTCATCCCGTCGCTCTACCTCCTTACGCACGATCCGCGCGAGGTCTTCCGGGGCAACGTCGTCGACCTCTCGATGCAGTGGGCCGACACCGTGCCGGTCGCGACGATGGACGCCATCCGCCGCGCGTGCTACCGCCAGATGAACGCCGCGTTCGACGTCATGCCGGAGGACGACCCAAAAAAAGCGAGAAGCGCGGCAACGACGGCTGGATTGCCGCGCTCGTGCACTGGACGGCCGAAACCTACCACTGGAGCTTCGAAGACATCCTCTGGAACGTCCCGCTCTCGGCAATCTGCCTCCTCCGGCGGCAGCGGTTCGTCAGGCCGGACGGCACGATGACGGTCTTCCCGCTCTCCGAAATCGAGAAGATAGACAATGGCGAAGAAACTCACAGTTGAAGTAGACGCCGAGACCACAAAGGCGAAGCGCAAGATACAGGAGCTGGCGGAAACCGGCGGGTCCTCGGCGGGCGCAGACGCCGTCGGCGGCGCGGCGCAGCGAGCGGCCAGGTCTCTCGACAACGCCGCAGGTGCGGCCAACAGGCTGTCGAAATCGACTACCGAGGGCTCGGCGCGGCTGCGCTCGATGGTCAAGGTGTTCGGCGGCATGGCTATCCGCATGGGCGCAAGCTACGCCGCGTCGAACATGGAGGCGGGCTCGAAGGGGCAGATGGCCGTCAAGGGCCTCGGCGACGTGGCGGGAGGCGCTATCGCCGGCGCGGCGTTCGGACCGCTCGGCGCGGTCGCTGGCGGGCTGATGGGGCTCACCTCCGCTCTCATGGAGGCGACGCAGGCGGAGAAGGACCGAGTCGCCGCTGCGAAAAGTGCAAGAGCAGATTTCGACAAGGGTGAACGAGAATACGCAGAAGCGAAAGAGTGGGAAGCCAAGCTCAAAGGACTCTCGAAAATCGATAAAGGGTTTTCGGACTACGCAGGGCGTATTAGCCTCGTCAACGATGAACTTTCCAAACTGAGAGACGAGGAATCGTATACTGTAAGGTCTATCAAATTCCACATCGCCAACAGCAAACGCAAGCCGGATATGATGGCCACCGCCAACGAAGAACGCGCCAGCCTGACTGCTAACAGAGCCCGGCAAGGTCAGCTCGTCGCTCTGCTTGAACGATTAGAGACGGAATCAAAAAAAGCATCCACGCCTGAGGCACGCGTCTCCATGGACGCCCTCGACTCGCTCGCGCGCGTCGGCGGCAACTTCGCCGGAAGCGAGCAAGGCTTCCGTGATCTGCAGCGCGTCAACGAAAAGCAGGTCGCGATCCTCGAGAAGATCGAGGCGAAGACCGGCAAGGGCGCGGGGAAATTCTAAAAAGGAGACTGCAAGATGGCGTGGAACTTACCAAGCGGGACATACCAGCAGCCAGACGAGAACGTCGGGCGCTCGCAACAGGGCGACAAGGCGCGCTCAATTTCCTTCAAGGGGCCGTTCGACCCGCTCCAGTCTGCGGCTGACGCGCTTCAGAAGGGTGACGTCATCGTCACCGGCTGGGTTTATTCCTCATACGAGCTCCGTCGCGCACCTGGCGACCTCGGCGTCCTCACTATCAGCTGCACGCCGCCCAACCCGACAAGCGGATCTGGAACCGAGCAAGACCCGATCGTCGCCGAGCCGCTGAAGGACAAATGGTCCATCCACTCCGTCCGCAACGATGTCTCTGTCCTGGCATACTGCGGCGAGTCCGAGGGGGCAAACCCGAATCGCGCCATGATCGAGGCCTGGATGAAGGAGCCCGACGGACAGCTCGCAAAACAGTGGAAGTTCCAGAAGAGTGACGGCACGATCGAAGAACTGACCGGCGCGTCGCTTGCCGTCGCGAAGAAGATCGCGAAAGGCATCGAGGCTGTCATCCGATTCTACCCTGTCGTAACCAGGACGCGCACCTACGCCGAATGTCCGCCGGCATGTCTTGAAAACGTCGGCTTCATCGACACGCCGCCCGCCCCTGCAGGGACGGCGAAGAAGCCCTCCGGCCTCGCAAATGCCGTAAACCGTCACCAGTGGCTGAAGGTCAAAGACGACGCTGACGAGCTGGACGACTCCAACTGGACCCGCACCGAGGCCTGGTGGGGCATCCCGAAGACTGACGACCCGAACAATTCTCCCTGGGACGCCGATCTCTATGGCGCCAACCGCTGGCCGATGCCCTATGAAGATCTTGGAGGGGATCCAACTTGAACGACCCAATTCCAGAGCCACTACGTGGGGCGGATGTAATATCGTGGGCACATCCGATCACACGAGCCCTGAACGCCCTTCACGACAAGATTGGCGCGCCAACCCGTAACGAGCGCGACCGCCGCGCCTCGGCCAAGCCCCTGCCGTTCGAGGTCAGGTGGGACGCCACCCTCAACGACGGCGAGGGCGGCTACAAGATCTACCTTCCGACTGAGCATCTGCTGTCGTATGGCGGCACTTACATCAACACTTCCGACATCTCCGGCGCGACGCCGATTCCAGACGCCAACGGAGACGACACCGCCTGGAGCGTTCTCGACGACATCGACACTTCCGCCGATCATGTCTGGCTTGTCGTCACCATTCCCGACGAATCCGCCGCGGACGCCGAAGATGGCGAAGACGCCGAAGACGGAGAGGAAGGCGAAGACGGAGAGGAAGGCAGCTCCGGCGGCAGCATCGAAGCCGAGTTTGCATCCGAGGAAGGCCAGTCTGTCACCGGCTCGACTGTCGTCAACATCTGCATCGCCGAAGTCTCATACGAAGAGCCGGAAGACGAAGGCGGGACACCGACTGTCGAAATCAAGCAGTCCGTTGTCGGTGCGCTGCACCTCGGCGGCAAGTCCGATTCCGTCACGCCCGACGACGTTTCAACCGAGTTCATTCCAGAACCGGAAGAAGGCGAAGAGCCAACCGGAGACGAAGGCAAGCTCCAGATCAAGGGATTTAAGGACGGCGCTCCGGCCGATCAGAACACACTTGCCGACTATCTCCAGGGCAACGCCGACATTCCGAGCGATGGGATGCAACTCGTCGCACGCTGGACTGATTCTGACGGGCCGCACGTAGCGTATATTCCACTCGCGGCACTTCCCGAGGATGAAGGCAAGACGATTACTGATGTAGAGGTGGTTCCAAGTTCGGCCGAAACGACCGTCACGTTCACGTATAGCGACGGATCGACAACCGAGATTCACATACCACACGGATTGAAAGGCGATCCAGGCGCGCCAGGAATGGATGGCGACACCCCTGTGATAACGGCAAGCAAGAGCGGCGCTATCACGCATATCTACGCCGACGGAGATCTGATAGCCACGATCCAAGACGGATCCACACCGACAATCACCGCAACAAAGGCTAATGGCGTCACGACAATTTATGCCAGCGGCATAGCGATTGCACAGATAAATGACGGCACAGATGGAACCGCCATATTGCCCGATCTTGATGTCGTCACCGGCGCGACATTTGCAATCTCGAATGGAAAGCTCGTCGCGACGCTGAGTAAAAAGAACCTGAAAACCGGTGCGACGTCGCAGTCGTCCTCTGATGTCTGCGACGTCGGCGAGCTTGATGTCGTTGTAAGCGAGACCTATTCCACAAGCTCGCATCAGTTCACGAACACACGCAAGCGGATCAAGGTCATTGGTACGCCGTCCAGCGCGACGGGGCAGACGCCCTTCACGGCGACACCATTGTCGGGGGAATAGGCGACTATGGCGGACGGCGAGATACTGCGGGGCAACAGATGGACGGCATTGCCGCTCCACGGCAAAAACGGGACGCTGCTCTACGCGACAGCGGTTTCCATGTCATGCAATATCACAATCTCCTGGGAGAACGGGAACGACGTTGACATATGCGCATTCTACACGCACAATGCAAGTTTGTCGATGGGGTACGGTCACTCGAGTTCCAGTGAAGGGGATTCGATAAATCTCGGTGACGGCTTTACCGCAACCTGGGGCGGCGACAACACTTCCGGGGGGCCGGAGAACATAACGCTTGCCTACCAGGGGTCGAGTGGCATCGGTGGCAAGTCCTTCGAGATACACGCCAACTGGTATTCCGTGGGCAAAGACCAGGCGAGCGGCGGCAATGTGACGGTCACGGCGACGGACGCAAGAGGCACCACTAAGGCGTTCACGCTCATGCCCGCGACAAGCAAGGGCAGGGCGGCGACGGCTTCCGATCCCGGCGCTCGAATCAACTTCAACCCAGACGGAACAATCAAGAGCATAACACTCGCATAAGGGGCAACATGAAAAAGACACTCATCGCGCTTTCAATCGTCATTTGCGCATTAACCGCCAAGGCAGATACAATCACGAATTATGTTTATATTGTTTCCAACATCTTCAACAACGTTTATTCGGAATTGGTCATTACGCAGAAGGTCAAGTCGACTCACACGGACTACTACTTCACGAACTACGTTTCAGTCGTGACGAATGTTTATCAGACGACATTTCAGACGAACATCGAGGTCGATGTGATATTCGACAACTTTGAACCGTGGGTTCTTGCTGCGTCGAATCATGCGGCAAATGCAGAATCCTTTTCCTCAGACGCCGCGCAAAGCGCAACAACGGCAGGGGCAAGCGCTTCGACGGCGTCGGCGTATGCAAACCAGGCATGGTCTGCCGCACACGCGGCGGAGAATGCCGCGTCGTCGACAGCGAGCGGGTGTGCAAACATACTCTCTTCCACCGTTAACGCCTTTACAAACTGGTTCAATGTTCATACAGGCGAAATGGTGACAAACGTGAACATCACAGCCACCACAAATCTGTATATCGACCCGGGGATAGCAATACCATATGTAAACAAGGTGACTGGAAACGTCTGGAACAACATCAAGGTCCATGCGTGGGAATCGGACGGTGGAGCAACGGTTTCGCCATACGGCTCGGAAACCTACTCGTCGCTTCATTTTAACGTCTGGCCAGCACAGCGAAGCGGGTCGCAATACTGGGAATTTGGTCCAGCATATATCGATTCAGATGAATACGGCATGAGGCTGCAGTATGTGCCGACAGAAATGGTAGAAATTCCATATTCCGACACTGCCGGAGCGCATCAAGGAGGGAAAATCATTCCCGAATACCTCTACTGGCAGGACGGTTATCTATATTTTAAAGCCAACGTTTGGACAAACTCGGCAATCGCTGGTTACTGCATATCAAGGGTGGTTTACAGCGCGTACCCTCGGCCGATAAATTACGACAACAACAACGGCGTGGCTCTTGCCGCCGTTTCGCGATACAGGTACGGCACGTCTTCTTCAAGCACATACAATGGTGCATGGTTTCGAACACCAACGCGAACAAGCGGAAGTTTTGAATTTCCGCAGCACATCAGTCCTCAGAATGAAACGATATTTGAATGGATGTGCACTGGTCGCGACCCGTCTACTCATCAGGCGGACACGGATGCCTTGTTCGACATGTCGAACAGGATAGCGCAGATCGCAGCGGCAATCGGCAATCCTCATGCCTATGTAAGTCCCGGAGGCACAACATATCCCAACGTGATCTACTTCGAGAGCATGTTGACTGACAATAAAGTTGCCGTGACAACGGTTGGAGACTACTATCCATCCTTGGAATATCGCGTTGTGCCTACTGACCCAGGCGATACAGCAAACGGCTATTGGATTTTTGAGCCGGCATACGCAGATACGGACGAGAACGGTCTGAGGCTGCACTACCTTCCTAAGCAACAAAAGACAATCGCATCTGTGCGACTCGATCCAGGATGCAACTATGTCCCCAGGGATTTCTACTGGCAAAACGGCGCGATATATGTTGTCATAGATAGCTACAATGGAACCACATGGCAAGGACGTATCCGACTGAAGCTCGTAGGTGTTGACGATTGGGAGTATCCATCCGCAATCCACGCCACATCTACTGGTTCGACGCTGAGCACAGGTCAATACGCGGTCTTGATATATGACAGCAGGGAAGGAACCATCATGGGGACGTCCACAGCCACGTCGGCACTACAGTTCTGGCCGGCCAGCTTGAAAACGGAATACAACAAGGTCTTGCCGTCGTATAACTCCGTATTGTGGTTCCCTGAGTCGCCGAGCACTGAGCAACAGGCTATTGTTGACTGGCTGGCCACGTGGACGAGATGAAGTTCCGATTTCTCTTTAACCCTTACGAGTGCCAACCCACCATTTTCCGCTCAACCCAATCAGAAAAGATCAGTGTCGGTCTCAATCCCGACGCGCGGGTTGAGCGGCTTTTTTGACCCCCTTAGAAGCCATTGCAGCCCACCTGCAACCCAACTGCAACCCAACCATCGCCTCCAGCCCCTCGACGTTTGAGCCCTTAAAGGTCTTTTCATTCCCCTTGCAAGACCCCGTCAAGGCGTTTGCAATATCTCACAAACTTGATTTCCTTTCGCATATCGCTTCGCGCGATACA
>JAFPUH010000012.1 GCA_017395505.1 Kiritimatiellia bacterium
CGTGCAGGTGCCGCGCTCAAGCGTGAAATGCGCCTTGGCTACAAGCTCCTTCGCCTTTGGGTTTGATGCCCCACGTCCGATGAGTGCGCGAGCCAACAGCCTCCTAGGGTCTTTACATCGCGCTGCCATGATTGCCCCATACGACGCGCCACGCGGCGTCCAATCAAGCGGGCAGTGCGCTGGCAATTTCGCTCCAGGATGCTCTACCACCCACTGACGTTTCCAATTTCCAACAGACGGCAGCGCTCGTCCTTTACGAAAAGCCAACATCATCGCGCGGTAAGCAGACGTCGCAGTCCGACCAGGCTTTTCAAAACAAGACATAACGCAACTCCAACTTTGCGATGCCGTAAGACCAATCTTTTCGCTCATGGTTTTTCTCCTTGTGTTTGGTTGTTGGTTGAAAATTACTTGACCCTGACGTTGCCGGAACGTCTTACCGATATTCCGCGCTCGCGCAACTTCGCCGCCAGCCGCTTCGACGTCCAACGACCTGTGCGCACGCGCCAAAGGTACTCGCGCGATACGCCAAGCTCTTTCGCCAGCGCGCTCGCGCCCTCCAGTCTAACGATTTTCTTCTCTGTTGCCATTTGGCCCTCCTTTTGGTATTATTGTCTCTTGTGACGGGCAACGGCGGATAGTATATCATACTTCTTTGTTGACTGTCAACAGGGATTGTTGACTAAATGCGAGGTTGCTATGACACTGAAAGAAGCTAGAGAAAGGCTGGGCGAGACTCAGCAAAATATGGCCGAATTACTAGGCATTTCGCGCAACTACCTTGCGCTCATAGAAACTGGCAAGCGACCAGAGCCTACTGATTTGCTGGAACGGGCTTTGTTTCTTGTCAACAAAGCCTCCCGTGACCTCAGCAAGGAAGAGTGGAAAGCAAGAGCGCTCGCAGCAGAAACCAAACTCGCGAGCCTCAAGAAGGCAATGGTAGCTTGGGTTGACCAAATATAACTTTCTACAAAAGGCGACCGCATGTGCTACGAGAATATTCAAGACATTCTTTCTGAGTGCAACATCCCACCATCTGCAAGCGCAGACGCAGAGGCTATAATCCAAGGCGTTATTGACTATCTGAAATAGCAACAACATCAAAACCCTAACCTGGTTACATTCTGTAACCGCCCTTAACACCCCCTTGCAACTATGTTGCAGGGGGTCTTTTTTTGCCCCTTAAATAATTCTGCCGCGCCTCTGCGACCCCTCGCGACCCTCGCGCACGCGCGTGCGCGCGCGCGGTTTGCCCCTTGACGCGCATTTCACCCAATAAAATCAAGGGTGTAAAAGTTCTCACGGTGAGAATATTCCTCGGTATTATCTGTCTTGCAGATTCTACCGATGATATCATTTAGCTTGCGCGAGGGATATGAAATAATATGCGCCGTACGAACTCATTGTATCATCTCCTTGTCTAGGTAAGTTGATTAAGCACCACTGGTAGCCGTGCGCGAGGCCAGGATAAACAAGTCGGCAAAACCTTTAAAAGGAATTGAACGCAATGCAAGAAAATCTGAAACACGTATCCGACCTATACGAGACCGCCGTCAAGGCAGGTCTCGACCTGGGTTGCGCCGCTTCCCTCTCCGTCGACCGCCTTGCCGAACTCTACAACGGCTGCGGCCCCGAATGGCTCCCGGCACAAATCCGCAAAAAGCTGACCAGGCTGCTGGCTATCTTCGAGTCGGCGTTCCTCATCCACGACACCGACTTCGCTTCATCCGATGGCTCGACCTTCGCCTTCGCAATGGCCAACGACCGCCTTGAAATGAACTGCCTCAAACTCGCCAACTACACATACCCGTGGTACTCCTGGCGCCGCTACCGCGCCCGCCTCGCGGCTCTCGAAATCGCCTCCCTCTGCCGCCGCTATGGTTGGAAGGCCTACTGCGCTGGTTGCAGCGATGCCACCGCGCCCAAACCCGCCAGCCATGATGGCCGAGCTGTGCTCGGTCTAACCTTGGCCCTCGCGCTGCTCGCCCTCACCGGCTGCATGCGCTCCATCGAGGTCATCAAAGAGGGCGACGATTGGCGTGCCTCCTATACCTCGCTCGGTCTCAAAACCGATGTCGACTCCATAGAGGTTGAGAAGAAGAGCGACGGCTTCATTCGAGTCAAGGTCAAGGGCCTCGTTACCGACGTCTCCGAGGAGAACAAAAAGATCGTCGATTCGTCCGGCGCCGCCGTCGGCACCATCGCCGAAAAGGTCGTCGAGGGCGTCATCGAAGGAGCCAAGTAAACCATGAATACCCCCGACGGCTCCACAATCGTTCTCGGCGGCACGACCCTCGCGCTTCTCATCAAGGAGGGTTTTGCCTGGCTGCGCTCCCGCAGCCAGAAAACCGAGGTCAAAAACAACCCGCTCAAAGTGCAGCTCGAAAAAGAGTTTGTCAGCCGAAGCGAGTTTGACCAGCATGTGGCCGACAGCAAGCGCGACCTCGACGCCCACATCGCCGACAACGCCAAGGATCATGAAAATCTTTTTGGACGCCTCAACCGCAACGACCGCGAGACAAGCGAGATAAAGGGCCTCTTGACCGGCATGCGCGACGACCTCTCGGCGATAAAAAACAAGCTCTTCAAAACCAAGTAAAGGCCACGCCATGAACGCTCTCGACAAACACGTTATCAAAACCGCCCTTGAATCTCTCCGCGCCGCAGGCGGCACCGGGCTCAAGAAGGCCGCGCTTCTCTCCCAAATCGACCTCGCAGCCGGCGCGCCCACGACGAACGAACAGCGTGAGGCCGCTTTCTCGCTTCTCAAAGACCGCGGCTGGATGACATTTTATATGGAGCCCATCTGGCACGACCAGCGCTGGACTCTCACCGAACGCGGCCTCACCGCGCTGGAGGGCATGTGATGGCCTCTCCCGCTCCAGCCTCGATGGCCGAACTGGGTTCGGCCAGAGCTGACGCCTGGTACTCGGGCCTCTCGGAGTCGCAGCAGTGGCAGCTCTACGCCATCGCCAAGCGCACCCGCAATTGGGCCGAGGTCGTGCAGGCCGCCCGCGACAACTTCCAGCTTGAAGCCGAGGTGTCGCGCTCCGGCTTCTACCGTTGGCGCGACAAGATGCGCCAGGCCGACGCCGAGCAGCGCCGCCTTGCGGTTGTCGCGGCCCAGGCCGAGGCCGCGAGCCTCGCCCGCGAGAACGGCATATCCGACGAGGCGGCCATCAACGCCCTCAAGGCCCTCGCCATCGATGCGGCCATGAGCGACAATTCATCCGAAGCCCTCAAGTGGGCCAACGCGGCGATGGCCATCAAAGACCGCCAGCAGAAGGACGCCGAGCTGAAGCTCAAGTCCGCCCGCCAGAAGACCGCCGACGACCAGCTGCGCCTCGCCCGCGAAAAGTTCGAAGCCGCCGAGCGCCGCGAGAACGCAGCCAAGGGCGCGATTGCGGACACCAAGCTCACCGACGCCGAGCGCATGGCGAAGCTCAAGGAGATCTACGGAATATGACAAGCCCCGTCCAGCTGCTGAAGAGCTACCAGTCTCGAGTTTATCGCGACCAGTCGCGCTTCATCGCCTGGATAGCCGGTCGACAGATCGGCAAGAGCTTCACCGGCGCGATGCGCGCCGTCGCCATGAGCGACCTCAAAGCCAAGAACGACTTCCTGATCGCCTCTCCGTCGGAGCGTCAGAGCCTTGAGGCCGCCGAGAAGTGCCGCGCCCACGTCGAGGCGTTCAAGACCGTGAAGATCGCCGAGGAGATCGTCGAGCGCGACGCGCCCGGCGCGCTGATGAAGTCCTCGACCATCATCTTCGAGAACGGCAGCCGCATCATCGCCGTCCCCGGGAAGCCCGACACCGTGCGCGGCTACTCCGCCGACATCTGGATGGACGAGTTCGCTTTCTTCGAGGATCCCGCCGCAACCTGGAAAGCGATTCTCCCGTCCATCTCCAACCCGCTCAAGGGACTCAAGACCGCGTTCCTGACCTCGACGCCCAACGGCAAGTCCGGTCGCGGCAAGCGCTTCTACGACATCGTCACCGACAAGGGCTCGATAGATCCGACGCTCATGCCGCCCCAGTACATGGCGGGCGCGTGGTCCATCCACCGTACCCCCATAACGCTAGCCGCTCCGGAACTCGGCACGGACATAGATGAGCTCATGCGCGCGGTCGACGACGACGAGACCTGGAAGCAGGAGTTCCTGGCTCTCTTCATCGACGGCACGAACGTGCTTCTCCCTTACGACGTCATGGCGAAGTGCGAGAGCATGGAGGCGACGCTTTCGATCACTCCGGAGGAGATGGCGGGGCGCGGCCCCTGGTATGCCGGCATCGACTTCGGCCGCACAAGCGACCCGTCGGTCCTGTGGCTCATGGAGAAGGTCGGCGACGTTCTCTGGACTCGCGCCGTCAAGACGCGCAAGAACGAGAACACGGTCGACCAGTTCGAGGTCTACCGCCCATACATCGAGCGCTGCACCCACGTATGCGTCGACTACACCGGCCCAGGCATCGGCTTCGGCGACATCCTCGACAAGCACTTCACCTGCTGCAAGTCGACGGGCGCAAAGTTCGGCGGCGAGAAGGTCGAGCTCTGCACCTTTACCGTGCCGTTCAAGTGCGACATCTTCCCGAAGCTGCGCGGCGGCTTCGACGCGATGAAGCTGCGCGTGCCGTTCGCCACCGAGACGCGCGAGGACCTTCACGAGATGCAGCAGGTGATCTCGAACGGCAACTACAACTACAAGGCGCCGCGCACTGACGCCGGCCACTCCGACCGCTGCACCGCGCTTGCGCTCGCAGTCCGCGCCGCCTCCGCAGGTAGCCCGTACATCCCTCCGTTCGCGGCCACAGCCGCACACGACTACGAATCAAGGAGCATCGATGGCTAGTAAGGCTACACGAAAGAAGATCACCGACCAACCCGCCCGCGTTCCGGAGCGCCCGGTTAAGCTCGACGCCGCACACTGCTGGCTTGAGCGCTCCAACCCCCTCGCAGGCGTATCGATCAGAACCGCGCAGTCCATCTTCGACTCCGCACGCGCCGGCGACACCCAGCGCCTCCATTGGCTGTACCATGAGATCGAGGCGGTAAACCCGATCCTCTTTACCTGCATCGAACGCCGCCAGAGCGCCATTGCGGGCTACATACCCAAATTCGCCGTGATCCCTTCGATGGATGGCAAGCTCGCCGAAGAGCAGAAGGACGCAGCCGAAACCTTCCTCTCCGGCATCGACAACTTCATCGAAACTCTCGAACACCTCGACTCGGCTTTCTTCCGTGGCTTCGCACTCGCGCAGCCCATCTGGGAGGAGGACGGCACAGTTCGCGAAATCGCCCTGCACAACTCCTGGGAGTTCCTGGTACACGATGGCGTCCTCTACCACAACCCGGAGTGCGACGGCTTCACCAGGAACGCCGTATCCTGCGCCGACGCCGGGCTTATCGGCGTCCAGGCGCATCGCGCAATCGACTATCCCGCGCTCGCGATCCATATCCGCAAAGCCGTCTCCGAGCGCGACTGGGGCCGCTTCCTCGAACGCTACGCCCTGCCGAAGCCTGCCGTCACAATGGCAGCAAACGCGACGAATGCGCAGCGCGACGACTATCTCCGCGCCGCCCGCGCGGTCGAGAACGGCCAGGTCTCTGTCTGGCCCTATGGCAGCACCATCACCGACTTTGCCGGCGGCTCCCGCGGCACCGACCCGTTCCAGTCGTTCATCGACCATCAGGAAAAGGAGATACTTAAGCTCGCGACAGGCGGCACGCTCGGCACCATGACCGAATCCGGCAGCGGCACTCTCGCCGGTGGAGCGCAGCAGGAAGTCTGGCGGCAGATAGTCCAGCGCGACTCTACCGTTCTCGCCCAGGCTGTCATGCGCTCGATGATCAAGCCTTACATCGTCTCGAAGTTCGGCGCCCAGCCGATTGCAATAAGCTTCGCTCTCGACTTCCCTACCGAGCGTTCCGCCAAGGATGCCGCCGACCTCGCAGCCACCCTGAAGACCGCCGGATGGCGAGTCGACCAGGGAGAGCTCGAAAAGGCCGTCGGCTTCACTCTGGAGCGCGAAGAAGCACCCCAAATGCCCTCTCTCGGCAGGGCTAGGGCCACAGCGCCTTTTAAAACCGCCCCAGGAGCTTTTAAAACCGCTTGCAAGAAGTCGGACGGGCAAGTAGACCCCCAAAGCCCACCCCCCGCTCAAATCGCAAAAAATCGGGGTGTTTTGGAGAGCGCCATTTTGGACGAACTCGCCGACGCCATGGCCGACGCTTTGAAGGAGCAAGAAGATGAATAATACCGACACCGTGATCTTCGCCGCCTGCAGCGAATCCCGCCTCGATCCCGAGACCAAGGCAACCTGGTTCCAGACGTTCCCGCCATACGGTCGCTACCCCGTCGGCGGCACGGTCAAGGGAGCCGCCAAGAACGCCGACTTCATCTTCGACGAGATCGGCGCGAAATCGATACTCGATGCTTTCGCCGCAGCGGCCGCACGACCTGACTGGCCTGGGATTCTCGTCGACGAGGAACACTACTCGATCGACCGCTCGAAGTCCTCGGCAGCCCTCGCCTGGGCCAAGGAGATCCGCCAGGATGCGGACGGCTCGATCTGGACGCGATGGGAGTTCACCCCGCGCGGCAAGGAGCTTTGGGAATCCAGAACCCTCGTCAACCGCTCCCCGGCGTTCGCCTGCCAAAAGGTCGGCAGCGACTACCGCCCTGTCGAGCTCGTCTCGATAGCGATGACGAACACTCCGCACTTCAGCCAGCTTTCGACTCTAGCCGCCGCGCGTGCGGCGGAGGGCAACAAGAACAAACAAGGAGCAATCCACATGAAGAAACTGCTAACAGAGCTCGGGCTTGCCGAGGATGCGTCCGAAGACGCAGCCGTCGCCGCCTGCAAGGCTCTGAAGGAAGAGGCCTCCGCCGCCAAGAAGGCCGAGGCCGACGCACTCGCTGAGTGCCGCAAGATGAAGTGCGATGCCTTCATCGAAGCCAACAAGGCGAAGATCGCCGACGTGGCCGCCTGCCGCGAGGCCTACATGGCCAACCCGGAGGCCGCCGAGAAGCTGATCGCCGCCTGCAAGGCCCCCGAACCGAAGACGCAAACCGTCCTCGCCGCAGCCAAGAAGTCCCCGACGGTCGCGAAGACCGGCACGGACCTCGCCACCTGCCGCGAACAGATGGCTGCGCTCCCGGCTAACGAGCGCGCCGCGTTCTACAAGGAGCACAAGGCCGAGATCGACGCCGGCAAGTAGGCGGAACCGTCAAACTCTCACTGAACAAACAAAGGAAAGGCTAAACAACATGGCACTAACATCCCCCGGCCTGACGCTCGCGATTGACGCCCTCTTTGGGAACATCAAGCCGCAGCTCGACCTCATCCGCCGCCTCGGCGCGACGGACTTCGCCGCCGAGAACCCCGGCGTCGACATCAAGCCCGGCACCACAATGAAGATGCCGCTCTCGTCCGTCTCTGAGGCGCTCGCGTTCGACGACGACACGAACAACTA
>JAFPUH010000013.1 GCA_017395505.1 Kiritimatiellia bacterium
GGACGTCAAGAAATTCGTCTGCCCTCTTTGCGGCTACGAGTACGAGGGCGACATCGGCTCCGAACCGGACGACTACAAGTGTCCTATCTGCGGAATGCCGAAGAGCGCGTTCAAGGAAGCGGCCTAAGAATCGGTCGAGAAATGAACAAAAACGAGATGTAGGTAAATCCTGTAAAACAAAAACATCCCATAACAGAAAAGAGAAACAAGCGATGAACATTCTGATTCTCCAGGGTTCGCCGAGGGCGAACGGAAACACGGCGTGGATGGCCGAAGAGTACCGCAAGGCCGCAGAGTCGGCAGGTCATAAGGTGACGCTCGTCGATGTGGCGCACAAGAAGATCGCCGGATGCATGGCCTGCGAGTACTGCCACGGCAAGGGCAACGGCACATGCGTCCAGAAGGACGACATGCAGGAACTCTATCCGCTTCTCGCCGAGGCGGAAGTCCTCGTTCTTGCTGCGCCGATCTACTACTTCACGATGTCCGCGCAGATCCAGGCCCCGATTCAGCGCATCTACAACATGCAGAAGCCGGGCAAGCTGAAGAAGATGGCGCTTCTGCTCTCCTCCTATTCTCCCAACGTCTATGATGGCGCAATCGGGGAGTATCACGGCATCCAGCGCTATTGGGGCGTAGAAGATGCCGGCATCGTCACCGCGAAGATCGACGAGCAGAAGGCTACCGCCACCCGCGACAAGATTTTCCAACTCGTCAGTCGGCTTTGATTTATCCTGCCACAATCAGAGAAAGGAACTATAAAAATGAGCATAACGATAAAGCCGGTCCGTTTCGCCGAAAACGGCTTCATGACACGCCCGTTCGCCCTTGGCGGCGAAGGCGCGGAAGGACTCGACCCTGCGGTCAAGTACCGCTCGTGCCTCCAGAACTGGGTGATCGACACGGGAAGCGAAGTCATCCTCGTCGATACTGGCGTCCCCGAGGACTTTCCGTTTGGCGAACCGACGGAGGACGCGACAATATATGTGGGGAAGAAAATCAAGCCGTATGTCGAGGCGCTTGCCGACCTTGGCTACAAGCCGGAGCAGGTCTCGAAGATTCTCATCACCCACAAACACGCCGACCACACGGGCGAGCTGCGTTCCTTCCCGAATGCGCAGATCATCTGCTCGGCTGCCGAGGCTGAATCGGACGAGATAAAGCCGTTCAATCCGACCGTGGCGACGTTCCAGGACGGACCGTACTACGAGTTCCCGTCGTCGCAGCGCATTGCGGACGGCGTGACGTATATTTCCGCGCCCGGGCACACGAACGGCAACTGCATCGTCGCGGTTGAGTCCGACGGACTTTTCTACCTCATCCACGGCGACGTCACCTATACCGATGTGGCTTTCTACGAGAACAAGCTGTCCGTCGTCTATGAAGACAAGACCGCCGCCCGCGAGACGCTCGACCGCTGCCGCGCGTTCTGCGCCGCGCGTCCGACCGTCTGGCTCGGCACGCACACGCCGGAGGCGCTGGAAAGCCTTGAGACGAAGCGCGTCGTCGATCTCGCAAATCCGCCCGCCGTCATCCCGCCGGGAGAGATTGTGTTCAAGACTCCGACAGGCAAATACGTTTGTTCTGTGTGCGGCTATGTGTACGATCCGGCCGAGCACGACGGCGTCGCGTTCGAGGACCTTCCCGCCGACTGGCGTTGCCCGCGCTGCCGCCAGCCCAAGGACAAGTTCAACCGCGCTTAGGAACCGACAATGAAAACCGCATCAAAGCTCATCGCGCTTACGTCGCTCGGCCTGGCAACGTTGCTGGGCGGCGGGTGCGACAATCCAAAGGAGAACACAAAGATGGATACCATCTATCAGTTCACGGCCAAAGGCCGCAATGGAGCGAGCCTTGACCTCGCCTCGCTCAAGGGCAAGGTGCTCTTGATCGTCAACACCGCCACGGGCTGTGGCTTCACGCCGCAGTACGCGGGGCTTGAACAGCTCTACGCCAAGTACCACGACAAGGGGCTTGAGATACTCGACTTCCCGTGCGACCAGTTTGGACACCAGGCGCCGGGGAGCGATGACGAGATCCACCAGTTCTGCGCGCTCACGTACAATACGACGTTCGACCAGCTTGCGAAGGTCGAGGTGAATGGCGCAAACGCCGAGCCGCTCTTCACGTTCCTCAAGGCCCGGAAGCCGGCGGACGACGACCCTGCGGAAGAGACCGCCGCGCTGCGCGTGCTTCTGAAGAAGCACGGCATGACCGGCGCGGAGGCGCCCGGCGACATCGAGTGGAACTTCACCAAGTTCCTCGTGGACCGCAATGGAAACGTCGTCAAGCGTAGCGGACCCAAGACGACGCCTGCCGCCCTCGCCGACTGTATCGAGGCGCTGATTTCCCAGTCGTCTTGCTGCCAGCGACAATGAAAAAAGGGACGCCCAAAACGTCTTACACCGCATCCGCAAGATGCGGGGACGCAAGATGCGCGCACGCTTAGTTGACGACTGCGGGGTCTGAAGCCGGCTCTCCATTCGGCAAGTGCAACAACGTAGTTTGCGTTAAGCAAGAAACGAACAGGACAACATGAAAGCGATACTCATAAACGGCAGTCCGCGGAAGAAGGGCCACACGGCGGCGCTTCTGGACAAGGTGCGTGAGGGATTGGACGCGGGCGGCAGCGAGACGAAAACCGTCCACCTGCGGGATCTCGGCACCTTCGGCGGCTGTATCTCGTGCCTTGCCTGCAAGGTGAAAGGCTCGAAGTGCGATGGAGTCTGCGCCATCCGCGACGGGTTGAGACCTCTATTGCAAGAGACGAAGGACGCCGACATTCTCGTCGTCGGCTCGCCCGTGTATTTCCACTACCCGGTCGCGGCGGTGCGCGCGTTCACCGAACGCTTCCTCTTCCCGCAGCTGGACTACACGAATTCCGGGACGCCGCTCCTCAAGAAGAAGATCCACAGCGCGTGCCTTTTCACGATGCACATCTGGGATGATGAGACGTTTGTCGCAAACGGCTATGAACACACCCTCGGCGCGACGGCCAGGGGGTTTGAGTGGGCCGGCTCGTGCGAAACGCTTTATTTCAAGGGCCTGACGATGTTTGATCCGCCGGATCGATATGTCGTGGGACAGAATCTTATTGACACGTTCACGGCGATGGAACGCGACCATTTCGCCGAATACGGGAGCGAGGCCTTTGCTCTTGGCAAGCGGCTGGTGGAACGGGCCATGGCACAACAGGCATAATACGACAAAGCAAGTTTAGCGGACTGATTTTGTGGCATAATAAAAACATGCATGCACAAGAAAGCAACTGAAAGGAAAGCAACAATGAACATTCTCATTCTTCAAGGTTCGCCGAGGGCGAACGGAAACACCGCCTGGATGGCGGAGGAATGCCGCAAGGCCGCCGAGGATGCGGGACACACGGTGACGCTCGTCGATGTGGGGCACAAGAAGATCGCGGGCTGCATGGCCTGCGAGTACTGCCACGGGAAGGGCAACGGCGCGTGCGTCCAGAAGGACGACATGCAGGAGCTCTATCCGCTGTTGGCGGAGGCGGAAGTCCTCGTTCTTGCTGCGCCGATCTACTACTTCACGATGTCCGCGCAGATACAGGCGCCGATCCAGCGCATCTACAACATGAACAAGCCGCCGAAGGTGAAGAAGATGGCGCTGCTGCTCTCCTCCTACTCCCCAAACGTGTACGACGGCGCAATCGGCGAGTATCACGGCATCCAGCGTTATTGGGGTGTAGAGGACATCGGGATTGTCACCGCCAAGATCGATGAGCAGAAGACAGAGGAGACGAAGCGCCGCGTCCAGGAGCTTGTCGCAAAACTCTAAGACTTATTCATAATATGACACGGAACAAATCAATTCGCGCTCGCGTAGAAGCCTACGCCAAAAGCACGTACAGGATCGAGCCTGAGCTGTTGCCGTTCAACCACGAGGACTATGCCGTGCTGCGGCATCCCGAGAACGGAAAGTGGTTTGCCGTGTTCTTCTTGAAGCCGCGCGCCGTGCTGGGGCTGCCCGGCGACGGCGTCGTCGAGATCCTGAGCTTCAAAGTGCCAGGCAAAAAGGCCGCGGCACAGCTCGCAGCTGCGCCCGGCTTCTTTCCCGGCTACCCGAGCCAAAGGTGGAACTGGCTCTCCGTCGCGCTCGACGGCTCCGTCCCGCTTCGCGAGATCACGCCCTGCCTCGACGATAGCTTCTGCGCTACCGCCTTCAAGCCTGCGAACCAGAACATCCCGCTCGAAAAGCGCACGGCCAAGAGCTGGAAACGAAAGGAACATCCATGAAAAACCGCGTCTGCGAAATCCTCGCCATCGAGAAGCCCGTCATACAGGCTCCGCTCAACTGGCTCACCAACGGCCGCTACGTCGCCGCCGTCAGCAAGGCCGGCGGCCTCGGCGTCCTCGGCTTCAACGCCGGGCAGACCGAGTCGGTCTTCACGGTCGAGGAGACCGTCGAGAACATGCGCCGCGAAATCCGCGTCGTGAAGGGGCTCACGGACAAGCCCTTCGGCATCAACATCGCGCCGACCTCCGACGACCCCGCCAAGGATCGCTTCACCGGTCCGATGCTCGAGCTCATGGCCGAAGAGGGCGTCCGCGCCGCAGTTATGGTCGGCGACTTCTGGCCCGGCTGGACGGCGAAGTTCCGCGAGAAGGGCATCCGCACCGTCTTCCGCGACGGCAACCCATCCGCCGAATCGACGCGCCGCGCCATCGACGGCGGTGCGGAGATCGTCGTCGCGACCGGCTTCGACGAGGGTGGAACGCTGCCCGTTAAGGCTATCGGGACGTTCTCCATCGTTCCGCTCGTAGTCGACGCCGCCGAAGACCGCGTCCCCGTCATGGCCGCCGGCGGCATCGTCGACGAGCGGACCGCCCGCGCGGCCTTCGCGCTCGGAGCCGAGGGCCTCTATGTCGGCACCGCCTTCATGATGGCCGAGGAGTCGCCGCTGGCGGACAACATCAAGCAAGCCGCCGTTAATGCCGATGCTCTCGACCTCATCATGTACCGGACAATCCCCGCGTTCTACCGTTCGCTTCCCGGCCCGCTGCCGGACGAACTTCTGCGCATGAGTCGCGCCGGCGCAACCGAGGAGGAAATCTACAAGGCGCAGCACGCGTACATCGGCATGCGAGACGGCATGCTCCTGGGGGACCTCTCCAAGGGCTTCGCCTCCTTTGGCCTCGGCATATCGCAAATCCACGCCGTCGAACCAGTCGCGACAGTCCTGGACCGGCTCATGCGCGGCGTTCCCAGATAATGTCGCCAATGTGCAAGTGTTGCCAATGGTCCATTCCAATTGCCAAGGCAAGGCTCGTTTGAACGGAAAGAAGAGGCAATGAACAGAGCGCCGATAGACATCGTTGAAAAGGCATCCGACATCCTGCGCGCGCTGCGCCGCGGGGTGCTCGTCACCTCCAAGGCGAACGGCCGCGCCAACAGCATGGTCGTCGAGTGGGGGACGCTCGGCTTCAACTGGGGGAAGCCCGTATTCGTCTGCTACGTGCGCGAGAGCCGCTTCACGCGCGAGCTTCTCGACGCAAACGCGGAGTTCACAGTCAACCTCCCCGTCGGCCCGTTCGACAGGCGGATCATCGCCGTCTGCGGCTCCCGCAGCGGCCGCGACATGGACAAGGCGGCTGAACTGGGCCTCACGCTTGTTGACGGCGAAAAAGTCTCCGTCCCGGCCGTCGCGCAGCTCCCCCTCACCCTAGAATGCCGCGTCATCTACCGGCAGAAGGAGAACAACGTGCTCCTGCCGCCCGAAATCCGCGCCCGTTTCTACCCGTCCATCGAACGCTCGCATGACACGGACAAGGACGACCACATCATCTACTTCGGCGAAATCGTCGCCGCCTACCTCCTCGGATGAACCCATTCGTGAAAACGCACATGAACGAAATAACAGACCCAGCCGCCCGCGCGCGGCGCATCACCCGCACCAGCTACGTCGGCATCGGCGCGAACTTGCTCCTCGCGGGATTCAAGGCCGCCGTTGGCCTCCTGTCGAACTCCGTGGCGATCGTCCTCGACGCGGTGAACAACCTCACCGACGCCCTGTGCTCCGTCCTCACGATCCTCGGCGTGAAGCTCGCGCGCCGACCGCCCGACGCGAAGCACCCCTTCGGCTACGGGCGCATCGAGTACTTCAGCGCCATCGCCATCGCGGCGCTCGTCCTCGCGGCCGGTGCGGGCTCCCTCGTCGAATCGGTCAAGAAGATCGTCCATCCCGAGACGCCCGAATACGGCACGGCGGCCCTCGTCATCGTCGCCGTCGCGGTCGTCGCGAAGTTCCTGCTCGGACGCTACGTCTCCGCGCAGGGGCGCGTCTGCAACTCCGAGGCGCTCGTCGCCTCCGGCGCGGACGCCAGCTTCGACGCCCTGATCTCGCTCTCGACGCTCGTCGGCGCCGCCATCCTGCTCCTCTTCAAGGTCAACCTCGACGGCTGGATTGGCGCGGTGATCTCGCTCTTCATCCTCAAGGCGGGCCTCGAAATGCTCCTCGGCTCCATCGACAGCGTCATGGGCAGCCGCCCCGACGCCGAAATCTCGCGGCGCATCCACGAGACGGTCGCGGCGGTCCCGGGCGTCATCGGCGCCTACGACCTCGTCCTGCACAACTACGGCCCCGACTCAGCCATCGGCTCCATCCACGTGGAGATCGACTCGGGTCTCGACGCCCCCGCGATCCACCGCCTCACGCGCGCCGTGCAGGTCGCCGTCCTGGAGAAGTTCCACGTCTTCCTGACCGTCGGCATCTACGCCAGCGACCCGGCGCGGAAGGCCGACCGCGACGCCATCGAGGCCGCCGCCAGGCGCCATCCGGGCGTCCTGGCCATCCACGGCCTCTTCTTCGACGACGCCACGAACGAAGTGACCTTCGACGTCCTCGTCGACTTCACCGTCCGCGACCGCGCCGCGCTCCGCAAGGCGATCCACGACGAACTCGCCCCACGCTTCCCCGGCCGCACGCTCACCTTCGCCTTCGACAACGACTACGCCGACGGCCCCGTCCGCACCCTCTCGCCGCAAGGCGAATAGCGCCCGCTTCCCGTCGCGGACAATTTTTTGCATCACCTGCACGGGCGATCTGCTATAATGCAAAGCCATGAACCGCCCCACACTGCTCGCCATCGCTCCGCTCGCGCTCCTGCTCGCAGCAGCAGGTTGTACGACGGGGACTGGCGCATTTTCACCCCCGAAAGGAACCACCAGCATGACCATCCATGACTTCACGGCCAAAGGCCGCAACGGAACGAGCCTTGACCTCGCATCGCTCAAGGGCAAGGTGCTCTTGATCGTCAACACCGCCACAGGCTGTGGCTTCACGCCGCAGTACGCGGGGCTTGAAAAGCTCTACGCCAAGTACCACGAGAAGGGGCTTGAGATACTCGACTTCCCGTGCGACCAGTTTGGACACCAGGCGCCGGGGAGCGATGACGAGATCCACCAGTTCTGCGCGCTCAAGTACAACACGTCGTTCGACCAGCTTGCAAAGATCGAGGTGAACGGGCCGAACGCCGATCCTGTCTACAAGTTCCTCAAGGCTGCACGGGCGAAGGACGATGCGCCGGAGGCGGAAATCGCCAAACTGCGTGAACTCCTCGCCAAGCACAACCTGGCAGGAGCCCAGGAGCC
>JAFPUH010000014.1 GCA_017395505.1 Kiritimatiellia bacterium
CTTTGCCTTGGCGAGCGTGTCGGCGTTGATGAGGTGCTTCGTTTCGGGGAGAAGCGGACAATGCAGCGAGACGATATCCGACTCGGCGAGAAGCCTGTCGAGCGTGACATATTCAAGCCCCGTCGCCGGATTCGGGAATGCGTCGTAGGCGAGGACTCGCATTCCGAACCCCTTGCAGATGTCGGCGAAGATTCGTCCGATCTTGCCCGTGCCGACTACGCCTGCCGTCTTGCCGTGAAGATCGAAGCCGGTGAGTCCCGCCAAAGAGAAGTTGAAGTCGCGCGTCCTTGCCGCCGCCTTGTGGATGTGGCGGTTGAGCGACAGGAGCAGCGCGGCCGCATGTTCCGCGACGGCATACGGAGAATAGGCGGGAACGCGCACGACCGTAAGCCCAGCTTCGTATGCCGCCTTGAAATCGACATTGTTGTAGCCCGCGCACCGCATGGCGAGAACCTTGATGCCGCGCGCGACAAGACCTTCCACGACGGCGCGGTCGATCTCGGCGTTCACGAACGCGCACGCCGCATCGCATCCTTCGGCGAGCGGCAAAGCCGCCGCCGTCAATCGCGTCTCGAAATACTTAATCTCGTACCGTCCGTTGTTCAGCCGGCCGAACGACTCGCGGTCATACGGCTTGGTGTCGAAAAACGCAATCTTCTTCATGATTGCCCCCCTTGTGCGAGCAGCGATGTGACGAGCGCGGGGATTGCCGCAAGGTCGACATCGGTTGCCTTCCACATCGGGCGGATGGATTCTGGAACAACCGAGAAGCCCGCTTTGCCGAGCATTTCCTGTAGAAGCTTCACCGATTCGCCGCTCCAGCCGTAGCATCCGAAAGCCGCCGCCTTCTTGTTCTTGAACTTGAGCTGCTTCAGGAACTCCATCCATCCGGCGACGCTGGACAGGATGGAGTTCGATACCGTCGGCGAGCCAACCGCAATGGCCTTGGACTTGAACACCTCGGTCATCACCTCGTTTTTGTCTGCTTTGGCGACGTTGAACACCTTTACCACGGTATCGGGGGACTGGCGGTGAATTTCGGCGGCGATTTCGTGCGCCACCTTTGCAGTCCCCTCCCACATCGTATCGTAGGCGACCGTCACCTGATCTTCTTGATACGCCTTCGCCCACTCTGCGTAGAGATTCACTATCTGCAATGGATCGTCGCGCCAGATGGCACCGTGCGACGGGGCGATTATGTCGAAAGGAAGATTGAAGCCGACAACCTCCTCCAGTTTCTTCGTGAGAATCGGGGCAAACGGATTGAGTATGTTCGCAAAATACTTCATCGCCTCATGCTTGAGGACGCTCTGCTCCGCCTTATCGTTGAAAAGCTCCTCCACGGCGTAGTGCTGTCCGAACGCATCGTTCGAGAAGAGGATGTTGTCCCCAGTCATGTAAGTTGACATCGAGTCCGGCCAATGGAGCATGCGCATCTCGACAAAAACGAGCTTCTTGCCGTTTCCGATGTCTACGGAATCGCCCGTCTTCACCACCTTGAAGTTCCAGCCGCGCTTGCCATACTGTCCTTCAAGAGACTTGACGCAGTTCGCTGTGCAATAGACTGGCGTGTCGGGGATCTCCGCGAGAATCGTCTCAAGCGACCCAGAATGGTCGCACTCGCCGTGGTTGGCGACAATGAAGTCGATCTTCTTGAGGTCGATCTCCTTCTTCAGGTTCTCGACAAAATCGAAGCGGTGCGGTGTCCACACGGTGTCGATGAGGACTGTTTTCTCCTCCTCGATTAGGTAGGCGTTCTGGCTTGAACCATTCTTTATGGAGTAGTCGTCACCATGGAACGTCTCAAGTTCCCAGTCGAGATAGCCTATCCAGCTGACATTATTCTTCACGAGCTTGCGCATTATTCCGCCTCCCTTATTGCGGCCACGGGGCATCCCTCGATAGCCTGCTTTACCGACTCGCCGTTTGCATCGGTCGTGTCCGAGACGGCTTCCGCCTTGCCGTCCGCGTTCATTGCGAACACGTCAGGCGCGATGCTGGTGCAAAGGCCGCAGCCTATGCACAGTTCATGGTCAACATACGCTCTCATCTTGATTCTCCTTATCTTATGTCAATCCAATGTCAGCAGCAAAGCCATCTTGAACGGCCTTTCGGCGCGGACCCAATGTGCGCCGTTCTTGGCGAACGCAAAGTTCTCCCCCGCCTTGATGACGTGTTCCTTGCCCTCGTAGCCGATCACGCCTTCGCCGTCGAGCGCGAAGATCAGCGCCTCGCCCGGTGCGGCGTGTTCGCTCAATCCCGTGCCGGCGGCGAAACTCATCAATACGAACTTCAATTTCGGCTCGTTGATGATGTCCTTGTTGACAATGCGCCCCTCCGCGTAGGGAAGAACGTCCTTGAGTGCGAATGCCTCTCCTGGATTCAGTTTCATTTTATGTTCCTTTCCCGTTTCGATTTCAGTATAGATGATGCCTGCTTCGGTTTTAACGCCTACCGGATGTCCGACTGGCGTGACGAAAGACTCGCCTTTTGCGATCTTTGTGTTCTTTTCTCCTATAACCTCGCCCTCGCCGTCCATGACGATCCACAGTTTATTGTAGTCGTATGTTTCGGGGCTGATGTCCGTCCCGGCTGCGAGAGCGAAATGGGAAATCCGCCGCCCTGCGACTTCGGCAACGGCCTTCGAGACCGTGCAACCGACGACAGGCGCATTCTCCGCCGCTATCGAGAAAACCTCTCCTTTGCGTTCGTTCATCACGTCTCCTTCACGAATCGATCATCCGCCCGTCGAGCGAGAGGGTGACGACCTGCCAGGGGATGAACTTGCCGCTCGCCTGCAATGCCTTTTTCGCGGCCATTTCGAGTCCGCCGCAGCATGGAACCTCCATGCGCACGATGGTGACGGACTTGATGTCGTTCTCGCGCAAGATCTCCGTCAGCTTCTCCGAGTAGTCCACGGGATCAAGCTTGGGACATCCGACAATCGTCACCTTGCCGCGCATGAATTCCTGATGGAACGCAGCGTAGGCGTAGGCTGTGCAGTCCGCCGCGATGAGCAGCTTCGCGCCTTGGAAATAAGGCGCCCTGACCGGCACAAGCCGAATCTGGCAAGGCCATTGGGCGAGTTGCGACTGTGGAATAGGGAACCGGAAATCGGGAGGGCCGACCTCCGTGTCGGCCGCGGCCGGGACAGCGCCCGGCCCTCCCGTCCGATTGAACGTGCGCATGGCCTTACCGGGACAGCCGCCGGGTGGCGGCGTGTGCCCCTCTGGATGCAGAGACATTCCGCCTGCCTTCATCTTCGCCATCTTTCGTTCCTGCACAGCCTTTTCGTCGTATGCGGCGGCTTCGCGCTCGACAATCTTGATCGCACCGGCAGGACACTCCGGCAGGCAGTCGCCCATGCCGTCGCAGTAGTCGTCCTTGACGAGCTTCGCCTTGCCGTCCACCATCGCAATCGCCCCCTCATGACAGGCGTTCACGCAAAGTCCGCAGCCCGTGCATTTCGCCTCGTCTATCTCGACTATCTTTCTTTTCATGTCTCTTGCCTCCGTTTCCTGTTGACGGCGCGTATTATATCAAAACCGCGTTTTGAAATATGTTGACGCTCCAACATTTCACGAAATCATGATATAATATCTTCCATGTCCTTTCCGGCTCGCTTGCTGTCTCGACATACGATACAGACGGCAAGCGAACGCTGATCAAGTTGATAAGAGCGCCGGAAGTCGTCGCAGCCGCGCAGGCGTTGTCGGGCGCGGACGCGATCAGCGTTGACGTGGAGGCAAACGAAGACAGCGTAGTCCTGCTGCTCAAGGCCGCCCGCATCGTCACGCCGTGCGAGAACGCCTGCGCGTTCCACTCCCGCCTCGTCAGGAACATCATGCACACGCTCGCCGTAAAGACGCTTGAGCTGAACCGGAAGATCGAGATACTGTCGCACCGTTCCACGCAGGATCGGCTGATGTCCTATCTGCGCGCCGTGGCAAAGCAGAAAGGCACAGCCGAATTCGACGTTCCATTCGACCGCCAGCAGCTCGCGGACTACCTCTGCGTCGAGCGCAGTGCGCTTTCGGCGGAAATCAGCCGGTTGTCCAAGCTCGGTCTGATCACATCGCGGAAAAATCACTTCACCATCCGCCGCGCCGTCTGACGGTCAGACCCCGCGCGCCGCCGCGCAATGGTGCCGGCTCGTAGCCGATTTTCGGTGCCCTCGTCAGCCGCTTCGGGCTTCATGATGACGGGGCGGAGTCCGTCGTCGCAGCCCACGATGGCGACACCGGGCTTCTTGATCCAGTCGCCATAGCAGAAGAGCGACTTGTCCGCGCCGTGCGCCAGCGCAAACACATACTGGTAGATTGCCTTCCACGCCTCGTCGCAGAATCCCTACGGCTTCGCGTAGTCGGCGTAGAACACGTCTCCCGCCTTCATCATCGGGCACGCTGTCAGCCCGTCTATGCCGTATTCCGCCGCAAGTTCCTTGTCGAGCGTTGTCTTGAGGATTGTGATTTTGACTTTCTTTATTGCCGTGCTGCCCCTGTTTAGAACTTCTCCACAAGGGCGGCGGCACGTATACAGCCATCGGTTGCCTTGTATTCGTCGGGTGCGTGAAGCCCTGGAACCAGGACATGGCCGACATCCTCCATCCCGAGAATCGCGCATGTCTTCTTGAACGAGAACACTAGTCCGTCCATCGCCGACGCTTCCGGCTCGCCGCAGCTCGCGATGAGTGCCGCCTTCTTTCCCTTCATGTTGAAGCCGCCAACGAGAAACGAATAGAACCGGTCGAGCGTCGCCTTGATCTGCCACGGCCAGGAATACCAGTAGAGCGGCGTCGCCAGCGCGATGCCGTCCGCCTCCAGCACGGCCTTCGCGACCTGCGTGAAGTCGTCGTCGAAGACGCATGTGCGCCCCGCGACCTTTCCGCAGGCGTTACAGTTCCTGCACCCGCCGACCTTCAACTTCGCTGCGTTGAATCGGACGATCTCGATTCCACTGGATTCGGCCGCCGCCTGGAAGGCGTCGGCCATTCCCTCTGTCGCGCCTTTGCGCGGACTGCCGGTGATGATGACGATTTTCTTCATGTCTGCATTTCCTTCTGGTCAAGTTTTATACACAATGAAAGCCGCGCATGCGCTAATTTTCCGCAGGCGGACGGGGTGGCCCCATGAAAAACTCGCTGATGTGCTGGAAGCAGACGTAAAGCGGCGGGACGAGTAGCATGCCTGCCACCGTCGCGACAAGCATTCCCCAGAACGTCACCGTTCCGACCGAGACGCGCGCGCCCGCACCCGCACCCGTCGCGTAGAGGAGCGGCATCACGCCGATCACGAACGAGAGCGCGGTCATCAGCACAGCACGAAAGCGCATGCGAAGCCCCGTCACCGACGCGCGGTAAATCCCGACGCCCTCGTCGCGGCGCTGCTTGGCGAACTCGACCATCAGAATGGCCGTCTTCGCAGTGAGGCCGACGAGCATGAGAAGCCCGAGCTGGCAGTATATGTCCATCGCGTGCCCCGAAAGCTTCAGCGCGGCAAGTCCGCCGCCCACCGCCGTCGCGATCGAGAGGATCACCGAGACGGGAACGGTCCACGACTCGTACTGTGCGGCGAGGAAGAGGTAGGCCATCAGGAGGGAGAGTCCCAGCAGCCACACGATTGCGCCTTCGTTGCGTTTTTCCTGGTAGGACATGTCCTTCCACGCGAGCGCGTAGCCCTTACCGAGTTCGTCTTCCTTCAGTTCCTCGCAGAGGCGCATCATCTCGCCGGAGCTGACCCCCGGAAGCGCCTGGCAGGTGAACGCGGCGGACGAGAACATGTTGAACCTCTCCGCCTGACGCGAGCCGAGCGTCCACTCGAAGGTGCCGAGCGCGCTGATGGGGATCTGCGCGCCGTTCCTGCCGGTCACGTAGATGCGGTCGAGAGACGCCATCGTGGCGCGACCCGACTTCTCGGCCTGTATCTTGACCTGGTATGTCTTCCCGAGCTTGTTGAAGTCGTTGACGTAGAACGAGCCGAGCTGCGCCTGGAGCGTGTTGAAGACGTCCGAGACCGGCACGCCCATCGCCTCCGCCTTCGCACGGTCGAGCTTGAACTCCACCATCGGCGTGGAACAGTCGAAGGAAGTGAACGCGTACATCGCCTTCCCGCTCTGCATGATTCGTCCGGCGAGACTGTTCGCCGCCTCCGAAAGCTCGCGGAAACTCTGTCCGGCGACGGCTTGGAGCGCGAACGTCACGCCGCCGGAGTCGCCAAGCCCCTGGATCGGCGGCGGAACGAGAGCGAGCACCTGCGCGTCCGGGAACTGCGAACCGACGGCCATGGCCTTCCCCTGGATCGACTTGATGTCAAGCCCCGGGCCACGGCGCTTCGACCAGTCCTCGAGCTCCATGATGACCATTCCGACGTTCTCGCCCGTGCCGGACGTCAGCGAGTGGTGCGGCACTTCGAGGATCGTCGCGACGCCGGGGATCTTTCCGAGCGCCGCGCCGACTTCGGCGAGCACCTTCTCGGTGCGGGCGAGCGACGCGCCCGGCGGGAGCGCCACCTCAGCGATCACCGTGCCCTTGTCCTCCTCGGGGAGGAATCCGCCTGGAACGCGCGTGAACACCCACACGTCGAACGCCAGGATCGCGGCGAAGGCGATGAGCGTCAACCACATCCAACGGATGAGGAATCCCGAGACGCGCTCGTAGACGCGTCGAAGCCAGCGGATGCCCCAGTCGAACGCGGCGAACGGGGCGGACAGTACCTTCATGAATCCAGTCGGCTCCTTGAGGACGATCGCCGCGACGGCCGGCGAAAGCGTGAGCGCGCACACTGTCGAAAGGCAGAGCGCCACGCACATCGTGACGGAGAACTGCAGGTAGATCGTGCCGACCATGCCGCCGGCGAACGCGATCGGCGCGTACACCGCGAGCACGACGAGCGTCGTCGCGATGAGCGCCCCCGTTATCTGCTTCATCGTGTCGAAGGCCGCCTGGAGCGGCTTCTTGCGCTCCTCGACGATCATGCGCACGCACGACTCGGTGACGCAGATCGCGTCGTCCACGACGGAACCGATCACGAGAATGAGCGCGAACATCGTGAGCGTGTTGATCGACATGCCGATCACATGCATGAAGAGGAACGTGCCGACGAGCGAGACGGGGATCGCGACGGCGGGGATGATCGTCGCGCGCCAGCTTTGGAGAAAGAGCCACGTGATTACGACGACGAGGACGAACGTAAGAAGGAGCGTCTCGACGATCTCCTTCATCGACGCGTTCACGAAGCGCGTCGTGTCGTAGGCGAACTCCCAGTGCATTCCGTCCGGCATCGTCTTCTCGATCTCCTCCATCGTCGCCTTGATGTTCTTCTGTATCTCAAGCGCGTTGCCGTGGTTGAGCTTGAAGATCGCGAGCGCGATGGACGGCTCGCCCTGGTAGCGTCCGACGCCCTCGTAAGTCTCGGAGCCGAGCTCGACGCGCGCAATGTCGCCGAGCCGCACCTGGCGGAGTCCGTCCGCCGATGCGCGCACGACGATCTTCTCGTATTCGGCCGGCTCCGTGAGGCGTCCCTTCGCGTCCACCTTGAACTGCATGAGGTTGCCGGAATACTCAGTGCCGATCGCTCCGGTCGCAGCCTGGACGTTCTGGGATGCGATGGCGGACCGCACCTCGCCTGGCGAGACGCCCATGGAGCACATCTTCTCGGGGTCGAGCCACACGCGCATCGAGTACTTCATCTCGCCGAAGATGACGGCCTGCCCCACGCCCTCTATGCGCTGGATGGCGTCGAGTATATGGATGTCGGTCCAGTTGGAGATGTCGAGCAGCGAATGGCGCGAGGACCTCACGGAGATCACTGAGAGGATGTCGGGCGAGCGCTTGACGACGATGAGTCCGTTCTGGACCACCTCGCTCGGAAGCGAATGCTCGGCAAGCTTGATCGCGTTGTTGACGTTGACGAGCGTCATGTCCTCGTCGGACCCCGGCTCGAACGTGACATTGAGCTCGTACGTCCCGTCGTTTCCACACGTCGAGCTGTAGTAGATGAGGTTCTCGACCGAGTTGACCTGCGCCTCGATCGGCGCGGCGACGGTCTCGGCGATGGTCTGCGAGGACGCGCCGGGGTAGTTCGCGATCACGAGGACGGTCGGAGGGGAGACGAGCGGATACTCCGCGACGGGCAGGAACTTCGCGCTGATTGCGCCCGCCAGCACGAGGACGAGCGAGATGACGGTCGCGAGGATCGGCCGCTTGATGAATATGGAGGAGAACATGGCCGCCCCCTACTTTGCGACGACGCTCTGTCCGTCGACGACCTTGTGGATTCCCGTGACGACGACGCGCTCGTCCGACGATAGCCCCGATTCGACGAGCTGGAGGTCTCCTATCTGCGCCCCCGTCTTGATCTCGCGGCGTTCCGCAACGTCGCCTTCGCCCACGACATAGACGAACCTCTTCTCGCCCTCGAACATGACGGCACTCACCTTGACCGCGATTTTCGCGGGCTCGAACTTCTCGGTGAGGAGGACTTTGGCGTACCCGCCGGGAACAAGCATGCCGTCCGCGTTGCCCGCCACGAGCTGCACCATGATCGTGTCCGTCGCACGGTCAACCTGGTTATCGACGAAGTCAACGGAGATTTTCCGGTCGACCGCCTCGCCGTCCGCACGCCGCACTTCGAGTCGTACGTTTCCCTTCAGCGTCCGTCCGTCGAACGAGCGGTAGAAGTCGCTTTCGGAAAGCGCGAACTGGATGTCGATCGGATCGGACTGCACGATCGACACGAGCTCGCCCGTCTGGGGGCTCACGTTGTTGCCGACGCGGATCTTCGTCTCGCCGACGGTACCTGAGATCGGCGACAGGACTTTCGTATACACCATGTCGTTCTCAGCGAGGGCGATTCGCGCCTTCGCCGTCTCGATGTCGGCGAGCGTCACGTCGCGGGAGTTGACGGCGCGGTCGTAGTCGTTTTCGGGAACGCCCTTCTTCTCAAGCGCCTTTTTATACCGCACGACCTCCTTCTCGGCAAGGGCGAGCTGCGCTTCAAGACGCTTCAAGTTGGCCTTAGCGGTCGCGAGGTTGGCCTTGTAGACGGTGTCTTCAATCTCGAAGAGTGTCTGGCCTTTTTCGACGCGTCCGCCCTCTCGGAAGTTCTGCTTCCATATCTTGCCGGCGACCTGGGCCGTCACCGAGACCCGCTCGGACGCCTTCAGCACGCCGACGTAGCTCTTCGGCTCGCCTTCCTTGACCTCTACCGGCTTTTCAACGCCGACAACCGGAGCAGGGCGTCCCTGCGCGAAACCAATCGCGGCAATGCAAGCGCACGCCGCGGCGACTAACTCTTTCATTAATGTACTTTCGTGCCGGACAAGTCCGGCGAATGGGGCGGTTCACGGCCCGCCGAAGCCGTGTCTGGGTGATATTTTACCACATTCCCGCCGGCCGATGTAAGCAGAATTTTATCCGTGCTGCCTTGTCCTTGAAAGCCATGGCCTGGCCTTTACCCACTATGCTTCGTGGACGCGTTTGCCGGTGATGTGCTCGGGTACAAGCGCAAACACCTGGACGTAGGCCCCGAAGTTTTTGATTTCGCCTTCAATGTACTTCTCGTCGATCTTGTGCCCAGCCTTTGCGCCATGGAAGTACAGCCTGCCATCCTCCCAGTAGGGATTGAGGTGGATTCCGTACGGCCAGCCGTCGTCGCCGATCACCGAGAGGACTCCACGCTTGGCGTTCTTCAGGACTTTCAGGGCTTCGTCTTCGGAGAGCTGCTGTTTGATTCTGCGCATCGGTCTAAACATCACTGTTAATCCTCCACAAGTTCAAATCGCTTCATCGTCCTGCCGTCGCGCTCAATGGCCTCGAAGAACATCTTCGCGGGGCGCACCCACAATCCACCATCGCCATAGAGCGCGC
>JAFPUH010000015.1 GCA_017395505.1 Kiritimatiellia bacterium
CTACTGGGCGAAAGATCCCGACAACCGGCCGAAGGATTTCTGGCGCCCCGGCTTCGACTATTCCGCCTGGTCGACCATAAAGGTTCCCTGCTCTTGGCAGGCGATGGGCGCGAGCCTCGGCGGAGGCTGGGGTACGGCGATATATACCAACCAGCGCTATCCATTTGCGATTGACGTTCCGGGCGGTTCGCGCGTGATGCTCGATCCGCCGACCAACTACACGGCCTACGCCGAGCGCAACCCGGTCGGCAGCTACATACGCGAGTTCACCCTGCCCAGCGGCTGGAAGAAGGATCGCACCTTCCTCAAGTTCGATGGTGTCGACAGCTTCTTCTACCTTTGGGTCAACGGCCTTTGCGTCGGCTTCTCGAAGGACAGCCGCTCTCCGGCCGAGTTCGACGTAACGCCCTATGTGAGGACCGGCAAGAACACGGTCTGCCTTGAGGTCTACCGCTATTCCGACGGCAGCTATCTGGAGGATCAGGACATGTTCCGCCTCTCCGGAATCTTCCGCAGCGTCTGGCTGCTGCGCCGTCCGGCGGAGAGGATCACCGATTTCTTCGTCAAGGCGTCTCCTGTCAGGGAAGGCGAGTTCGACGGCGATTGGGCGGTCAGGGTCGAGTGCGACGACGATGCGACCGTTTCGCTCTATACGTTCGACAACAAGCTCGTCAAGCAGACCGACGGCAGGATGTTCATCGTCGAGAAGCCGAAGCTTTGGAGCGCGGAAGAGCCCAACTGCTACAAGGTTGTGCTGGGCAACGGCCGCGAGTTCGTTTCTACGGTGTTCGGCTTCAGGGTGAGCGAAATCAAGGGCGGCCGCTACTATCTTAACGGACAGAAGATCAAGCTGAAGGGCGCGAACCGCCACGAGACCCATCCGATGTACGGACACTTCGTGCCGCGCGAGACGCATGAGCTCGACATCCGCGAACTTAAGGCGGCGAACTGCAACTGCGTGCGCAACGCCCACTATCCGCAGGACGACTACTGGTACTATCTTTGCGACATAAACGGCATTTATCTCGTCGATGAGGCCAATGTCGAGTCGCACGGCTATGGCTACGGCGAGCAGTCGCTTTCGCACCAGCCGCTTTGGGAGAAGGCGACGGTCGACCGCAACATGTCTATGGTCGAGCGCAACAAGAACCATCCCTCGGTCGTGATTTGGAGTCTCGGCAACGAGGCTGGCCCCGGCGAGAACTTCGCCGCCGCCTCTGAGGCGATCAAGGGCCGCGATCCGAGCCGCCCGATACACTACGAGCGCGACTGGACCGTCGCCGACATGGACGGCTGCCAGTATCCGAGCGTGGATTGGACCTGGCGCAAGGCTATGGAGGCGACGTCCGCCAAGCCTTTCTACATCTCCGAATATGCCCACAACATGGTGAATGCGATGGGCAACCTGAAGGACTATCAGGACGCTATCGAGTCTTCCGACGTGATTCTGGGCGCAACGATCTGGGATTGGGTCGATCAGGGTCTCTACAAGGTGAACGACGACGGAAAGATGATTGTCGCCTACGGCGGCGATTTCGGCGACCAGCCGAACGACGGACAGTTCGTCATGAACGGCTGCGTGCTGTCCGACCGCACAAGGGAGCCGGGCTGGTATGAGATTCGCCACGTCTACCAGAACTGGACGGCGACAGCGACCGACGACCTTTCGAAGATCGTGCTGAAGAACAAGAACTACTTCATCGACTCGACTGGCGTGGAATGTCGCTGGACGGCATATCGCAACGGCGTCCATTTTGCGGATGGAACCTTCCCGCTGGATGTGTTCAGGAAGGGCTTGCTCGGGCCGCAGCAGACCAAGGAGGTCGATGTGCCTCAGGTCGTCAAGGATGTTCGCGAGCGTGGCGGCGAACTCTCCCTCAGGGTCAAGTTCTTCAAGAACGGCGTGGGCGTGGCCGAAGACCAGATCGATTTCCCTGCGCTCGACCAGAATATGCTTGAGCCGAGCAAGTCGGTTCCGTCCGTCGAGTCGACGGAGGAGAGCCTTGCGTTTGCGGCGAATGGCGTAAAGTATGTCTTCTGCCGCAAGACGGGTTCGCTCGTCTCTATAGTGACGGATGGCGCGATCGGACGGCCCAAGGAATGGCTGAAGGAGCCTATGACGCTGGATGTCTTCCGTGCGCCAAGCTCGAACGAAGCCGATCTGGCCGGAGCTTGGACCAAGTGCGGTTTCCATGACATGGCGCCGGTAGAGGCCTCGTTCTCCGAAGTAGAGGAGGGTGAGGGCTGTGTTGCGTTTACGACGATCTCCCGTTGGCGCGGCAAACGCAACGTGGTGCTGAAAAACTTTGGCATGACGCCGACTACGCTTGAGGACAACGGCGAGATGACCGTCGACATCGCCTTTGATGTCGTGACCAGATGGACGGTTCGCGGCGACGGAAAGCTCGTCTGCCAGAGCGAAGTCAGGCCCGACGGCGTAAAGTTCGAGCTGGCTCGCGTCGGCTACCGTTTTGTGTTCGATGCGGAGAATCCGCTGGTCGAGTATTACGGGGCTGGCCCCTTTGAGAACTACCGCGACAGGATGTCCGGCGCGTTCCTCGGCCGCTACCGTTCGCTTGCCCGCGAATTCTACTTCCCCTATGCGCGCAACGAGGATTGCGGAAACCGCGAGAATGTGCGCGCCGTCGCTTTCGATGATGGCACCCACGTGCTTTCGTTCGCGACGGCCGGCGAGCCGTTTGCGTTCGGCGTGAACCCGTATTCGCCCATCGAGCTGATCGAATACAACCATCCGCCGGAACTGCCCGCGTCGCACAAGACGGAGTTTGGCATATATGCGGCGACAAGAGGCTTGGGCGGCGCCAGCTGCGGTCCGGCGCCCATGACACGCGACATAATCGACACGACCGACGACTATTCGCTGGCGTTCGTGATCTCGCCCGATAAGATGCTCAGGGGCGTAGTGGTGCCGAAGGTCGAGCTGCCGGCGACTGAAAAGCGGTCGAAGGCGTCCCGTATAAAGGTGCTGGCCTGCTCCAGCTCCGAGCCGGGAGAGGGCGATCCGGCGCACATCGTGGATGGCGACCCCAGCACGATATGGCATTCTCAGTATGGTGTCACCGTCGGCAGCTTCCCTCATGTGGTCGCAATCGACCTTGGGGAGGAGCGCGAAATACAGCATGTCGGATTCCTCGGCCGCCAGATCGGTCGCAACGGACGCGTCAAGGACTTCACCTTTGAGGTGTCCCTCGATGGCGTAAACTGGACTGCTGTTGCCGGCGGGGCGCTCGAGAACAACGGCGAATGGCAGGTGGCGGACCTTGGCGAGCCGGTTCGCATGCGCTACTGGCGCTTCACGGCCCTGAGCACGCACTACAACAACGACTTTGGCTCCATGGCGGAAATCTACGTTTGGTGAGGCTATGAACGAATCTGATACATCAAGGCATTTCCTGCGGCAGTGGATCGAGAAGGATGTCGCCGATGGCAAGACGGGCGGCAAGGTGGTCACGCGCTTTCCGCCGGAACCGAACGGCTACATACACATCGGCCATGCGAAGGCCGTTTGCGTCGACTTCGGCATGGCGAAGCTTTTTGGAGGCGAATGCCACCTCAGGCTTGACGACACCAACCCCACAAAGGAGAGTGACGAGTACGCCGAGAACATAAAGAAGGACATCAACTGGCTGGGCTTCCAGTGGAGCGGCGAAGGCGACGGCAAGGAGCCAGGCTTCTACAACGCGTCGAACATGTTCGACAAGATGTATGAGATTGCCGAGGAGTTGATTCGCCGCGGCCAGGCGTATTGCTGCAACCTTACGCAGGACGAGTGGAAGGAGTATCGCGGCGTTCCCGAGAAGCCGGGGCGTCCCTCGCCATCTCGCGACACTTCGCCGGAGCGTAACCTGCAGATCTTCCATGAGATGCGCGACGGCAAATATGCCGATGGCGAGTGGTGCCTCCGGGCGAAGATAGACATGGCTTCGCCGAACATACATTTCCGCGATCCGGTGATCTACCGCATCCGCCACGTATCCCACTACCATCTTGGCGACAAGTGGTGCGTCTATCCGATGTACGACTTTGCCCACCCGATAGAGGATGCGCTTGAGGGCGTCACACACTCCATGTGTACGCTGGAGTTCGAGGTGCACCGTCCGCTTTATGATTGGGTCGTGGACCGTCTGGACGAGATGGGGCTTCTGCCTGTAAGGAACGGAGTCAAGATACGCACCCAGCAGCGCGAGTTCGCAAGGCTCAACATAACCTACACCGTAATGTCCAAGCGCCTGCTCCTTCAGCTTGTGACAGAGGGGCATGTCGACGGCTGGGATGATCCGAGAATGCCGACTGTCTGCGGAATGAGACGCCGCGGCTACACGCCTGGAGCTATTCGCGAGTTCTGCGACCGCGTTGGCGTGTCGAAGGTCGAGAGCGAGAGCGATCCTGCTCTGCTGGAGTGGTGCGTTCGCGAAGAGCTCAACAAGACGGCGACCCGCCGCATGGCTGTACTCGATCCCGTGAAGGTCGTGATCGACAACTGGGAGGGTGGCGCGCGCGAAGTGGAGCTGCCCAACAATCCGCTGGACGAGGCTGCTGGAACTCGCAAGATTCCTTTTGGCCGCGAAGTGTGGATCGACCGCGCCGACTTCATGGAGGTTCCCGAGAAGAAGTTCTTCCGTATGGCTCCTGGGCAGGAAGTGCGTCTTCGCGGTGCTTGCATCTTAAAGTGCACCGGTTGCGTCAAGGACGAGTCTGGCGCCGTCGTGGAGATACACGGCACATGGGATGTCGAGTCTTGGGGCGGAAACGCGGCCGACGGCCGCAAGGTGAAGGGCACGATCCATTGGGTTGACTGTGCGACTGGCGTCAAGGCTGAGGTTCGCCTCTACGACAGGCTGTTCACGGAGAAGGATCCGCTGAAGGACGGCCCCGCCAACTTCCTTAAGTACATGAATCCCGATTCGCTGAAGGTCGTCGCCGGCTACGTCGAGCCTGCCCTGGCCGAAGCAAAGGAAGGCGAGCGCTTCCAGTTCGAGCGCACCGGCTACTTTGTCTGCGACAGGCCGCTGGTGTTCAATCGCACGGTGACGCTCAAGGATTCCTACAAGCCGGCCAACTGACGGATGGGTATTGTCGACAGATTGGCGGAGCTGATACGCGAGACGAGCTCTTCGCTGCCTGCGGACGTCGAATTGGCTCTTAGACGTGCTCTTCGCCGCGAGGCGAAAGGGTCGTCTTCGGCCATGGTGCTGAAGACGATTCTGGACAATGTGAAGCTTGCCCGCGAAAACGCTACCCCGCTTTGTCAGGATACCGGAACGCTGACGTTCTTTGTCGACTCCTCGCTCCGCAGAAAGGTCACGCCGGAGAAGATCAAGTCCGCTGTGGCCCTTGCGACGGAGAAGGGCTGGCTAAGGAAGAATACCATCGATTCCGTGAGCGGCAGGTCCTACGATAACAATTGCGCCGACGGCGCTCCTGTCATCCACTACGTCGAATGTGGGAAGGGCGAGCGTTCCGGAAGCGTGACTCTTATCATGAAGGGCGGCGGCAGCGAGAACATGTCGAGGCAGTACTCTCTCCCTGATTCCGAGCTCGGAGCCGGCCGCGATCTGGCTGGCGTGCGCAAGTGCATTCTAGACGCCGTCGTAAAGGCGCAGGGTTATGGTTGTGCGCCAGGCATACTTGGCGTATGCATAGGCGGTGATCGTGCGGCAGGCTACGAGGTCGCCAAGGAGCAGCTGTTGCGGTCGCTAGACGACAAGGCCGAAGACAAGAGCCTTAGCGCCTTAGAGAGCAAGATTCTTGCCGAGGCCAATTCGCTCGGGATAGGCCCGATGGGACTAGGCGGCAAGACTACGCTGCTCAGCCTCAAGATCGCCGCCCGCCCAAGGGTTCCTGCGTCCTTCTTCGTAACGATTGCATACATGTGCTGGGCGCTTCGCCGCCGCACAATAGAGTTGTCCGCATGATAGAGCTGAAGTATCCATTCTCCGAAGCTGCCGTTCGCGGTCTGAAGGCTGGTGATGCCGTTTCCATTTCAGGGCGCATCTACACCGGACGCGACAAGCTGCACAAGCACTTTGCTGACGGCGGCAGACTGCCGGTCGACTTCAAGGACGGCGCCCTTTACCATTGTGGCCCGGTGGTCGTCGGGGAGAAGGGCGGCTACAAGGTCGTTGCGGCAGGACCTACGACGAGCGTCCGCGAGAATCCATACGAGCCTGATTTCATCGCCAAATCCGGCGTCCGCCTTATAATAGGCAAGGGCGGCATGAATGACGCGACGCTTGAGGCGATGCGCCGGTTCGGGTGCGTCTACATCCAAGCGGTTGGCGGTGCGGCCGCATTGAGCGCGGCGTCGGTAAAGTCTGTGGCGGGCGTCTCAATGCTTGAGGAGTTTGGCGCCGCCGAGGCCGTATGGCACTTCGATGTCGAGGGCTTCCTTGGCGTTGTTGCGATGGACTCCCACGGCGGCAACCTTTTTGCGGATGTCGCCAAGGCTTCCGCGAAGCGCCTTTCCGAGCTGGCCTGAAATTTTTCAGATACCCCCTTGCGCACACCCACCTGAATATGATATACTATATATCGTTTTCAACACCTGCTCGGGTGGTGAAATTGGCAGACACGCATGCTTGAGGTGCATGTGGAGAGATCCTTGCGGGTTCGAGTCCCGCCCCGAGCACCAATCAACAGAAGCCGCCCATCGAGGCGGTTTTTTTGGTATAATATACGACACTATGAAAATCACAGAAGATATCGCATACGTCGGGGTGAACGATCACCAGGTCGATTTGTTCGAGGGCCAGTATGTCGTGCCTAACGGCATGGCCTACAATTCCTACATTGTCAAGGATGAGAAGACATTGGTCTTCGATACCGTAGACCAGCATTTTGGAGACGAGTGGTTCGCCAACATCAAAGCGGAGATCGGCGACGGAAAGATCGACTATCTCGTTGTGCAGCATATGGAGCCGGACCATTCGGCCAACATCGCTGCGTTTGCGGAGCGCTATCCCGAAGCTACGATCGTCGCCAGCGTTCAGGCGTTCACGATGATGAAGAACTTCTTCGGCACCGACTACGCCGACCGCCGCCGCATCGTCTGTGAGGGCGATACGCTCAAGACCGGTCGCCATAATTTCACTTTTGTCGCGGCCCCCATGGTGCATTGGCCTGAAGTGATCGTCACGTACGATCCCACCGACAAGATACTCTTCTCCGCCGACGCCTTCGGCAAGTTCGGCGCGAATGACGTCGAAGATCCTGAGGGTTGGGACTGCGAAGCCCGCCGCTACTACATCGGAATCGTCGGCAAGTACGGCATGCAGGTGCAGGCTCTTCTCAAGAAGGCTGCGGGTCTTGAGATCAGGACGATCTGCCCGCTGCATGGTCCCATCCTCTCCAAGACGGAGGAGATAGTCCATGCCGTAATGCAGTACAACACCTGGTCGAGCTACTCGGTCGAGTCGCCTGGCATCTTGATTGCCTATACGACCGTCTACGGCCATACGAGAGCTGCGGCGCTCAAGCTCAAGGAGCTCCTCCTCGAGCGCGGCTGCCCTAAGGTGTCAGTCGCCGATCTCGCCCGCGACGACCAGCCCGAGGCCGTCGAAGATGCCTTCCGCTACGGAAAGATTGTGCTTGCGACGACGACCTACAGCATGGACATCTTCCCGTGGATGCGCCACTTCATCGACCACCTTACGGAGCGCAACTTCCAGAACCGAACCGTCGGCTTCATCGAGAACGGCTCTTGGGCGCCTAAGGCTGCTGGCATAATGCGCAAGATGCTCGAAGGCTGCAAGAACCTCACGTTCTGCCAGAATGTCGTCACCATAAAGAGCGCGCTGAACGCCGAAAGCGAGGCGAAGCTCGCTGCTCTCGCTGACGAACTGATGACGCGGTGAAATGGCGGGGCGTCCTAGAGTCGCGCCGCATGTTGCAGACCTGCCGAAGAGCGGCATACGCAAGTTCTTCGACATAGTCGCCCAATCCAGGGATATCGTGTCCCTGGGTGTGGGTGAGCCCGATTTCGATACGCCCTGGCACATTTCACGCGCCGCCGTCACTTGTCTCGAGAACGGCGGCACCCACTACACTTCGAACCTCGGAACGCCTGCTCTCAGGCAGGCGATAGCCCGATACCTCGAGCGCCGGTTCAACGCGCAGTTTGACTGGGCGAGCGAGGTTCTTGTCACTGTAGGCGTTTCAGAGGCGATAGACCTAGCCATAAGGGCGATATGCTCGCCTGGCGACGAGGTTCTCTACCACGAGCCGTGCTTTGTCAGCTACGCCCCGACCATCCGGCTTGCGCATGCGGTGCCGGTGGCCGTCGAAACCAGGGCCGAGGATGAATTCCGGCTAACAGTCGAGGCCCTTGAGCGCCGCGTAACGCCAAAGACCCGCGCCATACTGCTGAACTTTCCGTGCAATCCGACAGGCGCGACGCTTTCGTCGGGCGATATGGCCAGTATACTTGAGTTCGCCAAAAGGCACGATCTGATTGTCTTGGCGGATGAGGTCTACTCGGAGCTGAACTACGAGGTCGACGAAGCGCCGATTCCGTCGTTCGCCGGCTTCCCCGAAGCAAAGGATCGTGTTATCCTGCTGAACGGCTTCTCGAAGAGCTGGGCGATGACCGGCTACCGTCTGGGATATGCTTGCGGACCGCAGGACGTCATAGACGCCATGATGAAGATCCATCAGTACGGCATAATGAGCGCGCCGACGCTCTCTCAGGCTGCAGGTGTTGAGGCAATGGATCTGGGTGATAAGGATGTCGCGCGGATGAAGCGCGAGTACAATCGCCGTCGGGACTATCTCTACGAGGCATTGAACGGCCTCGGCCTCAAGACCTTGCTGCCCAAGGGTGCATTCTACATATTCCCCGATGTCCGCCAGACTGGCATGGACGATGAGACGTTTGCCATCAGGCTTTTGAAGGATTATGGCGTAGCCTGCGTGCCGGGCAGCGCCTTCGGCTCCTGCGGAGCGGGCTTCGTGCGAATGAGCTACGCCACCTCGATGGAGAAGATTCGCCTCGCTGTGGAGCGGCTCGGAAGGTTTCTCACTTCTTCGAAGGCGGAAGTTCGCTGAGCGCCAGCGAAGCCTCGTACTGCGACATAGGCGTCGTGACGATCGCCACCTCTTCGCGTCTGGCCGCTTCTGCCATGTCGTCGGGCACAGGTCTGCCGTGGCAGATCACGATAACCTCTATCCCCGCAAGCGTGCAGACGGCGATCGTGTTAAGGTGGTTCTGTATTGTTATCAGCACCGATTCGTCGCCGCAATGCCCCATGACGTCCGAAAGAAGGTCGCTCGCGTACGCATAGTTCACCACCGCGCCCGGTTTGTCGACGGCTATTGCGCCGCCAGTCTTGTCGGCTATCTCTGCTGTTGTCATTTTAGGTTGATCCTTGGGTTAGAACCTTGTGATCCGTGGAGAGGGTTTTGTCAGCCTGAAGGCAAACGCCCGCTTAAGCTCCGCCACCGTGAAGCGGTCGATGTCTGCTTCCGTCCACACTCTGGCGACATCGTCCAGGTTGTGGGCGTCCGAGCTTCGCGTGACGGCGTATCCCTCCGCCCTGGGCAGCCATTCGTCGGCGTTCGCCGTGCGAGAGAGCTCGACCGCGTCGAAATACGGCGTGCCGTCCGGCGCGGATGGAATAGAGCCGAGTGAGGAGACTACTGAGAAGTTGGGTCGGTCGATATGCGCCGCTATGTAGAGCCCACCAAGTTCGTGCGCCTTTGCTGAGGTCTCGGGAATAGTGCGCCGGCAGCCCATCGCAAGTATCCTCCACTCAAGGTCTGCAATTTCGTCTTCATCTCCCTCTGCGGAAAGTATCGGCTGGTCGCCGAACGTATCCGGGTCGTTTACGCGCTTCGGCATCGCGGCATACACCCACTCCGTCATCGCCAACGCCTGCTCCGGGGTGTCGAAGATCGCCAGCGTGTGCGCTTCTTCGGCGGTCTGAACCTCCATGCCGAACAGGCACGCGAGCCCCGCCTTTCTGGCGCGGACCGCCATCGCAGGCGCATTCATCGCGGAGTTGTGGTCCGTAATTGCTATGCCACCCATGCCTGCGGCGACCGCGCGCGCAACGATTTCACCTGGCGACATTTCCAGACTGGCGCACGGGCTCAGGCACGAATGTATATGAAGATCGAATTTCATTCGCCGCTATTCTACCAAATATGATATAATCTTTCCACCATGAATATTGCGGATATTGTAAAGACACTTGACGGAACCCTTGTTGCGGGTGGAGATTCCGACCGCACGGTCGGGTCGATCGTTGCCAACGACCTCATGAGCGATGTGCTGCTCAACGACGGCGAGGATATGCTGCTTCTCACCTCCCTCGCCTCCGACCAGGCGATTCGCACGGCCAATATCGTCGGCGCGATGTGCGTCGTAGTGCATAACGCGAAGCCGCTTCCCCAGACGATGTGCCAGGTTGCGGACACGCTCGGCATCCCGCTTGTCTCCTCGCCGCTTTCGAAGTACGAGAGCTGCGTGAGGATACACGATTTCCTCGAGGCCGAAAAGAAGTAAGGCGGCTCGCGATGGCCGAAGGCTACAGCCCTAAGATTCTTACAGGCGGCGAGTCGAAGAGCGACGACGAGATACTTGCCGCCCACGACACCGTGCGCAGGGTGTCTGGCCCTGGTCTGCCCGGAGACGAGGACAGCCCTCTGGTCATAATGGAGTTGCTCCAGAGGCTTAGGGTTCGCGACGTGATGCGCGGCCATGACATTATAGCCGTATCGCGCACCGACACCATGGCGCGGGCGCAGCACCTGATGAAGCTCAATAACATATCGGGCGTGCCAGTCGTCGAGGGCAAGCGGCTATTCGGAATCATCTCCGTCAACGACATAATCAAGGCGCTTGAGGGCGGTTGGATAAATGACACCTGCCAGCAGCATATGGCGACCAACCTCGTCGTGCTCGAGGCCGACATGCCGCTAGCCTTCGCCATAAAGTTCTTCCAGAACTACACCTTTGGCCGTTTCCCGGTGCTGAACAAGGAGCGCGATCTGGTCGGTATCGTGTCGCAGCGCGACGTTACGCGTGTGCTCATGCACGAGCTAACGAACGAGATCACGAAACTCGAGGGTAAGGCGTCCGCTCCAACCGAACCCACGAGGAGTGAAGGCGCGCTGCCATACTACTCGATGCGCCAGTTCATCGTTGTGCGAAACGACCTTTCGAACGCCGGAAAAGCTGCGAACGAGATCAAGAAGATGCTCAAGGACGCCGGAATCGACAACAAGATCGTCCGCCGCGTCGCTGTCGCCGCCTACGAACTCGAAATTAACATCTGCATACATTCGCTCGGCGGCTCGATAACGTTCATCCTCGACACCGAGAAGGCGACCGTCATCGCGAAGGACCGCGGCCCCGGCATAAAGGACGTCGAATGGGCTTGTCAGGACGGAACTTCCACGGCGAACGACTGGATACGCTCGATGGGTTTTGGCGCGGGCATGGGTCTGGCCAACTCGAAGCGCGTTGCGGACGTATTTGACATACAGTCGAAGATACCGTCCGGTACTACGGTGATGTGTGAATTCATGCTCAAGAAGTGAGGTTGCCATGACTATAGATGAACTTAATCGGCGCTACGGTGCCCCTGGCAGGATCGTTTTCCGCACGGGCTTCGCTGGCTATCCCGAAGTGGTGCTCGCCAACAAGTTCGGCACTGCTGAGATCGCGCTTCTCGGCGCGAACGTGCTTTCGTACAGGCCGACCGGCCACAGCCCCGTCATCTTCCGTCCTGAGAAGCGAGACTACAACCGCGGCGAATCCTTGCACGGCGGAATCCCCGTCTGCTGGCCTCAGTTCGGCAAGCTTGCCATCGAGGGCATGTCTGCGCACGGCTTCGCTCGCGTTATGCCGTTCGAGGTTCGCGGCACCGTATATTCTGAGGACATGACCGAGATTACCCTCGGCCTAAAGTCGTCACCCGACACCAAGGCGCTTTGGCCTCACGACTTCGATCTGGAGTACAAGGTGTCCGTCTCGATGAAGCTCAACCTCAAACTGACGACGAAGAACACGGGGGCGGAGCCCTTCGAGTTCACGGCCGGATTCCATCCTTACTTCCTCGTGCGCGAGCGCAACCAGGTGACCGTTCGCGGATTGGACGGATGCTCCTACGTCGATGCCCGCGACATGACGGACCATGTGCTTTCGGGCGACCTCGCCATGAGTTCAGAGGCGGACCATGTTTTCACCCTCAAGGTCGAGCCCAAGCACGAATTCGCGCTTCTCGACCCCGGTCTGCGCCGTGCCGTCGCGATGGTTTCGACAGGCGGCGGCAGCGCCGTGGTCTGGAACCCAGGCCCTGTAGCGAAGCTCTCCGACTGCTCCGACGACGATTGGCGCAGGTTCGTTTGCGTCGAGCCTGTAACCGCGTGGCCAAAGGCCGTCGCGCCTCTCGCCCCCGGCGAGTCCCACGTGCTTATGGCGGCGATTCAGTCCACCGCCGAAGAGTGATTCGCCATGAAGTGCTTTCTGGCCGTTGACATTGGCGCCAGCTCAGGGCGCCACATCTTGGGGCGCGTAGTCGCCGGCAAGATAGAGCTTGAGGAGACCTACCGCTTCGTAAACTCGCAGGTTCGGCGAAACGGACACGACTGCTGGGATGTCGAAAGTCTCGTAGCTAGCGTAAAGGCCGGAATAGACGCGACTATGGCCAAGGCAGATGTCGAGTCGATCGGCATCGACACCTGGGGCGTCGATTTTGTGCTTCTCGACGGGGATGGCAAAATGATTGGCGATGCCGTCGCCTATCGCGACGAGCGTACCACCGGAGCGGACAAGGAAATAGAGTCCGAGGTGATCCCGTTCGCCGAGCTATACTCCCGCACCGGAATCCAGAAGGCCAGCTACAACACCATCTACCAGCTCTGGGCCCTCAAGAAGGAGCACCCCGAGCAGCTCGAGCGGGCGGCGCACTTCCTGACGATCCCAGAGTATCTCAACTACCGCCTTACGGGCAGGATCGTCCACGAATACACCGATTCTTCCACCACCTCGCTGCTCGACGCCGTCTGCAAGGATTGGGACTTCGATCTTATCGAACGCCTCGGCTTGCCAAAGCGCATTTTCGGCAAGCTTGAGATGCCAGGCGCGACTGTCGGCGAGTACCGCGGCGTGAAGGTCGTACTGCCCGCGATGCACGATACAGGCTCGGCATATCTCGCTGTACCGGCGCGCGACGACAAAGCCGTATATCTCTCGAGCGGAACATGGTCGCTTCTTGGCGTCGAGAACGATTGCGCGATAACAAGCGAAGCCTCGTGCGCAGCGAACTTCACGAACGAAGGCGGCGCTTGGGGACGCTACCGCTACCTCAAGAACATAATGGGCCTTTGGATGGTGCAGTCCATTCGCCGCGAACTGAATGGCGTCTCCTACGTAGAAGGGAAGGGTGGCGACGCTAAACGCGTCGTCCGCGGCAGGGAGTATTCGTTCGCCGAGCTTTCCGATCTCGCCCGCGAGGCTAAGTTCGAGGTTACGGTGGACGTCAACGACCAACGCTTCCTGAACCCCAAGTCGATGATAGACGAGGTCATTCGCGCTGCCGAGGAGAACGGAGAGAAGCCCGAGAATGTCGGCGAAATCGTTAAGTGCGTTTACATGTCGCTTGCCAAGTGTTATGCGGATGCTATTTCGCAGCTTTCGCAGCTTACGGGCAAGACCTACACGTCGCTCAACATCGTCGGCGGTGGCAGCAAGGACGACTACCTCAACGAGCTTACGGCCAAGGCGACGGGACTCGAGGTGTTTGCTGGCCCTACGGAGGGTACTGCAATCGGCAACCTCATAGTGCAGATGATCGCCGCCGGGGAGTTCGCCGACCTCGCATCTGCCAGAAAGGCAATAGTCAGAAATGTATAGCGATATTCCGCTTTGGCTTTCGATTCTGTTCGTCGTCGGCGGCTTCGTCGCGCTGGCGTGGTCGAGTGATGCGTTCGTCGATGGTGCCTCCATCGTCGCGAGGGTGCTGGGCATTTCCCCGTTCATAATAGGCATGGTTATCATCGGCTTCGGCACGAGCGCTCCTGAGCTTTGCGTAAGCTTGATGTCGGGGCTATCCGACCACGCCAACCTCTCGCTCGGCAACGCGTACGGTAGCTGCGTGTTCAACATCGCGGCGATCCTCGGCGTGGCGTCGCTGATACGTCCGCTCCGGGTCAAGCCTGAGACCGCGCGCTATGCGGCGCCCGTGCTGGCCCTGCTGGCGCTCCTGTCGCTCGCCCTGCTTGCCGACAGGGTATGCTCGCGCGTCGACGCTCTTGCTCTTCTCGGACTCTTCGCCGTGCTGATGCCGCTATACTGCTGGTTCGACCAGCGCAACAGCGAGAAGGGCGGTAAAGGTGGTGCCTCCGCCGAGCCGACGCGGTATTCGCGCCGTGAGCTTGTCGTCGCCTCGCTGAAGCTCTTGATTGGTCTCGCTGTGCTGATCGGCTCCTCGCACGTACTCGTATGGGGTGCCGTCGACCTCGCCCGAGTGATGGGCGTCTCGGAGCTGATGATCGGTCTTACGATAATTGCCGCCGGTACCTCCCTGCCTGAGCTTGCCTCCGCCGTCGCCTCCGCCCGCCGCGGACAGCATGAATTCGTGCTCGGCAACATAATCGGCTCGAACCTCTTCAATACGCTCGCCGTCGTCGGCCTTTCGTCGTTGATCTCGCCAGCCAGGGATTTCTCTAAGTACATCCTGACGCGAGACCTTCCGCTTATGGCGATACTGTCGCTGCTTATACTCGTCTTCGGCATCAACTGGCGACACCCCAGGCGCTCCGGCGTGTTCAACCGCTTCGAGGGCCTTGCGTGGCTCGTCGTGTTTGCCGTCTACACGGTCTTTGTGATATACAGCGAAACCCATTGAGGAGAAAACCCATGTCTAACGTAATAGCGATAGATGGCCCCAGCGGCGCCGGCAAGAGCAGCGTCTCGCGCATAGTCGGCGAGCGTCTCGGCTACCTTCATGTGGATTCTGGCGCGCTCTACCGCATCATGACCTGGCAGTGCCTTGCAAACGGAGTCGATACCGACTCCCCCGAGGCCATATGCGCATTCGCCGGCAAGGTCGAGATAGAGTGCCGCCCCGAGGCTGGCCACATAGCCTACTATGTCGGCGGGGAAGCCCCAGGCGACCGCATCCGCACGCCCGAGATCAACGCCCACGCCTCCAAGGTCGCCCGCGAGAAGCCCGTGCGCGACAAGGTGACGGCGCTTCTTAAGGGCATGACGCAGTATGGCAACCTCGTGGTCGAGGGTCGCGACATAACGACTGCAGTCTTCCCCGAATCCCCAGCGCGCTTCTACCTGACCGCTTCGGCCGAGGCCCGCGCCCGCCGCCGCCAGAAGGAGGAGGTTGAGAAGGGTATCGCCAACCAGTCAGCCGAGGCGGTAAAGGCCTCGCTGCTCGCCCGCGACGCGATCGACTCCACGCGCAAGTACGCCCCGCTCAAGAAGGCCGACGGCGCGCTTGAGATCGACTCGAGCGACCTGACCCTCGAGCAGGTCGTCGAGACGGTCATGAATGCGCTTCCGAAAGAGTGGCGCGCTTGAGGCTCTCGGTAAAGCTCTGCCTCGCGGCGCTCGCCCTCTACTTCGCCGCTGCGATATACGGTGAGGTGCAGTATCGCGTCGCCCGCGCCCGCGATGTTACGCCGGAATACAACGTCGTCCATCTCGAGTCTCGCTATCTGCCGCCGTCGTCCGACCATTGGCTTGGAACCGACAACCTTGGGCGCTCGGTCGCCCTGAGGCTTGTTCAGGGTACGCGAATCGCCTTTCACGTAGGCATAATGACGTCTCTGATCGCGATCCCTCTCGGCGTCTTTCTTGGACTGCTTGGCGGATACTTCGGAGGCAAGGTGGATTCCGTCGTTGTCTGGCTCTGCGCGACGGTCGCCTCGATGCCGGGGCTTCTTTTCATACTGGCCATCTCGCTAGTTGTCGGCCAAGGGCTTCTCGGCATCTACATGGGTATCGGTCTCACCACATGGGTAGGCGTCTGCCGCACCATCCGAGCCGAGACGATGAAGCATCGCGAACGCGCCTATGTTCAGGCCGCCAAGGTGCTCGGCTACTCCGACGCACGCATAATGTTCCGACACATACTGCCGAACGTCGCCCACATAATACTCATTCAGTTTTCGATACGCTTCCCTTCCGCAGTGTCGACCGAGGTGTTCATCTCGTTCCTCGGCATCGGCGTTCAGGGCGAGCCGTCATGGGGCGTTATGATCAACAACGCGCGCCTTCGCCTATGGCAGGGGATCTGGTGGGAGATGACCTTCACCACCCTCGCGATCTTCATGCTTGTTCTCGTATTCAACCACCTGGCCGACTACCTCCGCGACCGGCTTGACCCCGCTTTGCGCTCTGAGCGCTGAAATCCATGGACTTTTCATATATTCAGGAAACTTTCGAATCTCTTACGGAGCTGCTGGGACAGGATCCCTTCACCGCCATCCTTGAATACGTCGGAACATTCGCCGGCGCGATATCCGGCATACGCCTCGCCTCGGTCAAGAAGTTCGACTGGTTCGGCGCCTACGTGATCGGCCTCGTGACGGCAGTTGGCGGCGGAACGATGCGCGATGTGATGCTTAATCTGCCGCCTTTCTGGATGCGCCACCCCAGCTACCTCGTGACGACCTTCGTCGCCCTTGTGGCGATCTCGATCTTCGGCCGCCGCTTCATATCCGAGCGCATAACGTGGTTCGTCTTCGATACGGTCTCGATTTCGCTGTTCACCGTGCTTGGACTCGAAAAGACACTGCTTCTGGGCTTCCCCGGCTGGTGCGCGATCGTCATGGGCGTCGTGACTGCCGTCTTCGGCGGCGTGCTGCGCGACGTGCTCATAAACGAGGTGCCGCTCATCTTCCGCAAGGAGATATACGCCACGGCCTGCTTCGCCGGCGCAGTGCTCTACATGGCCCTGCTGGACCTCTTCGGCGCGCCGCCCATGGTTTGCGGAATCGTCTGCATGACGGTCATATTCGTCCTTCGCGCCCTCGCCATCCGCTATTCGTGGAGCGTGCCTGTGCTTCGCGGACGCCGCAGGCACATTCACAAGGGCTGACCGTTTTTGGTATAATATTCAACCATGAAGAAGATGAATATGGTAATCGCCCAGTCGGGCGGACCCTCGATGGTCATAAACCAGTCCCTCGTCGGTGCCGTAACAGAGGCCCGCAAATCCTCCAGGATCGGTAAGATCCTCGGTGCGCGCCACGGTATTCTCGGCATCCTCGGCAACGACTACATAGACCTTCGCAAGCCGACCGCCGCCAAGCTTGCGGCGATCGCCGACACTCCGTCGTCCGCGCTGGGCAGCTGCCGCAAGAAGCCCACGGCCGACGATTGCCGCCAGATATTCGAGGCTTTCCGCAAGCTAGACGTAGGCTACTTCTTCTATATCGGCGGCAACGACTCGGCCGATGCTGCGCGTATCGTCGCCGAAGAGGCCGAGAAGGCGAACTATCCGCTGGTCGTCTATCACATACCCAAGACTATCGACAACGACCTTCGCAGCTGCGATCATACCCCTGGCTTCGGCTCCGCCGCCCGCTTCGTAGCGAGCGCCATAAAGGGCGACGACCTCGACAACCGCGCGCTCGGCGGCGTCAAGATCGACATCATAATGGGGCGCGACGCGGGCTTCCTTACCGCCGCCTCCGCTCTGGCTCGCGTAGAGCCCGATGACGGTCCCCACCTCATATATCTGCCGGAGGTTCCTTTCTCCGACGAGAAGTTCGTGAAGGACGTCAAGGCCGCGATGAAGAAGTTCGGCCGCTGCGTATGCGCCGTCTCCGAGGGAATCCGCGGCAAGGACGGCGTCCCGATCGGCGCTAAGCTCGGTAGCGGCGAGACCGACAGCCACGGCAACGTGCAGATGTCGGGTACTGGTGCCCTCGGCGATGCCCTCGCAAGACTCCTCAAGGCCAAGGCCGACGTGAAGCGCGTCCGTGCCGACACCTTCGGCTACCTTCAGCGCTCTTTCCCCGGCGTCGCCTCGAAGACGGACCAGAAGGAGGCTTTCGCCGCCGGCCAGTGCGCCGTCAGGGCTGCGCTCAAGGGCGAGCTCACCAAGGGTACGATAGCCATACTCCGTGCGAAGGGCAAGAAGTATCAGGCCGCCTTCGCCCCCCAGCCGATCGCCAACGCGGCCAAGTACACCCGCAGCGTGCCTAAGGAGTATATCGCCAAGAACGGACACGACGTCACCCCCGCCTTCGTGGAGTATGCGCGTCCTCTCGTCGGCGATCTGCCCAAGACCGCAATATTCTGAACTGGAGCCAATAGATGATCGAATTTACCGATGGACAGAGGCGTATGGTGGCTACCGGCATCACCGCGCTGTCGTTCATGGCTGTCTTCGCGTTCTTCGTCTTCGTGGCGTGGATACTCGTGAAGGTGCTGTCGCTCGCCGCCCCCGCCATCGTGCCTGTCGTGCTTGGGCTCTTCCTCGCGATGTTCTTCAAGCCGTACTACAGGTGGTGGAAGGGCGTTCTACGAAACCCCTCGCTCGCGTTCGTCGTGATGCTGGCGACCATACTGCTGCCGCTCTCCCTGCTCGTGTGGTATGCCGGAGCGGTCGCCGTGGACCAGATTTCCAACCTAATTCGCCAAGGCCCGCACCTCTTCTCGCAGGTGCTCGAATGGTTCCGCATGACCTTCCCGCGCGCAAAGACTCTTCTGGACCAGCTGGGCGTGCCCTACGAGAACATCGGCGAGTTCTACACGAGCTATGGCGCGACAGCCCTCAAGGCGGGTACCGGAGCCCTCAAACTGCTGGGCGGCCTCGTAACTGCCCTCGTAACCCTCATCTTCTTCGTTTTCTTCCTGATGACGAAGGAGCGGGGCGGAGCCGACATCGCCAACCAGCTGCCGTTCCTCAAGGACGACACCCGCGCGTTCGTCGCCGAGCAGATCGACGCCTTCCTCGACATACTCGTCAGCTTCTTCCAGCGCCAGACGGTCATCTGCATCATCGAGGGCTGTCTCTATGGCGCCGGCTTCGCGCTCGTCGGGTTGCCTTACGGCTTTCTGATAGGCTTCGCCCTCGGCGTGATGAACCTCGTGCCGATGCTCGGCTCGGTCGTCTGCCTGCCTGTCGCCCTGCCCCTCGCCTACTTTGTGCATGGCGGGTCGTCGCTGCGCCTCATAGCCGTTCTCTGCGTGTGGGGCGCTGGCCAGCTGCTCGACGGCTACTTCATCACCCCGAAGATTCAGGGCAACCGTACAGGCCTCGGCTACGCCGGCGTCATATTCAGCTTCCTCTTCTGGGCGACCGTGCTCGGCCCGCTGCTCGGAATGCTGCTCGCGATTCCGCTCTCCGCGTTCTGCGTCGTTCTCTGGCGCGCGCTCAAGTCGAAATACATTAAGCCGGTGGTGTGATGTTTGAGGGAACCGTCTTCGGGAAGCTCGACCAGAAGCTTCAGCACGCCATACAGGATGCCGGCTACAAGACGCCTACGCCCATTCAGGAGAAGGCGATGCCCCATCTCTTCGGTGGACGCGACCTCATAGGCTGCGCCCAAACCGGTACAGGCAAGACCGCCGCCTTCATGCTGCCGATACTCGACAGGCTTGTCAAGGTTCGCCGTCCGCGCCACATTGGCCACCCTCGCGCCCTCGTGCTTTCTCCGACCCGCGAGCTTGCCGCGCAGACCGCCGAGAACGTCCGCGCCTACTCCAAATACGCCAATATCCCGTTCGCGTGCGTCTTCGGCGGCGTCAGCCAGTTCGGACAGGTCAAGGACATAAAGCGCGGCGCCGAAACCGTGATCGCCTGCCCCGGCCGCCTCATCGACCTCATGACGCAGGGCATACTCTATCTCGACCAGGTGGAGTGCTTCGTTCTCGACGAGGCCGACCGCATGCTCGACATGGGCTTTCTGCCGGACATAAAGCGCATCATCTCGAAGCTGCCCAAGGCCCGCCAGTCGCTGTTCTTCTCGGCCACACTCTCTCCGCAGATAATGAAGCTAGCGGGCGAACTGGTGACCGACCCCGTGCAGGTGACGATCTCTCCCGAGGCTCCGACCGTCGAGAAGATTAACCAGCGGGCCATGCTAGTCGAGAAGTCGCAGAAGGACGCTCTTCTGCTGCATCTCCTCACGGAGCATCCCGAATGGACCAAGGTGATCGTATTCACCAAGATGCGCCACGGTGCCGACCGCGTCGTGAAGAAACTCCTTCGCGCCGGCGAGAAGTGCGCGGCCATCCATTCCGACAAGACCCAGAACCAGCGTACCCGCGCCCTCGATGGATTCCGCAAGGGCTCAGTGCGCGTTCTGGTCGCGACCGACATCGCGAGCCGCGGTATCGACGTGCCTGACGTCAGCTGCGTCATAAACATGGAGCTGCCCCTCGAGACCGAGAGCTACGTGCACCGCATCGGCCGCACCGCTCGCGCCGGCGAGTCAGGCGCCGCTATAAGCTTCGTCGCCCCTGCCGAGATGTCGCAGCTCAAGGCAGTCGAGCGATTCATCAAGAAGACCATCCGCGTAGACAAGGACCATCCTTTCCATCCCGGCGGCGATCAGATGCCTCCGGCGCCATGGGTGCATCCCGCAAACCGCAACCGCACCAACCGCAAGCGCCAGAAGCACAAGTCGTTCATCGGACGCCGCCAGCCCGATTTTGGACAATCACGTTGACTATGAAGAAGGACAACCAGCCTCCAAGCCTTTTCGACAATCTGGACATGTTCGCCGCCCCGAAGGAGCCGGCGAAAACCGAACCCCTTAAGAGCATTCTGCCGCCGCCAAAGACCAAGGGTCTTACGGGCTCAGGCCCTATGAGGGAGCTGTACGATTTCAACTTCAGGCAGTATTCCGCCTATGTCATCTGCTCGCGCGCCATCCCCGCCATCGAGGACGGCCTAAAGCCCGTGCAGCGCCGAATCATGCATTCTCTCTGGGAGAAGGATGACGGACGCTACACCAAGGTCGCCAACATCGTCGGCCACGCGATGCAGTACCATCCCCACGGCGACGCCTCGATAGGCGACGCGATCGTCGTATTGGCCAACAAGCTGTGGGGCGAGGGCAAGGGCTACCTCATCGACGGACAGGGCAACTACGGCTCGCTCTTCACCGGCATGCCTCATGCCGCGACGCGCTACATAGAGTGCCGCCTCACCGACCTCGCCCGCAAGGAGATCTTCAACAAGAAGACCACCACCTTCGTTCCCAACTACGACGGACGCAAGGAGGAGCCCGTCTATCTGCCGGCGAAGATTCCGCTTCTCCTGATGATGGGTGCGGACGGCATCGCCGTCGGTCTTTCGACGGCCATTCTGCCCCACAACTTCATCGAACTTCTCGAGGCCGAGATAGCCATAATCCAGAAGAAGCCGTTCGAGCTCTTCCCCGATTTCCAGCTGGGCGGATTGATGGACGTTTCGGAGTATCAGGACGGACTCGGCAAGGTCAAGGTTCGTGCCTGCATCGAGAAGGAGGACAAGAACCGCCTCGTGATAACGGAGCTGCCGTGGGGCGAGACGACCGATTCGATCGCCGAGTCGATTGAGGACGCTATCAAGAAGAAGAAGGTGCCCGTCCGCAAGCTCCACGACCTGACGAGCGAGAGCGTTCGCATCGAGCTCGAGCTGCAGACCGGCGAAAGCCAGGAGAAGGCGATAGTCGCCCTCTACGCCTTCACGAACTGCGAGAAGTCCATCGCCTCCCGCCCGATCGTGCTGGACGACGGCAGGCCTCGCCTGATGTCCGTAAGCGACATCCTGCGCAAGAACGTCGAGCGCCTCATGGCGCTCACCAAGCGAGAGCAGGAGATTCGCCTGCAGGAGCTGGACGACCTCTTCCACGCCCGCACGCTCGACCGCATCTTCATCGAGGAGCGAATCTACAAGCGTATCGAGAAGGAGAAGACCTACGAGGGCGTCCAGAAGACTGTCATCGAGGGCTTCAAGCCTTTCCGAAAGGAGCTTCGCCGCGACGTGACCGCCGACGATGTCGAGCGCCTCCTGAAGCTGCAGATCCGCCGCATCTCCCAGTTCGACATAGACAAGAACCGCGAGGAGATCGAGAACATCAAGAAGGAGGAGGCTCAGGTAAACGACAACCTTATGCACCTGCGCGCCTTCGTCGTGAAGTATCTCAAGTCGCTCATAAAGGAGTACGCCAAGCGCTATCCGCGCTGCACAAAGGTTTCGAAGGGACCCTTCAAGCAGGTGGACGTCAAGGCCATAACCGCGAGCGAGCTCACGGTCAGGTGGGACCGCGAGAACCACTACATCGGCTCCGGCCTGCGCGGCGGAGACGAGCTTTTCAAGTGCTCCTCGCTCGACGAGCTCATACTCGTCTGGAAGGACGGACGCTTCAAGAAGGTGCAGCCCGAGGACAAGATATTCGTAGACAAGGACCTTCTCGCCGTCATGCGCTACGATCAGGAGAAAGACCGCGACACGCGCGACTTCACCTGCGTCTACGAGGAGGGCAGCTACGGCTTCAGCTACATCAAGCGCTTCAGGTTCGGCGGTCTCATCCGCAACAAGGACTACCGCCTCGCCCCCGAGAAGCCGAAGTCGAAGATACTCTTCTTCCAGGAGGGCTGCCCCGACACGATATACGTGAAGTATAAGCCAGCGAAGGGACAGCGCATAAACCAGCAGTACTTCCTGCCGAAGGAGCAGGTTCAGCGCATAAGCACCGAGACCGGCAAGCCCGAAGATCAGGATGTCGTGGTCATACGCGGCGCCGGCGCCAAGGGCAAGCAACTGACCACGAAGCCGATCGCGCGGATATCAGCCTCGAAGGGCTCTTGGTGGGATGCCGAGGAATCACCCTCAAAGGGCGTCCTCGACTGACCTTCTTTGCGCCCCCCATCTTCTCCATAACCGAAGATTTCAAGGTCCGCTTAGGTATTGTATTGTTGCGGGACTGGGCGGGGATTTGGTATAATACCGCCCAATTATGGAAACGAAAACCAACCAGTTCAAGGCCGAGATAGCCGAAATGCTCGACCTTGTCGTAAATTCGCTATACTCCAAGAAGGAAATCTTCCTTCGCGAGCTGATATCGAACGCATCTGACGCCATCGACCGCGCCAAGTTTCTCGCACTCACCGACAAGGCTCTAGTCGAGGACAACCCCGAATGGAAGATTGAGATTTCCGTCGACAAGGCGGCCAAGACGCTGATGATCAGCGACAACGGAACAGGCATGGATGCCGCCGATCTCGAGCAGAACCTCGGCACTATCGCAAGCTCCGGCACCAAGGCCTTCCGTCAGGCGCTGAAGGAGAAGGGCGGCGAAAACCTGCCTGAACTGATCGGACAGTTCGGCGTCGGCTTCTATGCAGCTTTCATGGTGGCGGACAAGGTGCGCGTAGTATCGAAGAAGCGTGGCACAGCGGCGGCCTTTCAGTGGGAGAGTGACATGGGTGGCAGCTACACGATCAGCGACTCGACGCGCGATGGCTTCGGCACGAGCGTCATGCTGCATCTTCGCGACGATCAGGTCGAATACCTAGACAGGTGGCGCGTCGCCGAACTCGTGAAGAAATACTCCGATTTTATCGCATATCCGATAACCTTCCGCCAGATCGACATTCCAGCCGACGAGAAGGAAGAGGATAGGAAGCGCCGCGAGGAGGACGAGGCTCGAGCGCTCAACACTATGGTCGCGCTCTGGAAGCGAGCCAAGAAAGACGTCAAGCCCGAGGAATACGCCGAGTTCTACAAGCACCTCACGCACGACTGGGAGGAGCCTTTCGAGACGATTCCGTTCTCTGGCGAAGGGCAGGTCGAATTCAAGGCGCTGCTCTTCCTGCCGAAGAAGGCGACAATGGAGCTTTTCATGCCGCAGCAGAAGCGCGGGCTTTCGCTCTACGTGCGCAACGTGTTCATCGGCGACGACATCGAGATGCTGCTGCCGAGCTATCTCAGGTTCGTAAAGGGCGTTGTGGACTCCAGCGACCTGCCGCTCAACGTATCCCGCGAAATGCTGCAGGATGACGCCGTAATCGCGAAGATAAAGAGCGCCGTGACCTCGAAGATTCTCTCGACGCTCGAGTCGATGAAGAAGGACGAGAAGAAGTACAGCGAATTCTGGAACGCGTTCGGCACCGTCCTGAAGGAGGGTGTGCACGTCGATTGGTCGAACGCGGAGCGCCTCAAGAAGCTCCTCAAGTATCCGACGGCCCGAAGCGACGCCGGCAAGACGGTGTTCCTCGAGGACTACGTAAAGGACATGCCGAGCGACCAGAAGGACATCTACTACCTGCTCTCCGAGCGCGAGGAGGACGCCCGCAAGGCGCCCCAGCTCGAAGCCGCCCGCAAGCATGGCTGCGATGTGCTGCTCTTCTGCGATCCGGTTGACGAGTTCCTTACCGAGTCGCTCAGGGAGTTCGAAGGCAAGAAGTTCGTCGATGTCGCGAAGGGCGACGTCAGCTTCGGCAGCGAGGCCGAGCAGAAGGCCGAGAAGGATGCGAACGAGAAGGCGTCCGCAGAGCTCAAGCCGTTCATCGAGAGCGTCAAGAAGGAGCTCGAGTCGCAGGTCAGCGACGTTCGCCTGTCTACGCGCCTTACGGATTCGCCGTGCTGTCTCGTGGCGAAGGAGAACGCGCTGCCGCCATCGATGGTGAGGATGATGCGCGCGATGAAGAACGAGGTGCCGGAGGAAAAGCGCATACTCGAACTCAACGCGGAGCATCCGCTCGTGAAGAAGGTCGCCGGGCTGAAGGGCGAGGAGCTTTCGGACGCCGTGGCCCTGCTCTACGATTCGGCGCTGATCGCCGAGGGTTCGCCTGTGACGGATGGCGCTCGCTTCACGAAACTGCTCGCCAGGCTCATGATGAAGATACTGCTGCTCGTCGCGATGCCGTTTGCGGCGTTCGCCGATGATCAGCCCGTCTCGATAGCGTCCTCCAGCGAGGTCGTGGAGAGCAACGGACTCTTCCGCCGCGTCAGAAACTCGTTCACCTTCACGAACCCAAACTCGCGCCAGATGTCGTGCGACTTCGAGTTTCCCGTTCCGGAGGGGGCTACGGTCTGCGGACACTCCCTCGAGATCGACGGCGTGATGGTGCCTGGGGTGGTCGTCGAGAAGGAGAAGGCTCGCGTTGCGTTCGAGACGGAGAAGGCAGCGAGGGTAGACCCCTCGATCGTCGAGAACGTGTCCGGCAACATCTGGAGGACGAGGATATTTCCGCTGTTGAAGGATGTCCCGCGCAAGGCGACTGTGGACTACATCGAGCCTATCGCGGAGGGCGAGGTTGCGACGATATGCGAGCGTGACGGAGGCGACATCTTTGTGGGGAACAGGAGCGGCATGCTCTCGAGCGTTCCTTTTCAGGCGAAGATTGCGGCCTTCGACCACGGCGCGATTCTGTGGGACGCCAGCACAAGTGCGGAGCCTTATGCGGCGGAGTGGCGCAGACGGCTCGAATGGCTGCCGCACAGGGGCGACTGGCGGCTTGTCGTTTTCAGCAACGAGGCGGAAGCGCGCGACTTCAGCCGGCGCGAAGACCTGCTGGCCGCGATCGATCTCATAGTCTATGACGGTGGCACCGACATCGCCTGTGCGTTCGATGCGGCACCTTCAGGGGTGCCGACATTGCTTTTTAGCGACGAGCGCGACACGCTGGGGTTGTTTCGTCCCGGGTACGAGAGGCTGGCGAACGTAGTAGTCGCGTCGCGCGACGAGGGGCCTGCAAAGGCCGTGACCGTTCGCAGGCTGGCTTCGGGAGAGAGCCTTCCGGCTGGCGTCGAGGTTCGTGACGGCACGTTGCTCGCGACAGCGTGGGCCGCGGAACGCGTAAAGGAGCTCGCCTCCCAGGCGGAGTATCGCAAGGACGAATTTCTGGAGCTTGGGCGCAGGTATGGCGTGGCGAGCGACGTTACGAGCCTCGTCGTGCTGGAGAACCTCGAGCAGTACCTCAAGCACAAGATCGAGCCGCACAAGTCGCTTAGGTTCCACGACGAATGGGTCAGGCGTCGCGCGGCCGAAGACGACCAGATCGCGAAGCGGGAGGCTCAGGCGGAGCATGAGAGGGAGCTGCTGCGACTCTGGAAGGAGCGTGTCGAGTGGTGGCTCGACCCGATACCTCCGAAGGTGACGCCGCATAGCGGACTCTTCGATGCGGCGGCTGAAGTAGAGGCGTCGGCGACGCTTCATGAGGAGCGCAACACTCTTGGCGTCGCGCACGAACAGGCGAGGCTCATGCGTGCTTTCGCCGGCGGTGCGAGGTCTGAGGAGATGACCAAGTCCATGGATGCAGCGCCTGGCGAGGCTGGGTCTGGCGGAGCGACGGTGACACTTTCCGCGTGGGATCCGAAGGCGCCGTATCTGGACGCGATGGCCAAGGCGGAGAATCCGTATGGCGAGTATCTGGTGCAGAAGAAGGGCTGCGGCTCTTCGCCCGCGTTCTATATGGACTGCGCCTCGTGGTTCTTCAAGTCGGGGCGGCCTGAGGGCGCGATGCTCGGCAGGCGCATAATCTCCAACATGGCGGAGTTCGGGCTGGACGATGCGAAGGTTTGGCGTTCGATGGGCTGGCGTCTCAGGGAGGCCGGCGAATACGAGACCGCGATACGCTGCTTCAGCAAGGCGCTCAGGCTGAGGGGCGAGGAGGGCCAGAGCCGCCGTGACCTCGCGCTTGTCCTCGCCGAGCATGGAAAGCGGCTTTTCGCGAAGGGCGAGCGCGATGCGGCCACGCTCTGCATCAACGAGGCTATGGCGCTTTTGAGGCAGGCTGCGTTCAACATCTTCGCAAGGCGCAGCGGCAGGTCGTCCAACGACCGACAGGTCAGCGTCGTCGCCCTCGAGGAGCTCAATGCGCTAATCTCGTGGAGCGCGGCGGTCGGACTTCAGGTGGCGGTGCCTGAGATGGATTCCGCCTTCAGGCGCGACCTTCCGCTCAGGGTCAGGATCGTGCTTTCGTGGGATGCCGACGAGACCGACATCGACCTGCATGTGCTCGAGCCCGACGGAGAAGAGGCCTACTATGGCCACCGCCGCACTTCGAGCGGAGGCTTCGTGTCGGAGGATGTGACGACGGGGTATGGCCCCGAGGAGTATCTGCGCAAGGAGGGCCTTGGCCGCTTCAAGGTTCTCACGAACTACTTCGCCTCGCACCAGACAGATTTGACCGGCCCTGCGACTGCCACCGCGACGGTCTACACCGACTGGGGCACTGCCGAGGAGAAGATGTGCATGCTGACTCTCCGGCTCGACACTCCGAAGGCGAAGCATATGATCGGCGAGCTGGATCTCGGCGGCGACTGAAGGGGACAGGCATGAAGCTCAAGCGCATAACGGACTGGCTCGACAAGACGCTCGACCTTGCGGCGTTCGATGACGTATCCAACAACGGACTTCAGATCGCCCGGGAGGAAGGCGACGTAAAGGTCGTCGCTTTCGCCGTGGACGCCAGCGTCGCCAGCGTCAAGGCAGCCGTCGAAGCCGGAGCTCAGCTGCTCGTCGTTCATCACGGCATAAGCTGGGGCGGCGGCATAAGGCGCATCGTGAACGGCGAGTACGAGGTCGTCAAGGCTGCCATCAAGGGGAATCTGGCGCTTTATGCGGCGCACCTGCCGCTGGACGCCAACGAGCGCGTCGGCAACAACTGGGAGCTGGCGAGGTATCTCGGGCTCGAGCGCGTCGAGAAGGCGTTTTCGTATCACGGCAACGTGATCGGGATCACGGGGTACAACGCCCACGGCAGGAAGATCGGCGTATGCAGCGGCGGCGCAGGGGAGTTCGCTGTCGCCGCCAAGGAAATCGGCTGCGACCTCTACGTGACAGGCGAGGCGAATTGGGGCGAGAGGATTGCGGCGGGGAACGTCGGCATGCCGATGGTCTGCGCAGGACACTACGAAACCGAGACCTTCGGGGTCAAGGCGCTCGCCAAAGCCATGTCGAAGAGCCTCAAGATAAAGACAATTTGTTGTTTATACAACCGCGAAGGGCAGCTGGAAGTGGTATAATACGCACCATGGCAGACACATCAGGCATAAGAAAGTTCACGGACGCCGCCGACTACACGAAGCGGTTCATAGTCCAGGAGGAGATCGACAAGTATCTTCCCGGCGGCAAGCATTTCATTGACGGCGATCGCATAGAGCGGCTGATCGCCGACATCGACGGCAAGCCGGCCGACCCTGCGAGGGTTCGCGAGATCATCGCCAAGAGCGAGTCGACCTGCGAGACGCTGCTTCCGGAGGAGACGGCCGTTCTCATGCAGGTTACCGACCCTGCGCTCTTCGAGGAGATGAGGGCTGCGGCCGACCGCATCAAGCACAAGGTCTACGACAACCGCATAGTGGTTTTCGCGCCGCTCTACATGTCGAACCTCTGCGTCAACGGCTGCAGGTATTGCGGCTTCAGGGAAGGCAACGAGCTGCAGAAGCGCCGCGTGCTGACGATGGACGAGCTGAAGCAGGAGATCGACGTGCTCGCCGGTCGCATAGGCCACAAGCGCCTCATCGCGGTTTACGGGGAGCATCCGACGACCTCGACGGAATACATGGCCGAAACCATCGAGACGTGCTACAACCGGCAGGTCAAGGCGCCGAGGACAGGCGCGCCTGTCGGAATACGCCGCGTGAACATCAACGCCGCGCCGTTGCCGATAGCCGATCTCAAGGTCTTGAAGAAGGTCGGCATAGGCACATTCCAGGTGTTCCAGGAGACTTACAACCGCAAGCTCTACGAGTCGATGCACCCCGCATGGAGCGTGAAGGGCAACTACGACTGGCGCACGACGTGCTTCCACCGCTGCCTCGAGGCCGGCGTTGACGACGTAGGGCTCGGCGTGCTTTACGGGCTCTGCGACTGGCGCTACGAGCTTCTGGCGACGGTCATGCACGCGAGGGATCTTGAGCGCTGGTTCAACATCGGTCCGCACACGCTGTCGTTCCCGAGGCTCGAGCCGGCGAGCGGAACGCGCGTTCCGGAGGAGTCGCCCTGGCTCATCGACGACGAGACTTTCGCAAGGATACTCGTGATCGCGAGGCTTTCCGTGCCATATACGGGAATCATCGTGACTGCGAGGGAGAGTCCCGAGAGCAGGAACCGCGTGCTGAGCCACGGCATGACCCAGCTCGACTGCTCGTCGAACATCGCGATCAAGGGCTACAGCGACTTCGAGAACGAGGCGCACCAGGAGAAGGAGCGCCAGCAGTTCATGCTCGGCGACAACAGGTCGATCGACGAGATGGTGCGTTACCTCGCCTCCCGCGACACGATCACCAGCTTCTGCACGGCGGGCTACCGCTGCGGCAGGACTGGCGGCTGCATAATGGACGCTCTGAAGACTGGCCGCGAGGGCAAGTTCTGCAAGATCAATGCGGTGCTGACCTTCAGGGAGTGGCTCGACGACTTCGCAAGCGAAGAGACCAGGGCAATCGGCGACAAGCTGATAGAGAAGGAGCTCGCCGCGATCAAGGATTGGCTCCCGAAGTTCTATCCGACGGTCATGAAGCAGTACGAGGCGACATGCCGCGGCGAGAGGGATCTTTTCTTTTAAGACTGCGCCCTGTTGACTTATGCGGCAATAAAAGGTAAAATACAACAAATATTTTCACCCAAGAAGGAGAATCACAAATGAATCGTATCGCAAAGGTTGGTCTTGCGGCTCTCGCCATCGCGTTTGTCGCGCCTGTGTTCGCCGATGAAGCCAAGGCTGAGGAGACGGGAGCCGTCGGTTGGACCCCGTTCGCAATCGGTCTCGTTTCGCCCGTCCAGCTGCCCTGGGGCAGCGCCACGTGGGATGTCTACGGTCTTGAGCTCGGCCTGCTCTATATGGATACCGCGAGGGTCTACGGCCTTGGCGTGAACGGCCTCGCCGTCCGCAGCCGCGACGATGTCATGGGCGTTATGGCCAGCGGCCTCTGCAACTACAGCGAGAAGGATGTCTATGGTCTTCGCGCGACCATCGGCGCCAACATCGCCCGCGGCTGCTCCTACGGCGCAGACTTCGGCATGTTCGGCTACCGCAAGGAGTTCTGGGGCGTCGATGGCGAGTTCCTCGGGTCCATGCAGGATACGATGTACGGCATTCAGGTCGGCCTCGCCGCCAACGTCTCGCGCGAGATGAGCTACGGCTGGTCGGTGGTCGGCGGCGTCAACATCGCCGAGAAGGCCTACGGCTGCCAGACGGCCATCGTCTGCAACTTCACGCAGGAGCTTCATGGTGCGCAGATCGGCCTCGTCAACTTCGCCGAGCAGTGCCCCTGGGGCTTCCAGATCGGCCTCATCAACATCATAATGGACAACACCATCAAGGTGCTTCCGTTTGTGAACGGCTACTTCTGATAGCCGGAGGGGCCTTGCATGGCCAAGAGCAATCAAAGTCCATTTTTGAAGAAGGCGACGGGGACTGCAAAGTCTTCCGTCGCTGCAGAGCCTAAAAAGCGCCACGGCCTTGGTCGTGGCCTTGACTCCCTGCTTCCGACAGACGCCACCGCAGCCGTTGCGGCGCCTGCCTTCGCCAAGGTTCCGGCAGTCGTTGCGTCTCCCGTAGCCGCGCCATCGCCTGTGGCCGCTGCGCCTCAGCCCGGAGCTCCTCTGGAGCTTCGCATACTTGAGATCGAGCGCAGCCCGTTCCAGCCGCGCCGCGACTTCAAGGAGACGGAGCTTATGGAGCTGGCGGATTCGCTCAAGAACAACGGTCTCGTCCAGCCGCCGACCGTCCGCAGGAATGCCGCGGGCCGCTATGAGCTGATCGCGGGCGAACGCCGTCTCAGGGCGGCTCAGCTTGCGGGGTGGACGAAGATCCGCGTGACGCTGATCGAAGCCGACGACCAGACCGCCGCCGTGATGACCACGACGGAGAACCTTCAGCGCGAAGACCTTAATCCGATAGAGGAGGCCGTCAGCTACAAGAATCTGCAGGATCGCTTCAACCTCACCCAGCAGGAGGTCGCCGACAAGGTTGGCAAGGGCCGTGCGACGGTCGCCAACTCCGTGCGTCTTCTCGAGCTGCCCGAGGAGGTCAAGACGCTCCTTCAGACGAAGCTGCTGTCGGTCGGCCACGCGAAGGTGCTGCTGTCGGTCGACGGCGAGAAGGAGAGGATCCTTCTGGCTCGCGACTGCGTGAACGACCAGCTTACGGTCAGGGCGCTCGAGAAGAAGGTCGCCCGCATGAATTCGCCGGTCGTCGAGAAGCAGCGCGGCACGCCGGATATTCCGGACGGCTACCTGAGGAGCCTCGTCGACAAGCTTAAGAAGCATCTGGGCTGCGCCGTCCGCCTTACAAGCGGCGTGACGCACGCCAACGGCAGGCACACTAAGGGCGTGCTGGAGATCGACTTCTACGACAACGACGATCTCGATCGCGTGATAGCCATGCTCGGTCTTGCGGTAGACTGAGATGCTCGCTTCCATGCTGATGCTGTCCGCGTCGCTCCTCTTCACCGAGGGCGATGCGGATTTCGCATATGGATGCGCCGGCGAAATGGTGAAGCGCCATACCCCGCGCGACGCCGGTACGTTGCGCGGCAGGCTGGCCTGCAACTGGCTGATGGACACCATAGCGAGCCAGGGGGCGGACGTCAGGCGCGAGCGTTTTCGCGTGGATACGCCGAAGGGCGAGCGCGAAATGGCGAACCTCAGCTGCAGCTTCAGGACGAATCCCGAGGATGGATGGGTGGTGCTGCTCTCGCACTACGACACGAAGCCCGGCACGGGGTGTCCCGGAGCGAACGACGGCGCCTCGACTTCGGCGCTGATGGTTGCCCTGGCGCGGATGATCGTTGAGCGTGGACTGCCTCGCGGCAACCTGATGATGATCTGGACCGACGGAGAGGAGTGCATGAACTCGTATGGTCCAAACGACGGGCTCTGGGGGTCCAGGTACGCGGCCGAGATGCTTAAGCGCAAGGGGATCAAGGTGCGCGCGGTGATCTGCCTCGACATGCTGGGCGACAAGGACCTCAAGATAACGATTCCGAGGAACGGCGACGCGACATTGGCCAGGATCGCGTGCCACTCCGCAAGGCGCATGAAGCTGGGCGACGGATTCATCGAGATGGTGCGCGAAGAGGTCAAGGACGACCATGTCGCCTTTCGCGACCAGGGCTGGCGTGCGATCGACCTCATAGACTTCTCGTACGACCACTGGCACACCGAAGAGGACACGATGGACAAGATAAGCGTCGAGTCGCTGCACAAGAGCGGAATGCTGGTGGCGGAGATCCTCAACATAATACTCTAGAGCTATTGCGCCGTCCGGTGCGTTGTGGTAAAATACCCATAAACACTCAAGGGAGATCCAGGCGATGAAGAAACTGATACTTGTTGCGTTGATCGCGCTTTCTGCGCAAGTCTTTGCCGAGCAGGCGACCCTTAGGGTCGAGGGCAAGAATCCGCCTACGGATTGCATGCGCACCTATACCCCGCTGTCGCTCAATCTGGTTACGCCCGTAGGCCTGCCGTGGGGCTTCGACTGGAACGTAAAGGGGCTTCAGATCGGCGTCTGGAACTGGGTGGAGGATTTTGACGGCTGGCAGATCGGCGTCGTCAACACGACCGACGTGTTCCGTGGCTGGCAGCTCGGCGTCATAAACGTAACGCGCAAGATGTACGGCGTGCAGGTGGGCGTCGTGAACGTCATACAGGATAACGACGTTCCGTTCCTGCCGGTGATCAACTGGTACTTCTGACAAACATGCCTTTCCGTCTCAAAGAGGCCGCGCTTTCTGCGGCTCTTGCATTTGCCCTCACAGGGTGCATATTCGCGCCATTGAAGTATGGCTCCAGCGGTATTGTGCTGCCGGACAGCGAGCAGTTCTCGAACTATCTCGCGTCTTGCTGCAGCCGCTACCCGCTGCTGGCCGAAAAGTGCGAAAGCTGGGGAACGCCGTCCGCGATACAGATCGGCAATTCCGGCGGATATTTCGTCTGGCGGAACCGTCAGGAGTGGGTTAAGGTCAAGTCGTTCAGCGCCAGGATGGTCGTCGGGCGGCATCCGAAGGGTCTTGTCTATTATGCGACCGGCGAGACGGCCGCCCAGCAGAAGGAGCGTGAACAGGTCCAAAGGCGCAGCCGCACTGCTGCCGTACCGCAGGGCGGCTACACGATAGAGCAGTTCGAGAGAACGGCGGATGACGAGTTCGCGTATTCGTTCAGGCTGCGGATGAAGGATGGCGCGGACCTTGGGTTTTCCTCGATGTCTGCGATAAAGCGCGACCTCAGGCAGTCCGTTTTAGACGACTACGTGGCGACCTACGGCGGGACAGGCAGCGATATACGGGTGGATTTCCCGGAATTCGCGATGAGAGGCTCAATCGTCGAGGGTCGCGCCGAGGTTATGCGCATTTCAGTCATTTCGCTACAGTACGACGCGAGCACCCGGAAGGGCGTGATCGCGGTGAAGATCGGCGCAAACCGATTCGAGGATGCCCGCAAGTGGGTCCGCAAGAACATCGAAACCCTGGCCCAGGACAAGAATATCGCCCTTACGACTGGTCAGATTCCGCCCGAGGCAAGATTCTACCTCGGAGCGGAAAGAGTCAGGGACGGCAACATCCTTGAGATCGAATTCGAGACCGAATAGAGGGTCTGCCATGGCAATTCCTTCGCCGCGCTTGATTCGAGCGCGGCGATTTGCTTTATTTTACCCCCTTGCGCGGCGGGAGGATTTATGGTAAACTTTTTTATGTCTGATGATAGGCGGATGCTGTGTCCGCAAATCACAGGTTAGATTACCCGCGCGGGATCGGCATTAACGTGATGCCAGGAACGCGTCTGGGATTGCGTTGAGTGAAAGCGTAGGAAACTATCACCCAGAGGCGCATTGAAAATGGCACTGCCGTCACGTGCAGTTTCGCCTCCTTCGATGTTCCTTTAAGGTTATTCCTACGCACCTCACTCGAAGCATCGGGGGAGGTGCCAGAAGCCCACACCAAGCCCGATCTAAAACGAGGGGCTGAGGTGTGAGGTATGATAGGTAAATTGACTAGAACGATAGTGCGAACATTCGCGTTCGCATTGGCTCTCTGCGCAACAAGCGGCGCATGGGCGGCGGACTCGCTTGAGGAGACGGGTGGCTTCGTTTCGTCATCTTCAACGCTTGCGTTCAAGGGTGTCTCATTAAGCGAACTCACAGCCGATACGCTATCAGCAAGAATGGCTGGCAGTTGGGTGTCCACAAAGGGCACGGCGGTAACATTCTGCGGATTGAGTCTCTCTGGCTCCACCCTTACTTGTGAGGCGCAAATGTACGAGGCTACTACTGATTTTACGGGTGTTAAGTCAATCTACCTGACTTTCTCGCAGGATGGTGATGATATAAATGTACAGGCTACAAATGTCAAATCTTTGAGCGGCGGCACGTTGGGCACTCCAGTCGGAAGTGGCGGCTCGTCGGTAAACGGCGGTGTTCCTGCTAGCACATATACGGGTAATGGCTATGGCCTTTACAACCTCTCGCTCACCCGCTCGTGGAGCGATAGCGCGGTAGTCATCTGGGAAGCCGGGCAGTTCGGCGTGACCTCCAAGACCGGTTCGGATGGCAATACATATACGCTCAATCTCAACAGCAACTCAAATGGCAGCGGCGAGGCGATTACGATCGACCAGAGCCTCGGAGCGACGATTGATTTCAGTTCAGCATTTGCGGCTGATGACGGCGGTACGGTGCTCATACGGTATTCAAATCTCCCGCTTGATACTACGCAACGCGCAATCGTGACGACAAAGTGTGGAAGCAATAACGACCGCACGGGTGTTTGGATAAACACCGATGCCACAGCAGGTAAGACAGGCGGCGTCTGGGGTGGTGCAAATTACAACTCAGACGGGAACACACGCACGACACTCGACAGTAACAAGTCGGCAGGCGTAATGGCCTTTACTTACCATCATACTGGCGGTTCATATCTGTATTATCTTGCTAATGGCGTAAAGACAATACAGCATGGCGATTCTGGATTAAAGGGCAAGAACGACACGATCAGTGGCATTGCAATCGGTGGAACTCGTGCTACATCTACAACAGGCACCGCTGCTACTGGCATGAAGATTACCGGCATTGCCATTTTCAAGGGCGTGCTTACCGAGTCGCAGATGACAAGCTTCGTCTGGCCGTCGGCGGCTGCGAGAAACTATACAAGGTGGAGTTATGCTGGAACGGCCAATGTGTGGACATATGCAACGCCATCTTCTGTTAGTGGAGATGAGGGCATCGCCAATAATAATGTGAAATACTATGTTTTTGACATGTCATCGGGCGCTGATACTGCGCAGAATTACACGGGAGGAAACACGTCAAACAATTTTGCGTATTGGACGTACTTCGCCTATACAAAGGCTATTGCAGAGGCTAGTAGAAAATACACAGCACCAGGGCGAGTTCTCCGCTTTGTCGCGAGTGATAGTTATCGCAAGGCGAACATAAATGGCAAGTTTTCGCCGTTCACTCTTGGTGGCATCATAGTCGAAGAAAATGCCACCGGCTACAGCATCCAGTACACGACAGGAGATAGCGGCACATTGCGCACAATGGCACTGGGCGATCCTACCGGCACGGCAGAGACATGGTTCGAATTTAATGAAGACTTCACCATCAACCGTACTGACAAGAACGCGCTGATGGGAACGCTCAATTTTGACATTGCCAGCGGCAAAACGCTGACGTTTGGCAAGGACCTTGAACTTGCCGAAACATGGACTGCCAACAGCACGGGTGGAAATGGCTATCCGACAATTGCTACTGCCGGCGGAACGCTAAAATTGCACGGCGGCGGTAAGATGACAATTAACGGCGGCAACGGGACTTTGACCGCGCAAGGTTCGACCCTCGACTATACCGATCTTGCGGCGACGGTCTCGTCTTCGTCCGATGCGTACATTCAGGGCACGCTGGCGGTTAACAGCAGCACGGTCATTGCGCTTCCGGCCGGTGCGACGTTCCCGTACTATATCGCGACGGGCATCAGCGGCTCGCTGAACAGCGAAACCGGTGTGACTATCGGTGGCGCGGCGGCACCTTATTATCAGGCCAACGCGGCGGGCTACATAGAGTATGTCGCACCCTCGCAAGTGACGATTTCCTCCGATGCCACATGGGGTTCGGGCGGCCTCACCGGCTGGGCGACGGATGACTCGACGAAGGACTACATCATCAACGTCACAGCAGACGCCACCCTCACGCTCCCAAGCGCAGTCTCGTGCAAGACAATTGTTTTCAATGTAAGCGATGGCGTGACATTGACACTTGATGGAACATACGCAATCACGGCGACGGATGAAATCGAAATCAACGGTGCTAATGGTGCAGTTGTCTCGCCATCGACCTCCGCTCTTTCAGGTACTCTACAGGGCAATGGTGTCTATTGGCTGAAGAATGCAACATTGACGGGCTTCTCTGCGGCAACGATAGCCGATGCGGATTTGACGTTCCGCTTAACTGGCTGCACCGGCTACTTTAACGGCAACACGACATCGCCTGGCACTCTTGACCTTCAGGATGATGGCGAAACCAAGGCATTTACGATTAGCAACTGCTCGTCTTCTACAGCGGGTGCTATAGTCTTTGCAAAGCTGACGGGTTCTGGCACACTGACGCATAGCAATGCTAATGTTTATCCTAGGTATGCGTTTAAAGATCCATCTGCATTCCGCGGCACGATTTCAATTCCTGCTGGATCATCAACTTATGGTACATCAGGCAATCGTCCGTTACGCGTAATTCTAGGTGATGGAGCATCGCTTGACACAGCACAAGGCTCAATTACCATCGTTGCTAATGCGACGGCTACTATTGATGCAGGCGTGACTTGGAGCGCACCAGCTGGCGGCATTGTCGTGAGTGGTTCGCTTACGGTTGCCGGCAATACAGCTACGCCAATCACAGTAAATTCTGGCGGTTCTGCAACAGTCTCTGGCACGGCTTCTGGCGCGATTGCGGACAACGGTACGCTGACGCTTGGCGATGCGGCTACTGTCTCTGGAGCGATTTCGGGTTCCGGCGAGGTTGTTTGCACGGTTCTTCCGGACAATGCTGGCCTAGCCGATTCCAGCGGCTGGACTGGCACTGTGACGGTAAATGGCGTAGCGGTTGCAAGTGTCGCGGCGCAAAGCGCCACGCAATTCATGAATGCCAATTCCAAGCTGGTGGTTGCGGCACCCACAGGTGTGGTTATGCCGTATGTCTGGCTGACTTCCGCGAGCGGACTGACTGGCGAAGTTAGTGTTCAGGATACTGCCACGCTTCATGTCGCAGACGACACATCTTCCACGATTTCGCTCAAGGTCGGCACTCTTGATGGTACAGGGACGATTAACCTGGGGTCTTGCGTGGCGACAATGCTCAACCTTTCGCTTGGCACGAAGCGTCCTGCTTCCGCTCGTATAGTCTATCCGACAGGTCTCACGACGCTCAACATCGCCGCTACGGAACTGCTTTCCGAGGATGGCGCTGCCACGTTCAGCGTTGCAGGTCTATCGTCGCTCACTACGGCGATGATGACGCTAACGAAACTTGATGGCACGACTGAGTCCGTCACGGGAACTGTAAGCGGCAACACGATTTCGTTTGAGTGGACGCCTACGGTGTCGGCTTCGACGGCTTGGTGCGCGTATGAGTTCGAGACTTCCGATTCTACGGCTCTCAACAACACGGGAAGCGGTGATACAACGGCGCTCAGCCCGGATGGCAGTTTCTCTGCGGCGACATCGGTTGACGGCAGCGGCAAGCTTTATACCTACTCGCATCCTTACCGCAGCATCACGTATCCGACGGACGGGAACTGGTCGGCAATGGTGCGCTGCACGGTGCCGAAACTTGCAGAGGCCCTTGTGGTTGCGTTCGGAACAAAGAGCGGCGGTATAATCGGTCTTGCCGCTGGTGAAAATCCAGATGAGGAAATGAGGGTTGTGCAGGGCTTGAGTTCCGACCAAAGCAGATACCTCACCAATGGTGTAATGTCTGTTGTGAACGGCACTACGGCGCAGCACGTCTATGTCTTCACGGTTGAGGGCAACCAGCATGTCAAGGTTTATTGTGACGGGACATTGATAAACACTGTCGATTTCGAGTCTGCCTTCACGATTGGCGGCGGCATTCAGATTGGTTCCATTCATGGCGGCATAGGGTATGGCCTAAAGCGTTGCTGGGACGGCGATGATGATTATGAAACGCTTAGCGATGCAGATCAGAAGGCGGCGCGCATAGATTCCATGCGCCTTTGGAAGACGACGCTTGGGCCTAACGCGATTGCGCAGCTTTCCGTTGAGTTCCCGGCGGTGAAGCTTTTCCAGGCGACGATTGCGGGCGGGAATGATAATGAGTGGGATTCGCTCAGCTGGACTGGTGGAGACATCAGTACGCTGAATGAATATTCAAAGATCATCCTGACCGTCACGGACGATGCGACGCTGACGCTGCCTTCCACCGTCACTGCCGAGGAATTCACAATCAATGTGACGGCAGGCAAGACGCTGACACTTTTGCAGGCGGCGGGCGGAACGACGTTCACGCTCACCAACCCGATTGAGGTCAATAATGGCTCGCTCCAGTTCCCGGATGATGCCACGATTGACTTCGCAATCAACGGCACTGGAACGGTGCGTGTGGATGACGGCGAGACGCTGAATCTTGTGGACGGCGGTTCGGTGCCGGGTCTGACGGGTGCCGGCACGCTCGATTGCTCGTCGATGTCTGCGCTGCCGAGTGCGTTCACGTTCAACAGCTGGACGGGCACGGTCTCGCTGCCGAGTTTCAACGCATCAAGCGGCGTCAACTTCAACAATTACGGCACGACCGGCTCGACCGTCGTCCTCGCGGGCATGACGGGAGGGTATATCCTCGAGGCGGGCAAGAACATTGCGCCGACTCTCCAGCTGGATCGAGGCATGGTAATCAGTGTGATGAGTTCCTGGACATACACATTCGCGGAAATCACCGGCACGGGCAACCTCTCGTTCGCAACGTCAGATAATCAACCGACAGAAATAAACATCACAAAGGTCGCGGAAGGGTACTCGGGCACCATCTCGTCCACGTTGACAACGTCTGTGACCATCGGCAAACGAAACCTATCTACCTTGCCGGCTTGCGACGATAAGGTGCTTGCCGTTGGTGGGACAGGGCCGATAAGCCTTGATGTGAGTAACATCAAGTTTGGGGTCAATGAGGAATCTTTGCCGGCCAAGTACAAATTGGAGCGCCGTCATGTGGGCGAGGAAGGCGATGGCTTCTACGTCTACTACAACGGCACGATCTTCTCGGTCTGGTAAGCCGAAAACGATTTGCGGCGACGCTATCACACACACCACACACACCACACCACATAGCGTCGTCGCCAGGCGAGGGAGGAAGACAGAGCCTCCCTCGCCATTTTCTTTGACGGGGTTGCCGCCGCGGTGCCCCAGCTTTCGCACGGCGCAAATACCTGGGTAGATATGCTTAAAACACTGGAGTGGTGACACCTAAGACTCGCTTAAGGTACATTTTCGAGTAATATGCGATAATATCCTCGTCAACACGAAAGGAGATATGTTATGAACGGACAAAGCACTAATGCCCTGGTAGGTCCACTTGATTCCGATGTCGCCATAAAGTCGCGGATATTCACAATCCGTGGGGTGCAGGTAATGCTGGATCGCGATTTGGCTGCGCTTTATGGGGTTTCAACCAAGGCTTTGAACCAAGCTGTAAAACGCAACATAAGAAGATTTCCGGATGACTTTATGTTCCAATTGGGGAAAGAGGATGTGGAAAACTTGAGGTCACAATTTATGACCTCAAGTTGGGGCGGTTTGCGATACATGCCTTATGCCTTATTCAAGGCGATGGATGGAGGGGAGTTTCCGCCGCAGAAGGTGTTTTTCGACGGACGTCACTACTGCGCCGTCTCGAAAATGGATGCCGCGTTCATTCCGTCAATCTTGCAAAGGATGTGAAGCTTGCCGTTGCGGCAGGGGCGATGTGTGGTATAATGAGCGGCATGAGCGAAGATATCCATAGTTTGGTTGGGAGGGACGGAAAGACCATGAAGCGCTTTGCGCTAATTTGATGTCAAATAAGAAACGAGCAAGGCATGTTTTTTCTTATTTGGTCGAGTTTTAACGGATAAGCCAAATCAGATTCACTTATTGCAATTGACTTGTTTGCGACAATATGATATGATTTCACTTGTTTCAACGGCAAGGAGGGCCTTATGTTCTCAGAAGACATGTTCGCCAATCGCATAAATCTGGATAATCCCTGGTGGAGTTCCGGTCATGTGGAGCAGGAATATACCAAGGCTATGCCGCGGTTTTTCCTCGAGAAGTTCTATCGCTATCTTACTCTTGATGGCGTGCGCAGGGCTATTTTGCTTATGGGACCTCGTCGTGTCGGGAAGACATGGCTCATTCAGCATGCAATTGCCAGATTGCTAGATCGGGAAGGTGTGCCTGCAAAGAATATTGTATTTCTTCCAATAGACGTTCCGGTGTATCATGGCTGCGAACTTGAGGAACTTGTTTGGGCAGCATGTAAGATCTCGGGGGCGAGTCCAGCAACGGACAGGCTGTATGTCTTCTTTGACGAGATACAGTATAAAAAGGGGTGGGAAACTTCATTGAAGACATTGACCGATTCCTATCCCAACATATGTTTCGCCGCCTCTGGTTCTGCCGCATCAGTGCTTGCCACCGGGTCGCGCGAAAGCGGAGCTGGACGGTTTACCGACCTCAAGCTAGCGCCGCTCAGCTTTTATGAATATGTCAAGATGATCGGTCAGGACGAGCGGCTGTTCGAGTCAATGGAACAGGCTAACCGCTGCTTTGTCGAGTATGTCAATTTTGGCGGATATCCCGAACTCGTTGTCAACCAGGCCGTCAGGGAGGATACAAGGCAATTCATTCAGCGCGACATAGTCGATAAGGTGTTGCTTCGTGATCTGCCCAGCCTTTACCACATAGACGATGTGCGCGATCTGCAGGCGTTTTTCTCCTATGTCGCATTCCATTCGGGAACAATTCAGACATACGAGGGGCTTTCTCAGAGCTCTGGGCTGTCAAAGCACACGATCTTGAATCTACTTCAATATCTTGAAGAGGCATTCCTGATAATGCGGCACGACAGGATCGACATCAACGCCCTGTCGTTGAAAAGGGCCATGCAGTTCAAGCTGTACTTGACCAATCCATCGCTCAGGGCTGCGATGTTCCAACCTGTAAAGCCAGGCGACGAACCGTATTTCGGGCATGTTGTTGAAACTGCCATATCGGCGCAGCTTGGCATTGGTGAAGACCGCTATGACTGGAAGTATGCAAATTGGCGAACGGGCAAGGAACAGCGGGAACTTGATTTCGTGCGAATCAATGCTGGAACGCAGCGCCCTGAGGCGGCCATGGAGATCAAGTGGTCCGATGGCCCTTATGACCATCCGGCAGAAATAAAGGATGCCGTTGCCTTTGCGAGAAACAACGGGCTTAAAATGCTTACCGTCACATCCCGTTCGCAGGAAGGGGTCAAGCGTATGGACGATATTGAATTGTCGTTTGTGCCTACGGCTCGCTTTGCCTACGACTTGGGTAAGGGGGCGGATGATGTCAAATAAGAAACGAGCAAGGCATGTTTTTTCTTATTCGGTCGAGTTTTAACGGATAAGCTAACGAACTTTTCTTATTTGGCAGTGCTCGCTGCGGGTTGGATTAATGCGTGCCGCTGTTGCGGCTCAAGGTGAGGTCTGGCATTGGGAAAACAGACCTGTTTTCCCAGCAACCTCCGCATAAGCCAATTCCCACTCTCCAGCCGACAGAAAGGGGTTCTTCGAGGCGGCTTGAAGGGTCCACGCGGAGAGGCGAGCAAAGTCCTAGGACTTTGGGGTATGAAGCCCTAGGACTTTGAGGTGTGAAGTCCTAGGACCCAAGGGGTCAAAGGCCTAGGGGTTTGACGTGTAGGGCCCTAGGACCCCAATACGAAAAGTGGCGGGGCAAAATGGTCTGGGGTCCCAGGACTTTGACGCCTTCCCCGCCTGGACCTCTACGACGCACTGCCTCGCACGTTTCTCCGCCCCGATCATGTAAACGCATAGCAGGGCAAATCCAACGTCACAAAAATCCAACTTCGCATGGGGTGTGCCAGGTTATAAGGGTACCCCCTGCGCGTTGGCGAAACTGGATTTTAGGGTAAAATATAATTAAATATATATACCTTATATATACTATATTTCTATACTTACCACCTCCATTTTTACCAATCCAACTTCGCATCCAACTTCGCAAACCATGCGAAACTGGATTTTGCTCTTAGCCTGACGCCTTGCCGAACTCCGCCTTATTGATTTTTTGCGTATTCGTGTGCTATAATATGCGTCCAATCATGAACGCATGCTTTTTCGACATGGACGGCACGCTGATCGACTCGCGCGCCGATTTGGCTGCGACGGTCAACCACACCCGCCGCGACCTTGGGCTTGACGAGCTGCCGATGGATGATGTGCTCTGCCATGTCGGACAGGGGGCGAAATACCTTCTTTCGCATGCGATTCCCGAAAAGGCCGACGAAGTGGAGCGGCTTTGGGAGATATTCCGAAGCCACTACGCCGAACACATGCTCGAGACGGTCGAGCTTTACCCGACGGTCCGCAAGACGCTGGACGAGCTCGCTTCCCGCGGCTGGCTTCTCGGCGTCAACACCGCGAAGCCGGCGTTCGCGACTCGCGCCATTCTCGAGCATTTCGGCCTCATGCGCTACTTCAAGGGGGCGATTGTCGCCGGCGGCGACTGTCCCGAGATGAAGCCGTCGGCTCTGCCCCTAAGGCAGTGCGCTTCCCTCATGCGCGGACACCGCCTTTCGTCCCGCGATTGGATGGTCGGCGACAGCTGGACCGACATGCAGTGCGCGACCAATGCCGGCATAAAGGGCGCTTTTTGTTCGTTTGGCTTCGGTAAGCTCGGAGATTCGCGATATACCATCAAGATCAACAGGATGGAAGAGCTTCTCCGGCATTTGAAAGCCGACGAAAATTTGGTATAATATCCACTCAATGAAGAGGTACATTGGCTTGGCGGCGTTCGCGTTCGCCATTCTCGCATGCACCGCGGTCTGGTTTGGAGGGCTGAACCAGGACGAGGGCTGGTATCTCTATGCCGCGAATCTGGTATCCGAAGGCCATGTGCCATACCGCGACTTCTTCTTTACGCAAGGTCCGGTGATGCCGATAGTCTACTCGGCCTTCACATGGGTATGGAAGGGCTGGGGGCTCCTCGGCGCGCGGATCTTCACGCTTTTCCTCGGCGTTTTCGGCATGCTGTTCGCCGCCGGTCTAGTCCGCCGGCTCGTCCCCGACGAGCGCCGCAACCTCGCCTCGACCGTGGTGGTGCTGCTGCTTGGCTGCAACCTCTACCACCTCTACTACCTGGCGATTCCGAAGACCTACGCTCTGGCCGGGCTTTTCGTGCTGGCGGCCTTCTATCTGCTTTCGTTCGAGCATGCGGCGCTCACATTCGCCGCCGGGCTCTGCCTCGCTTTTGCGGCCGGAACCCGCATAAGCCTCGGCCTGCTGCTTGCCGTGGCCGGGGTGTGGCTCGTCGTGAAAGGGCCTCGCTTCGCATGGCTCTGGTTCGGGATCGGCGGAGTCCTCGGCCTTGCGCTGGCGTATGGTCCGTATCTGCTCGACCCCGAGGCGCTACCCGGGCTTTTCGCCGCAGAGCTTTACCATTCGGCGCGCGAGGGCTTCGATCCAGTGATGATGGTCGGCTCTGTGAGCCGCTTCGTCAGGTGGTACTGGCCGGTTCTGGTGCTGCTTGGCCTCGGCATAGGCGGCATTCGCGAGGGTGGGCTCGCCCGTCTGCTGCTGTTCTCTTTCGCGTCCGTCTTCTTCGTGCAGACCCTCGCGCCGCACCCCTACGAAGACTACCATGTGCCGGTCGTCGCGCTGCTGGCTGTGCCTGCCGCCGCTTGGGCGTCTGGCCTCAAGATCGAGGGTCGCGCATCTTTCGTCGCGCTGCTCGCCCTGGGCATGACATGGGCGGCGTCGTTCGGCAGCCCCCTGATCGAGCAGTGGTCAACCAACGCCCAGGACCGCTTCTGGACGCGCAAGAAGCTTACGAGCGAGCTTGGCCAGCTCAGGCAGGTCGCGCACGACATAGAGTCGATCGATCCTGGCGGCAGCGAGCTTTTCACGCAGGATATCTACCTCGCGATCGAGACGAGGCGCAAGGTGCCGATCCAGATGTCGATGGGTCCGTTCTGCTACTGGGGCGACGGCCTGCCGTACCGCGGGGCTGAGAAGGTGGTTCTGGACGACGCCGGAATGGTTTCGCTCATCGAGCAGGCGCCATGCGAGGTCGCAGCGCTTAGCGGATACAGCTTTGCTATAGATGTGCCTAGCGGACGCGAGACGCCGATGGATACCCAGATCGCGTTCTGGACCCTCGTCAAGCGCCACTACAACCTTGTGTTCACCGAGAGCGACTTCGGCCAGCATGCGACGCCGCTCCTGGTCTTGAAGAAAAAGCATGGATTCGACGATCGATAACCCGGTAAAGCTCCGCAACAGGATGCTTGAGGTCGTCTCGAAGACGGGCGGCCATCTGGCTTCGTCGCTCGGCGCGGTCGAAATCGCCATGGCTCTCGCCGAGGTGTTCGATCCGTCGAAGGATCGCGTCGTGTGGGATGTCGGCCATCAGGCGTATGCGTGGAAGATGCTGACGGGACGCAACGACCGTTTCGACACCCTGAGGCAGATGGGCGGAGTTTCGGGCTTTCCGAATCCATCGGAGTCCGATGCCGACGCCGCAGTCGCAGGGCACGCAGGCGTCGCGCTTTCCGTTGCGGCCGGCCTGGCCGCCGCGAGAGACCAGCGCAAGTCGCACGAGCATGTGATCGCCGTCGTCGGCGATGCGTCGATGGCGAACGGCGTCAGCTTCGAGGCCCTCAACAACTGCGCAGCCGCAACGACGAAGATGATCGTCGTGCTGAACGACAACGAGATGAGCATTTCGCGTCCGACAGGCAGCTTCGCGAGACTGCTCGGCCGCCTCATTACCGGCGTCAGGTACAACCGCTTCAAGATGGCGGCGGAGAAGATAGGCCACGCGCTCAGGCTGACATTCTTGAGGGGCATCTACCACAGCCTCGAAAGGCGGGTCAAGTCGCTGTTCCTCGGCAACGCTTTCTTCGAGCAGTTCGGGCTTCGCTACATCGGACCTGTCGACGGACACGACCTTCAGGCGCTTCGCGACGCTTTCACGGTAGCCAAGGAGGACAAGAGGTCCGTCCTGGTGCATGTCGTAACGAAGAAGGGGCACGGCTATGCTCCGGCCGAGAAGAATCCGACGAAGTGGCATGGCGTCGGGCCGTTCGACCTGATGCCGAAGGTCGAGAGCGCCAAGGCCGCTCCCAAGAAGCGCGGCTGGTCGGACGTCTTCGGCGACGCGCTCTGCGAAATCGCCCGCAAGGACAAGCGGGTCGTCGCGATCACTGCCGCGATGAAGGATGGTACGGGGCTCGTCGATTTCGCGTCGGAGTTTCCGGCGAGGTTCTTCGATGTCGGCATAGCCGAGGAGCATATGGTGGCGTTTGCGGCCGGGCTTGCGGCCGGCGGGTCGCGTCCTGTAGTCGCGGTGTATTCGACTTTCCTGCAGCGCGCTGTAGATCAGGTGATGCACGACGTCTGCCTTTCGAACCAGCCTGTCGTATTCTGCGTCGATCGCGCCGGAGTCGTCGGGGCTGACGGCGCGACGCATCAGGGCGTGTTCGACATCGCCATGCTGCGTTGCCTGCCGAACATTGCGATCTGCCAGCCGAAGGATGCCGACGATCTGCGGCTTCTCATGCTGGAGGCGCTGGTGAGGAAGGGTCCGACGGTCATACGCTATCCAAGGGGCGCCGCGCCGGAGAAGGTCGAGGCCGTAGGCAGCGTAGCCGATGATGGATGCGCCAGGTTCGCGATCTGGGCGACCGGCGACTGGCTCGGCAAGGCGAACGAGGTCGCCCGTCTCGTCGGCGGTTGCGAGGTGACTTTCGCCCGCTACCTCAAGCCTTTCGACTCCGCCACGCTCGAACGCCAGCGCAAGGCGGGCATGACGATAGTGAGCCTGGAGAACGGCAGCGTCGCGGGTGGCTTCGGCGAAAGCATCGGGGCCGACGTCAAGTTCGGCTGGCCCGACGAGTTCATTCCTCACGGTTCGCAGGCGGAGCTTGAGAAGAAGTACGGTCTTGATGCGGCGTCGATAGCTGACGCCCTAAGGCGGAGGGTTAGGTAGAAATGGCTAAGACACATGGCGTCGCCGGAGAGTGGGCGAGGGTCAAGGGAACTGTCACGGGGCTTCTGCCTCTTTTTGGCGGACTTTTCGCCGCCGGCTTTGCGCTCGGGGTGCTGCTGCTGGCGAGCGTCGCATTCGGCGCGATGCTCCTCGCGGTGGCCGTGGCGTGGGTCGGCTGGAGCATCTACAAGGGTGTGCGCCGCGTGGAGAGCTACTTCAAGGGAGCGAGGGGCGAAGAGCGCGTCGCGGGAATCCTCGAGCACCTGCCCGACACCTACCACGTTTTCAACGATTTCGTCGCCGGTGGAGTTCATGTGGACCATGTAGTGGTAGGTCCCGCCGGAGTGTTCGCGATCGAGACCAAGTACTGGCGCGGAGACGTTACGATCGAGGATGGCCACATACTCATCGACGGACAGCTGCCCTCGCACTCTCCGCTCGCCCAGGTGCTTCGCGAGGCGGCCCTCGTCAAGGCCGCGCTGGCCAAGGCCGGATGGAGCGGCGGCGTTACGCCGGTCCTGGCGTTCGCGAGCGATACGTTGTCCGCCCATGTTGTGGAGCTTCAAGGAGCGGTCGTCATCAACTCCTGCGAAATGCGCAAGAGCTTCGATACGGACCGCGTGATAATTCCGCCAGCCGAACTGGACAGGCTGGTGAGCCTAATGGAGATGATGAAGTGAAAAAGAGAATCGCCATGCTTTCGATGCTGGTCTTCGCGTCCGCCGCGCTGTTCGCTGCGGAAACCGCCGAGATACAGCCCTACTACGGCAAGATAGCTACGCGCCTCGCGGCGATGCTGCCGCGGAACCACGTGCTCCAGCAGCGTCTGGACGACATGATATCGCAGCGTGCCTGGACGAACCTCGTCACGTACTACGACGCCGACCATTCGGTGTTCCTCAAGAGCGACCTCGATGCGCTGGCCGAGAGGGAGAAGACGCTCGACAACGAGCTGAAGCGCGGCGACGTGAGCTTCGGCTTCGACGTCTACAACCTCTTCATCGAGAGGTTCAACGAGAGGTACGATTTCGCGACGAACCTTCTCGCGGCGGCCGAGTGGGATTTTACGTCCAACGAAGTCTACCGCATAAAGCGCAAGGACGCTCCGTGGCCCGAGACACGCGAAGACGCCGAAGATCTCTGGCGCAAGAAGATCAAGAACGAGGTTCTTGTCCAGATGCTCTCGCGCGAGCTGGACATCGAGCGCCGTGAGGCCAAGTCCGCCGAAGCCGCAGAGGCAGGGGAGAGTGAAGAGGCCGATGACGAAGAGTCCGGCGAAGACGGCGAGGGCGAAACCGAAGAGCGCAAGCCCGACACTCCCGAGGAGCATCTGCTGAAGAAGTACCGCCAGTATGCCGTCGAGGTTTCCGAGCCCGACGCTGAGACGATCCTCCAGAACTACCTCGACAGCGTCACGCGCGCCTACGATCCACACTCCGGCTACATGAGCCAGTCGACGAAGAAGGAATTCGACATGGAGATGAACCTCGCGCTGGCCGGCGTCGGTGCGGAGCTTGGGGCCGACGACGGAGCGCTCAAGGTCGGCTGGATAGTGCCGGACGGCCCCATGGCTCTCGACGGACGCATCAAGTCGGGCGACAAGATCGTCGGCATCAAGCAGGAGGACGGAGAGCTTGAGGACATCATGTGGCAGCCGATCAAGAAGTCCATAAACAAGATACGCGGTCCGAAGGGCACTCGCGTGACGCTCGAGATAATGCCGAAGAGCGATCCGACAGGCAAGACTCGCAAGATGGTCGAGCTGGTCCGCGACATCGTGAAGCTCGAGGACCAGGCGGCGACCGGCAGGGTCGAGCGCGTCGAGCTTGGCGGCGTCGAGCACAAGCTGGGCTACGTATACCTGCCCAGCTTCTACGGCACGATGGACAAGCCCTTCGGCGATCCCGACTACCGCAGCTGTGCGCTCGACGTGAACAGGCTGATCGCCGATTTCAATGCGGAGGACGTCGAGGGCCTCGTGCTCGACCTTCGCGGAAACGGCGGCGGCTCGCTGCGCGAGGCGGTCATGCTTTCGGCGCTTTTCGTAGAGAGGGGTCCGGTAGTGCAGATACGCGATACGCGAACCGTCGTCAGCCTGCCGATTCCTCCGGGCAACCCCGTCGCCTTCAAGAAGCCTGTCGTCGTGTTGACCGACCGTGCCAGCGCCAGCGCCAGCGAAATCGTCGCCGGCCATCTGCAGGATGTCGGCCGCGCTGTCGTGATAGGCGACAGCCGAACCCACGGCAAGGGAACCGTCCAGTCTGTGCTGGGCATCGGGCCCAACGGCATTGGACCCGAGAAGTACGGCGCTACGAAGATCACGACGGCCCGTTTCTACAGGGTCAACGGACGCTCCACCCAGACCGAGGGCGTAGAGCCCGACATTCGCCTGCCGTCGCTTCTCGATTCGCTCGACATCGGCGAGGACAAGCTGCCGAACGCGCTGCCTTTTTCGCGCATCCTTCCGGCCGACTACGATCAGAGCTGGAACCTCGGGTCCTACGTCAACGAGCTTAAGGCGCTCTCCGACGCGAGGCTCGAGGACGACGAGCGCTACCGCAAGCACATCGAAAGCGTGGACGGCATGCTGGCGATAAGCGAGCGCGAGGTGGTGCCGCTCGAGCGTGACGCCCGCAAGGCGATGATGAAGTCCGACCGCGAACTTCGCGAGCTCGATGACGGCGACGACGAGGAGAAGGAGGCCGAGATCGTCTCGCGCCGCCGCAACCAGCGCAAGAAGGACGACGTCGTTCTGGACGAAAGCTTCAGGATACTCGCCGATCTCGTGCGCCTCACGGACGGCGCTGAACTTCCTGTAAGGGGAGGGCTTTGGTGATGAAGATGATACCTTTCGTGAAGATGCATGGAGCCGGCAACGACTTCATACTTATCGACGACAGGAAGGGCGACTTTCCCGTCGACGACTACATGAAGGTCGCCGCGATGGCCACGCGCAGAAGTGGCGTCGGCTGCGAAGGGGTGCTGCTCGTGCAGAACTCCGACAGGGTCGACTTCAAGATGCGCTTCTTCAATCCCGACGGCTCCGAGGCCGAGATGTGCGGCAACGGCGCGAGGTGCGTTGCGGCCTTCGCGCGGGCTATCGGCGCTGCGAAGAGCGACGTGATGCGCTTCGAGACTGTGGCGGGCGATGTAGAGGCCGAGATACTCGATGCGTCGCGCGTCAGGCTGAAGATGCCGCCGCCGAAGAATTTCGACGACGATTTCGTCGTGGCCGGAGTGCCGCACTGCATAGTGCCCGTCGAGAACCTGGCGAAGACCGATGTCGAGGGCGAGGGACGCCGCATACGCCTCAGCCGCAGGTTCGAACCCGACGGGACGAATGTGGATTTCGTCGTCTACCGCCAGCCCAACAAGGTCGCGATAAGGACATACGAGCGCGGCGTGGAGGCCGAGACCGGCGCATGCGGAACGGGCGCGGTCGCAGCAGCCGTGATCGGCGTAAAGGACTACGGGCTCGAGTTTCCCGTGCGAGTAAAGACGGTAAAGGGCTACGAGCTTGTCGTCGACGGACGCTTCGACGGCGAGGAGTTTTCGGACGTCACGCTGATGGGCCCCGTGAAGCGCGTCTTCGAGGGTGTCATCGACTGGGACGGACTCGAGCAGATAACGGAGTGACTTCACGTCTATGTTGCGCATTATGGAGGGATTTGGTAAAATGACAGGCATGAACAACCAAAAATTTGCGGTTGCTGTCATCTCGGCGGTATTGCTGTCGGGGTGCTATTCCATACAGGTCGCCCGGTCGCCGGCATTCTCGAGATGCCGCATCGCCGCCGAAGAGGATTGCGTGCCGACTGCGCACATGCTCGTTCAGAACGACGGATGGTTCCTGTTCGACAGGCTGCCGATCGTGTGCGGCAACGCCAACACCGAATCGTGGTTTCCGTGGACGTTCTTCAAGGACGAGGTCAGCATGGAGTACGTGCAGAAGGCCATAGTCCGGCGGGCTAAGATGCGCGGCGAACGCATCGTGCAGATGAACGCGATCAACCACAACGCAACCTTGATGTCACTGCCCAGCACGCAGGGCCTTTCGGTGCCTTATCTCATCTGCCACCACGCGACCCAGATATCCGTCGTATTCGAGAAGACGATCGATTCCATTCCCGAGTTGAGGGATGCGGCGAAGGTGCCAGAGAAGCCGGCTGAAAAGCCAGCCGAGACGACAGAGGAGGTGGCGCAATGAAGAAGCTCGCCCTCATCCTCGCGACGGCTGCATTCGCCGGCTGCATGACGAGCGAGATATCGCGCACGCCGAACGGCATGGAAGGCGACGGCGGCGAGACCCACCTGCTCATGGTAGACATAGAGAACGTCGGCTGGTATCTCTTCGACTTCATACCGATCTTGTGCGGCGACCCCCACCACGTCAACGAGGTGTCGTCGGTGTTCTTCCGCGATACCCTGACGCTCCAGAACAACCTCGACGAGCTTATGCGGATAGCCCAGCGCGAAGGCACCTACACCATCGGCTCTATGATGAGCCACGAGGTGAGCGAGAGCGTTTGGGTGATCATACTTTCGCGCCACGCCTACCATACGAGCGCGACGCTTATGCGCAAGCAGTAGAAAAAGAGGGGACGATATGCAAGACATGCCCAGCTACAAGATCGGCAAGACGGTGTTCGGCAGCACCGCTTCGATCACCGCCGCCTACGAGCGGTTCGAGAAGCAGCCGATAGACGAGACGCGCCTCTCCGAGACGTCCGACTATCCGTATCCCCTGAAGCGCAGGGCTCTCGCCGGAGAGGCCTCGGTCGCAGGCGTCGGCACCTTCAAGGGCAGCGAGAAGCGGACCATCACATTCGCCCCGAGCGCAAAGCCCGGCTGGTGGATCCGCAGGATGGACCTGCCCGAGCAGCTCGACACGCAGATTGACATATCGAACCTCTGGACGAGCGCGCAGAACCTCGTCATGCGCTCCGGCTCGCCCCACAACTACCTGCGTATGGTCGAGCATATCGTCGCGCTGAAGTGCGGCATGGGCGTCGACGACGTGCTGCTTAAGGTCAACAGCGGCGATCCGCCCCTCTTCGACCAGTCGTCGCTTCCGCTCGTCAAGGCCGTCGAGCATGCGAAGATCGTCGAGAAGGACGAGGATGCCACTTTCGTGACGGTGAAGGAGCCTGTCGCGTTCGGCGGAAGGCGCGGTGATTTTCTGCTCTTCCTTCCGGCAGAGAACGGCGACAAGCGCCTCCGCATCGACTGCGCGATCTGCTGGAACACCATCATCGGCCAGCAGCGCGTTCTGTTCGACGTGACGCCCGACACATTCCGCTACGCGGCCCTCGCGAGGACAAACGCGACGCGCCAGCAGTATCTCTTCGCGAAGACCGTCGGCAAGCTTTTCGCCGCGACCCGCAACTGGGGCTACAACGACCGCAACATACTCATACACGGCAAGCGCTTCTACACCGAGCCGCGCTTCCAGCTGGGCGACAAGTTCCTCGAGCCCGTCTGGCACAGGGCGACGCTCGACCTGATGGCGGCCCTCTCGCTGACGGGCGCGGACCGCTTCGCCGGAACCGTCGTCAGCTATCGTGCGGGGCATACCCTCGACTGCGACGCGGTTCGCGCACTGTACAGAAACGACCTGCTATGTTCCCTCTGAAGCTTGAAAAGCCCCTAGTCGTATTCGACATAGAATCAACCGGCACCTCTCCGCGCAAGGACCGCATAATCGAGCTTGCGGCGATAAAGGTGATGCCCGACGGCTCGGAGGAGAGCCGCTGCTGGCTCTTGAATCCGACGGTGCCGATCCCGCCCGAGACGACCGCGATACACGGAATCTCCGACGAGATCGTCGCCTTATGTCCGACGTTCGCCGACAAGGCCGAGGAGATATTCGGCTTCTTCCTCGGCTGCGACCTTTCGGGGTTCAACGCCGACCGCTTCGACATACCGTGCCTTGAAGAGGAGTTCGCCCGCGTGGGGCTCAACTTCGCGGCATCGTCCCGCAGGCATGTCGACGTCCAGCGCATATACCACCGGATGGAGCCTCGCGACCTGACGGCGGCAGTCAGGTTCTACTGCGACCGCGACCATGCGGGGGCGCACGGCGCCGAGGCCGACACTCGTGCGACGCTCGACGTGCTCAAGGCGCAGATGGCGAAGTATCCGTCGCTCCCGAAGGACATCGCGGCGATGGATGAATATCTCGTTCCGCGCGACCCCCTCAACGCCGACAGAAACGGACTCCTCCGCTGGATGGACGGGGAGCTTTGCATCAACTTCGGCAAGAAGAAGGGCGATTCGCTCAGGCGGCTTCTGCTCAACGAGCCGAACTACCTCAGGTGGATCGTCAAGGGCGACTTCGACAGCGAAGTTCGCATGATAGTCAAGGATCTCCTGGATAACGGACGCCTGCCGCCCGCCCCCAAGTGATGGAAAACCTCTCAAGACCCCTCGGCGTCGCCATTACCGTCGGGATGCTCGTCGCGAGCAACCTTTTCATGACGTTCGCCTGGTATTGGCACCTGCGGCTTCAGAAGCCTGGCGGCTCGAGCTGGCCGCTCGTGGCGATAATACTCGTAAGCTGGGTGATCGCGCTCGTCGAATACATGATAGCGGTTCCGGCGAACAGGCTGGGCGCTGCCTCGGGGCTGAACGTCGCCCAGCTCAAGATAATTCAGGAAGTGGTTACCGTATGCGTCTTCGTTCCGTTCATGATCGTATTCATGGGCGAGAGGTGGCGCTGGGACTATCTTTGGGCGCTTCTCTGCATGGTCGGCGCCGTATATTTCGTCAATCGCGCTCGCCTCTAGCCCATCGACCCGGTTAGAGGATTTCGATCTTTCTGGCCTGGGTCTCGGCGCGCTTCTTGACGGTGACCGTCAAGACTCCGTTCTCAAGCTTCGCGGCGAGCGCCGCAGAATCGGCCATCTCCGGCAGGTCTACGTTTATCGCATAGTTCGTGCGCTCGAATTCCGTCGCGACGACCCTGAAGCCGGCTGGATTCTGGTATTTCGCGTGGGTCTTGAGCGTGAGCGTCTTGCCCTCCATGTGCAGCTCGGCGTCGTCCTTGCCGATGCCGGGCAGCTCGACCTTGAGCTCGTATTCCTCGGGCTTCTCGACCAGCGTCGCAGCCGGAACGGTGTATTTCTCTTCAACAGTGTTCATGTCAAATCTCCTTTCTCGTTTTGTCGTCTTGGCTTAGCCCTCGATCGCGATGTGCCTTACGCCGGGCGCATCCGCCTTGGGCAGCTCTATGCGGAGGATTCCGTCGGTGAATTTGGCGTTGGCCTTGTCGGCGTCGACGCGGAAGGGCAGGTCGATCCTGCGCGACCAGGCGGCGCGCCCCTCGGCCGGCTTGTCGGCGACAACCACCGCCTGCGCCTCCAGGGTCAGCTCGATGTCCTTGGCTGTCTTGCCGGGCAGTTCGAGGTCGATTATGATGGCGTTGTCGTCCAGCAAAACGTTTACCGGCGGAAAGCGTCCCGCAGCTCGGGCGCGCATCGCCCGGAAAGCACGGCTCGATGTGCCGAGCAGATCGTCCAGCATGCTCCATGGATCTATGTTGATCAGTGTGTTCATCATTTGTCTCCTTTCGTTTGTTCCAACACCAGCCATTGAGCATAGCCCGTGCCAAAGCCCTTTTGCGACACATTGTGCGCCCAAAGGTGACATTATGTCCCGACCGCCGCAACAAATTGTCGCGAGGCAACGCGAGTAATGACACTTAACACAAATCCGTCAAAATATGATATAATGTCTTCAACAGTCAAAGGAGAATTACGATGACAATTCGCGGGCTGCTTGAGAAGAATGCGAAAACGTACGGTGGATGCAATGCGTTCACCTGGTGCCAGGACAAGGTGTGGCAATCACGCACCTGGGGAGAGACGTATGCCAGGGTGCGCGATCTGGCCGAGGGCTACGGAACCCGCTTCTGCCTCGAGCCGCGCAAGGACAATGTCGCGATCATCCTTCCGAACTGCACGGAATGGATAGAGAGCTACCTCGCGCAGTCTGGCGCTGGCGTGGCCGTCGTGCCGCTTGATCCGAAGCTCCACGAGAGCGAGGTCGAGTATATCCTCAAGGATGCCGAGGCGACCGTCGTGACGACCGACAAGGCCCACCTTCGCATGATGCTCAACCTCGCCCCGAGCCTTCCGAAGCTTCGCGGCGTCGTCATCATCGACGGCGTCATATTCGAAGGCCAGAAGATCGGCGATACCGTTAAGGTCATCGGCTTCGACAAGCTCAGGGTCTCGGGCGGCGGCGCTTGGTATGACGCCCACAAGCCGGAGCCGGAAGACGTCGCTTCGATCATCTACACCTCCGGCACGACGGGCAAGCCGAAGGGCGCGATGCTGACCCACAACAACTTCTACACCGATGTCAATGGCGCGCTCGAGACGTTCAACGTCACGGTGACGATTGCCGATTCGCTTCTCGTGGTGCTGCCGCTCTTCCATGCGTTCAGCTTCACGGCCAACCTGATGGTCTCGCTTCTGATCGGCTGCGAGCTCAAGTTCGTCGAGTCTCTCCGCACGGTCGGCCGCGACATCAACCTTCTTCGCCCGACAGGCATAATGGCCGTTCCGCTTCTCGCCGAGAAGCTCTTCGACAAGCTTGAGGAGGGCCTCGGCAATTCCAAGGCGGCGCAGTTCCTTCTCAAGATCGGCCTTCGCGGCGTCGTCTGGCACATGATCCTCAAGAAGCTCGGCGGCAAGCTGCGCTTCATTATCACCGGCGGCGCGCCGTGTCCCAGGCACGTGCTCGAGGGCTTCCGCCGCATCCACGTGAAGTTCATCGAGGGCTACGGCCTTACCGAGTGCGCTCCTGTCGTCTCGGTTACGGACTATCGCTCCAACAGGATCGGCACCATCGGCCGTCCCTGCAAGGGCGTCGAGGTTCGCCTCGCCGACAAGAACGACGCGGGCGTAGGCGAACTCCAGGTGAAGGGTCCGATTGTGATGAAGGGCTACTTCCACAACGAGAAGGCCACAAAGGAGGCTTTCGACGACGACTGGTTCGCGACGGGCGACCTTGCTTCGATGGATGAAGAGGGCTACATCACGATTCGCGGACGCAAGAAGGCGCTGATCGTCAACCGCGAAGGCAAGAACATCTATCCCGAGGAGGTCGAGAACGCGATTTCGAAGGATCCGTCCGTACAGGACATCATCGTCGTCGGCTATACGCAGGGCGGAGTTCCCGGCGAACGTGTCGGCGCTATCGTGTATCCGAACGAGGACTGGTTCGCCGAGCAGAACGGCGGCGTCAAGCCGGACTGGGCCGAGATGGAGAAGACAGTCGCCAAGCGCGTTCAGGAGTGCAGCGCTGAGCTCGCCGACTACAAGCGCGTCCGCAAGGTCGTCGTATACCGCGAGCCGCTCGAGCGTACTTCCGTCGGAAAGGTCCGCCGCGTTACATACAAGGGCAAGCTCGACGAGTGAACGTCTACCTCATATGGCTAGAATGGCCTGAGAAGTGCTTCCGGACCAGTCCGGAGGCGCTTGCCGTTTTGCGAGGCCTCGTGCCGAAGGGTTCGCGCATCGTCCGAGCCAAAACGGAGGCCGGTTTTCTGAGGGAACTGCCCAAGGCTACCCACGTCGTCACCTGGAGCTTCAGGAAGGAGTGGTTCGCCAAGGCTCCGAAGCTGCGGCTTCTTGCGACGCCCGCCGCAGGACGCGAACTCGTGCCGACCGAGGGTCCGAAGGGCGTCGCCATACATTTCGGCGGCTTCCACGGCGAGGCTATGGCCGAGAGCGTGCTTGCGATGATGCTCGCCTGGTGCCGAGGGGTCGTCTGGAGCGAGCGCCTTGGCCATTGGCCGAAGATCGCGCTCTCCGAGAGATGCTATCGCCTTGCCGGCACAAAGGCCGTCATACTTGGCTACGGCAGGATAGGTCGTACGATCGGCGCGAGGCTCGAGGCGCTGGGCGTGGAGGTGAAGGGCATACGCCGTGGCAACGCCGGAGAGCTTGGCGATGCCGCGAAGACAGCCGACTGGCTCGTGTGCGTATTGCCAAGCGACACGGGAACTACCGATATCGTCGACGCGAAGCTGCTGAAGCGCCTGCCTAAGCGCTGTGTGATAGTGAACGTAGGGCGCGGCAATGCCATCGACGAGGTGGCTTTGGCCGACGCGCTCAAGAATGGACGCATCGCTGGCGCGTTGCTTGACGTATGGAAGAGGGAGCCCCTGCCAAAAGACTCACCCCTCGGGCGCGACGATGTGCCGAACCTTCTGCGCATGCCGCATGCCGCAGCCTTCCATATGCAATATGTCGCGGACGCTTTCAGGGAGCTTGCCTCGGAGGGACTTCTGAAGTGATGCGCGAGGTGCATAGCGTCGAAGAGACGTGGGCGCTGGCCAAAGAGGTCGCCGAGACCCTGAAGCCGGGCGAAGTCGTCTGCCTCGAGGGCGACCTTGGCGCTGGCAAGACCACGTTCACCCAAGGGCTCGCAAAGGCGCTAGGCGTTGAAGGGCGCGTGACGAGTCCGACTTTCTGCATAGTGCAGGAGCATCGGGCCAAGTCGCCGGCTCCGGGGCGCCCCGGCCTTCTTGTGCATATGGACCTCTACCGTCTGCACGGCGAGGACGACGTAATCGCAATCGGCTGGGAGGACTACCTCGCCGAAGGCGCAGTCATCGTCGTGGAGTGGCCGGAAAGGGCAGGCTCGCTGATACCCCCGACCGCCAGACGCATAGAGTTTCGCCATCTCGACGGCGAAGAACGCCGCCTGATACAAATTTTGGTATAATATCCCCTCTATGGCAAAGACTGACTATGGCGCTGAGAGCATAAAGACTCTCGACCCGGTGACGCATATCCGCATGCGCCCCGGCATGTACGTCGGCGAACCCGGCACGGGCGCGATGTACCACGACTGCATTTACATTCTGATGAAGGAAGTTATCGACAACTCGGTGGACGAGTTTGTCATGGGTTGCGGCAAGAAGATCGACGTTACGGTAAACTACGACACCGGCGAGACGAGCGTTCGCGACTATGGGCGCGGAATCCCCCTCGAGAAGGTGGTGGATTGCGTAAGCCGCATGAACACCGGCGGCAAGTTCGACAGCGACAGCTTCCAGTTCTCCGCCGGCATGAACGGCGTCGGCACCAAGGCCGTGAACGCACTAAGCGAGTTCTTCGAGGTCAGGGCGTTTCGCGACGGAGAGTATTCCGAGGCGCTCTTCAAGGAGGGGCGGCTTCAGTCGAAGAAGCGCGGCAAATGCCAGACGCGTGAGCCGAACGGCACTTTCATCCGCTACAAGCCGGACGTGAAGGTCCTGAAGAGCTTCAAGGTTCGCGAAGAGCATGTCATCCGCCGCATGCGCATGTACTGCTACGTCAACGCGGGGCTTACGATAAACCTGAACGGACAGCCCATCTGCTCCGACCGCGGCCTTGCCGACCTGATAGCGGACGAGGCGCAGTTCGAGAAGCTCTATGCGCCTTTCCACGTGAAGACCAAGAACCTCGAGATAATCTTCACCCACACCAACAGGTTCGGCGAGGAATACCATTCGTTCGTCAACGGACAGTACACGACGGACGGCGGAACCCACCTTACGGCGTTCAAGGAGGCTCTCACAAAGGCGCTGAACGACTACGACTCGAAGAAGAAGTTCGACGGCGACGACATACGCGACGGCCTTATAGGCGCAGTCAGCCTGAGGATAATGAATCCCGTGTTCGAGGGCCAGACGAAGATCAAGTTCGTGATGAACGACATACGCGCCGACCTCGTCTCCGAGATGAAGAAGGCCATCGAAGCTGAGCTGCACCGCTCGCCGTCCGAGACCGAGAAGCTCATCGCGAAGATCGAGGAGACGGGCAAGATACGCTCGCAGCTCAACACGATAAAGAAGCAGGCGCGCGAGAGGTCACAGGCTGTGAGCGTGCGCGTGCCGCAGCTCAAGGACTGCAAGAACCACCTGAAGCTCGACAAGATAAACAAGAAGACGGGCAAGGCAGAGGGCGAGGAGACGATGATCTTCCTGACCGAGGGCCGTTCTGCCGGCGGCACGCTCGGCAACGCCCGCGACGCCATGAACCAGGCGGTGTTCTTCCTGCGCGGCAAGTGCCTCAACACATGCGGGCTCAACAAGGATGTCCTCTACAAGAACGAGGAGTTCTTCAACCTGATAAAGACGCTCGACATCGAAGACTCGATTGACCACCTTCGCTACGGCAAGATCATCTTCGCGACCGATGCCGATGTCGACGGACTGCACATCAGGATGCTCCTCACGACGTTCTTCATGCGCTTCTACCGCCAGCTCGTCACGGACGGACGCGTCTACATTCTCGAGACGCCGCTCTTCCGCGTGCGCAACAAGAAGGAGCAGCACTACTGCTACTCCGAGGCCGAACGAGAGAGCGCGATCAAGAAGTGCGGCAAGGGCTGCGAGATAACGCGTTTCAAGGGCCTCGGCGAGATCAACGCCAAGGAGTTCAAGGATTTCATCGGGCCTGAGATGCGCCTTACTCCCGTGACGTGCGCCGACGACACCGACGTCGAAAAGACCATCAAGTTCTACATGGGCGCCAACACACCCGAGCGCAAGGACTACATAATGGATTCGCTCGTCTGCGACTCCAGCGATTTCTAAGCCATAAGGAGATACGATAATGATATTCGCGGATTCCCTCGTAAACGGCTTTCTCGGCTCGAACCTGATGGGCCAGGCCATCGTGGCCGTGCAGCTGCTCGGCAGCGTAGTCATGTTCGCCGTAATCATCGGCAAGTGGAAGGAGCTCGGCTTCGTTTCGATCATGACGAGGCGCTTCCTGCGTGACTTCGCGAGCGGCGGCGACGTGATCGAATACTACCTCAACCACCGTCCGGGACAAGGTTCGACAGGCGTCGTCGCAATCTATGCGCACACCTGCGAGCGCCTGCTCAACCTGCTTTCGCCGAGCGTCCGCACTCTTCTCGCCGGGCACCACACGACTGGCGACGGAGCCGCCGCTCTCACTGCGCGTGAGGTCGAGCTCGTGCGCGGCGCGTGCGAACACGTGCTCGACGAGGAGGAGATACGCCTCGAGGGCGGAATGGGCGTGATAGCAACGGTCGTCGCCCTCGCCCCGATGCTTGGACTTCTCGGAACGGTCTGGGGCGTTCTCGACGCGTTCGCCGAGATGGGCAGCGCCGGCAGCGCGAACCTCGCGACTATCGCGCCTTCGATCTCCGCCGCCCTCGTTACGACGGTCGTCGGCCTTTTGATCGCGATTCCTGGCGTGATCGCCTTCAACCGCATGAACGCCACCATCCGCAACATAATGTCCGACATGGAGGGCTTCGCCGACGAGCTTACCGGACGCATCGCCTGCGAGTACCAGGGGAGGGGCGCGTAAATGTCGCGAAGACGCAGACACGGACGCGACGAGCGGCCTAAGGCGGCGATCGACATGAATTCGTTGATCGACCTGACCTTCCTGCTGCTCGTCACCTTCATCGTAACTCTGCCCGCTCTCGAGCAGGGCATATCCATCATGCTGCCGCAGGCGAAGACCGACCAGCTGCCGACGAAGGACAAGAAGGCCAACGTCGTTACGATAGACAAGGACAACCGCATATTCTTCAAGGACAAGCCGACGACGCTCGAAGAGCTGGAGGCCACGCTTACCGCGATGGCCGCCGAAGATCCCGACGTGCCCGTGTTGGTGCGCGGCGATGAGAGGCTGGACTACGGCAGCGTGATGAACGTCGTCAAGGTGGTCTACAAGTGCAAGGTGCGCAAGATGGCGCTAGTCACGGTCGAAAAATGATCTACGGCATCGAAGAGAACGAGATGAAGAAGCCTGAGGTGCTGGGCCCCAGAAGCGTCGGCATGGCCGTCGCCCTGCACATCGTGGCGTTCCTTCTTCTCTACCTCTTCGCTATGCTCCACCTTAAGCCGCGCGAAACGGTGATACCGATCGACCTGACGGTCGTCGTCAACGAAAACCTCGACGGCGAAGAGAACGAGCCGCCGCCCCTGAACAACCCTCCGCCGAAGGTCGAGCAGCCGAAGCCTACGCCTCCCACCGCTCCGCCGAAGGTAGAGGAGAAGATCGAGGCAGTCGAGCAGATTGTCGAGAAGAAGCCCGAGAAGCCGAAGGAAAAGCCGCCAGAGAAGCCGAAGGAAGAGAAGAAGCCCGATCCGCCAAAGCCGGAGAAGACCAAGGAGCAGCTCATGAAGGATCGGCTTGAGCGGATGCGCAACAGTGCCAAGGAGGTCAAGAATCCGCCTAAGATCGTCGTAAAGAACCAGCCCAGCGGCAACGGCAAGACAGACAAGCAGAATATGTCGGAGGCCGAGATCAGGAAGCTCTTGAACCAAGGCTACAAACCAGGCACTAAAAACCAGCTCGCCGCGAGCGAAGAGCAGCGCTGCATATCGCTGATCCGTGAGACGTTCTATGCGAAATGGAACCGTCCGCCGTGGTCCGCCGACTTGAAGGAGATGCATCTCAAGGTCCGTTTCGGCGACAACGGACGTGTGCTCGGCTATCAGCTCGAAAAGCGCTCCGGTGATCCCAAGGCTGACTCGACCGTTCTTCAGGCTGCGGCGCTCGTGCCGTCCGTTCCCGGACTCTCGCTCGACTTTCTTACGAAGAACCCGTCCGTTACGATACGCTTCAAGGTGACGCCGCAATGACTCTGCTGCCGATTCTACTTGCCGTCATCGAGCTGACCGGCGTGACGGGCGATAGCCTGAGGGCGCGGGCGTTCTTCGACGCCAACAACGTCAAGGTGGGCGATCCTTTGGTCCTTACCGTGGACTTCCTCGGCAGTGCGGACTTCGCTTCGCTCCACCCGCCTGCGCTTTCGCGCAGTGTCAACAGGTCCGACTGGAAGCTGGACGACGCCAGCGCCAAGACCGATACCTATCGCGACGCCCGCCGGTTGACATATCGCGTGCGTCCAATGCGGGAAGGGGTGTTGTGGTTCCCTGAGCTTGAGTTCGAGTATTCCTCGCCGGATGGCGAAAAGCGGCTTGTCCGTTCGAATGCGATACCTGTCCACGCCAAGCCGGGGGTGGATGTTGTGGTCGCCGGTATGTCCGACAGTGACGAAATAGAGATGCCGATGCCTGACGACCTTATAACAACTGCGCCTGAAGGTCTCTCCGACGATGATATCTTTGCATGGCGCAAGGCTTGTGCGAATCCAACGGCGGACGCCTTCGCCAGCTTCGATTTCGCCGAAGCCCGTCTCAACGAGGCGCGCTGCGCGATTCTCGAGGGCGACTGGCGCCGCGCAATCGACGTCTATTCGCGGCTCGAGTGGCAGATTGGCCAGACACCTGCGATAGAGAGGGGATTTATTGCGGCGTTGGCGCTGAGGTTCCAGAATCCGTCGGTTGAGCTGCCTGTATGGCGGCAGGTCGGGCGGCCTATCCTTCGCTATGGTTGGAAGGGACGCTTTGCCCTCGTATTCGGCGGGGCGGCGGCGTTTATTCTCGTATTCTGGCTGCTGGGGCGGATAATACGCATTCTCGCCTGTATCGCGGTGGTCGCCATGTTCGTCCTGCCTGCCGTCGCGCAGGCCCGCGATCCTTTCGCGGAGATGGAGGAGATGCACCGCCAGATGCGCGCGCAGATGCAGCAGATGATGTCCATGCCGATGGGTGGCGGCTTCAACATATCCATAGGCGGCGAACAGCAGCCGAATGTCGAAATCGCGGCTTCCGTCGAGACGAGCCGCTCCGACATCCAGGTTGGGGACGCGTTCGACTTCATCCTTAGGCTTGAGGCGCCTAAGGGCGTTGGCATCAGCCAGCTTCAGCTGACCCCGTCGGAGACTTTCGGCCTTCAGCAGATAGGCCAGTCCTCTCAGCTCGTCGAAGAGCCGTCGAAAAACCCCTCGAACGTGGTGATGCGGATGTCGGTTCCAGTGCGCTACGATGTGCCTTTCAAGGGACGCATGACCTTCACCGTCTCCGGAATGTCTACCGTCCGCCAGGTTGCGAACGGCGGAAGGTTCAGCTTCACGTCGTCCACCTCGTTCAGCCGCCGTACTGCCCCGATAGAGATCGACATAAAGCCCCTGCCTTCCGACAACCAGCCGCAGAATTTCAGCGGAATAATCGCCGACAGGGTGTCTGTCGTAGAGAGCGTCGACCCCAAGACCGTCGAAACCAACGACGTGGTGACGATCACCTACCGCATGAACCACAACGGCTACCTGCCTGAAGGGTGGCAGCCCGAGGGCGCAGCCTTCGAATGGACGAAGGGCGAGTGGCGCCGCTATCTCGTGGCGGACGGCATCGAGGCGACTCCAGAGGTCGAGGTCGTCTACTACGATCCCTCGGTCAAGGCGTACCGTACCCTCAAGACCGGTTCTACGCCGCTTGTTTACACTGCGCCTTGAACGCGGCGTTGGGATTTGCTATAATATAATGAAATAAAGCAAAAGAAAGGCAAACAATGGCCAAAGATACGAAAGTCGGAGAGCGAATCCGCTCGTTCCGCGAAAAGCTCGACATGAGTGTCGAGGAGCTTTCGCAGAAGACGGGTATCGCAGAAAGCGTAATAACCTCCATCGAAAAGGGCGATGTCCTACCCGCCCTTGGAGTGCTTACGAAGCTTTCCCGCGCCCTAGGCCAGCGCCTCGGCACGTTCATGGACGACCAGTTCAAGCCTGATCCGATCATCACCCGCGCGGCCGATCTCGAAGCCGCCAAGGTGCTTGGCGAGGGCATGAACGATCTCGGCTACGCCTCGCAGTCCCTGGCCGTCGGCAAGCCCGACCGCCACATGGATCCTTTCCGCATCGAGTTTGCGGCCGATGGCGTAAACGAGTCTTCGTCGCACGAGGGCGAAGAGCTGATCATCTGCCTCGCCGGCGAAGTCGAGCTCAGGTACGGCAAGGAGGTCGTTACGACCCTCAAGCCTGGCGACACCGCCTACTACAACGCCGTCGTAAACCACACTCTCCGCGCGATCGGCGGCAAGCCCGCCAGCATCTACGGTATTGTGTTCATCCCGTCTTAATCAAGGAGTAAAACAATGGGCTGGTACGAGAAAACCGAAAAGCCGAAGATACCTCCGGCAAAGGCTCTCTGGGCGATTTGCCCCAAGTGCAAGAGCCACTTCGAAAAGTCGGTCTGGAAGGCCAACAACTGCATTTGCCCGAAGTGCAACTACCACGGGCGCCTCTCTGCGCGCGAGCGTATCGCTCAGGTCGCCGACGAGGGAACCTTCACCGAGGTGTTCCGCGCCGTCAGCTACTCCGACCACCTGAAGTTCCACGACGCGACGGGTCCTTACAAGGAGAAGGTCGAGGCGACGATCGCGAAATCCGGCGAGACGGAATCGATCGTGATGGGTACTTGCGACATTGGCGGACACAAGGCCATGCTCGGCGTTATGGACTTCGCGTTCATGGGCGGCAGCCTCGGCACGGGCACAGGCGAGCGCATCGCCCGTGCGTGCGAGCAGGCTATCGCGGAGCGCCGTCCCCTCATCCTCTTCAGCGCATCGGGCGGCGCCCGTATGCACGAGGGCATACTCTCGCTCATGCAGATGGCCAAGACCTCCGCTGCGATCGGCCGCCTCAAGGATGCCGGGCTGCCCTACATCTCGGTGCTTACCGATCCTACGACAGGCGGCGTTTCGGCCAGCTACGCGATGCTCGGCGACATCAACATAACCGAGCCGAAGGCGCTGATCGGCTTCGCCGGCCGCCGAGTGATCGAGAATACGATCCACCAGAAGCTGCCGGACGATTTCCAGTCCGCCGAATATCTGGAGAAGCATGGCTTCATCGACAAGATCGTGGAGCGTAAAGACCTTAAGGCGTTCATCGCCAAGATGCTCAACTACTGGGGGTTCTGATCATGGCTACGAAGAAGACTGCTGCTAAGCCCGCCGCAAAGAAGCCCGCCGCCAAGAAGACGGCGATGGACTGCGTAAAGCTCGCGCGCGACCCTAAGCGTCCGCATCTCAAGGACTTCATCTCGCTCATCTGCTCCGACTTCGAGGAGCTGCACGGCGACCGCCTAGTCAACGACGATCGCGGCCTGATCGGCGGCTTCGGCACGATCGACAGCGAGAAGGTGCTCATCCTCGGCCACCACAAGGGTGCGACCGTCGAGGAGAACATGGAGGCCAACTTCGGCATGGTGAATCCCGACGGCTACCGCAAGGCCATGCGCCTCGCGACGCTCGCCGAGAAGTTCCGCGTGCCGATCGTGACCTTCGTCGACACCCCCGGCGCATACCCCGGCGACACTGCCGAGGCTCGCGGACAGGCCGAGGCGATTGCCAAGTCGCTCGAGTTCTTCTCGATGCTCAAGACGCCGATCGTCGTCGTCGTGACGGGCGAGGGCGGCTCTGGCGGTGCGCTCGCGATCGCAGTCGGCGATACGGTTCTCATGCTCGAGAACGCCGTCTACTCCGTGATCTCCCCCGAAGGCTGCGCCGGAATCCTCTGGCGTGACGGCTCAAAGGCTCCCGAAGCCGCCGAAGCCCTCAAGATCACGGCCCCCGACCTGCTGAAGCTTGGTGCCATCGACGAGGTCGTCAAGGAACCTGCCGGCGGCGCACAGAAGAACCACGCCTCGACGGCCGCGAACGTGAAGAAGGCCGTGCTCAAGGCGCTCAAGTCCCTCAAGGCCCTTTCAACAGACGAACTGCTCGATCGCCGCTACGCCAAGCTCCGCGCGATGGGCAATTTCTACAAGTAAGGCATAAAATGGCAGAAGAGAACAAGTCGTCATTGGACGCACTGAGCGCCCTTTGCAAACGTCGTGGCTTCATTTACCACTCGTCCGAGATCTATGGCGGAATGCCCGGCTTCTGGGACTACGGTCCGCTGGGTTGCGAGCTCAAGGCCAACGTCAAGCAGGCGTGGTGGCAGTTCACCGTGCGCGGCCGTCAGGATGTCGTCGGCCTCGACGCTACGATCATCATGCACCCGAAGATCTGGAAGGCGTCGGGCCATCTCGACACGTTCTCCGATCCGATGACGATGTGCAAGGACTGCAAGAAGCTAATGCGGTCCGATCAGATAAAGGATATCTACGCCGACCAGAAGAAGAAGCCCCAGCCCAAGATCGCCGGAAGCGACTTCTTCTGCCCGTACTGCGGCGGCGAGCTGACCGAGCCGAAGCCCTTCAACCTGATGTTCAAGACCGTCGTCGGCCCCATCGACGACCCCTCGAACGTCGCCTACCTGCGCCCTGAGACCGCCCAGGCGATCTTCGCCCAGTTCCAGAACGTAACCTCTACTTCGCGCATGGCCGTTCCCTACGGAATCGCCCAGATGGGCAAGAGCTTCCGCAACGAGGTCACTCCGCGCAACTACACCTTCCGCAGCCGCGAGTTCGAGCAGATGGAGCTTGAGTTCTTCATCCGCCCCGACGAAGCCGTCGAGATTCTCTACGGCCACGTCGTTACCCTCGCCGACAACCCCGATCTGAGCGGCCCGACCCGGGACGACTGGGGCTGGGAGGTCTGGCACAAGTACTGGGTCGAGCAGCGCAAGAAGTTCCTGAACGCCGTCGGCCTCCCGACCGAGCGCTTCGTCGAGTACTGGCAGAAGCCGGACGAGCTCGCCCACTACGCCCGCGCGTGCGTCGACATCGAGTACGACTTCCCGTTCGGACGCCAGGAGCTGGAGGGTATCGCGGCGCGCAGCGACTTCGACCTTACGCAGCACCAGAAGTGGTCCGGCGAGAGCCAGATGGTCTTCGACGACCCCCTCAAGCAGGCCGCGAAGAAGATGGACGAAGCCGCCCGCAAGGCGTTTATCGAGAAGGTTCAGGCCGACTGGGTGAAGCGCGGCAAGGATGCCGCCGACGCCGAGAAGTTCTGCCTCGCGCTCTTCGACGGCAAGTATGTGCCGCACGTGATCGAGCCTTCAGCCGGTGTCGACCGCCTCATGCTCGCCCTGCTTTGCGAGGCCTATGAGGAGCAGAAGCTCACGGACGAGAAGGGCAAGGAGGATATCCGCACCGTTCTCCACTTCAGCCCGAAGGTGGCGCCGATAAAGGTCGCGATCTTCCCGCTCATCAAGAAGGACGAGGCCCAGGACAAAATCGCCCGCGAGATCTTCACGAAGCTCCAGAAGAAGGTCAACTGCATGTGGGACGTCTCCGGGGCCATCGGTCGCCGCTATCGCCGTCAGGACGAAGCCGGAACGCCGTGGTGCATCACCGTCGACGCCCAGACCGTCGAGGACGGAACCTTCACCGTTCGCGAGCGCGACTCGATGGAGCAGAAGCGCATGACCTACGGCGAGTTCCTCGCGATGATGTACGACGCCCTGGAGTTCTGAGATGAGGAACGGCTGCATCTTCTGCGCGATCGCCGACGGCGAGATACCTAGCTTCAAGGTATACGAGGATGACCTCGTGCTCGCCTACCTCGACATAAATCCCTTTTCGAAGGGCCACACCCTCGTGATCCCCAAGGCCCATTCGACCGGACTGCTCGATACCGGCGACGATGTTCTCGCCGCTGTCGTCGCGCGCGTGAAGAAGGTGGCGGCCCACCTCAAGGCCGCCCTGCCCTGCGATGGATTCAACATCCTGCAGAACAACGGCGAAGCCGCCGGGCAGACGGTCCGCCACCTTCACTTCCACATAATCCCGCGCTACGCGGGAGAACCTCTTGCCTTCGAGAGCAAGCCTGGTGACATGGGCGAGCTCAAAGCCCTGGCCGAAAGAATCTGCATGGGGTGACGTGTATGTTTGTAACCTTTTGCGGGTTCATGTGTACACCGAATCTTTGGGGACAGCAACTGTAAATTTCAAATGAAATTTTCTGTCTTTGTCTTAGGGTGCGGAATTTTATCCCAGGCGCGTCAGCACATGGAAAAGACAGGAAGAAGGATGAGGGGTGCAGGGGGGAAGGAGGAAGGGAGGAG
>JAFPUH010000016.1 GCA_017395505.1 Kiritimatiellia bacterium
AAATGATGGTGGAAGAGAAGACCACGGCTGCCTTTGTGCAATATTGGGAATGTTCTTCGGGCCGATTGGACTTATCGTCGCCGCGATAATCGGTGGTGCGCAGGGTGTAGTGTCGGCGCTATTGGGAATGATATTGCCGACTATTCTCGGAATCGTCCTGTTCTTTGCCATGGGCGGCCTCGCTTTCATCAGCACATTGCTTGCGTAAGTGAGAATTTACGTCTGACCTATTTTATCATTTAAGTTGTCTGAACCTTAAGAAATCTTAAGGTTCGCTTAAGGTCCGCTTAAGGCTCCGTTTCAGGTAATATGGGATAATATCCTCGTCAACACGAAAGGAGATATGTTATGAACGGAGAAGACACTAATGCCCTGGTAGGTCCACTTGATTCCGATGTCGCCATAAAGTCGCGGATATTCACAATCCGCGGGGTGCAGGTTATGTTGGACAGCGATCTTGCGAAAATATATCAAGTTGAAACAAGGGTGTTTAATCAGTCTGTAAAGCGAAATGAAAGCAGATTCCCGTCTAATTTCCGATTTCGGTTAAGCATGGAAGAATACCGGTCTTTGATATCACAAATTGTGACATCAAAAGAAATACGAGGAGAGACTCGCGGTGGACGGCAAAAAGCCCCATATGTGTTTACGGAACAAGGTGTTGCTATGCTTTCCGGCATTCTCAACAGTGAAGTTGCTGTCCAGGTAAGCATTAGGCTGATGAATGTTTTTGTCGCTATGCGCAAGGCGATTGCATCGGTGGCGCCGATTCTGTCACGGCTTGATGTCGTTGAGCGGCGTCAAATCGCTGATCAGCAACGTAACGAGGAGCGCTTCGATACGATATTCAAGGCTATGGACGGCGGGGAGTTTCCGCCGCAGAAGGTCTTTTTCGACGGACGGCACTATGAGGCGTATTCATTCGCGAAGAAACTTGTCGGCAAGGCGGCAAAGAGCATATTGCTCGTCGATGGCTATTGCGATGATGTTACGCTCGACATCCTGTCTGCCAAGCGAGGAGGTGTGAAGGTCACTGTTGCGACGGTCGAGAAGACGCCTATTACCGATACCGCAGTCGCTAAGTTCAACAAGCAGAATTCGACGCTTGAGGTGAGGCATACCGGCAGATTCCACGACCGCTTCCTTGTCATAGACGGCAAGGAGCTTTACCACTTCGGCGCATCGCTGAAGGATCTTGGACGTCACTACTGTGCCGTCTCGAGAATGGATGCCGCGTTCATTCCATCAATCATGCAAAGGATGTGAAGCTTGCCGTTGCGGCGAGTGGTGATGTGCGGCATAATGAGCGGCATGAGCGAAGATATCCATAGTTTGGTTGGGCGGGACGGAAAGACCATGAAGCGCTTTGCGCTAATTTGATGTCAAATAAGAAACGAGCAAGGCATGTTTTTTCTTATTTGGTCGAGTTTTAACGGATAAGCTAACGAACTTTTCTTATTTGGCAGTGCTCGCTGCGGGTTGGATTAATGCGTGCCGTCTCCAGGCAGCCGTTGCGGTTTGGGGCCGGTTTTGGTATCATATGCACTTTCACGCGAAGGATTATCTATAATTATGACGATTGCAGATCTGGCCGCTGGGCTTGTAACAAAACCGCATTTGGCGATAAATTGGCCTGGTGGAACACTCGATTTGCATAGACTTTTTGGAAGATTTGAGGATCTACCCCCTTGGGCGGAGTAGAGGGGGCGCGAGTAGCTCGCTGGTGGCGGTCGATTTGCACTCAATGGTTCTTGCAGGGACCATCGGGTGCGACTATGAAAACCTCCCAGTCCTTGTCGCTTATGGCTTTAGGGTGTTAACAACCAGCCGCCTGAAAAGCTTGGCCTAAAGCGGTGAGGGTCGGCGTCGAGAAGGGGTTTGTCAAGAGAGCTTGTAGGCTATTGCCAATATTAAGGCCAATGTCGCGAGAGCCAATGCGGTAAGCGGAATCGCCCAGCGGATGAGCTCTTGGCGGCGGCGCTTCTGCTTTGCAGCTTTAACGAATGACATTATCTCTTTATCTTGGGTCACAAATGTGTTCTTCTGCTCTACATTCCCGAATGCGGAATAGCTGAATTCCTTTTCCTCGTCGACTGGGGATTTCTTTGCCGTTGACGTGTTGACGTCATATCCGAGCGAAGCAAGCCTTTCAAGAAGCGAAGACGCATTCTGGATGCGCTTTTCTGGATTCTTTGCAAGCATCTCGCGCAGCAATCCCGCGAGCGGTGCGGGGACCGATGGGTTGACCGTTCGGACGTCCTGAAGGGGCTTCGGGGAAAGAATTATCCGCACCGCTTCGCCTAGAGTATTGCATTCATACGGTCGCTTGCCGCAAAGCAATTCAAAAAACACCACGCCTAGTGAATATATGTCAGAACGCGAATCAACAGAGCTTGAATCCTGCGCTTGCTCTGGTGAAATGTAGGCTGGGGTTCCGAACACAGTATTGGGCATTGTCCTTAGGGAATCCGTATTGCGCGACTTTGCCACCCCAAGATCGACGAGTTTTACCATGCCGTCTTTGGCAATCATCACGTTTTCCGGCTTTATGTCGCGGTGTACAACGCCAAACTGTTCTCCTGAAGCCAGCGCGTTGGCTACGGCGGCCACAATGCGCACGGCATCAGTCGATTCCATCGCTCCGCCAAGTGCAATCACATCGCGCAGATCGCAGCCGTCCACATATTCCATCACAAGGTAGTAGATGTCCTTGCTGCTGTCATAGCCTACATCATGAACCGCCACAAGGTTAGGATGGTTTATCTTCGCCGCAATCCTCGCCTCGCGCACAAACCGCCGGACGTACTCAGGCTGCTGCATCGCAACATAGGGGTATAGTATCTTTATGGCGAAGAGCTGATCCATAAGTTCGTGCCTTGCAAGATATACCGCCCCAAGTCCGCCAATCCCGAGCAGCGACTCTATTACATAGCCCCGGAAATTTTCTCCCTGTTGAAAGATTTCTGTTGCGATGCTGTCCTTCACCTTGCGCTCTCCTCGTTGATATAGCGTATGCGACGGCTTTCGCCATTAGCGGGCCAGCGCTCCGGCAGGCTTGTTGAGCCTGGACTCTTCCACCCCTTTGTTCCGCGGCGAACCTCGATCACCAAATCTTCAGGCGTGTTCACGAACATATTCAAGGTGCGCGGCGCATCGCCTAGAAACACCACTTTCTTCAACTTGTTGCAAAATTGCAATGGTGCGGAGTATGTCGCTTTGAGGCTTTTCGGGAAAACAACCTCTTCTAGGTTTGGGCAGTTTTCAAAAGCCCAGTTGCCGCAAGACTCGACGCCTTCAGGTATTTTGGCGGTCTGGAAGGAACAGAATGAAAGGGCGGTATCGACGATCTCCTTGGTGCCGACAACGATATTTAGGTTTGTTGCCGTCTTGGGATATGCATATAGCTTCTTCCAGTCATGAGAGTAAAGGGCGTTGTTATACGAGATAAAATGCTTGTTGCCAGGCGCGACACGAACCTGTTCCAAAGACCAGCACTCCTTGAATTGAAGTGGTCCATATTTGGAAAGGCTTGCTGGAATTTCCAACCTTTCAAGCTTTTTGCAAAACCAAAGGGCATAATTTGACAGGTTTGTGACGCCTTCAGGTATTGTAAGGGATGTCATTTCTCCGCAATACATGAACGCGCCATCGCCGACTTCTACGACACGCTTGCCGTTTATGTACTGTGGTATGGTTATGGCCCCTTTGGGCGCCGGGTCGGTTATGAAGCCCTTGAATTTGGAATTCTCCTTTTCGCGTTCTATAACCAAGCCGCCGGTGGTTTCTCTAAAATGCCACTTTAGTCCGTCGTTTGTATTTGCTGTATTTTGGCTTGCCGCAATGGTTTGTCTCTTGTCGACGGCCTTAGCGAAAACCTTTTTTGTTGCAGGAGCCAGGGTATTGCCGTTGTTTTCGGTCTTGTCGGAATTTGACATGCGAATCATTTCAAACATGTCGGACTCGCAGATGACAAAGCCCATGAAAAGCAGTTCAAATAGCAATGCGGCGGCAATAAACGCCTTTTTTGCAAACTTTGCGACAGTGCTGAGCTTGATGTCTTTGGGCCGTTTTAGCTTCAGTGGAGACTTGAGGTCCCCTGTGAATGCGTCTCGGAGCATTTTTGCCGCTTCCATCGCACTGTCGACGCGGCTTATGGCCTTAGGTGCGGTCATTCGCGAAATCACATAGCTTATCGTAGCCGAGACTTCAGGGCGCATCTTGCGCACGTCGGGCAGCTCTTCTCCCTTTATGGCCTTTGCGAGGAGTTCCATTGTCGTAGACCCCTCGTTTGGCCTGGAGCCAGACAGCATCTCATACAGAACCACGCCAAGCGAATATATGTCGGCCCGTGCGTCTACGTTGTGAGAATCCAGCATCTGCTCGGGTGCCATGTATGCTGGAGTGCCAATTATCAACCCAGTCATGGTGACCATCGTTCTGCGGCCGTCATCCAGCTTGGCCACGCCGAGGTCAACGAGCTTGGGGGTTCCGTCGTCGGCAAACATTATGTTGTCCGGCTTTATGTCCCGATGCACGATTCCTGCGCGATGCGACACCTCCAAGGCCATTGCTATCTGCAAGGTTATGCTCACGGAGTCCCGGATGGAGAGCCGGCCTTTCTTCCGCAACCTGTCCGAAAGGCAGCCGCCGCTTAGATACTCCATTAGTATGTAGCACAGGCTTGTGTCGGGATCTTCTCCTACGTCATAAACGCGTATCAGATTGCTGTGGCGGATCTTCATCGCGATGGAGGCTTCGTTGGCGAAACGGCTTCTCCATTCATGGGCATCGCAATCCTTCGGCGGGAACATTATCTTTGCGGCATAGAATTCTCCGTTCGTCGGCGAGCGCAAAAGATACACCTCGCCCATGCCACCCTTGCCGAGCAGTTTAATGACATCGTAGTCGCCGAATTTTCCGCCAATTTTCAGCAGGCTGTCGCTATCGTCAGACATCTGGGCGAGTAGTTTACCAATTACCGATGGGTAATGTCAATGGTCTGAAAATTATGGTATAATATCCCCCACTATGATCGACATAAAGAAACTGAGGGATGAGTTCGACGCGACGGCCGCTGCGCTTGCGCGTCGCGGGGTTGAGGTCGCCACGCTCGAGAAGGCTCGTGATCTGGATGCAAAGCGCCGTTCGCTCGTTGGCGAGACAGAGACGCTCAAGGCCAAGCGCAACGCCGCATCGAAGGAGATAGGCAAGATCGCGAAGGAGGGCGGCGACATAGCCGCCGCCAAGGAAGAGATGCGCAAGGTTGGCGACCGCATCGCCGAGATCGACCGCGAGCTTGCGACGGTCGAGCACGATCTGCGCGAGACCCTGCTCATGATACCCAACATCCCCGCGCCGGAGATCCCGACAGGCATGGACAGCTCGTCCAACACGGTGGTCAGGATGGTCGGCGAGTGGAAAGACCCCGAATTCAAGATACTCGACCACATGACAGTCGGCGAGAAGCTCGGCATCTTCGATTTCCCGCGCGGCGTGAAGCTTACGGGTACGGGCTTTCCGATAATCCTCGGCCAGGGCGCGAAGCTTCAGCGCGCGCTCATACAGTACATGCTCGACGTGCACTGCCAGACGCAGGGCTACACCGAGATGCTGCCGCCTTTCGTCGTGAACTCCGACTCGATGACTGGCACGGGCCAGCTGCCGAAGTTCGCCGAAGACCTCTACCACTGCCAGATCGACGACTTCTGGCTGATCCCCACGGCGGAGGTGCCTGTGACGAACTACTTCCGCGACGACATCCTTCAGGCGAAGGACCTGCCGATCAAGCTCACGGCCTATACGCCGTGCTTCCGCCGCGAGGCGGGCAGCGCCGGCAAGATGACGCGCGGAATGCTGCGCGTGCACCAGTTCGACAAGGTCGAGATGGTCAACTTCGTGCATCCCGAAACGTCGTTCCAGCAGCTTGAGACGCTCGTCGGCGAGGCCGAGGCGATCTTGAAGGGGCTTGGGCTTCACTACCGCGTGCTCCAGCTCTGCAGCGGCGACATGGGCTTTTCGGCGGCGAAGTGCTACGACCTCGAGCTTTGGGCGCCGGGCGAACAGCAGTGGCTTGAGGTTTCGAGCTGCTCTTGCTTCACCGACTACCAGGCGCGCCGCCTCAACTGCCGCTTCAAGGACGCCGACGGCAAGACGAAGCTCGTGCATACGCTCAACGGTTCCGGAGTCGCCCTGCCTCGCCTTATGGTCGCGCTCCTCGAGCAGCACCAGAATGCGGACGGCTCGGTGACGATCCCAGAGGTGCTTCGTCCCTACATGAACGGACAGGAAAAGCTTCTGCCCAAGGCGTAAGCACGACTGGAGGTGACGGAATGAAGTGGACTAAGACGCTGATCCAGACGCTCAGGGAGAATCCCGGGGACGCCGAGATCGATTCGCACAAGCTGCTCATGCGTGCCGGACTCGCGAGGAAGGTGGCGGCCGGGCTTTACGCCTATCTGCCGCTCGGCATGCGTGTTTTGAGGAAGATCCAGCAGATCGTCCGCGAGGAGATGGACCGAGCCGGGGCACAGGAGATCGTGACCCCCGTGCTGCAGCCCTCTGAACTTTGGCGCACGACCGGTCGTTGGGATACGATGGGCCCGAACATGTTCAAGCTGCGCGACAGGGCCGAGCACGAGTTCGCTCTCGGACCGACCGCCGAGGAGGTCTTCACCGACATCGCAAAGGGGGTCGTAAGCTCGTACCGCCAGCTGCCGCTCACCATCTACCAGATGCAGTGGAAGTTCCGCGACGAGACGCGTCCAAGGTTCGGCCTGATGCGCTCGAAGGAGTTCCTGATGAAGGATGCTTATTCCTTCGACGTCGATGCGGAGGGCGCGGACAAGAGCTACTGGACGATGTACCACGCCTACGAGAAGATATTCTCGCGCTGCGGACTAAAGGCCGTGCCGGTCCAGGCAGACGGCGGCGACATGGGCGACAGCCTTACGCACGAATTCCACGTTCTCGCCGACGCCGGAGAGGACGGCATCGCGTGGTGCGAACACTGCGGATACGCGGCGAATCTCGAGAAGGCGGAGCGCTCTGCAGCCGCGCCTAAGGCCGCGGAGTGTGCGGCTGAGCCTGCCGAGGTTGCGACGCCCGACGCCAAGACCATCGAGCAGGTTGCGAAGTTCATGGGGCTTTCGGCTGATGCGTTCGTGAAGAGCCTCGTGTATGTGGCCGACGGCAAGCCCGTTATGGTTTGCGTGCCTGGCGACCGCGACGTGAACGACGTCAAGCTGAAGCGCTTTTTGGGCGCGAAGTCCGTCGCACTCGCCGATTTTGACACGGTCCTTGCGGCGACTGGCGCGAACGCAGGGTTCGTGGGCCCCGTAAAGCCGGCCGACGCCAATCTAAGGATCGTCGCCGACATCTCGCTGAAGGGTGCTTCGGGATGTATCGTCGGCGCGAACAAGGACGGCTACCATCTGCGCGATGTGGGCCTCACCCGCGATACCAAGCTTCAGGACGGGGATTTTGCGGATCTCGTCGTCGTGCAGGCGGGCGACATCTGTCCTCACTGCGGAAGGCCGCTCGCCATCAAGCGCGGCATCGAGGTCGGGCAGGTCTTCAAGCTCGGCACGAAGTATACCGACGCGTTCAAGGCTGTCTACAAGAACGACAAGCTTGAAGAGAAGACGATGATAATGGGTTGCTACGGCGTCGGCGTCAGCCGCACGCTGCAGGCGATAATCGAGCAGAGCCACGACAAGGACGGAATAATCTGGCCGTCTTCAGTCGCGCCCTACCAGGTTGTCGTCGAGCTGCTCGATCCGGACCAGCCGGAGGTCGTCAAGATCGCCGAGGACATCGAATCGGCGCTCGAGGCTTCGGGAGTGGACGTGATCGTCGACGACAGGCCGGAGAGACCGGGAGTCAAGTTCAAGGACGCCGATTTGATAGGCTTCCCGGTGCGTGTCGTGGTCGGCGCAAAGGGTCTCGCCAACGGTGGCGTCGAGATAAAGCTGCGCAGCGAAGACAAGTCCCAGGCGCGCATTGTGGCGCCTGATGCCGCTGTCGAGGCCGTGCGCTCGATTCTCTGACACATTACCGCTTGCGGAATTTCTGAATTTGTAGTATACTTCAACCATCATGAGTTCCAAGCTAGCACACGTTTTGGGTTGCGCAGCAGTTGCGGTCGCTCCGATTGCGGCTGTTTTCGCGCAAGAAGTGCAGTCACCTGCTTCGGGAGCTCCCGCAGAGGGAGCGCCAGCAGAAGAGGCGCCTCAGGTTGACGAGGCTCTTGAGTTCGAGATATCCTTCGTCGAACAGCTGATCAGCTGGGGCTATCCCGACATAGCCGAGCCGGTGATTGCGGAGACCAAGGCCAAATGGCCGGAGTCAGAGGCGAGGTTCTTCGCGATAGAGATTCGCGGCATGCTGTCGCTCGGCAGGTTCGACGAGGCCGAGAAGAAGATCGCCGCGCTGCCAGACCGCAAGAGCGCGAAGTACTGGGCGGCGAGGCTGGAGGTGGCGAACAACTACTTCGGCCGCAACCAGAAGGAGGAGTGCATCAAGATCTACGACGAGTTCTTTGCGGCGTTCCCAAAACCGCCCAAGGGGCTCGAGAAGTTCTACGTCGACGCTGGCTACGCCTACGGCCAGATACTTTCGCAGGCCAAGAACTACGACAAGGCGTCCGATATGTACGGCAAGCTTCTGCCCAACCTCAAGGGCAAGGAGTGGCTTTCGCTCGCGACGGAATACTGCGATCTTCTGATGCGTGTCGCCGAGAACTGCACCGAGAAGGAGAAGGCGAAGCGCGACGGGGCGCTCGGCATCGTCTCCAAGACGGTCGACAAGCTGATCGAGCAGAGCCTCGAGAACGAGAACGCCGTCCTTTTCGGGCGCGCGATCGGCATGAAGGCCCACATGGAGCAGCTCAAGGGCAACATCAAGCGCGCCAACCTGATCATAGAGGAGTTCCAGGAGGATCTCGAGAGCATCGACGACCAGATCCGCGAGGCCGATCCCGAAGGCAGGCTGGGGCTTCTCAAGATTTCGCCGCTACCCGAGGTCATGTACCTTCAGGCGAAGATGCTCTGGGAGGAGGCGCAGAAGGAGTATTCCAAGCCCAAGCGCGACGACGAGCTCATAAAGGGCTATATGTTCGGCGAGAAGGACGAGAGCGGCGCGCGCGACGGAAAGGGCGCGTTCAACCTGTCCATCTCGGTCTTCACGCGCTTCGAGATGTCGCCCTGGGCGCCTCTCGCCGGCGAGATGTCGGAGGAGGTGCGCAAGTTCGCCGAGGAGAAGTACGGCGCGAAGATCAAGACGAAGGTCACGGCAGAGGATATCGCGCGCGTCAGGGCCGCGCAGTTCAAGTCCGCCAAAGAGAAGTACATGGCCCAGGAGTTCCTCGAGGCGATTGCGGACTACATGGAGGTCTTGTCGAAGTATCCTGAGATACAGGAGTCCGTGCCGGCTGTACAGAACGTGATCTACAGCTATCTGGACGCGATGAACGACGAGAAGAACCCCGAAGTCAAGGCGGAGTACCGCGACAATGCGGACGCGATCGAGGGCTATCTGGCCGAGCGTTTCGCCGGCAACCGCGACAATGTCATCATGACCACGGCAGGCGACGCCGTCCTCGCGTGCGCCGCAAAAGAAATCGAGCGCGGCGAGCTTGAGAGGGCGGACCGGCTCTTTACATGGTTTGTCACGAACTACCGCCGCCACGTGAAGGCCGCGTCGATCGCGGCCGGCAAGGGCGGTGAGCTGGGCAAGGCCGGCAAGCTCGAGGAGTCGATGCGCTACTGGGGCTATGTCGAGAAGTACTACACCAACTCGACCTACTATGCCGTCGCGCTGCTTCAGCTGGCCCAGGCCAACGAAAAGCTGGGCAACCGCGAGGAGGCCAAGCGCTACTATCGCGCCTATCTGCCTGTCGAGACGTCGATAGCGAACAAGGGTGTCGCCAACATGCAGCTCGCGCAGATGTACCAGAAGGACGGTATGGACATACTGACAGGCAGCGAGACGAACGAGACCGAAGAGGCCCAGAACGCCGAACTGAAGAAGGGGATGGTCCAGATCATCAACGCCATCAAGCAGTTCCAAGACCTCGCCAAGCAGGCGGAGGAGGGGATGGGCGATACGCGGCTCGGCGAGGGCGAGCGCAAGACCCTGGGCGAGCTCAGGGAGGCGTCGCTGTTCCTGGCCGGGCAGTGCCGCGGGCGCCTTGGCCAGAGCCTGAAGAAGTTCGGGCGCACGGAGCTGGGCGACAAGCAGATGCTCGAGTCGGCTTCGGCCTACGATGCGTACGTGACGGCGTATCCGCAGGGCAAGTACGCCAAGGCGGCTTACGTGCAGCAGGGCACGATCTACACGGCGCTCGGTCAGATGGACAAGTCGAAGGAGGCGCTCGACAGGCTTTCTCGCGCCTTCCCCGATTCCGATGAGGCGAAGAACGCGAAGCCGCATCTCGCGAAGTCGCTCATCGAAATGGGTATGAAGCGCGAGGGCACCGACATCTACGCAGAGATGCTGAGGACGGATGGCGCGTACTCCGCCCAGCAGTTCCTTGCGGCTGGCGAGGCTCTCATCGACGCGAAGAGCTGGGATCTCGCGAACCAGGCCTTTGAGCGCGCCATCAGGCTCGCCGGAAACGAGTTCCCCGCGACGGTGGCCCGCGCACGTCTGGGCCAGGCGAAGAGCGCATACAAGCAGGGCTCGCTCGCCGAGGCCCGCGAATCGCTCGACCAGTTCCTCAACGATCCCAAGATGTCCAAGATGGCCATCGCGGCCGATGCGAACTTCCTGCTTGTGCAGGTCGCGAGCGACCAGGGCCGCACCGAGCAGGACGCCACGATGCGCAGCAAGTACTTCGGAGCAGCCATCGGCGCGCTCAAGAAGGTGCGTACCTACTGGGCCAAGAAGGAGCAGTGGGAGCAGGACAAGCTCGACCTGATGTCCGGCAACGTGCTGATCGACCGTATGAAGGCCGAGGAGTCGATGAACCTCGCGGAGGAGGCGAGGGAGACTTGCGGACGTGCCGCGTCGACCTTCCAGGTGTTCATCCAGGCGCACGGCGTAACGCCGGAGCATCCGATAGACAAGATGTCGCCCGGCGAGCTCGAGAACCTCGAGACGGCGTATGCGAAGATGATTCCGCTGTTCACGAAGATGGGCGCCGATCAGGCCGACCGCGTCATAAAATTCGGTCAGGAGTATCTTGAGCTCTTCCCGAACGGAAAGAACAAGACGGAGATCGTGAACTGCATGAACCAGGCGAAGGCGGACCTGCCGGGCGGCGGAGCGGTCGAGGTGCCGGCTGCAGCGCCGGTCGAGGCGCCTGCGCCTGTAGAAGAGGCCGCCGAGTGACGCCAAAGACACAAACGCAAACAATTTAAGGAGAACAAACCATGCGCAAAATTATGATGACGGTTCTGGCGGCTCTGGCTGCGACGGAACTAATGGCTATACAGGGCACGATCTCGACCGAGACCGACTCGAAGACGGGCGACATCAAGTGGCAGCCCCGCGCTAAAATATACGTGCTTACGTACAAGAAGGGCAAGACCGATCTGCAGATGGAGTTTCCGCTCGCAGATGTGGTGAGCCTCGACATCGCAAAGCCCGCCGGTTACGACAAGGCCGTTTCGATGGTCGAGGGCGGACAGGGTGCGCAGGCGATTCCAGTGCTCTCGAAGATCGTCTCCGAGTACCGCATGCTCAAGTGGGACAAGCCGGCCGGTCGCTACCTCGCGCTCGCCTACATCGACGCCAACCAGGCACAGAAGGCATACGACCTCTGCCAGGAGATCATCCGCGAGAACAAAGAGGCCGCGTACAGCGGAGACCTTGCTGCGGCGTACTGGCAGTCGCTGCTGAAGCTCGGCAAGATGAACCAGCTCGAGCCGCTTCTCAAGAAGGCGGCCTCCAGCGGGGATCGTCCGGCATCAGCTGCGGCGCTCAACCTGCGCGGCGACATAATCGTCGCGAACGGCAACGGCTCGCCTGACGTCTACAAGTCGGCGCTTCGCGACGGATATCTGCGCGTGGCTCTCATGTACACCGATCAGGACTGCACACGCGAGCGTGCGGAGGGCATGCTCAAGGCCGCCAACTGCTTCGAGAAGCTTGGCCAGGCCGCGCGAGCCGAGCGCCTGAGGAACCAGGCCAAGGAGCTTTGATATTTCACGAACCAAACCAAACACAACACTCACGAACTTAACTAAGGAACAAACACAATGCACAAGATTAGAAAATCGTTGATGGCTGCAGCGGTCCTCGTCGGAACCTGCGTAGCACCTATGGCTGCTCTCACCTCGTTCGGTCAGGAGTTGACCGACGCAGACGGCAATGCTGTCGAAAGCAACGCCGCAAGCTCGAAGTCCGGCGGCGGATTCTACGAGATCGTGTTCGGTTCGGGTTTCGTCGGTACGATGCTCTGGTTCGTGCTCTTCGGCGATGGCGCTCTCGCAATCTACTTCTCGATCGACAGCGCGATCCTCATCAAGCCCGAGCGCCTCATGCCCAAGAAGCTCATCGACGGCGTCCAGGCCGCGATGGCCGAGGGCGATGTCGTCAAGGCCATGCAGATCTGCGAGGCCAACCCCTCCGCAATGAGCTCGATCGTGATGGCTGCGTTCCAGCACATCGAAGAGGGCTTCGAGGCCATCCAGGAAGCCGTCACGGCCGCTTCGGACCTCGAGCAGGAGAAGATACAGCAGCGTCTGAACTGGATTTCGGTCTGCGGCAACCTCGGACCGTCCTGCGGCCTTCTCGGTACGGTGCAAGGCATGATCTTGACGTTCCAGGCCCTGGCTTCGGGCGGCGCTGGCGACGCTTCGGCTCTCGCCAACTCGATCGGACAGGCTCTGTGGACGACCGCCGGCGGCCTTATCGTGTCCATTCCCTCCATCACCGCGTTCTACTCGCTGCGTAACAAGGCCAACCGCCTCATCCTTCGCATGACGGCCGTTACGATGGAGCTTCTGAACGGACTTCGCAACGTCTCCGTTGATGCTGGCGAAGAGGGCGTAGAGGAAATGGCCTGAGGATTCTAGCCAATGGCCAGAAAAGCACAGGAAAACCCCGCGCTCGACATGACGCCGATGATCGACGTCGTGTTCGAACTCATCATCTTCTTCGTCGTCACTCTGACCGAGGCGCAGAAGAAGGATGAGACGATCGAGCTCGAGGACGGGCAGCACGGAATCGTACTTGTGCCCGAAAACCTGCCGCCGACACACATGCAGATCGACATCGCGAGCCGTGACAAGGACGGGAAACCGTTGCCTAGGGCTCGAATCAGCATGGGTGACCGCGACATCACGCCCGATGAAATCGGCCGGCGCGTGAAGGAGAAGTACCGCAAGATAGGCGAATTTCCGGTGCTCATTCGCGCCGACTACGACGTTCGCCACGAAGCGGTCGCTCGTGTAATGAATGCCTGCACGGCGAACGGAATCTGGAAGATATCGTTCATGGCCATCGCCGAGGACAAGACGTCCAAGCCTGGCAACCCGGGCAGGCCCAACTTGAGCAGGCTCAAGAGAAGGTGAGGTTCTGATGGCACGTAAACCTCAAGAGAACCCCGCTCTCGACATGACGCCCATGATTGACGTCGTGTTCGAGCTGATCATCTTCTTCGTCGTAACGATCAAGCAGGAGGACCTGTTCTCGTCGCTGAACGCAAACCGTCCGGCGCCGGCTTCCAGCTCCTCCAGCTCGAGCGAGTCCGACACGACGGTGACGATCGAGATTGGCAGGGGCCGTGACGCAAACGGCATAATCGTCTACAACAAGCGCGCGAAGCGTCTCCAGGAGCTCGACAACGATCTCAGGGATGTCGCCCGCACTTCGAAGAAGACGCCAATCATCATCAAGTGCGCAGTCGATTCGCCCCACAAGGCGCTCGTCGACGTGCTCGACACCTGCTACCGCCACGAGCTGTTCAGCGTGAGTGTGTTCACGCTATAGCATGCGGCGCAACGGAGGATTTGACACATGAGTGAAGAATACGAGAACGAAGTCGAGGAGATGGGCGAAGAGCTCTCTGCCGAAGAACTTTTCGAACAGCACAGGCTGGAGATCGAAGAGCGCTTTGAGGAGAAGGGCTTCTTCAAGCGTCTCATCGACATGTTCGCCGGGCTTTCGAAGCCCCGCAGTTCGCGCGAGTACAAGATCGCCCGCGTCGAGCTTCAGCGTCTCGCGGCTCCGCTTCTGGCCATACTTCTGCCGACGCTCGGCATCATCGTGCTGATCGTCGTAACTGCCGTCACAGGGCAGTCGAAGGAAGTGATCCAGATCGAGGTAGCACGCGCACAAGACGATCAGGAGGAGCTGACCGAGGAAGTCGAACCGGAGCCCGAGGAGATCGATATGACACAGGATATTGACGTCTCGGTAGATGTGCAGGTCGATGTGCCAAACGTGCAGACCGAGGTGACGTCCGCTTCTGAATCTCCCGGCGGCGAGCCTGACACTGTCATGGCTGCGCCCAGCCCAGTCACGATGTCGAACATCAAGGGTTCGCCCAAGCTTCGCGGACTCGGTGATGGCGACGGTGGCGGATTCGGTACGCAGATCAAGGCCGGAAAGGTTCAGGACCTCGAGGGTGCCTTGATAGGTGCTATCATCGACATGAAGACCGTGCACGACCCCGACAATCCCAAGGGCAAGGACCTCGGATACAACGGCGTCAAGGATTTTGCCGAACGCTGCAAGATCTGCATCAAGGGCAACTTTTCCGATGATGCGTGCAAGCATGTCCGCAAGCTTCAGAAGCGCGTTGCTATGAACAATCTCTTCATCAAGCCGCAGCGTGCCGAGGCCGGGCCCGCCGCATTCGGAGTGGGAGACATCGTTGAGCCCAAGGGCTGGCTCGTCTACTATGTCGGCGAAATAACGCCGACCGAAAAGGCTCGCTACCGTTTCTGGGGCTACTACGACGACTATCTGCTCATCCGCATCAACGGCAAGGTCGTATACGAGTACGTCTGGCCCTGCAAGACGGTCGGCAATGCCGGTCTCTGTACCGGATGGAAGCCCGAACCCGACTCTGCCAAGCTGCTTGGAAAGTACAACTCCTCCCAGATGTACACGGGCCTTGCGCCCAGCGACTGGTGGGAGGCGCGCCCGGGCCAGAAGCTGAAGCTCGAGATCGCCATCTCGGAAACTGCCGGCGGCTGGACCGGCGGACTTCTCTGCATCGAGAAGGAGGGCGAGGAGTATCCCATGCATAAGGGTCAGCCTGTCTTCCCGATTTTCTCGACCCGCAAGGTGTCCCTCAAGGATATCGAAAGGTTCGAGAACTACTGCAGCGGCAAGGGCGAGGACGGCAAGAACCCACATCGCAACAAGGACTACCTGATCGGGACCGAGAAGATTCCCTTGTTCAATTCGCGCAAGACCGGCAAGTCTTCGGGCGGAAAGAAGAAGGCGAACAAGAAGCAGGTTGACGTAGAGGTGGATATTTAAGGCAGGATGAATTTTCCACTGTTTTTAGCGCTTAAGTACCTGCGGCCGAAGCGATCCGTCGCTTCGGCCATTACTTGCGTATCCATACTTGGCGTGATGCTCGGTGTTGCGGTCGTCATTATCGTCCGTAGCGTAATGACTGGCTTTGGCGACATATGGGAGGAGAAGATTCTCGACTTCAAGCCCCATATCTCGCTGGTGCCGCTTTCAGGAAACGTCGTAACGGGCGAGGATGCGTTGGCGCAGAAGCTGCGCTCGCTGTCCGGAGTCACGTGCGTGACGCCCGAGATCGACACTCGCGTGCTTCTTTCGTTCAAGGGCAAGGTTTTGGCGCCTGTCCTGCTTGGAGTCGACGGCGACGATTTCGTTAGCGCCTACAAGGTCGGTGCGCCGGTAGCCGGTGACTATAATCTTGATGGCGACTCCATAGTGCTCGGCGTGCATGCTGCTAGGCAGCTCGGCGTTAAGGTCGGCGATGAAGTTGTCGTATATTCGCCCAAGACGCTCGTCTCGCAGGACGAGGTCTTCCTGCCGGTGAAATGGCGTGTAGCCGGCATGTTCTCATGCGGGCAGCACCAGTACGACTCCGGCTATGCTGTCGCATCACTTAACAATGTGCGTGATCTGATGGGCATGGAGCACGGCGTTTTTGCGGTGCATGTCAAGACGGATTGTCCGACGGACGCGAAGCGCTTCGGTGCGGTCGAGTCTGCGATAGGGGGCGTCGCCCCTCGCCTAAGGCAGATCACATGGCGTGAGGCCGATCGCGAGATATTCAACGCGCTGGCCGTTGAAAAGAACATGACTGCTCTTCTGCTGATGCTGATTTCGCTTGTCGCGGTGTTCTGCGTAATGAACACGCTTCTGGTGCTTACGGTGCAGAAGACTCCGGAGATCGGGCTTCTCAAGGCGCTCGGCTTTACGCGCCGCCAGATAATGAGCGTGTTCATGGTCCATGGCATGATACAGTGCGGTGCAGGTGTTGCTCTAGGGCTTCTCTCGAGCTGGGCTGTTCTCTCCAACCTGCAGAACATAGTGGAGTGGCTCGCGAGTTGCGGACTTGAGGTGTTCCCGGCTTCTGTCTACGGGCTAGCCGCCATCCCCCACAGGTTGGTGGTGTCAGACATATTCTGGACGTGCGGCCTCGTGTTCGTATTCGGGCTCCTGGCCTCGCTCGTCCCGGCGCTATGCGCCGCATCAAAGGATCCAGTAAAGGCTTTGGCTTCATGAACGCACTCGTCACAATAGACGTCCGCAAGCGCTTCAAGATTCCCGGGCAGAAGCCGATCGAGGTTCTGCGCGGCGTGAATCTCGCGGTGAGGCCCGGCGAGAAGGTTGCGATAATCGGCCGTTCCGGTGCGGGCAAGTCGACGCTGCTCAACATTCTCGGAGGGTTGGAGAAGCCTACATCCGGCACGGTGACGCGTCCTGAAAACATCGGCTTCGTGTTTCAGAGCTACCATCTTATGCCTGAGCTGACTGTGCTTGAGAACGTGCTTCTGCCGACCATGGCCAAGCGCTTCAGCGGCAGGGCGCTTCTGCCCGGCGCATCGCGCCGTCATGCCGAAGAGCTTTTGGCAAAGGTCGGGCTCGCCGATCGCATGCATCACCTGCCGGCAGAGCTTTCGGGCGGCGAGATGCAACGCGTGGCCCTGGCCCGTGCCCTGGTGACAGAGCCGGACATCGTGCTGGCAGACGAACCGACCGGAAACCTGGATGCATTGACCGGAGCAGAGATATTGAAGATATTGGCAGACCTCTCGGCTGGCAGATCCGTTGCGCTTGTGATGGTGACCCACTCTCCTGAGGCTGCAGCCATCTGCGATCGGGTGCTCACCCTGTCGGATGGTGTTTTGAAGTAAGGTATTGAAATGAAGGAACGTTTTGGAGAGACGCTTTTCCCGCCGCCGGGCAAGACGCCGCGCGAGGATACTGCGTCCGTAATGAAATTCTATGGCCTGCCTAAGTCGTTTCCGCAGGATGTGATGGCGGAGGCCAGGGGATTGTCAAAAAAGGCGGATCCCGAAGGGCGCCTTGACCTGAGAAACAAGTTCATATTCACGTGCGATCCTGTGACCGCACGCGACTACGACGATGCGATTTCGTTCGAGGTTGACCGCAAGGGCAACAGGGTGCTAGGCGTGCATATCGCCGACGTATCCCACTTCGTCAAGCCGGGCGGCGCAATCGACCGCGAGGCGTACAAGCGCGGGATGAGCGTGTATCTGGCGGATCGCGTGGTGCCGATGCTGCCGGAGGAGCTGTCGAACGGAGTCTGCTCGCTGGTTCCTGGGCAGGACAGGCTTGCGTTCAGCGTATTCATGACCTTCAACAAGTCGGGCGAGATGGTCAAGCGCTCGTTTGCGAAGTCCATAATCCGTTCGCGCGCACGCTTCACCTACGAACAGGTGATGACGGTCATATCGGGCGGCGCCAAGGCGGCACGAAGCTCAAAGGACCTCAAGGCCGTGTTCGGTGTCCACGAGCTCGCTCAGCAGCTTCGCGAGAAGCGTTTCGCGTCCGGAGCCCTCGACATCGAGATTCCCGAGGTGGAGGTTCTGCTGGATACCGAGGGCGAGATGATGGGGCTTGTCACTCGTCCTTACGACGAGTCGCACCAGATGATTGAAGAATGCATGGTCGCCGCTAACGAAGCGGTCGCCAAGGAGCTTTGGACAAAGGGCGTTCGTATAATCGCCCGGTTGCATGAACCGCCGGAGGACGAAAAGATCTTCACGCTGCGCTCCGAGCTGAAGGGGCTGGGCGTGAAGGTGGGCAACATAACGAATCCGAAGGTGTTTGCGCAGCTCCTCAAGACGATACGCAACAACCCGCTCTATCCGACGCTTGCAGTGATGGTTTTGCGGTCCATGAAGCGCGCTGTGTACGATTCGACGGCGATAGGGCATTTCGGGCTCTCCAAGCAGTACTACGCCCACTTCACTTCGCCGATCCGCCGCTACCCCGACCTTGTGCTGCACAGGCAGCTCGCAGCATATCTGACGGGGGGCGTAAAGGCGGCTCGCATTCCGCAGCACAGCCTGGAGAAGTGGGCCGGGCATGCGACGGCGATGGAGGATGTCGCGACCCAAGCCGAGCGCGGGCTGATCGAGATAAAGAAGTACCGCCTGCTCGAGGAGCAGCTCGCCTCTCGCCAGGTGGTGGACTACGACGCTGTGATTTCCAAGTGCGCACCTATTGGTTGCTTTGTGGAGATACCTGAGCTGGCCGTATCCGGTCTCGTGCACATCAGCCTGCTGTCGCGCAAGTATGTGCGCTACAACGAAAGCGACGGCTCTCTCTCGGCACCAGGCGGAGGCAGCTGGCGGCCAGGCAAGGTCATAAAGGTGCATGTGGCCAGGGTGGACTTCGATCAGCGGAGGGTTGATTTCGTACCATGCTCTTGATGGCGATAGCGGCGATGCTCTGCACATGCGACCTTGGCGAAAAGTTCGCCGAGAAGTCCGCGTGGCAAGAGTCGTCGACCGCATTCGTCTCGGTCCACGCGGAGGACGGCTTCAAGTTCGCCAGCCAAAAGCGTGATGTCGTGAACTGTCTTTTGAGGGGTGGCAGCTCGTGGCACGGGCTGTCGGCCTATGAATCCCGCATATACTATGGTGAAGAGGGGCCGGAGCGCGTTGAGATATCGCTATACAACCGTGGCGACGACAAGTCCGGCATTCCGATGTCAGATGACGACCTCAAGTTTTTCCTTAAGACGATCGCGTCCAAGATCGAGCCGGACGGCGAGCTGGGCAACCCTGAGCGCCGTAAGCTCAAGACCGGGGGGATGGCGTATTGCCGCAGATGGAATGATCTTGATCCTTCGGTCGAACTTAGCTGGGGCGTCAGCGGCAGCAGTTCGAAGACCCGTACCGCCGAATACGTTCGCTTGGTGCTTACGCCGAAGAAGGCGCTGGCCAAACCCTCGACGCGGGCGGAATCCGGACCAGATGCGCGCACCAAGGCGCAGTCGAACGTGTCGAAGGGGCCGGGTGGAGACGTCTGGATAAAGGGTGTGCCGATGGTAGACCAGGGCGAAAAGGGCTACTGCGCGGTTGCCACCACGGAGCGCGTGATGCGATACTACGGTATTGCCGTCGACGAGCATGAGCTGGCGCACATGGCGAAATCGTCCGCAGAAGGGGGCACCTCGGTCTCGGCGATGATAGACGTCGTGAAGATGGTCGGCTCGAAGCACCGCCTTGGCTACTCGGAGATCGTACGCATGACCAAATCGGTCGACGACGTGGTAAGAGAGGTCAAGGCGTACAACAAGGTCGCGAAAGTGGAGAAGGGCGAGCAGATATCCGTAGATGCCCATACGGTCAACAGGCGGATAGACACGACATCACTGCGCGAGGCGATGGACCCGGAAATACTCAGGAAGATGCGCGTCAAGGATGGGCGCTACCGCAAATTCCTCTCAGAGGTCAAGACGCAGGTCGACAAGGGAGTGCCGGTGTTCTGGGGCGTGACGCTCGGCATCTACCGCGAATCCGACCTGCCTCAGAGCGCAGGTGGGCATTTGCGCCTGATAATAGGCTACAACGCCGAGACGAAGGAGATACTGTTCACCGATTCGTGGGGCGCCCGCCACGAACTCAAGCGCATGCCCGAGGATTGGGCATTCGCAATAACCCACAGCGCTTTCTACCTTAAACCACTGTAATGAGGCATGCCAATGGAACTCTCCATTCTGATAAACAAGTTCAACATCAAGGGGCGTCTCGTCGCGCTCCAGCCTGTCGGCAGCGGAAACATCAACGACACGTATCTTGCGATATACCGCAACACCTTCACCGAGACCCAGGTCATACTGCAGCGTGTGAACCGCAATGTGTTCCCAAAGCCGGAAGTCATCATGGAGAACATGCACCAGGTGACCAAGCACTGCCACGAAAGGCTTGATGCAGACGCCAGGGCGGGCAACGACGACCGCGTGTGGCAGATGCCGCGCATAATAAGGACCAAGGAAGGCGCCGACTACATAACTGACGAGAATGGCGACATCTGGCGCGTCATAACGCGCATAATGAGCGCCCATGCGTTCGACGTCGCCCAGGGCCCAGAGCACGCCATGGAATGCGGCGCCGCTCTTGGGCACTTCCACTACCTGATAAGTGATATGGATCCTACGGCCATCCAGGACCCTTTGCCGGGTTTTCACATCACGAGCGGGTACCTGACGGCGTACGACAGGACGCTTCAGAAGCCAGAGGCGCGCGAACTTCTAGGCGCATCGGTCGAAGCGAAGCGCCTTGCGAAATTCATCGAGGAGCGACGCGAGCTTGCGCTTTGCCTTGAGAAGGCCGAGGCGGCTGGCGAGCTCAAGAAGCGCATGTTCCACGGCGATCCCAAGGTTAACAACATAATGATCGATGACGTGACGGGCAAGGGCACCGCCATGATCGACCTCGATACGGTCTCGCCCGGCCTCGTGCATATGGACTTCGGCGATGCCCTGCGTTCGATCTGCAACCCTGCCGGCGAAGAGGAGTCGAACCTCATGAAGGTCGTGTTCGACGAGGATCTCGCCACCGCATTCTGCAAGGGCTACATGCGCGAGGCCGGTTCGTTCATGACTGACGCCGACCGTGAATATCTCTACGATTCGATAAGGCTGCTGCCTTTCGAGCTGGGATTGCGTTTCTTCCAGGACTATCTCAACGGAAATGTCTACTTCAAGACGAAGCAGCCTGAGCAGAACCTCAACCGCGCCCGTGTGCAGTTCCGTTTGTGCGAATCGGTCGAAGCCAGGGAGCGCTCGATACGTGCCGTATTGAGGCGCCTTTGATGCTCGCCCTATGGGGGTTGCGCTGATGCGAGCCGATTTGGTATAATACACGCTTCCGCGCCCAATGACGGGGTGGACACGGCTGAAATCCGTGATAAACAACAAACAAAAGAAAAACAAATGGCAATTCGCAAACCAACGGCTCCTTCGGAGCGCTCCGCGATAATGGCGGAAATGCTCGCCCAGGCGGGTCAGGAGTCGAAGTTCAAGAGCGGCAGCCTTGTCGAAGGCACCGTGAGCGCCGTCAAGGACGGCGATGTATTCATCGACATCGGTTACAAGTCAGAGGGTGTCGTCCCCGTTGAGGAGTTCGGCGAAGGCGCCGAAGTCAAGGTCGGCGACAAGGTGACGGTCATGCTCCGTGAGCTTGAGAATGACAAGACCGGCATGGTTGTCCTCTCCAAGAAGGCTGCAGACGACAAGATTCGCTGGGAGAAGATCCTCGAGCGCTATGTCGAGGGCTGTGTCGTTACCGGTACCGTCAAGAGCGCCGTCCGTGGCGGACTGCTCGTCCAGATCGACGATGTCGAGGCGTTCCTGCCCGGCTCGCAGGTCGAGGTCGCTCCCGTCAAGGAGCTCGAGCCCTATGTCGGCCAGACGTTCGACTTCAAGGTCATCAAGATTTCCAACGAGCGCCGCAACCTCATCGTTTCGCGTCGTGAGCTCATCGAGGGCACGATGGCGGAGAAGAAGGCGGAGCTCATGGCCTCGCTCCAGAAGGGCGAGATCCGCAAGGGCCGCGTGAAGAACATCACCGATTTCGGCGCGTTCGTCGATCTCGATGGTCTCGATGGCCTGCTGCACATCACCGACATGAGCTGGGCTCGCGTCAAGCACCCGAGCGAAATCCTCAAGGTCGGCCAGGAGCTCGACGTCATGGTGCTCGATGTCGACCGCGACCGCGAGCGCGTCAGCCTCGGCCTCAAGCAGATCCAGCCCAATCCGTGGGATGCGATACAGGAGCAGTTCCCTGTCGGTTCGCGCGTTTCGGGCAAGGTCGTCAATCTCGCCCCGTACGGTGCGTTCGTCGAGATCGCTCCCGGAATCGAGGGTCTCGTCCACATCAGCGAGTTCAGCTGGACTAAGCGCGTCGCCCGCGCGAGCGATATGCTCTCCGTCGGCGACGAGGTCCAGGTCGTCGTCCTTTCGATCGACCTCGAGAACCAGAAGATCGCCCTCGGCATCCGCCAGACGCAGGAGAATCCCTGGGATACGGTGCAGGAGCGCTACCCGGTCGGTTCGAAGGTTCACGGCAAGGTCCGCAACTTCACGGCGTACGGTGCGTTCGTCGAGCTCGAGGAGGGCATCGACGGCATGGTTCACATCAGCGACATGAGCTGGACGCGCAAGATCAACCATCCTTCGGAGTGTCTCCAGAAGGGCGAAGAGGTCGATGCCGTCGTGCTCGACGTCAACCCGAAGGAGCAGCGCATCAGCCTCGGCCTCAAGCAGGCCCAGACCGATCCGTGGAGCGAGATCACCTCGAAGTATCCCGTCGGAATGGTCGTCAAGGGCAAGGTTTCGAAGATCGCGTCGTTCGGCGCTTTCGTCGAGCTCGAGGATGGCGTCGACGGTCTCGTTCACATCTCCCAGATCAGCGACCAGCGCATCGACAAGGTTCGTGACGCGCTCCAGGTCGGCCAGGAGGTCGAGGCTCGCGTCGTCAAGGTTGACCGCGCCGAGCGTCGCATCGGTCTCTCGATCCGTGCGATGAGCATGAGCGAGGATGAGGTCAAGGCTCTCGAGTCCGATATGCCCGGCGAGGCGAAGGAGGCTTCCTCCAGCTCCGGCAGCGCTGACTTCGGCGGTCTCTCGGCCGCGTTCGACAACGCGTTCGCGAACGTCGAGTGGCAGCCCGGTGAAGCCAACTAACAATTCACCCAAACGAAAGGAACAAGGAAATGTCCAGAGTTTGTGAAATCTGCGGTAAGGGTCCTTCGGTCGGTAACGTAATCGTCCGCAAGGGTTCGCCGAAGTACAAGGGCGGCATCGGTCTTCATACGACCGGCATCTCGAAGCGTCGCTTCCTGCCCAACCTCCAGACTGTTCGCACGACCGACGGCAAGGGCAACACCAAGCGCGTCACGATCTGCACCCGCTGTCTGAAGGCCGGCAAGGTCGTCAAGGCTTAAGGCTAAGTTCAAAACAACAAAAACAAAGGAGAAAACAAAATGGCAATCAAGGTTGGCATCAACGGCTTCGGCCGTATTGGTCGCATGGTTTTCCGCGCTGCGGTCGAGAACTTTGCGAATGATATCGAGGTCGTCGGAATCAACGACCTGCTGGACCCCGACTACCTGGCGTACATGCTCAAGTACGACTCGGTGCACGGCAAGTTCGATCACGAGATCAAGGTTGACGGCACGACGATGACCGTCGACGGCAAGGCGATCCGCCTCACGGCCGAGAAGGATCCCGCGGCCCTCAAGTGGAACGAAGTCGGCGCTGACGTCGTTGTCGAGTCCACCGGTCTCTTCCTCACCGACGAGAAGGCCCGTGCGCACATCACCGCCGGCGCCAAGAAGGTCATCATGAGCGCTCCTTCCAAGGATGCGACCCCGATGTTCGTCTACGGCGTCAACGACAAGACCTACGCCGGTCAGGACATCATCTCCAACGCGTCCTGCACGACGAACTGCCTCGCGCCGATCTCGAAGGTGCTCAACGACACGTTCGGCATCAAGCGCGGCCTCATGACGACGATCCACGCCGCTACCGCGACGCAGAAGACCGTCGATGGTCCTTCCAAGAAGGATTGGCGCGGCGGCCGCGGCATCCTCGAGAACATGATCCCGTCCTCGACCGGTGCCGCCAAGGCTGTCGGCAAGGTTCTTCCTGCGCTCAACGGCAAGCTCACCGGCATGTCCGTCCGCGTTCCCACGAGCGACGTCTCGTTCGTCGACCTCACGGTTGAGCTCGAGAAGGAAGCGACCTATGAGCAGATCTGCGAGGCCATGAAGAAGGCCAGCGAGGGCGAGCTCAAGGGCGTTCTCGGCTACACCGACGAAGCGGTCGTTTCGACCGATTTCCGCGGCGATGCCCGTACGTCGATCTTCGACGTCAAGGCCGGCATCCAGCTCGATCCGACCTTCGTCAAGGTCTGCTCGTGGTACGACAACGAGTGGGGCTACTCGAACAAGGTTCTCGAGATGGTCCGCGTGATCGCCAAGTAATCAAGTCTGGCATTACGACTAAAAGGGGGGCGGCTTTTCGAAGCCGCCCTTTTTTCCGCCTGTCGCTGGAAATAATCAAAACCTTTTGATATAATATGCGGCATGAAAATCGTAACAGTTGATAAGGGCGTCCGTTTTGGAGGCAAGGGCCTTACATTCATAGCCGGGCCTTGCGTCATCGAGTCGCGCGACATGGCTCTCGATCTGGCCAGGCGACTCACCGCTCTCGCCCGCAAACTCAAGGTCGGTTACATATTCAAGGCGAGCTTCGACAAGGCGAACAGGACTTCCGTCGATTCGTATCGCGGTCCCGGAATAGACAAGGGCCTCGAGATACTGGCCGAGATCCGCGAGAAGTTCGACGTGCCTGTCTTGACCGACATTCACGAGCCCTGGCAGTGCAAGCCGGTCGCAGAAGTCTGCGACGTGCTTCAGATTCCGGCGTTCCTCGCGCGCCAGACCGATCTGGTTGTCGCCGCAGGCGAGACTGGCGCGGTCATCAACGTGAAGAAGGGCCAGTTCATGGCGCCTGAGGACATGGCCCAGGTAATCCGCAAGATCGAATCGACAGGCAACAAGCGCATCGTCCTGTGCGAGCGCGGCGCGTCGTTCGGCTATCGCAATCTGGTGGCCGACATGCGCAGCCTTCTTATAATGCGCGAGCTCGGCTATCCTGTCGTAATGGATGCCACCCACTCCGTGCAGCGTCCGGGCGGGCTCGGCACCGGTTCCGGCGGCGATGGCCGCTGGGCCCCCGCTATCGCACGCGCCGCTGTTGCTACTGGCGTTGACGGCGTGTTCATGGAGACGCATCTTGATCCGTCGGTCGCCAAGAGCGATGCGGCGAACGCAATCAAATTCTCCGAGATCGAAAAGCTTTGGAAGGTTCTTCTTCGCATACATGAAATTGTCCGTTAACGTCGTCGTTGCGCTCGCGGCGCTTTCGGCGAACGCGTTCGACTCGGCCGACTGGCTCGAGCAGCGCATGCTTCTCGACCGTGAGGCCGAGAGGCTCTGTGCTGCATACGCGAAGTACGGCGCACTCTCCACTGAAGCGGCCGAGTCGATAATAGTGCCGGTCGAGGGCTATGCCGACGGTTCGGTCAAGACGAGCGTCGGGGCCAAGCGCGCGCAGTTCTTTCTCGTTGACGGTTTCATATGGGGCGAAGGCGTCGAGGTTCGCCAGTTCAAGCGCGACGGCACGATCGACATGAAGCTCGACGCCGACAACTGTGTCGTCGACCGCACCACTCGCAGCGGCTGGGTCGAGGATCACGCCCACGCCGAGTTCCGCGACGAGGCTGTGCTCGACGGCGACAGGGTCTATTTCTCCGCGCCCGAGGAGTATCTTAAGATATACACCAATACGGTCCTTCGCGCCGACGGCAAGGAGCTGCGCTCGATACGCGCCGACTACGACCACCAGAACGGCGTCGCGATGTTCGACGGCGCGGTGGAGCTTCGCGGCCGCGAGGGCAAGAACGAGTATGTGCTCAAGTGCGACCAGGCGTTCGCATTCATCTCCGGGACGAACGAGCTGAGGCGCGTGGTTGCGCTCGGCGGAGTCAGCGTGAAGAGCGGCGACCGCGAGGGTTCGTGCGACCGCGCAGTGTTTACCCGCCGCGATTCGAAGATCGTCATGTACGGCGACGGCGAAGGCGTTCCCGCGAGGCTCGCCGACAACTCCAAACGCCGCAGCGAGGTCGAGGGCGCGCGCATAACCTTCTGGACCGACAGCGAGCAGGTGGAGGTGGTGGAATCCAAGGTAACCATCGACACAAAGGGAATAAAACTACCGAAGGGAGCCAAGGCACTATGAACGCGGATCCGGTGATTGATGCCATGAAAGCTATGGCGGACGAGAAGGTCAAGGCTCGCAAGGAGCCTGATCTCAGGGCCACCGGGCTTGTGAAGGTTTATGGCGACCGTACTGTCGTCAACGGCATGTCGCTCGATGTCAACTGCGGCGAGATCGTAGGTCTGCTCGGTCCCAACGGCGCAGGCAAGACAACGACATTCTACATGGTCGTCGGCCTCGTGAAGCCAGACGGCGGAAAGGTGGTCTTCCGCGGCAAGGATCTTACCCGCATGCCCGTCTACATGCGTGCCCGCAACGGCCTCGGCTATCTCGCCCAAGAGCCCAGCATCTTCCGCAAGCTCAGCGTGTGGGACAATGTGATGGCGATCCTCGAGGCGCTGCCGCTTTCGCGAAAGCAGCGCAACGCCCGCGCCGAAGAGCTGCTCGCGCCGTTCGATCTGATGAAGGTCGCGAAGCAGCCCGCCTATACGCTTTCCGGCGGTGAGCGCCGTAAGCTGGAGATCGCCCGCTCGCTCGTGCGCAATCCCTCGATACTGATGCTTGACGAGCCTTTCGCCGGCGTCGATCCCCTGAGCGTGAACGAGATACAGGACATCATCCGCCGTCTCGCCGGCCAGGGTCTCGGCATAATCATAACCGACCACAACGTGCGCGAGACGCTGTCCGTCGTCGATCGCGCATACATGGTCTACAATGGCCAGCTGCTCAAGACCGGTACGACCGAGGAGCTTGTGAACGATCCTGAGGTGCGCGCCCGCTACCTTGGCGACAGCTTCTCGATGTAGTCGATTTAAAGTACAAACCAAAGAAAAGGAGGAGTGAATGAGTATTGAAGTTACCATGAGGCACAGCGATGTGAGAATCGAGGCGCTTAAGGAGTATGCCGAAACGCGTATGGCCAAGCTTAAGGAGAAGTTTCCGAAGGTGACCAAGGTGTCGATCGTCATCGACGTCGACGTCAAGAAGCACATGTACATGGCTGAAGTCGTCGCCAACCGCCTCGGCGAGGTTGCGGTCGGCGCCAAGGAGTTCTCCGACAGCGCGAAGAGCGTGATCGATACAGCCGCGGCTCGTGCTGAGCGCCAGCTTCTGAGGATGCGCGTCAAGCGCCGCAAGGGCACCGTGCGCAAGCAGCGTGCGGCCTCGGTCAAGAACTGACGTCGTTTACCGAACAATGAAGCATCTCCCCACCAGAGCGAACGCGAGAGGCAGCACCTTCACGGTGGCCGACTTCCTTGAGGCCGGCCGCCAGAGGTTGCGTCTTACGCTTATCGCCGGTGGGGATCGCCTTGATCGCATCATCCACGAGCCTATCGTGAACAGGCCTGGTCTTGCGCTCACTGGTTTCTACGAGCACTTCGCCTGGGGCCGCGTGCAGCTCATCGGCAACAGCGAAGTCGCCTACCTCAAGTCGCTGGACAGGCAGACGCGCCTGACCAGGATAAAGGAGATGATCGACCGCAAGGCGTTCCTCTTCGTGTTCACCAATGGCTTCAAGCCGAGTCCGGCCGATGTGGAGTTCGCCGACAAGCTTGGTGCGGTTCTGATATCGACGCCTTTCAAGACCCGCGTTTTCGCGAACCTGGCTGCGTTCGTGCTGGGGTCGCTGTCTGCGCCGACCGCGACCATATATGGCACGATGGTCGAGGTCGCCGGCGTCGGGGTGCTGATCGAGGGCGACCCCGGGCTCGGAAAGAGCGAAACCGCCCTCGGCCTCGTGAAGCGCGGCTGGGCGCTAGTGGCCGACGATCTTACGTGCATCAGGAAGGATGTCGGCAACAACGCCCTCTACGGCTCTGCCTGCGATTCGACCGCCGGTTTCATGGAGATTCGCGGCATAGGAATCGTCCACATCCCCAGCATGTTCGGCGTCAACGCCGTCCGCCAAGAGAAGCGCATCCAGCTCGTGGTCACATTCAAGCGCATGGATGAGATCCGCGGCGAGATAGACCGCGTGGGCCAGCGCCGCCGCTTCCGCACGATCCTCGGGGTGGACGTGCCGAATATCGTGATACCGGTCTCGGAGGGCCGCGACCTCGTGAACCTCGTCGAGACCGCCGTACAGCAGCAGAAGCTTACCTTCGTCGGCCACAATCCCGTCGAGGAGCTGTCGCTGCGCCTGCGCCGTCGTGCCGACGAGTGTGCGCAGTCAAGAATTTCTAACAGGAAAGGGTAACTACATGTCAGACGAGAAGATAACGCGAGAGTTCACGCTGCAGAACAAGTACGGCATGCATGTGCGACCGGCCGGACTTTTCGCCAAGGTCTCGAGCCGCTATGACGCCGAGGTCGAAGTCGAGAAGGACGGCAACGTCGTCTCCGGCAAGTCGATCATGGCGCTCATGACCCTCGAGGCGACCCACGGCTCCGTGCTGAAGGTCACCGCCTCCGGCCCTCAGGCCAAGGAGGTTCTTGAAGAGCTTGAGGCGCTGATCGCCCGCAAGTTCGACATACCGGATGAACAGTAGTCCGGCAAAGATGACAACCCTCTCGGGTATCGCCACCTCCCGCGGGCTGGTGGCGGGGCCCGTGTTTTTGTACAGGGGCGACGGCGAGGTGCCCGTCCCCGAATACGTCGTCGAGGCCGGGCGCGAAGCCGAGGAGCTGCGCCGCTTCGAGCGCGCCGTCGCCGACACCAAGCGCGACCTCGAGAGCCTCATATCGGTTTTGCGCGAGAGGACGGGCCGCGAGGATGTGCGCGTCTTCGAGTGCCACCTGATGTTCCTTGAGGACCCCACCCTCGAAGAGGCCGTCCGCCAAAGCGTCACCGTAGACCACATAAACGTCGAAGCCGCCGTAAAGTCGTTCGTCACCAAGATGCGCGCCCAGTTCACGCGCATGAACGACGCCTACTTCAAGGAACGCGTGCGCGACTTCGACGATGTCGAGCGCCGTCTTCTCAGCTCGCTGACCGGCTTTGCGCAGGACGTACACCTTGAGCTCAAGGTTCCCTCGATAATCGTCGCGGACGATCTGACGCCTTCCGAGACCGTCCGCCTGCCGCGCGAAAACGTACTCGGCTTCGCCACGAACGGCGGCTCGGCGACGAGCCACGTGGCTCTTCTTGCGAGGGCTATGGCGATACCGGCCGTGACGGGCCTCGTGAATGTGACCTCGCAGGTCAAGCCCGGCACGACGGTGATTCTCGACGGCAGCAACGGAACTATAACGATCAACCCCGACAAGGCGACGGTCGATCTGATGGAGAGCGTGCTCTCCCACAGGTCCGCCGCCGCTAAGGCCGAACCCTCCGGCGTGCCTGCCGGAACCTTGCGCGAGGGTGGCGACGTGCTGCTTTTCGCCAACATCCATCCAGGCGTCGCCGTATCTGGCCTCAAGGATATCGGCGCGCGCGGCGTTGGTCTCTACCGAAGCGAATACCTTTGGCTCAACCGCGAGCGCGAACCAACCGAAGAAGAGCAGTTCGAGGCCTACCGCGAAGCCGTCGTCGAGGCCTCTAAGCTGTCCCCGGACGCGTCGATAACGATACGTGCGCTCGACATAGGCGGCGACAAGACTGTGAAGGGCATCTCGGCCAAGGAGAACAATCCATTCCTCGGCAACCGCTCGATACGCTACCTGCTCTCCAACGTCGAGGTGTTCAAGACCCAGCTGCGCGCGGTTCTGCGGGCCTCCGCCTTCGGCAGGACGTACCTGATGTATCCCATGGTCAGCTGCGTCGAGGAGCTGAACGAGGCTGCGGTGATATTGGCCGAGGTGAAGCGCCGGCTTGACGAGGAAGGTGTCGCCTACGACCGCAACATGCCAGTCGGCGCGATGATCGAGATTCCCGCCGCGGCGATAAACGCCGACGCGATGGCGAAGCGTGTGGACTTCTTCTCGATCGGCACGAACGACCTCATCCAGTACACTATGGCCGCCGACCGCAGCAACGAGGCCGTCGCCCACCTCTACCAGCCGACGAACCCCGCGATTCTCTATCTCATGCGCCGTACGATCGCCGCCGCACACCGCCATGGCATAAAGGTTGGCGTGTGCGGCGAGAGCGCGTCCGATCCCATAGTCGGCGTTCTCTGGGCCGCCTTCGGCATCGACATGCTTTCGATGTCCGGCTCGTACATCCCCGTCATGGCCAAGCTCTTCCGCCGTCTGAGCCGCAGCGAGCTCGACGAATACGCCGCGCTAGTCAATTCGATGGACGAATCGTCGACTGCGCAGGATGTCTTCGAGGCCTGCCGCGAGTGGATGGAGCGCAAGATACCCGATCTCGACGATCTGATGATATGATCGAGCTGCCTGAAGTCGTCATTGAGCGTGCCGCAGGCGTTGTCGGCGCCCGCGTGATCGACAACTCCGGTCTTGCGACCCCCGAGACCATCGCCGCAACCGGTTTTGCCGTGCGTCGCGTGGCAACCGCCGGCGCTTCGCTCATGTCGCTTTCGCTCCAGGCCGCGCGCCGCGCCCTCTCGGGGTTCGACCTCTCGCAGATACGCGGCGTTGTTGCGGCCACGTTCTCTGGCGAAACGCGCTTTCCGCCGCTTTCGGTCGGAGTCGCCGGTGCACTTGGCCTTGCGCCGCAGATTCCCGCCATCGACCTTCAGATCGCCTGCAGCGCATATCCCTATGCGCTCTATGTGGCTTCGCGCCTCGCTTCGGACATGGGCGGCAAGGTGCTCGTCGTGAACGGCGATATCCAGTCCCGCCTGACTGACGCCTCCGACGCGGCGACGGCTCCGTTATTCTCCGACGCGGCTACGGCATCGGTCGTTTCCGCCATGCCGTCGGGCGGCGTTTCGCGCTTCGGCTTTCTCTCGAAGGCGTCGGACGCCCTGAGATGTCCCGCCGCAGGCCCCATATCCATGCAGGGCTTCAAGGTCTTCTCGTTCGTCGCCTCCGACGTGGTTAAATTGCTTCGTCCGTTCGGCGACGACTTCGACCTGTTCGTTCCCCATCAGGCCAACATGTACATGGTCCGCCAGCTCGCGAAAAGCCTCGGCCTGGAATCCCGCCTCGTCACATGCTCCGCCGAATATGCGAACCCCGGCAGCTGCTCGGTGCCGCTCGCGCTTGCCGCCTCGGGACGCCCCGGCCGTGCGCTCGTCTGCGGATTCGGCGCCGGACTCTCCGCCGCAGCCGCGACGGTTCGCCTTGCCGACACGATAGCCGCCGGTGTGGAGGTTGAGAATGCTGCGTAGGCTCGCCCTCGCTGCGGTGCTGCTCGCGGCGCCTGTAGGCTGCATGGATCTTTCCGGCGTGGCGTCCGCCATCGACGACGCCCGTGCTGTCGCGAAGATAGGTGTCGTCGCGCATCCTGAGGTGTCGTGGCCCGCGAGCGCCGCCCGCCTCAAGAAATGCCTCGCGTTCTTCAAGTCGAAGAAGGTGGACGCGATAGTCGTGATAGGCGATCTGACCCATGACGGCTACCTGAACCAGTATCGCGTCGTCGCTCAGGCGTGGGACGACGTATTTCGCAATCCCGTGAAGGGGATTGACCCCAATCCGCCGCGCCGCATATTCGTGCTTGGCCCCCGCGACAGGGAGAGCTTCCGAGCCGAGTTCGCGGCGCCCCTCGAGCCCGATCTCTCAGTCGAAGGCGGCGAATTCGAGGTTAATGGCTTCCGCTTTCGTGCGACCGCCGGACGTCCCGAGGCTGGCGATGCGCCGGCTTTCTTTGCGGACGGAAAGCCTGCGCTTACGAATGAACTCTGCTGGTATCCCCGAACTCGCATCGAACTTAACGCCGGCTCCCTTAGCGGCGTCGTGCCGCGCGCGGGCTACGAGAGCGTCAAGTCGGCGGCGTCCGCTAGCCAAGGGCTTCTCGTTACCGCATACTCCGGCTCGCTCGCAGTCTCCCGTATCGATTTCGGCGACGGCTCGCCTGTCGCGGAAGATTGGCGCATATCCCTCTCGCCCGACGCGCCCCGCCAAAGGCTCGACGACCGCGCCCCCGAATTCTGGGCGGATACGACCTTGAGGGTGATACCTGGCGAAGAGCCCGGCAAGGGACTCTCCTACAAGGTCGAATGGCCGCCTGTCCTCGCGAAGCATACGGGCGTCAGGGCGTATTCCTACGAGGTCGAGGCGCTTATCCCCTCTTCCGACGGCGAAAGGCAGGTCGTCGCCAAGCGGCTCTATGTGCTTTCGCCCAACTTCTGGCGCTCCGAAGACCGCGATGTGGCGCCGGTCTCGTGCCGCTTCTACGCCGCCGATCTTCCGTCCACAGGCGAAGTTCGCTTCAGGGTTACGCCCGTCTCATGCTCGGGCGAACGAGGACGCCCCATCTCAAACTAGGCCGAGCGGCGCCCAAAGCTCCCTGAAGCTGTCCACAAGATAGTCCGGCGCCTCACGCGCGAGAGTATCGCGCGGAATTGTCGCCGTTATGGCCGCTACGCGCATTCCCGCCGCCTTGCCCGACCGTATGCCCGAAACGGCGTCCTCGAAGACGAGGCAGTCCTCGGGCTTCAGGCCTAGCCTCTCCGCCGCCGTCAGATAGCAGTCTGGCGCAGGTTTGCCGTGCGCATACTGCGAGGCATCGACTATGGTTGTGAAGGCGCTTCTAAGACCTAGACCGTCGAGTATGAAGTCCACATTGTCCATCGACCCGCCGGTGGCTATCGCGAGGCGAATTCCACGCCGCATCGCGTCGTCCAGAATCTCCTTGAGTCCATCCGGCAGCATGAGGTGGGGCGCGTACATCGAACGGTAGAGCGCCTCCTTTTCGCGCGTAAGTTCGGCGCATTCGGCGGACGGAACCTCGCGATCGAAGATGCGGTTCATGTAGTATGCGCTGGTTGCTCCCATCCAATCGAGTATCTGCCGCTCGCTCAAATCGCGTCCGTGGCGGTGGGCGAACTCGCGCCATGCCAGCACATGCCACGCGCAGTTGTCGACGAGCGTGCCGTCCATGTCGAATATGTAAGCCTTGAACATGTTGCGTATTATACCATACTTCGTGTGCTGCTGATCACTAGCATCTGATTCTCCGCTGGTTTCGTCCTGGTACTTGATCCAGCGGTCCACTGTTTTCGATTATGTGTTTCAATGCTCTTCGTTTCCCATGGCTTAAGGCGTCGTCACTGGCTCGGGCGAAGCTTTCGTGGTTAAAAACCCTCCAGCGTCAGCCGTATGGCGCTTCGCGCGACCACGAAAACCGGTGGGCGATGAATCGGCTTGCGCCGATTTGAAGCCGTCGTTTTGCCGGTTGGCGTGAAAGCTGCGCTTTCGCCAACGTCAAACCGCCGTCTTCACCCCTTGCGGGTCATCATCGCCTCGCCGGACACGAAAGCGGTCCTTCGACCGACACGAAACGCCTGCTGCGCAGGCCACGAAAAAGGGGGAGGCGGTGCGTCGTTTCGTCGCGGGTGATTTCATTATTGCCAGTCTGAATACAGTCTGGCAATTCGTGAAACCTTCGGGGTTCGACATCGATTTGCTCCGGGCCTTACGCGGCTTGGCTAGTAGAGCCTAACTATGGCCGCTAGGCGCCTTCGACAAATCGGGTCTTCACCGCTCGGTTTCGCGACCATTTCATCATGCGACGAAATGCCGCCCCGCCTCTAGATGCTCGCTTCGCTCGTGAATTGTCCTAGGTTCGGGCGAAGCTTTCGTGTGATTTCGTGCCCCGCTTTAGGCGGGTTTTCGTGTCTGGGCGCGGAGGCCAGCCGTGAGGCTGAAGCTGGCGGGTCGTTAGCGGCGCAAACTTGTTTGCAGTCCGCTCGACGAGCCGCTTGCTTCAAATCGCGTCAGCGATTGCCTCCCCGCCCAGTTTTCGTGGTTAAAAACCCTCCAGCGTCAGCGATTGCCTCCACGCCCAGTTTTTTTGTTGCCCCCGAAGCCGAAACTACGCCCCGCTTGATTTGGGCGGGGTTTTATGGTATTATGCTAATGTTCTTCGACATACCGGTCGGGCCTCATGGCCGGCCGTGGCTCCCACGCCGAAAAGGCGGAGTGAAGCCGTGCATGGGGTGGGCAACCTAACGCACAATAACAGACAAAGGATTTAACTAAGGGGTGGCGATGCCAAAGCACGAGGTTACCAAGATTTTCGAGAAGCGAGAGATTCGCTCTGTGTGGGATGATAAAGCGGAAAAGTGGTACTTTTCCGTTGTGGATGTCGTTGCTGCTTTGACAAATAGCACCAATCCTGCAACGTACTGGAGAGTCCTAAAAAAGCGCCTTAAGAGCGAAGGAAATGAAAC
>JAFPUH010000017.1 GCA_017395505.1 Kiritimatiellia bacterium
CGACGCCGCGCACGGCAGTATGTAACCCCAACCGGCGCGATGGCGTCCAAGGATTTCCGTAGTCTTGAACATCGAGTCGGCAATCTGTATGTAGTTGCCCTCGCTCGTTGCCGCAACCGCCACGCAGACCGTATTCGTGCCAAAACGAATAGGCGACGATTCACTGGCTATCGTCGTGCCGTCGCGCAGCTCGTATTTCCGCCGTTCCCACTCCTTATATCGAACATTGTCGTTCCAAACGCGCCCGTCCCGGCTCGCGCCCTTTTCGACAAGCCGCGCAATCTCGGCGGTCGTCGCGGCATCGCACGGCTCAAGCGTCCAGTGTTCGATGTCTATCCTGCTCACGCACCCCGCCGCGAGGGCGAGGGATGAGACGAGGATCGCCCTACGCAGAGCGTCCCCCTTCGCCAAGGCTACGGAGGATAAAACGGAGGACAAGTTGATTCGTGCAATTGGTTTCATGGGTTGCTCCTTTTATTGACAATTGATATTGGTACTGGCAACATTTTCACATTGGCAACATTCATTTAGGTTCCTCCGTTGGTTGTTGCGGCGTGGCAGTTTTCATATTCTCCCTTATGGTTACGGTCACCTTGCCGTCTGGAGCGGAAAGCAACGTCTCGGCTGTCACGGCCAGGCTCTCGAAGGAATTTTCAAATACATACGACGCAACACTTCTGCGCCTGACGTCTTTCATCGCCTTTACTCGTTTGCGCAATCTCGTAGAAAGCCCCTGTAGCACTCCCCTGCGACGGCTCACGTCCGCAATCGCACCCGCTTCCTGCAATTCTTGCCGTGCCGCCGAAAGTTCCGCGCAGTAATTCAGCGCCTCGTAGATCTCCTCTTGTGCACGTTTTCTGCATTTTACCTTCTGTGCCTCGGCGACCGCCCGATAGTCGCCGCCATTGTAGAACGCCTCGATTACCGCCTTCACCGCCAGACGTTCATCCTCCGTCGGTTTGCTGCGAATGTTGATGATGCTCATGGTCGCGGAGATTGCTATGACAATGCCCATGAAAATCCACATCTTCTCGGACGCGGACTTGTCGCGCAGATTGCGTTCAAGCCGAATGGAGGCAATCGCCCGCCGAGACTTCTCCTCGTCCTCGTTTCGTGCAAGATAGCCCGACACAACGAGTCCGAAATAGTCGAAGTTTTCAACCTTCATCGCCTGCTTCGTGCGAAACAGCACATTGCCCTCTCCGTCAGAAAAGCCATATTCAGGGACTGTCGCAAGCGCGGCAGTCATCGGCGGCATGTGCCCGAAAAATATTGTTGTGTCATTGTACGCGAACGACCATTCGCGGCGGAGAAGCCCCGCCAGCGCGTAGCGCACGGTGCAGATGCCGCGCCTGAACTCGTACTCCATCCGCGTCCAGCCGATGCGGAGACCGCAAACCGTCATGGCAATGCCGAACACAAATAAAATGCTAAACCCAATCAGGACATCATGGTTTGCATCAGCGAAACATCGACAGCCGCAATACGATGCCAAGGATATTGCAGCAATACCGACGAGACACATGATCGTCCCGGCAATTCTAGGCGTCCGATAGACAACCTTCAAGTCCGCGCCGCTTTCCGGCACATCCCATTGGACGGTGAACGGCCTCGCAGCCTCTCCGCCCTCCATCTTGGCGATTTCCTCGCCATAGACCTTGTTGACCTTCATATCTGATTTTCTTTCGCCATTCTGGCGGTATTATACCAAACTTCGCCGTTTTTAGGATGCCGCGCGGCGGATTCGCGGCAAAAGGCGCAACCATGAACCTGTTCCATTTTGGAACAAGTTGATGCAACATCCAACTGGCAAATAACTTTTGCAAGTTCCTTTCATTCACCTTCTTCATAGTAGTAGGAATAGTCGATGCCTTTCATGAACATCTCGCGGTCGTTGATCTTCGTCGTCAATGCGCCATTGAGAAGCGCTTTCAGCGCTGAAGCATCCGTCGCACTTCTGCGCATCGCGTCGAGGTAGGCGGACTTGTCGATTAGGCTCCAATCGACACAGCGCTTCAACGTGCGCTTCAGCATCAGGTCGAGCCAGATGCGCGTCGAGCGGCCGTTTCCTTCCATGAACGGATGGGCGATGTTCATCTCCACGTACTTGTCCACAATCTCGTCGAACGTCGTTTCAGGCATGGCCTCTATCGCGGGAAGTGTCGTCGGGAAATGCAACGCGTTGGCGAATGTGAAGCCGCCCTTCGAGATGTTCTTGGAGCGGATCTGTCCGGCGAAATCGTAAAGTCCGCCGAAAAGATAGCCGTGTATCTGCTGCAGGCACTTGACGCTTCCGGGTTCGAGGCCGGCAAGCATACCGCTCTCGAAAATGGCGTAGGCTTTCTTCTTGCTCTGCCCGTCGATGGTGTTGTCGCTGTAGACGAACCAATCAAGGAAGGCCGTGGCGCGCGAATTCGGGATCGCCTTGGCGAGCGCCACGACGCCGTCCGAGTCTAGACAATCGGTCAGGCGCAGCTTTCCGTCGGGAGCCCTCAGTTTCAACTGGGTAGTGGCACTAACCAGTTGGCCGCCCTCCTTCTTCAGCTTGGCTTTCAGGTACTTCCAATAGTTGCGCGTCTTTTGGTAGTCGCTTTCGCTGTTGATCGCGCCAACGACGTCCAGCACGGAAAAGAACCATTTCGTGCAATCTTCATCCCACACCGCCCGCACTTCGCGGTTGTTGAAGAATCTGATCGATGTTTTCATGCTCCCGCTCCTTTCTTAATCCTGTCAATCTTGTTAATCCTGTCTAAAAACCTTCCCGCGACGACCCGCGCAAACATCTTTCGAGTATTCATGAGTTCGTTTGATGCGTAGCGTTCGGCTGTTCTACCTGCTCCACTGTCGATCGCCGAGGATTGCACAATGGCACGACGACCTTGTGCTACGAGGTAACGCATGAGTTCGGCTGGGCGGTCGGTCTGGATCATCGTTGCACCATGCTTCAGGCACCAGCCCCAGCTGCCGTCTAAGTCGCCATTAAAGCCGTGTTCATCAGTGTGTCCGGCGCAAAGCGAATCCCAAAGCGTGTTGAGCCAGATGCGCGGGCCGCTTTTGCGCTGCATGGATTCAAGCCTCGTCAGCACCTCAATCTGCCCTTCACTTGAAAAGCACAGTTCGTATGCGAACGGAGCCCTGCCGCATCCCTGCCATGCCTCGAAACTTGCGAGCGCACTTGGACGGTCGATCCAAATGATTGGCATATAGAGGAATGTGCCGTCCATGATGCTGCGCCACTCGTCGCCCATCGCAGATTGGAGTTCATCGGGCGTGAAGCTACCTTTAAGTATCACCTCACGCTCAACGCCGCATTTGCGGGCGCATTCGGCGACACCTATGGGATCGCGCTGGAACTTGTCGATGTTGACGAGTATCTTGCCTTTGGTGAGCGCAAAAGCCTCATCAAGCGTAAGAATCTCGTAGTCGGTCAGCGTCTCGCCATCGATTCCCTTGAGACGGAAGCGCTTTATCTCCTCAAGCGTGTAGTCGGTCGAAGGACCTGCGCCATTGGATACGCGATCAAGCGTTCCGTCGTGAAGCAGCACCAAACGACCGTCCTTCGTCTTGGCGACATCCAATTCGATTATGTCCGCCCCCATGTCAATCGCGCCTTGTATCGCGCCGACCGAGTTCTCCGGGGCATGCCGCCAATCGCCGCGGTGCATAGTGACGAACACATAATCCCTGTCTGGACTCTCAAGCCGTTCGCGAAGAGTGTCCGTCCTCGTTGCGCCAGTCGCGGCAAAGCAAGCAATAAGAGACACTATGCCAAAAAAGCGTTTCATTCTACTAATCCCTTAGTCGCGCATCTAGTATTGCAGTCATTTCAACAAGGCGTTCGCGCTATCTACCCCATCCGCTCACTTGGCGCGGTCGTTCAGATATCTGACCAGATCGCGCGTGTGGTTTGTCTCTATGATAGTGAAGCCCTGCTCGACGAGCCAGCCCCAGCCGTTGTCTGGCGACTCGAAGATGGATGCGCGGTCGTCGTGCCCCGCCGTATGGTTGGCCCATGTCGCGGCGATGAAAGCCCGCGAACCGGAGGCAAGAACCTTTGGAAGCTGCGCATAAGTCTTGGAATCGAGCGACGCCATGCGGAACTGAAACGCGAAAGGATGCAGCTTCTCTATGTATTCGTCAACATACGCTTCGAGGTCGGGTATCTTGTCCTCGATGACTGGACAGTAGCGCACCTTCTCCAGATCGTCGCCGAAGATTCGCTTCGCCTTTTCGTATGGCCACGGCAGAACGAACACGGTCTCTTCCAAAGTGCCGTTCGCGCGCGCGATTTCAAGGAGTTTGCGGACAAGCGTCCCTTCATCGTGTCCCGGCAGATCGTAGATTGCCTTATCCAGATAAAGCCACGCCTTGCCTTTGGCGACGGCTATAAACTCCTCAAGCGTTGGCACCTGATACTGTGTCATCGCGCCGAGGTTGTCCCTAAGCCGCAGCGCACGTATCTCGTCCAGCGTGAGATCGCCAATGTATCCGCTGCCATTGGTGGTTCTGTCGACTGCATAATCGTGCATGATCACGATATGGCCGTCCTTCGTCATGCGCACGTCGGTTTCGATTATGTCCGCGCCAAAGCGAATCGCATTCTTAAGCGACTCAAGCGAATTTTCAGGCGCAAACTGCCAGTCGGCGCGATGGCTCGCAACCATTACGCCATTCGTATCCGCAACGCCCATCGCAGCAATGGCCACCGCAGCAATCGCGGCAAACATCATTTTCGTATTCATGAGTTCGTTCCTTTAGTTCATTTTGGTTAGACAGGATTCACAGGATCGACAGAATTAAGAGATTGTGGCTCCGCAATGCATACACTCGACCGGTTCGCCATTGCGGACTACACGACCGTCACGTTGCGGGAGGCGGTGAGGCGGCCGTAGATCGGCTCGGGACCGAGCGGCTGCACGATCACCAGCTTGGCCTTGCCCTTCGCAAGAGCTGCGGGCGCTACGCACTCGACAACGTCGGGCTTGACGCTCGCCAACTCCACCGCATGCGCGACCTTTGCGGAATCGGTCAGCTCGGCGGACAAAGGCTCTGTCGCGCTGTCGGAAAACCCCGCGCCTGTGATCGTGAACCTTTCGCCCGCCTTGACGACATTCACCCCTTCGCGGCCCAAAGAGTCCGTCACCACGCTACGGATGGACATCTCGGCCTCGGGTCCATCGACGCGCTCGAACACGAAATTCGCATTCTTGACGGCGTCGCGCAGCTTTTTCGACGGATATATCCGCAGCTGGGGATGAAGCGTATCAGGCAGCTTCTCTCCTTTGGCGGGAATGTGGTCGATGGAGCCAGGCACCTCGAGCTTCGCGAGGCCGATCGGCGTGTGGACGACCGCGTTCGGGTTCTCGGTGAATATCTGTTCGAGCATCTCCTTTGTGCCGTCGAGCACCATGCGTATGGTGATTTCGTCCAGCTCGGGCGCCTCGCGGTGTATCGCATGCACAACTTCGTCAAGGCTCATCGTGCCGTTCAGCTGTACGCCGACAAGCCACGGCACCTTGTCCGCCGTAGCCGACTTGTTCCTTATGACGCGGTATTTGACGACTTTCTTCTCGGTTTTGGAACTTTTCATGATCAAACCTCCATTACTGCGACTTCGCGTGAAGCCTCGGCCACCTTGTGTTCGCGCGAAAGTCCCGCGCGCGTCGCGACGACCAGCATGTAGCGTCCGGGCGGCGGCAGTTCGGCGAAGCGGCAGTACGCCGTGGTGAGTCCGGACGACTCGACAGCCGCAACCGACACCACCTCGCCCGTCTTGGCGTCGACGAGCCGCACGCCCTCGTCCTCGGCGGACGCGTCAAGCTTGAGGTCGCTGCCGGTGATCGAAATCGTGCGGCCGGCGACGCAAAGCTCGTTCTCCGCCTGGCCATCCTCGCGCACGCTGCCGAGGCGCGGCGAGGCGCCCTTTTCCATGTTCCCGGGCACGATCCCCTCAAGACAGCGCTGGCGCGAGCCGTAGGTGAAGCCTGTAACCGCCAGCTTGTTGCGCGAGGGATCGAACTCGCCGTCGATGGTGTCGAACGGACCCTGCACCGTGACGATGTTCGCAACGCCGCCGACATACACCGCCTTGCCCTCGCGAAGCGCACGTTCTATCATCGCGCGGCGCATTTCCTCAAAATAGCGGACTGCGGCCTCGGGCTGGTTGGTCGCCTCGGCCACGTCGCGGATCAGGTCGTCATCGCGATATGAAACGGTAGGCTTCATCCTCGCAACATAGACCTTATGTCCTTCGGGGTTAAGCTTCGAATGCATGGGGAAAAGGCGGTACATTATGCCGCTTTCCGACTCTACTGGCTCTGACATGATTTTATGACTCCTTGGAAGTATTGTTTCGCACCCACGGACAGTATGATACACTATCAGGGAAGGATTGTCAAGAGGCCAGGGAGACTTCGCAGTCGGGTCATATGAGGCGACGGTGTCGGGTCATATGAGGCGGCACCGTCGGGTCATATGAGGCGGCACCATTGGGTCATATGAGGCGACACTGTCGGGTCATATGAGGCGACACTGTCGGGTCATATGAGGCGACACCGTCGGGTCATATGTGGCGACACCGTTGGGTCATATGTGGCGACACCGTCGGGTCATATGTGGCGACACCGTCGCCTCATATGACCCAAACGCGAAACCTCGGTGACCCCTGCACGAAACCTCGAAGGGCTCGCTTTTATGGTGCCGTGACCTCAAAAGAAGACACTTCTGCGACCCTGCGATCTCAGGCAAAGCGGACGCGGGGGTCGAGAGCGGCGTAGAGGAGGTCGGTGGCGAGGTTAACGAACTGGTAGAGGAGCGCCCCGAGAACAACCAGCGCGCGGACTACCGCCATATCGGCGGAATGGATTGCGTTGATCGAGACGCTGCCGAGGCCAGGTATGCCGAAAAAGCTCTCCAGCAGCAATGAGCCGGTAAAGAGCCACGGTATGGAAAGGGAAACGTAGGTGACGATCGGTATGAGCGCGTTCGGCAGGATGTGGCGCAGCATCACGGCGGCTCTGGAGAGTCCCTTCGAGCGCGCCGTAAGCACATAGGGCTTGTAGGATTCGTCGAGTATCGCAGTGCGGAAGAAGCGCACGTCGGTGCCGAGCGAGGAGACTACGCCGATCAAGACCGGGAGCACCAGGTAGAACGCCCCGCCATAGCCCCAAACCGGAAAGATTCCCGCCTTGAACGAGAGCAGAAACTGTCCCAGCAGCACCCATACGACGTAGTTGACGCTCATCAACACGGTCGAACCCACCAGTACGGCCTTGTCGGGAAATCCGCCACGAAACGCAGCCGCGAGCATGGCAAGCATCAGCGCGACTATCGTGCCGCCTATCAGAATAGGCACCGTGAGCGAAAGGGACGGCCCCACGCCGCGCAGCAGAACGTCCTTGACGGGCTCATCCATCTCGATGGAATAGCCGAGGTCGCCCTTCACGAGAGCGCCGACGAAGTTCACGAACTGGCTGTCTGTCGACCAAATCAGCGGCTTGTCGTAGCCCCACTTGCGGTTGAAGGCGGCGATCGATTCGGCGGTCGCGTTCTTGCCGAGTATAACCTCGGCGGGCGAGCCGCCGACGACGTTGAAGAGAAGAAACGTCAGAAGAAGTATCCCGACCGTAGTCGGGATCACCTCGGCGATTCTCCTCAACGCGTATTTCAGCATGCGACGGCCTCGCCGAGCCTTGCCCTGAGTTCGTCAACGTCGGCACGGTCGAGACGGGCCAGGGCGCGCGACCAGCGGTAGGCGCCGGAGCCGTTGGTGTCGAACGGACGGTCGGCGAAGAGTCCGTCATAGGCCCTGCGGCGCGAACGGTATATCGCCTGAACCTCGGCGATCTTGCCGACGAACGCCTCGACGTACTTCTTCGCGAAAGCGTCGTAGTCCGTCACGAACTGGCGGCGCGAGCGGACGACCTCGGCATAGTCGGCGATTCCGTCCTTGAGCTCGCTCTCGTAGTCGACGAAGCTGCCGGCGTGGTCGGTGACCTTGACGGAATCGGGCAGCCCCGCATCGCCGCAAAGGACGATCTCGTAGCTGTGGTCGAAAAGTATCTCCTTGGTCGTGGAAGAACGGCGGCCGACGATCAGGTCGACGGCGCCAGCCTCGCCCATGAGCTTCGCGAACCGTTCGGCGAACGCAGGGTTGCGATAGCGGGGCGGCGGTATCTTGTCGGAGGCCGTTCCGCGGATGTAGGGCCTTACGAGGCACGCGGTACGCACCGAGATGCCGTTGTACTGGTTGCGACCGTGGTACTTCTCGGTGAAGTGTCCGAAGCCGATGCGCTTAGGCAGGTTCATGCCAAGCTGGCGGCACATCAGTCGGCGGTCGAGGATGTAGTCGGAATACTCGTCGCTCTCAAGCATTGCGCGCATGAGGTCCTTACCCTCGTCGAGATGCTCGGCCACGCCCCACTTCTGGAAGCGCAGAATCAGCATCTTCGGGTTGGTTGCGCCGCTGTCGCGGTATTGTATGATGTAGATGCTGCCGCGATGTCCGCTGGGATTGGGCTTGAGCGAAAGCGAATGGGCTATGCGGCCGATGTTGATGAAGTCGACCGCGCCAAATACGCGCGTCAAGTTGAAGATCAAGGCCTTGGCGCGTCCGTCGCAGAGCGAAAGCAGCTCAGGATCCTGCGTGCGGGCGGCCTCGTCGTAGAGCTCGTCGAATATCAGCTCGCCGTCGATGATGCGCGCTCCGGGGAGCCACTCTATCTGGCGGTAGAACTCCGCGGCGATGCCGCTGACCAGCTCGCGCTCGTCTGCGGCGGTCTCGTTCAGCTGGTGGGTTACGGTATGGCACATCGCGTTGCGCCACTCGTAGTTGGAAACCGACTCGTCGCGCAGCTCAACCGGCAGCGAAGCGCGCCAGTCGACGGCGATCTTATCCACAGCGCGGCGAAGCTCGGTGTCGGAAAGCTCTGCGAGAGGAAGGTTCTTGAGCGCCTTGGTGATCTCGATGGGCGTGGACGACGGGAAGAGCATGACCTCGGGGTGGCCGAGGCGGTTGCGCTTGTTGAGCCCCGACACGACCTCCTCGATCTGGCGCCTGTATTCGGCGTCGGGGAGTTTGACGACGTCGGCGTATCCGCCGGCGGTTATGAAGCGGGTACCGGTCGTGCCGTTGTAGTAGTAGACCGGCAGGCATTCGATGGCCACGCGCGAGCGCTCGATTATCGTCACCATGTCGTCGTCGGATATCGGATGGCGCGACATGCGCCAGTTTTCGCCGCGCTCGCAAAGGGCGTTGCGAACCTTGACGGAATTGGTGTTCAGATAGCGTATCTGGCGCTTTGAGACCATCGAGCGCAGCGCCTCGTCGGCACGCAGCGCAAGATCCATCCTCTCAGGGTCGGGACGGATCAGCACAGCGTCTTCTGTGAAGATAAGATCGACGGACTGCTCAAGCTCGGCATCCTCCTCCTCGGGAGTGAGCGGCGGCTCGCCGGCGGCTGCGCGTGTGGCGTTTATGTCGTCAAGCCACAACATGCGCTGCATGGCATGGACGGTGCGTGAGGTGACAAGGCCGGGTGTCCTGAAGAACATCGTACCAATGCGGCTCAAAAGCATTCCATTCTCATCCTTGGCAAAAATCTTTTCACCTAGTATTTTCATCTGCATCCCCTTTCTTTAGAGAAAAAAGGTATTATACCATAATTTTCGCTATGGCGGCGGCTGCGGCGGCAAGGGATTCGCGGGCGTGTTCGCTCGATATTGCGACGCGGAGCCTTGCGGAGCCCTTGGCCACCGTGGGATAGCGTATCGCAGAAATCGCAAAACCTGCCCTCATAAGGGCATCCGATGCGGCGAGCGCCCTTCTTTCGTCACCGATGACGACAGGCACGATGGCGGAATCCGTTGAAACTGCGAGGCCATGACGCGCAAGATCCGCGACGAAGAAGCGCACGTTGTCCCTGAGGCGCCCTACGCGAGCAGGCTCCGCCTCTACAACCGAAAGCGCGGCGTCGGCACCGGCCATAGCGGCGGCGCAAGGGGCAGTATTGAATATGAAGGCACGAGAGCGCTGGCGCAGATACTCGACCAATCCGGGGGAACCGGCCACATAGCCGCCCTGCGAGCCGAGAGCCTTGGAGAGCGTACCCATCATCATATCGGGGTGTCCGCAGCCGAAATGCTCCGAAAGTCCACGCCCTGTGGCGCCCACCACCCCGACGGAGTGAGCCTCGTCGACGTATGAGAAAGCATCATTGCGGCGGCAAATCTCGAGAAAACGCGGCAAAGGCAGCATGTCGCCATCCATCGAGAAGACGCCGTCCGACACGACGAGGCGTCGGCGGTGGCCACGGCAGCGAGCGAGCTTCCGGTCGAGGTCGTCCATATCGAGATGGCGATAGACGACGACATCAGCCCCGCTCATGCGACAGCCGTCGATTATTGAGGCATGGTTTAGGGCGTCCGAAAGCACGACATCGCCGCGCCCTACGAGCGCGGTTATCGCGCCGACGTTGGCCATGTAGCCCGTGGAATAGACGATTGCGGCATCAGCGCCCTTGAAAGAGGCGATATGGCGCTCGAGCGACTCGTGTGGCGGCTGCGTGCCGGTTACGAGGCGCGAAGCCCCCGATCCGGAGCCGAACTTGACTGCGGCATCGGCGGCGGCTGACTTCACCCGCACGTCGTTTGCAAGGCCGAGATAGTCGTTGGACGACAGGTTGACGACGCCTTGCGGCAGCATGCGCGTCTCGCGCCAAAGACCGGCTGAGCGTATCGACTCGAGTTCCGAGGCGATGCCATCGAAACGATTTGCCGTCGACGCCCTTTGGAGCAACGGCACGTCGGTTACGATGACCGGCTCGCGCTCAAGGAACCGCACGGTTTCGGCGACGGATTCGCGCGGGCCGCGATAAAGGAATATTCGCCCGCCGCTAGGGTCTCCCTTGCGTTTCAGCACGGTGATGCGCCTGTAGCCAAGCGATTTCGAGGCGACGTAGCCGGTCACGTAGTCGGGATCGTCCGACATGCAGATCTCGCCGACTATGCCAGGGGCAGACTGAACCTTCGTCGCAAGCACTATGGCCTCCGAATAGTGGTCCTTGACTCCGGCGGAAGTCGCGAGAGAATCGGAGGCGTCCATATACGTCGCCCTGACGCCGCGATCACGGTCGGGCTCGAGGCGTTCTAGGGTATCGGCGTCGAGCAGCATTGCGCCGCGCATCGAGTAGGTCTCGCGGAAAAGATCCCTGATCTCGTCCGTACGCGAAAAGCCGGCCTCGCGCAGAAGCTCGTCCACCCGCCGCCAACCCTCCTCGGGCGTCGAGACGGTTTCGGTGGCGACCTTGAGCGCAGGAACGCGCATAGGCTCGGGACAGGCTTCGACCTTTATGTTGACGAAGTCTGGCGTGCCCTTCTCGTGGGTTAGCGCACGGCTCGAGAGCGACGCCACGATCTTGGCGACGTCGGCGGCCGGAACGATCCGCTCCGCACCAGATATGTGCGCCCCTCCAAGAGACGCACGCATCTTGACGCATCTCAAGCCCATCAGAACTTGCAGTCGAGCTGCCAGCGCAGGAACCAGCCCGGACGATCGGTCTCGAAATAGTCGCCGGGATTCATCAACTCGGCGACGGCGTGGCCAAAGAACTCGAGCGGGCGGCCTTCGGCATTGAAGGTATAGAGCGGAAAGTCGTAGCGAACCTGGCTCAGGTAGCCTTTGAAAGAACCGTCGCCACCGCCCATGCCGTCATTCACCGCCGCGAACATCGGACCCGTCGATACGGCCAAGCGGTGCCTCGGGGCGATGTCGACACCGGCGGCGAGCTTCAGATAGAGCATGTTGCTCCACCAGGCCGCGCCGTAGTGGGTGCCGTACAGCATCAGCTCGGAGTCGTTGACTCCACGGCCCCACATCGGATCCCACGCGTCGTGGCCGCCGTCGGAGTTTGCGGCATCCTTGTCGCCGCTCATGGTGTGGAAGCCTACGCTGGCAAAGGGAGTAGGCCCGCCTTCGGAAGAGGACTTCCAGTTGATGCCCGAATAGGTGCTCCATCCGCTGAGCCACGCGCCGTCGCCGTTCCTGCCGACCTGTCCCATGGCCTCGAGCTGCAGGGTGAACTCGTCGGTAAGGCGCGGCGTGAGCTTTACGCCAAGAAGTTCGCGGCGGGTATAGGGGTGCTTCTCGCCCCTGAGGTGGAACGACTCGGTGATCTTCTGCATGGCGAAGATCTGATACGGCAGCCAGTCCGCCGCCTTGCCCGACCAGACTGCGCCCCAGCCCCAGTCGTCCATATCACGGTCGGCGCCACCGCCAAGGCCGGAGACGGAACGTTTCGAGCGGCGGGTACCCCAGCGCAGGGGATTCTCGTCCCAGTTGTGGAGGACGAACACATCAAGGCGTTCGTCCTCGGTGAACTTGAGGGCGAAGCGCACCATGTCTGTATAGACAGTGCGCGAGCCGTCGCCTGGGGTGCCGTCGACGAAGACGTGGTCGAGCCCGTAGAGGTTGTAGATGTCCTGACGGCCGATCCTGAAGTCAAGAAAGCCGTCGAAGAGATCGGTAGCCTCGACGAAGAGGTTGTCCACGACCAGTTCGTCAGGGAAAGTCGAGGAGTGGTTGTGAGGACGGACGTTCCAGCGGAACTCGTCGGCGAGACGCAGATAGAGCCGCCAGTTTTCGGAGGCCTTAAGCTCCCCCCATACGCGGGGACGGAAACGAACCTGATTCAGGAATTTTCTGCGGGGCGCGGCGAGCAGCCTGCCGCCCTTCGGCATACCGGGCACGTTGCCCATCATCTCCTGCCGTACGCGGAAGTCGGCGCCCATATTGAACTCGACGGGAGTCTCGGACGTCTCCAGGACAGGCTCTTCATCGGCAAGGGCGACCGCAGGCACAAGAAGAAGCGCCGCGCTGCAGAAGACAGTCTTGAGGAACTTGTCGGAGAGCCTTGGGCTTATGAGGCTCACGACAGGCACCACTACGAATCCGCCGATCATGGCGAGAGCGCCGCAGTCGATCGGATTTATCGGGTTCCCGGCCAGCATGTTGATCACTGTTATGCCGACGCCCCACGCGAAGCATGCCCAGACGGCGGCACGCGTAACGCCACGCCAGTACAAGCCGAGCATGAACGGAGCCAGAAAGGCGCCAGCAAGCGCGCCCCACGAAATGCCCATCAGCTGCGCAATGAACGTTGGCGGATTGAGGGCGATCATCAGCGAGAGCGCAATGAAGAAGAGAATCAGCACGCGCATGACAACGACCTTGCGGCGTTCGATGGTCTCGACGACAGAGTCGTCCATCTGACCCGCCTCGACCTCTCCGTCGAATGACTTCTTGTCCCTGTAGATTATGTCAAGCGTCAGGGTGGAGCTGGAAGTCAGCACCAGCGAGGCAAGGGTAGACATAGACGCCGAGAGGACAAGCAGCACGACGAGCGCGATCAAAATGTCGGGCAGCGTGACGAGCATTGATGGTATGATCGAGTCGAAGGCGAGACGTCCGTCAGGCAGAGTCGCCGGAGCGGGGAAGAGCCGTCCGAAGCCTCCGAGGAAGTAGCATCCGCCGGCCACCATGAAGGCGAAAACGGTGGAGATGATCGTACCGCGGCGAATCGCAGACTCGTCGGTTATGGAATAGAACTTGCCGACCATCTGGGGCAGGCCCCATGTGCCGAGCGAAGTAAGTATGACGACGCCGAGAAGTCCGCGCGGGTCAGGTCCGAACAACGTAGCGAAACCGCCATTGATCGCAGGGTTGCCGTCCGCAGGCACCTCGGCGAGCTTGTGGACAGCCTCGACAAGACCTCCCTTCAGCCCAAGCACCGCGATTATGACGGCGGTGATGCCGAAAAGCATCACGATGCCCTGAATGAAGTCGTTTATCGCCGTGGCCTTGTATCCGCCAAGTATCACGTAAAGCGCCGTAAGCACTGCCATGAGCACGACGCAGTATTCATAGCGGATGTGCATGCTCATCTCGAAGAGCGTGGAGATGCCCTTGTAGACTCCGGCGGTATAGGGTATCAGAAAGACGAAAGCTATGACGGATGCGACGACTCGCAAGGCTTCGCTGTCGAAACGAGAACCGAAGAAGTCTGGCATGGTGCGGCTCTGGAGCCTACGCGTCATTAGCATCGTGCGGCGGCCCAGAAGAAGCCATGCGAGGAGAGATCCGATAACGGCATTGCCGATGCCGATCCACGAAGACGAAAGGCCGAACTTCCATCCGAACTGACCGGCGTAGCCTATGAACACAACGGCCGAGAAGTAGCTTGTGCCGTAGGCGAAGGCGGTGAGCCAAGGGCCTACGTTGCGGCCGCCGAGAACGAAGCCGTCAACCGATCCTGAATGACGGCGGCTGTACACCCCGACGCCGACCATTACGGCCAGGAACAGCAGTGTGAGGGTAAGCTTTATCAGCATATTTTTCCTTTCGCTTGCACGCCGGTCTCAAGGGCGCGGTGAAGTCTAAGAGAATCGTTGTCCTCGAGGGCGGCGCGGAAATCCTCAAGCCTCGCGATGTAGCGCGAGAGAACAGGCAGAAGAGCGTCGCGGTTGAGGGTGAAAAGCTCGGTCCACACGTCCGGATCGGGCGCACCTACGCGAACCATGTCGCGGAAGCTCCCGGCGGAGTAGCCGGAATGGTCTGGCGCAAGGCCGTCGCGAACATATGCGGACGAAATCAGGTGGCAGAGTTGGCTAGTGAACGCTATCATCTCGTCGTGGTGCGCGGGATCCGTAAACACGACGCGCGCAAAGCCAAGCTGGCGGAAGAGGGCCTCGAGCATGTCGAGCACAAGCCTTCCGCAGGATGGATACGGCACAAGTATCATCGAAGCCCCGTCGAAGAGATCCGCCGACGAATTCGCCCAGCCGGTCACTTCCTTGCCGGCCATCGGGTGGCCACCGACGAAAGTGAAGCGCTTCGAACAGGCGTATTTCTTAAGCGACTCGTAGACGAACCCCTTCACGCCAGTCATATCGACGACTACGGCGCCTTGCCTGACATCAGGCGCAATTGAATCGACAACATCCACAACAGCGGATGGCGGCACCGCAATGAACACGACATCGGCGTCAGACACCCTTGGCGTCTCGCCCTTGTCGAACGCCGAGGCGTCGTGTCCCGCGCGAATCGCCGCCTTGGCGAGCGATCCACCTATTAGGCCTCTGCCTATGACTGCTATCTTCATCGGTTTATGGAGCCTCAGGATGTCTTGCCGCTATGTGGAATCGGCTTCCACCTGCGGGTCGGGTGCACAAGCGTAAAGAGCACCGCTCCCGACAGGATAAGCGAAAATATGGGAAATGTCAGCACGGCGACCCAGCCCGGGCGACGCTTCTTCTGCGAGAGGGCGACTGCCGAAACCGCAGTGAACCAGCCCATCAAAAAGACAAAACCGAGTATTCCGAAAAAGATCGGCAGCGTGGAACCGGCGGCGGCGCCGCTGAAGAGCTTGACAAATAGGGCGACCACATTGAATAGCAGGATGAACGCGACGGACATTCCGGTCAATATCGCGAAGTACGAGTCGAAAAGCCTGAGCGACGGCCTACGCAAGAGGGCCTTGAGCCACGGCCAGGAATATAGCCTGACTACCTGCCAGCCGCCAGTTGCCCAGCGCCTGAGTTGACGCCACATCAACACCGTTTCGACAGGCTGCTCATCGGCGTAATGTGCATCAGGCACATATGCTACGCGCCGGCCGGCGATGTTGCCCTGAACGGTGAACTCCACATCCTCAACCATGGTTCTGGTGTTCCAGCCCTCCTCACCCAACGCGGAAACGAGAAACGCGAAGCCGGTGCCGGTCAGTTTGCCGGAAAGGCCAAGATTGGTGCGGACACGGTTCGAAAGCTCGTTCATGACATCCCAGTAGACCGAGTACCAGCCGGAGATCACGTTTGCCGTGGCGTTTGACGCGTGGCGACAGCCCGTCACTACACATTCGCCATCCTGCAGCGCGTCGTTGACGACGTCAAGCCAGTTGTCTGCGACTACGTTGTCGGCATCGAAAACTGCAATGGCGTCAAAGCCGCCGAACGCACAAATCCTCTCAATGCCCCACTTGAGCACGTCTCCCTTGCCGGAGCTGGGCGAAGTCTTCTCCCATACGGTTGCGCCAGCCTCCCATGCGCGACGGGCGGTGTCGTCAGTGCAGTTGTCTGCAAGCACGAACACTTCGCGACTCTCCGCAGGATACTTGCCCATCGCAATGCTCTTGACAGGCATGCGTATGACAGACTCCTCGTTGCGTGCACATATCAAAATCGCAAAGCGCAGATGTCTTGAGGCTTTGGGGTGGCGACGCGGAGCCTTCACAAGGCCAATTAGAACTATCAGCGTGGACCACATAAAGACCACACTGAGAGCACAGCAGAGAAGATCCAAGACGAGGGCCGCCGTTATGTCAGCCATCGCGCCACCTCCTGTGCGCCCAAAGGTACTGTTCGGGGTACTTTCGTATGGCTTCACCCAACCTGTCGTTTAGAAGCTGGGTGGCGGCGGCTATATCGTCCGTTTTCACGAACCTGAGCGGCGGCCCGCCGACGAGGCGGTAGCGGAACGGCGCCACGCGTACGAATGAACCGACGACTATGGGATAACCGGTGCGGATCGCAAGGCGCGAAACCGAAGTGAACGTACGGGCCGGACGGCCGAGGAAGGTCAGAAGCTTGCCTCCGCTCGTATGCTGATCCATCAAGATCGTCATCGCGGCGCACTCGTCCTTCCACTGGCGCATAATCTCCGGGGTGAAGCCATGCGTCTTGTCGATTACCGTGACCGGTCCCCTGAAGTGGTATTTCTTCATCCACTTGGCGACGAGCTTGTTGTTCTGTACTCGCGCAATCGCAATCATCGGCCTCACAAGCGAAAGGACGTTTGTGGCGGCCTCCCATACGCCATGGTGGGAGCTAGCGAGGATTATCGGAGTATCAGGGGTCTCAAGCAGCAGTTTCGCCACATTCGGCTCGGCGTCAGTCTCGACGTCGAGATGCTCGCGCCAGTTCGAAGCGTTGACCACGGCAGGCACAAACAAAGCCTCGCAAATGTGCCCTGCGAGGTGGCCGAACGACGCTTTGGCGATGCGACGAGCCTCGGCAGGATCATCAGTTATGCCGCAAGCCAGCACATTGTCAATCGCTATACGCTGGCGTTTTTTCATGAACGGCCATATCAGGGACGCAAACCCGCAACCAATATCGTATGCGTGGCGGAACAGGATGTTCATTTCTGGAACCGTATGCTTGCAGCCCTGCCGTGACCGTCCAGACCCTCGACGGCGGCAAAAGCCTCGATTGTGGAACGCGTCTCCCTGAGATCGCCCTCGGTGAACGCGACAAAACTGTGCCGACGCCTGAAATCGTCAGGAGTAAGCCCGTTGAACATGTTGGCGGCCCCGCCCGTGGGCAACACATGGCTTGGACCGGCGACAAAATCACCGGCCGACTCTGGAGTCCACGCTCCAGCAAACACGGCACCGGCGGAACGCACACCGGACATGACCTTGAGAGCATCCTTCGTCATTATCTCGAAATGCTCCGGCGCAAATTGATTGACGACTTCAAGCCCCTCGGCGACATCCTTGGCAACGACAATGAGGATTCCTTCGCGGTCGATGACACGCTCGACAAGCGCCTTGCGGGACAGCGTCTTGGTCTGCTCAAGCACTTCTCGGCGGATCGCCTCGGCGAAATCCCGCGAAGTGCAAACACAAAGCGACTTCTCTAGGCCACTGCCATGCTCTGCCTGAGAAAGAAGATCTGCGGCAATCCAGCGGACGTCCACTGAGCCGTCGGTCAGAACCGCGATTTCGCTCGGCCCTGCGACCTGGTCGATGGCGACATAACCGTAGACCTGACGCTTCGCGGCTGTTACGAAGGCGTTGCCAGGACCAGCGATCTTCTGCACCTTCCGGCAGGACTTTGTGCCGAAGGCCATCATACCGATCGCCTGTATTCCGCCGACGCGATATACCTCGGTCGCACCAGCCAGCTTGAGGGCGTAAAGCAACACCGGATTCACAGCACCAGTCTTTCCGGCGGGCGTGCAGGCGACGATCTCCCTAACGCCTGCAGCCTTGGCCAATGTAACCGTCATGACGGCCGTAGAGGCCAAAGGCGCAGTTCCGCCCGGAACATAGACGCCGACACGATCCATCGGAGAGAAGAATTCGCCGGCCGTTCCGCCGCGCGGAGTCTTCATCTTCCACCCCTTGCGCAGAGACGCCTTGGAGAACTTGAGCACCCGGCGATGGGCATCGGCGACAGCGCGCCGAACTTCCGCCGGAACCTCGCGCACCGCCTCCGAAAGTTCATCTTCGCTAACGCGGAAACGGGACGGAGAAAGCTTGGCGCCCTCGAACCTCGCAACGCATCTGGCTACAGCAGCGTCACCTTCAGACTTTATTGCGGCAAGAACCTCGGCCGCAGCCTTCTCGGCCTCCTCGGGAAACGCGGGCCTGGCATTGAAGAGCCCGATGCGGCGGTCGCCGGCGCTGACTATGCGGATCATCTCACTTCTCGCCGAGCATGCACTTGACGGAACAGTCGCATGCGAGCTCGTCGCCGACATAACCCTTGAGGGAGAAGATGCCGAGCTTGGAGCGAACCTTCACGTTCTCCACAACCGTTGTCATCTTGTCGCCAGGACGCACAAGACGCCTGAAACGGGCCTCTTCAACGGCAGCCAGAACGAAAGTGGCCTCCTTGCCGGAATCCGCCGCAAGAGCGCCGCGAGCGACAAGGCCCGCCCCCGCGACCTGCGCCATCGACTCGATGAGCACGACGCCAGGAACGACTGGATTGCCAGGAAAGTGCCCCTTGAAGAAATCGTTCTTCTCCTCGGTGTATGTATATTCGCCTATCGCGCCAGTCTCATCAGCCGAGATGAGCGTATCGACAAAAAGGAACGGCGGACGGTGCGGCAGAAGTTCGATGCCAGGCTTGTTGTATGTGTTCTTTAAGACAGGGAATTCCATTTTATCAGACCTTTTTGAAGACGAGTATTCCGTTGTGCCCGCCGAAACCGAGCGAGCTCGAGAGAGCCACACGGATTTCGCGATTCACACCTACATTGGGCGTGTAGTTGAGATCGAGGGGCGTCTCGCCCTTCTCGACATCAACCTCGAGATCAGGCTTTTCGTAGTTGATCGTCGGAGGCACGAACCCTTCCTTGATCGCGAGCGCGGTGATCGCCGCCTCAAGAGCGCCAGTACCGCCAAGCAGGTGGCCGTGCATCGACTTGGTGGACGAAATGTTTATCGCCTTGGCGCCCTCTTCTCCGAAGACCCGCTTAAAGGCTTTCGTCTCCATCTGATCGTTGAGATGGGTCGACGTGCCGTGCGCATTGATGTAGTCAACCGTAGAAAGGTCGGAGACGCCAGCATCCTTGAGCGCCACCTCGATAGCCTTGACCGCACCGTCGCCGGAAGGATCAGGAGCCGTTATGTGGTAGGAGTCTGCCGTCGCGCCATAACCAGCCAACTCGCAGTAGACCCTTGCACCACGAGCCTTCGCATGAGCCTCGCTCTCAAGTATGAGAACGGCGGCGCCCTCACCCATGACAAAGCCGTCGCGATCCGCATTGAACGGACGTGACGCCTTCTCTGGCGTTTCGTTGAAGTGGGTGGAAAGCGCCTTCATCTTCATGAAGCCGCCAACTGTGAACTCCATGACGGAAGCCTCGGTTCCGCCGGCGACTACCACGTCCGCACGACCGACGCGAATCATGTCCATTGCCAGCCCCAGCGCATCGGTAGAGCTTGCGCATGCGGTAATTATGACCTGCGCAGGGCCCTTCGCGCCAAGAGCTATTGAAACATTGCCGGCAGCTTCATTGGGTATCAGTTCCGGCACGGCGAGGGGAGAAAGGCGCTCCGGCCCGCGCTCGAAGAGTATCTTGTAGTTGTCGCCCGTTATGTCCAGGCCGCCGATTCCGTTGCCGATCATGGTTCCGACACGGTCCATGTCAGGCTTGCTCTCCTCGGTAAACCCGGCATCGCGCCATGCCTCTACTGCGGCGGCAACCGCATACTGGGAGAAGAGAGCCATGTGGCGAGCATCACGCTTGTCTATCAGACCACCGTCGATGGCGTAGGTCTGAAAGTCCTTCACCTCGCCCGCGACCTGGCAGGTGCAGCGTGACGGGTCGAACTTCGTTATGCGGGTTATGCCAGACTTGCCGGTCTTGACGGCATTCCAGACGGCATCCTTGCCGTTGCCGCAGCCGCAAAGCATTCCAATGCCCGTTATCATTACTTTATTCATCTCGTAGCCTCCTTCAGATATTATACCAAATTCCGCCGCGCCGTGTGCGGCAAACTGGTAAAAAATCGCACTACATCACATACCACAAGACACAGAAGAAGTGGCTTATGGTGCCTGCAAGAACGAACAGGTGCCACACCATGTGCGCATACGGCAGCGACTTCCAGAGATAGAACACGCAACCGAGAGTGTACAGTCCGCCGCCAAGCGTTAGCCACATCGTACCGAGACCATGAAGCGTACGAACCAACGGAACTATCGCGGCTAGTGCGGCCCAACCCATGATAACATACGCACTGGTGGAAAGGTAGCGGAATTTACCGGTAGTCTTCAACTTGAAGAATATGCCCGCAAGCGTGGCTCCCCACTCGATACCGAAGATCGTCCAGCCCAACGCTGGATGCTCAGGTCTTAGCGTCACAAGGCAGAATGGCGTATAGCTGCCAGCAATTAGAAAATATATGGCCATGTGGTCCATCACATGCAAAACCCTCTTCGCCGGCGGATGGGTTACAGTGTGGTAGGCCGACGAAACGGCATACAGAAGTATCATCGAGAATCCGAATATCGAAGCACTCGTTACCTTCCAACCGACATCGACTCCGCTTGCTACACCCTGCCAGACCAGCAGCGCTAGCATCGCCGCGCCAAGATGCGACCCTACTACATGGGTTACAGCGTTCGCAATCTCTTCGCCGCGCGTGTACTTGCCCGGAACTCTTTTCATTTCATGCCCTTTCCGTTTGCGTTTTGCTTAGCTTTCTTCATGTAGGCAGACGCAACCTTCTCGAACGCCTTTACGTCGGCGGCGATATGCCGCATGGCATAGGTCGGATGCGTCCAGAATGCAATTGTGTTTCGCGCCATCTCACGGGCTACGGGACAATCCACCTTGCGCCAATCTACATGTCCGTTCGCAGGGTCGTCGAACGGATAGTTCCTTGCTCCGAAACCTCGGCGTTCGACATACGCAGCCTCCTTGTACATCTCAGGCCAGAATATGGCGTATGCGCCGACCCCTTCCGCCTGAACCGCTTTGATGAACTGCGATACGGGAACCGTCAGCAGCTCCTCGCGAAGTACGAATGGCGCAAGCCAAAAGCTGTTTTGGCGTTCTTCGGTATCAACAGGAGCAAACCTGACAAGAGGATGATCCTTCAGCGACGATACGAGTGCGCTGCCGAGCGATCTGCGGCGAGGAAGATTCCATCTGTCGTAGCGCGCCAGTTCACACAAGCCAATCGCGCTCTGCATTTCAGTCATTCGGAAGTTATAGCCCACCCTCTTGTGGGCATACGGCCTTTCGTCTGTGGAACGCCTGCCCTCTAGCTTCGCTTTGACGTCGCTGCCGTGATCGCGCAGGGATCTCAGCTCCCACGCCAGCGCATCGTCGTCGCATACGACCATTCCGCCCTCTCCGCCAGTCGTGATCTGCTTGGACTGGCAAAACGAGAAGCATCCCATATCGCCAAGCGTACCTGCCTTACGTCCTTTATAGATGCCGCCTATGCACTGTGCGCAGTCTTCGACCACGAAAAGTCCGTGACGGCGAGCGATAGAGAGAATCGGGTCCATATCCGCCACCATGCCGTAAAGATGCACGACGACGATCGCTTTCGTACGTGGCGTTATGAGGCGTTCGATCTTCCTTGGATCAATCAAATGGTCATCACCGACATCGCAGAACACCGGCATCGCCCCAGCATGAAGAGCGCAGAACGACGACGCTATGAAAGAATATGACGTGCAGATGACCTCGTCACCGGAACCTACGCCAAGTGCAGTCAGCGCAATATGAAGCGCAGCCGTGCCGTTTGACACCGCAATCGCGTTGCGACTCCCAAGCCATTCGCCCCAGGCTTTCTCGAACTCGCGCCCCCTGAGCCCCGTCCAGTAGTTGACGCGCCCGGAATGAAGAACGTCCAGAACCGCCGCATCGGTCCTACGGTCAAACTGCGGCCACTTCGGAGAAGGCGACCTCTGCACCTTGGCTCCGCCGTCAATCGCGAGTTTCGCCATCGTCATCCTCCTTGGTCCTTATGAATTCATGCGTAGGCTCCTCGTTGTCGCCCAGAATGCCACGCTCGCGCAAAACCCTTCCCGCCTGTCTGGCGACCGCCTCGGATGGGTCCTCTATCTCGGCGCGACCAGCCGTGATCTTCTCTATCAGCGGCTTCAAATGCGGAAAGTGCGTGCAGCCAAGCACTATGTTGTCTGCACCTGCCGCGAAAAGAGGCTCCAGTCTGGAACGCACTATCCTCTCAGCCCGGCGTCCGCTCGTCTCGCCACGTTCGACGAGAGTCACGAACTCGTCGGCAACCGCCGCAATCACAGTCACGTCCTTCGCGAACCTTGCAGACGTCTCGCGATAGAGCCTTCCCGAGAACGTGCCGGCCGTAGCGAGCACACCGACCACTCCGCTTTTCGACTTCAGCGCGGCAGGCTTGACGGCCGGCTCCAACCCGATGAAAGGGATCGACGGAAATTCCTTCCGCAACACATCTATTGCAGCGGCAGTTGCCGTATTGCACGCCACAACTATCATCTTGCAGTTGCGCCCCAGAAGGAACTCTACATTCGCCCTTGAGATGCGCACAATCTCTTCGGCAGGACGATTGCCGTACGGGCAGTGCCTGGAGTCGGCTATGTAAACCGTACTCTCGGCGGGGCATTCCCTCTTGAATGCCTCTAGTATGCAAAGTCCGCCCAGCCCGCTGTCGAAGAATCCGACAGGACGATTGTCCCTTGCATCTCTACGTGTCGACGGCATATCAGAGAGCATATCTAACCGATGCAGACCTCAACCCGAGAACCGCACCGGACTTTTCCACCTTGACTACCGCCGACACTACCTTGGGGTCTGCGCGGCACACCTCGCACGCTATCTTCGCCGCGCGTTCAAGCATCCTGCACTTTGCCGCAACGAGCGCGGAGCGTATCCTATCGGAAAGTTCCGCATAGTCTACAGTATCGCAAAGCTCGTCCGTATCTTCCGCCCGTCCGTCGACCTTGAGCACAACATCAACAAGGAGCCTCTGCGTGCGAAGCCTCTCATCCGGACGATCCCCGATTATGCAGTCGACCTCTATTCCGTTAAGGCAAAGCTCAATCATCGCACTATCCCCCACTCTCGAAGAGGCTCGACCGGCAGCCCCATTATGTTCTCATAACTGCCTGTCCAGCTCTCGACTATCAAATCGCCGCTCTCGTCGATGTCGTATGCCCCTGCGCGGTCGGTAGGCTTAACCCGCTCGACATATTCATCTATCGCCGCATCGCCCAGGCTTCTGAACGTCACGTCGCTCCTTACGACCTTCACATCGCCGCGAAACGCAACGCCAGTGAAGACAGAATGCGTCCTGCCGGAAAGCTCGTGCAGAAACTCGCGAGCCTCGTCGAGGTCTGAAGGCTTGCCGTATATCCGCCCGTTGAACCAGACGATCGTATCTGCGGACAGCACGTTCTTCCAGCCAGCTCCAGCCGCCGCACCCTTGGCGAGCGCGTTTTCACGAACAGTGCGCACAGGGTCTTCAGGATACATGACCTCAACGGCGTAAGTCTTAACGACCTCAAAATCCACTCCGAACGCCTCAAGTATCTTCGCCCTCCTAGGACTGCCGCTGGCCAATGTTATCTTCATGTCACCTCGCAAAATATATGAGCGCCGGTCTGTCGCTCTCGATGACGACACTGCCGCCTGTCGCACGGTTTAACGTTGCGCAGTAGAGATTCTTGAACTCAACACCGGCAAGAGGCCACTCCAGACCTTTCGAAACCATCTTCGTCGCCGGATCCGTCGCGAATATGGACACCGCAGCGCCCTTCCTTACGGCAAATGACTTTCTGCCGGAAAAAGGAATGAAGCGTCCGTAGTCCGAGACAATCTCAAGACCAAGAGACATCGCACGGAAGACATTGCCGATGGTATGATCCTCTCGCCGCCCAGTAGCGCCCAGCAGCACCGGCTTTCGCCAACCCTTGCCTCGACAGTAGCGGACAGCCTTCTCCAGATCGTTGGTCTCCTGCTCTGAGAAGCGCACAAGATTACCGAAGCTACCCTTGATGCTGTCGCAGTCGCCGACCACAGCATCAGGCTCGCGGGAGAATCTGCGACGGAACGCGTCTGCTGCGCTGTCGCAGCAGACAACTGCATCAGCGCTCTCGAGCATGCACCAGGCGACGCCGCCTCTTTTGGGAAAGTCGCCTGCGGCAAGTATCACTACATTCTTTTTCACAGCCGCATATTATACCAAAAGAGACGCGGACCCCGAAAGAGCCCGCGTCCTCATACATTGACACCTGAGTCGCGATTAGGCGAGGACGGCGTCCTTGGCGGCCTTGGCCACGCGGAATTTCACCTTCGTGCGAGCCGGAATCTTCATGGTCTCGCCAGTGGCGGGATTGCGGCCCATGCGAGCTTTGCTCTTCGCCTTGATGAGCTTGCCGAGGCCGGGGAGTACGATGCCCTTCGGAGTCTTAGCGCCAGCGTAGGCGATCTCGAGGAGCTTGTCGTAGGCGGTAACGGCCTGCTTCTTCGTGATGCCCGCGGCATCGGCGAGGGCAGCCATGATCGCAGACTTGGTTGTCGGAACCTGGACTTTCTTAGCCATTGTTTTTGATCCTTATGTTTCGCACGCAAGAACCACTCCCGCGTGTTGCGTATAATTTACCAAGTTTTTCGGCACTTTGCAAGGGGGTAAATTAAAATCCCCTTGATTTTATTGGTCCTTCCCGCTCTTACGATGCCCGTCGTCCGCAGCAGAAAACACCCAGCGCCTCTGTGCCTTGTAGGACAGAATGAAAAGCACAGTCTCAACCAGGACCTTGGCAACCGATATTGCCCAGCCGCGAAGATCGCCCACCCATGATACGGCTGATGTGCCGGCATACGAAAGGACTGCAACTACAAGGACGAGCGCCCAATATCTGACGAACGACGAAGCTACGCCAGCATGCGAATGAAACACGAATTTGCGGTTGCATACGTAGTTCAAAGTAGCTGAGAGCAAACGCGCAACCGCGAGCGAAATCAATATGGCCGTGCGCCTGTATGTCACATGGCCTTCAACCGCGAACAACACGCCTGCGAAGACGAAGTTGTCGGCCACAAAGCCCACCACGCTAGAAGCAGAGAACTTGATGAACCTGACTACAGACGTATCGTTCCCTCCTTCAATTCGCGCCGATAGTCGGCCACGATGCGGACGATCCCAGCCTCAAGTGAAATCTCCGGTCTCCACCCGAGAGAACGTATGAGCGACGTATCGCAGAGCTTGCGTGGCGTTCCATCCGGCTTTGATGAGTCCCATGAGATCTCGGCCGTGCAGCCGGTCGCCGACTTGATGGTCTCCGCGAGATGGCGTATCGAAACCTCTTCGCCAGATCCAACGTTCATTAGATCGGGCGGATTGTCTAGCGAAAGCGCGAACAGACAGGCAGAAGCGAGATCGTCCACGTGCAGAAATTCGCGAAGCGGCGAACCGCTGCCCCAAAGAGGAACGGTGGCATCGCCATTCATGCGGGCAGTCTCGAACTTTCGTATCATCGTCGGCAGGACGTGCCCGTTGACCGTATCGTAATTGTCTCCAGGTCCGTACAAGTTTGTCGGCATGAGCGAATGGTAGCAAAGCCCCCTATCACGGCGCAGGAACTCGCAAAGCTTAAGCCCTGATATCTTGGCGAGTGCATAGCCCTCGTTCGTCTTCTCCAGCTCACTTGTTAGCAGTGCGGATTCCGGAATCGGCTGTGGCGCCATTCTTGGGTATATGCACGTTGAACCGAGGAAGAGAAGACGCTTGACACCAGCCTCTGCCGCAGCCCAGACAGTGTTCATGGCAATCATCTCATTTTCGTACAGGAACAGCGCGTTAGCAGCCGAATTGGCTCCGATGCCGCCGACTCGCGCGGCGGCGATTATGGCGACATCCGGCTTTTCGGTCTCGTAGAACTCGCGCACCGCCTTGGGGTCGAGAAGATCCAGCTCACGGTGAGTGCGCGTGACGACATTGCTGAATCCCTCGCGGATGAGAGCGCGGCAGATGGCCGAGCCCACCATCCCTCGATGTCCGGCGACGTAGATCCTATCAGTCTTAAGCATCCTTGATCGCCTTCTCTTTCCGGGCCAATTCCAGATCGCTATCAACCATCATTTTCACTAGATCGGGGAACTTGACCTTTGGCTCCCACCCCAGCTCGCGCTTCGCTTTTGAAGCGTCACCAAGAAGCTGATCAACCTCCGTCGGACGAAGATACCGCTTGTCGCACTCGACGTGCTTCTCCCAGTCGAGGCCAACCATGCCGAACGCCTCTTGCAGGAACTCCTTTACGGAATGCATCTCGCCTGTCGCAAGCACGAATTCGTCGGGACGATCGTGCTGAAGGATGCGCCACATGCCCTCGACATAGTCGCCGGCGAAACCCCAGTCGCGAAGTGAATTGATGTTGCCCATGTAGAGCTTATCCTGAAGCCCCATCTTAATGCGGCCGACCGCGCGCGTAATCTTGCGCGTCACGAAAGTCTCGCCGCGACGCGGCGACTCGTGGTTGAAAAGAATGCCGTTGGAGGCAAACATCCCATAAGCTTCGCGATAGTTGCGGACCGCCCAGTATGCGTACAGCTTCGCGACGGCATACGGGCTGCGAGGATAGAACGGCGTAGTCTCCTTCTGAGGGACCTCCTGCACAAGGCCGAACAGCTCCGAGGTCGAAGCCTGATAGAACTTCGTCGTCTTGTCGGATCCTGTAAGATGTATCGCCTCAAGAAGGCGCATGGTGCCCAATGCGTCCACATCGCCGGTGAATTCCGGAGAATCGAACGAAACGCGGACATGACTCTGCGCAGCAAGGTTGTACACCTCGTCCGGACGGATCTCATAGATGAGCTTCACCAGATTGGCGCTGTCGGAGAGATCGCCGTAGTGCAGGAAGAGCCGCACGCCGTTTATGTGCGAGTCCTGGTAGAGATGATCGATTCGCTCTGTGTTGAACGTAGAGGCACGGCGGATTATGCCATGCACCTCGTAGCCTTTCGCCAGCAGGAGCTCTGCAAGGTAGCTACCGTCCTGTCCTGTTATGCCTGTGATAAGTGCTTTCTTCATGATGTAACTCCTACTTCTGTTTCTTGAAGATATATATCTTGTTCTCCGTGCCTTCAATAAGCCGCTTGATGTTGGAGCGGTGCTTCCAGATCACGAAGAGCGCTATGGCCGTCACGAGTATGCACTGAGGCAGGTCTGCGACACCCTTCACCCCGAGCCACGGAAACCAGACAGAGACCGCCAGAAACGCCGCCGCGAGGCAGCTGCCCAGCGATATGTAGTTCGACAGAGCGAAAGCCGCCACGAATACGAGGAACGCTACGCCTACCAGTGCAGGCACAAGACCGATCAACATTCCGAATGCGGTCGCAACACCCTTGCCGCCCTTGAACTTCATGTATGGCGTCAGCATGTGGCCGACGACGCACGTAACGCCTACGACCAGAGGCAGACATGCCGCTGGCGCGAAACTCTTGGCCAGCAGCGTGGGCACAAGCCCCTTCGCGACGTCAAGCGCAAACGCAAGCAAGCCCCATTTTTTGCCGACGGTCCTGAAGACGTTCGTCGCGCCTATGTTCTTTGAACCGACCGTACGCACATCAATGCCGCGCATGCGGCCGATCAGGTAACCGAAGGGAATGCCGCCAATCAGGTAGGCGGAAAGCAGCCAAGCGGCTGCGACGACGCAAGTATTGATTTCCATGTAAATATTATACCATATATTTCAGCCCGAATGTGGTATAATATACGCGTATGGAACGTATAGTATACTTCGACAACAATGCGACTACTCGCGTGGCGCCAGAGGTGCGAGACGCTATGGCGCCTTTCTTCGGCGATCTCTACGGCAATCCGAGCTCGATGCATGCTTTCGGCGGTCAGATCGCCAAGCATGTAACCTCAGCACGTGAAGAGGTCGCAACATTCTTGAACTGCTCGCCGGACGAGATAATCTTCACATCATGCGCGACGGAAAGCGACAACGCCGCAATCAGGGGAACAGCGGAATATTTCGGGCGCGGAACCAAGATCATTACGACCGCCGTCGAGCATCCGGCCGTTCTGCAGCCATGCCGCAGGCTCAAGGCGCTTGACCACGACGTCGTCGAGCTGCCGGTCGATTCGGTCGGGCAGATTGATCTCGACAGGCTCCGTGACGAGCTAAAGGGCACCAGCAATGCGCTTGTGTCTATTATGTGGGCCAACAACGAGACGGGAACCGTGTTCCCTATCGAGCAAGTCGCCGAAACCTGCAAGGAATATGGCGCTATACTCCATACAGACGCTGTTCAGGTCGCTGGCAAGATTCCTGTCGACGTAAGCAAGGTTCCCGTCGACATGCTTTCGATGTCCGGCCATAAGTTCCATGCGCCAAAGGGCATCGGCCTCATGTACGTCAGAAGAGGCTCCCGCCTTAAGCCTTTCATGCTTGGCGGTCATCAGGAGAGCGGCCGCCGCGCCGGCACCGAGAACGTGCCTTACATAGTCGGACTTGCCAAGGCTTGCGAACTTGCGCGACTCGGCATGGCCGACGAAGCGGTCAAGCTCACCGCACTTCGCGACAGGCTTGAGGCCGGGATACTCTCGAAGTGCCCAAACGTCAGAGTGAACGGCGACAAGGCCCACAGGCTGCCCAACACCCTCAACGTCAGCTTCGAATACATAGAAGGCGAAGCAATCGCATACCACCTCTCCGATCTCGGCATCTGCATATCGACCGGCTCCGCATGCGCTTCAGGGTCTCTTGATCCGAGTCATGTCATACGCGCGATGGGCGTGCCGTTCATCGCAGTGCATGGTTCCGTCAGGTTCTCCCTGTCGCGCTACAACACTGATGAAGACGTCGACTATGTGCTGGAGAAGCTGCCGCCGGTCATAAAGAACCTGCGCGACCTTTCCCCGTTCGGTCCGGAATCGGACCCGACGACCTTCAGCTGACCTCAGACCAGGCCGCGCTTTACGAGGTGCTCCGCGATTTCTACCGCGTTGAGCGCCGCTCCGCGCAGAAGCTGATCGCCCGAGACGAACATCTCGAGCCCCTTCTTGTCGTTGCGCGAGATGTCCTGACGTATTCTGCCGGCAAGGATATCGTATTTCTCCGTCGCATCGAGCGGCATCGGGTAGGCCCCGCTCAAGGGATCGTCCACAACCCTCACTCCTTCGCTAGCGGAAAGTATCTCCCTCGCCTCCTCGGGCGTTATATCCTGCTCGAACTCCATGTTCAGCGACTCGGAGTGGGCGCGCGCTATCGGCACGCGCACGCATGTGCACGAAAGCATCAGCTCCGGATGATGCAGCATCTTGCGCGCCTCGTTGCGCATCTTAAGCTCCTCAAGCGTGTACCAGTTCGTCTCGTCGAACTTGTCTATGTGAGGAATGAGGTTGTACATCAACTGGTGCTGAAACGCCTTTGTCGTCAACGGTCTTCCGGCAGAATAGTCGCGAATCTGCTCCTCAAGCTCCGCGAGACCGGGCGCACCCGCTCCGGACGCCGCCTGGTATGTGGACGCCACAAGCCTCTTCAACCCTTTCGCCTTGTGCAGCGGCGCAACAGCCTCTAGCATTATGGCAGTCGTGCAGTTCGGGTTGGCGATAACACCCTTGTTCCAGTCGAGATCCTCTGCATTTACCTGCGGCACCACCAGAGGCACATCCGGATCCTGCCTGAAGGCGCGAGAGTTGTCGATCATCTTGGCGCCGGCCTTCACAACCGCGTCCTTGAGCTGTATCGCAACGTCAGTCTTTCCGGCGAAGAGGACGATGTCTAGCCCGCCAAAGCTGTTCTCGTCGGCCTTGAGCACATGGTAAGTCTCGCCAAGTATCTTCTCATCCCGTTCACGCGAAGCGAAAACCTGAACCTTGCCGCAAGGAAACTTGCGCTCCTTGAGAACCTTGATCATCTCCGTGCCAACGGCGCCTACGCCGACCAAACCGACATTGTATGTTTTCATGGTTGCCTATTATACCAAATTATTTGCGGTAGCGGTGCGACGATTCGCCCTTTGCCATCTGCACGTCAACTTCGCCGAGACGCCCTATCTCGCGGATTCCAGGAGTATCGATGACCATCGCCCCGGAAGGCAGCATAACCAGTTCGCGGCTCGTGGTCGTGTGGCGCCCCTTGCCGCTCCATTCCTGAATCTCCTGCGTGGCCATCCAGTCGTCTCCGGCCAACGCGTTCACAAGGGTCGACTTGCCGACGCCGGAACTGCCTATGAACGCAAGCGTTCTGCGAGGCTTAACGTATTCCATGACAGCCTCCATGCCCTCTCCCGTATGCGCCGAAATATGCAGTATGCGGGCTCTGCCGGCGACCGTCTCTTCAAGCGCCGAGAAAAACTCTTCGTCGCCCTCTTCGCGAAGGTCCATCTTCGTAACCACCGCCACGACCTCCGCATCGCCGACATCAGACGCAAGGTCGAGGTACCTTTCCATGCGCGCAGTGGAGAAGTTCTCGTTGAGGCTCATCATTATGAAGAGAGTGTCGAAGTTCACCGCAAGCGTCTGAGACTTCCGCCGCGCCGTCGGATCCTTGCGCTCGAAATGCGAAAACCTAGGCAACAGCTCGAGTATCATCGACTCGCCCTGGGCGTTGTACCTGAAACGCACAAAGTCTCCCGTGATGGGCTTTAGAACCTCGTCACCTATCTCCCCTCGCTGCACGCGCCTGAGCCCACCCGACTCCTGCACGCTCTCTATGCGCTTTGCGAAGGCACTCTTCTTCTTGCGAGCAAGAATCTCGCCCCCTGTCTCGTTGCAGACGAGATGGTAGTAGTCGCCGTGCGCACTCACTATGCGTCCGATGCCAGGCTCTTCCTTGCCGCGCCACCCGAACTCTGCTATCCGCGTCATGTGTCGAACGGACCCAGAAAGGCCTCCTTGAAGTCATACCCGCCAACAAAACTCTCGGCGCTGTCGTTCTCGTCCTTGTGGACTCTGCCGGAGTCGACAAGGTTGAACATCATCTCGCCGATGTCTTCGCAGCGCTTGACGCCCCACTCAGTCAGCACGGTGTAAGCGAGCGGACCATACTGGTCAAGCGCTGTCTCGCGGAACTCCTCGAGTATCTCCTCTCCCGACATGTGCTTGCCGCCCTCGCTCAACACATGTATGACGGACGTTAGCAGCGCATAGGCACGCGCAGCGTACCGGCTGTCTTTTGCGACTATGTCGGCGAACGAATCAGAATCGAAGTCTATCTCTTGCATCGCGCAATAGTATATCAAAAAAACAAGGACATGGCCTTTCGGCCATGCCGCTCGTTTATGTCATCGACAAGCGCCGACTTTTACCAGCGTGTCTCGCGACGCGGACCGCGATCGCCACCGCGGTATCCACCACGGTCGCCACCACGATAGCCGCCGCCAAATCCGCCGCGACGCTCTTCGCGGGGCTTGGGCTGCGACTCGTTGACGCGCACGGTGCGCCCATCGAGTTCGTGTCCATTGAGGGCATCGATCGCCGCCTGAGCCTGAGCAGCGTCAGGCATCGTGACGAAGCCGAAGCCTTTGCTGCGGCCAGTCATGCGGTCGGTCACGACACGAACGGCGGTAACTTCGCCATACGCCGCGAACGCCGCCTTGAGTCCCTCGTCGGTCGTCGCGTACGCGAGGTTACCAACATATATTTCCATCTGATTCTTTCCTTCTGTTTGTACCATCCACCTTCGAAAGCACACGCCCCTTCCAGCGGAACGGTGTAATTTTACCACTTTTTACCGTCGCCCGTCAATGGGTGGGGCACGAAAATCCGTCGCGTCCAGAATGTCCAGTATCGTCGCATTGACCTCCGCAGACTCGTCGGCGCTGAGCCCGATCGATTCCGCCATCTGCGAAATCAGGTTTTCGCGCTCGACCTGGCTCAGCTCGCGAAGCGCATTGTCGGTCTCGCGCATCTCGCGGAATATCGCCCTGCGCTCCTCGTCGCCGATCTCCGGATCGAACATCTGCGACTCGATCTCTTCCCTGCGCGCGATGAGCTGCTGAAGCGACTCGTGGGTCTTTCTGGCCGACTCGCCCATGCGCGAAGAGTCGACTGACGCGAGAAAGTCTATCCGCGACTGCGCCCTGTCTATGCGCCGCTGCCGCATCTGCGCAAAGTGGTTGGTCATCTGCGCGAAGCGCACTGGATCCTCCCGCTCCATCTGCGCGAAACGCTCGCGCATCTCCGCAGGGCTGGGCGGACCCCTGCGACCACCCCTTCTGCGCGGATCGGGATTCTCCTCGCCGACCTTCTTCTCCGACTCGCCTTCCGTCTCTCCGCCACCGGCCAGCTTCGCCTCAAGCTCCGCGATGCGCGACCTTAGAGCCACGAAACTCGCCTCGTCTCCTCGATCGGAAAACAGCGCAGCTACGCCAGCCTCCATGTCCTCGTCGATCTCTGGCGCCCTGTCGGGCTTTGCCACATAACCTATCGCAACGCCCACCAGCAGCGCAGCGCCTATGAGCAGTTGAGTTCTTATCATTTGCTTTCCCCCAAAATCCTCTTCACCTCCGCTAGCGCCCTGCCGCGGTGCGAGATCGCGTTCTTCCCGTCGGCGGGCAGCTCTGCGAAAGACCTGTCGTAGCCGTCTGGCACGAACAGCGGATCGTAGCCGAACCCCGCAACGCCGCTCGGCGACTCGGCTATGCGCCCGAAGCACCTGCCCTCTACGACACGTTCGCGCCCAGCTGGATCGACGAGCGCGACCGCACACGTGAAGTTTGCGCGGCGGTCCGTTACGCCTTCGAGGTTCTTCAGCAGCAATGCATTGTTCGCCGGCGTGTTAGACGGCTCTCCGGCATAACGCGCGCTGCGCACCCCCGGAGCGCCACCGAGAGCAGCCACCTCGAGTCCCGAATCGTCGGCCATGCACCACTCTCCGGGATGTCGCGCCGCGATGGCCCTGACCTTTATCAGGGCGTTGCCGCCGAAGTCAGGGGCATTCTCCTCTACGTCAGCAGGATCGTCCGGCAGTATTTCCACTCCAGGCAGCAGCTGCGTCATCTCGCGCACCTTGTGCGCATTGTGTGTCGCGACGAAAAGCCTCATCCTTGAACCACCTTCCTTCAGAACAGCATTCCTTGAACCGGCTTTTCGGCGATGCCTAGCAGCTCCTTAAGCCGATTCTCGTCGATCACCTCTGTACCAAGCGCCTTGGCCTTCTCGGTCTTTGTGGCGCCTACGTTCTCTCCTGCTACGAGATATCGCGTCTTGCCGGTGACCGCACTCTGCACTGTGCCGCCCGCGAGTTCGATAAGCTTCGCGTATTCCGACCTGGGGCGGGAGAGGCTGCCTGTAAGCACCACACCTGCTCCGACCAGCGGACCTTCCGTCGCCTTCTCCTCCGGCGCTGCGCGCACAGGATCGATGCCGAGCGAAATCAGCCTTTCCAGATAGGCCTTGCCGTATTCGCTTTCGAAGAACGCCAAAACCGACTTTGCCGCCTCGACCTTTATCGGCAGTACGCGCCGGTCCTTGCCCTTGCGCTCGGCATTCGCCAGAACCTCGGCCAGCACCGGACTGCCGGGCAGGTCGCTCATCCTCTCATGGGCGTCGGCGATGTCCCTTGCGACTGTCGCTCCAACATTCGATATGCCCGTCGCGAAAAGCCAACGGTCTAGTGGCATCGTGCGCGCGGCATCGACCGCGGCCTTCATGTTGAGGGCATTCCTGCCGAACTTGCGCGGAGCGCCAGCCTCGCCTACATCAAGATCCTGCAGTGCGTCATAGTCCAGCGTGAAGAGGTCGAGAGGATCCTTCACAAGCCCTCTCTCGACGAGCAAATCCGCCACCCTGCCGCCAAGTGCCTTTATGTCAAGGGCGTTGCGGCTGGCGAAATGCTGAAGCCGCCTCTGGAGCTGCGCAGGACACCCCGGGTTCACGCACCTTATCGCAACCTCGCCCTCTAGCCGCTCGACAGGGCCTCCGCATACGGGACAGGCCACCGGAAATACGTAAGGCACTATCGCGTCCGTGCGCTTCTCCTTCAGCACACCGTCAATCGCAGGTATCACGTCTCCCGCCTTGACAAGCCAAACATGGTCGCCGACGCGTATGTCCTGCTCGGCGATCTGATCGGCGTTGTGCAGCGTCGCGCGCGATATCACGCTGCCGGCAAGCTCGACTGGCTCAAGTTCGGCGACAGGCGTAAGCACGCCCGACCTGCCGACCTGCACCGTTATTCCGCGCAGCACTGTCTCCGCCCTCTCAGGCGCATACTTGTAGGCCCTTGCCCATCTTGGAGAGTGCGCGGTCGAGCCCAGACCGCCATAAAGGGACCTCTCGTCCACCTTTAGAACCGCGCCGTCCATCTCGAACCTGAAATCGTGCCGCAATCCGCCAAGCTCGTCTATCGCGGCTATGGCCTCCTCGATCGTCGAAGCCGTTCTGCTCCATGGCGCCACCGGAAATCCCCATCTGCGGAATGCCTCTATCATCTCGGTATGAGACCTGAAGCCGTCGCAACCGACGCCCCCCGCATTGTATACCACCATGTCCAGAGGCCGCGTAGCCACCACCTTGGGATCGAGAAGCTTGAGCGAACCCGCGCATGCGTTTCTCGGATTCATGAACGTCTGCCGTCCGGCCTCGTCCAGCGACTCGTTGAGCCTGACGAATCCGTCGCGAGTCATATAGACCTCGCCGCGGACCTCAAGCATATCAGGCGCGTCGTCAGGCAATGTCTTCGGTATCGACCTTATCGTCCGCACGTTCTGCGTCACGTCGTCGCCCACCTCGCCGTTGCCTCTGGTCGCGGCCCTGACCAGCCGCCTGTCTTCGTAAAGCAGCGACATCGAGACGCCGTCTATCTTCGGCTCGACGACATACCGCCACTCCGCGCCGCCGGGCATCTCGCGCCGCAGAAAGGCGTCGAACTGCACCAGATCGCCCTTCTCGTAGCACTTGTCGAGCGATTTCATCGGCGGCTCGTGACGCACCTGGACGAATCCGTCTATCGGCGCGCCGCTCACGCGGACCGTCGGGGAGTTAGGATCCTTATACTGCGGAAACTCCTTCTCGAGGGCGATCAGCTCCTCATACATCCTGTCGTAGTCGGCGTCGGCGATCACCGGCCGCGCTTCGACATAGTAGAGCCTGTCGTTGCGGTTTATCTCCGCTACGAGCCACTCAATCCTGCTTTTTGCTTCGGCGCTCTCCATTCTTCCTGTCCTTGACGACCTCAGACTTTGCGACTCGCTTTGTGACGAGCAGGCTGTGGTTGTATCCGGCGCGCGCAAGATAGTTGTGCTGAAACACCCAAGTGGCGCGGCGATCAGTAAAGTCGTCATCCACAAGTATATGTATTGTCGCGTCATGCGGAATCTTGTTCTCCTCCAGCCGCTCGACGGCCTGTTCCGGGGTCACGTACTCGTCCCTGAAGCGTATGCCGGTCGTGGAGAAGCGTATGAGCGGATGCGCTCCGCTGTACTCCACGCCGGTCTCGACCGTCGAACAGCCGCCCGCAAGAAGGCCCATGCAGAGGATCGCCCCCGCGACAGCGCCAAAACGCTCACGAATTGCGTTCAACGAGAATCCTCTCGACGCGCTTGGCGTCCTCGGGCGTATCGACTCCGACGCCCTCGTCCTCGGTCCTCACGACCGCGATCTTCGCGCCCATCCAGAGCGCACGCAGCTGCTCGAGCTTCTCGGTCTTCTCCAGGCCGCACGGAGCCTCCGCGATGTAGCGCCTCAGAAACGCGCCGCGGTATGCGTATATGCCGAGATGGCGCACGTAGAGCCCGCCGGCGAGATCGGGTTCGTTGTCCCTGTCGCACGGAATCGGTGCGCGGGAGAAGTACAGCGCCCCGTCATCGCGGTCCAGCACGACCTTCACCACGGTCTTTGCCGCGAAGTCCTGGGCGGACTTTATGGGCGTCACAGCAGTCGCCATCGACCAGCGCGGATCGTTCTTGAGCTTCGCGACAAGCGCGTCGACAAGCGCCGGATCGATCAGCGGCTCGTCGCCCTGCACGTTCACAAGTATGTCGTCATCGGCGAAATCCCCCGCCGCGCACGCGATTCGATCGGTACCGCTCGGCAGTTCCGACGGCGTCATGACGGCGCGCCCGCCGTACTGCTCGACGGCCGCAACAATGCGCTCGTCGTCGGTCGCCACGAGAACCTCGTCCAGCGACTTCGCCTTCTTTACGGCCTCGACGACCCATGCGACGAGAGGCTTGCCCGCGAGAACCGCGAGCGGCTTGCCGGGAAAGCGGCTCGAACCGAACCTGCTTGGAATTATACCGTATGTCTTCATAGGATTATCTCTATTTCGTTGTCTTCGTCATGTGTTGAAGTCTCAGGCCCGGGCGTCACGCCCTGCTCGACCAGTTCGACCTTCTGGAAGAACCTGCTGCGCAGCGAACCGAGACGGCGTTCCTGACGCTCGAGCGACCACAGAAGGAACTGCCACTTCTTGTCGAATCCGTATGTCGACGGAAGTCCCGGCGCAAAGCCCTCGAACCTGTCGCGCATCACCGAAAGCTGCCACGCCATCACATGCGTCCGGAATGCGAACCCCTCGAAGAACCTCTCCGCCAGATCGGCCATCGGCACCTTGTGCTGGCGCTGGTAAGCCTTGATGGCATGCGCATAGTAGCCCATGTAGAAGTTGGCGAGCGTATTCAGGTTTTCGTCGTCGTGCGAAAGCGACGGCCATCCGAAAGAGCCTCTCACAGAACACGTCGAAACCGACTTCGGCACGATCTTGCGCCTGATCATGTCGTACTCGAATTCGTATATCTCCTTGCCGACGCCGAAAAGCGGACTCTCCTTCTTGGGGTCGTATTTCTTCATCGCCATGTTCTGGGCCGCGGCGTCGCCCATCAGCTGCGCCAGGCCGAGCACGACATCCCTCTCCTCGACCGACGAGTCGTCGACGTTGCAGAAGTAGTTCGCCGGTATCGACTCGAGCGGCTCGCCCTCGCACCTCGACCTGATGTAGAAGTCGAACGGCGCGCGTCCCTTGTGCGCTCGCCTGCGCAGAAGCTTGTACGAGTCGCTGAGCCTCACTCCAAGCGCCTTGAGCGCGCCTATCCGCGCCATCATATAGGCTCCGTAGCCCTTGCGCGAGCTCGAAAGGCGCTTCTCGATAAGGCTGTGCTCCAGAGGACTCGTGTTCGTCTTGTAGACGATTTCGCGCGTCATACCCCTGCCAAGCGGAACGTCCTCGCCCTCCACGTGTATCTCGTAGACGTTCGCGTACTCGACGATCTCGTCCTTGCTCATCAGGCCGCGCAGGTTGGAGAGAAGCACCTCGCTTCGGTCGTCCACCCCGGGATGCCACATCGGGCGCCCTTCCTCGAAGGTGGCGCCAGGCAACGCAGACCTGCGGTCGTCGAACGACGGCGTCGTGCCCTCGCCCATGACTGCGTAGATCTCGCCCGTCACATGCATGTAAAGCGCCTCGACGAAAGCCTTTGACGACTCGTCGGCCAGTTCTGGACTCGTCAGCAGCGATTCGTAAAGCGCGGCTATCGACTTCGCTCGCTCGACGATCCCGTCCTTCTCGATTCGGCCCAGAACTATCGACTCCATCAGCCGCTCAAGCCCCGGCACGAGCCTATCAAGCGAAACGCCGCGCCTCAGCCCGAAGAACTCGATTTCGTGGTGGCCGCGAAACTTGGGCTGGCGCGTGAACGAATGGCGGTTGCCGTCGTATGTCGAGACAAGCTCCCTCAGACCCTGCGTGAAATCCTCCGGCGAACTCTCGGCCAGCTCGATGAATCGCCTGAACTCGGGCAGCGTCAGGAAATGCACACCCCTCGTCGAATGGTAGTAGCGCAGCTTGGAGCCAATCCGCTTCTGCGCTGCGCCGAGCGCTACCCTCATCGCGCTCTCCGTCCAGACAAGCGGCTTGATGCGCCACTCCTGACCGATCTCGCGGTAATGCTCGAGCGAAACCTCGTTCCTGTCGGACATCACCACGTCGCAGATCCTGAACCCGGCCTTGCCCGTGAGCCAAGCATCAGCCGCATAGAGCTTCTTCGAAGAAACGTCGCGCTGCGAAGTCTCGATTCTGTCGTCTACGATGTTGCAGCAGAGTATGTCGCACGTCAGCACGTCGCCGCGCTTGGCCATCGGCAGGTGCGAGAGCTTCCAGAACCGACCGTCCAGAAGCGGAAACGCCGCAACCGAATGGTTGCCCGTCGTCACCGTCATCACCCAGCCCTTGCGCCGCGACGTGAGGCATGACTTCGGCACCACCAGCACGCTCGGCCTCTCGGTCAGATGCTCCAGCACCTTGTCCTCGAAGATGAACGTGTCGTCGCCTATGTCCCATGCCCTGAATATGCGCTCGCGACCCATCGCGACAGTCTTGACGTCCGTTTTTCTCCGGACTCCCGCCTTCTTTACGCGGGCGCAGAACTGTCGTATGGCGGAGCTCATCTCAATGTTCCCCTCCGCAATGGCACTCGTGGCCGTGTTCGTGGCAATGGCACTCGTGGTCGTGGCCGTGACCCTCTTTGGCGATCAGATCTTCTGCTAGCGCACCAATCGCGTCAAGCCCCGCCTCGTCAGCCGCAGCCAGCAGGTTCTCGAGCGCCGGCAGCACGTGCTTGCCGAACTGCGGCTGGCCCACGCTCGCGAGCCGCCCATACGCGCCGAGGCACTGCACAAGCCTCTCGACCGCCGCGTACGGCAACATCTTCAAGATCCCCTCTAGTCCGCTCGCCTTCGCGTAGAGCTTCGCGAGCGCCCGCCTCTCGCCCTCGGACAGCTTGACGTACGGATCGTACAGCAGCGACGCCAGATCGTAGGCCGCAGGCCCCAGCCTCATGCCCTGAAAATCGATGATCACCGGTTCGCCGCCCTTCCACAGCACGTTGGTGGACTGGAAGTCGCGATGCACAAGCGCCTTCGGTTCGCGCTCGAGAAGCGCCGCCACGTTGCAGAGCTCGTCATCCACCGCCTTCGGACACTCCATCCTGTATCGCGTGCCGAGGCAATGCTCCTTGAAGAGTTCGCGCTCCCACTTCCACAGCGCCGCATCGAACTGCGGCTCGAGCGAAAGCGATCCGGCGTCAAGCGCATTGAACCGCGCAAGCGCCTCGACCACCTTTACGTAGTCCTCGAGGCTCATCTTGCGCTCCACTCCGCCATGCTCCATTACGAGCGTCTTCAGTTCCGGCAGGTCGCAGAGTATCTCCGGGACCCTCACGCCCTGCGCCTTGAGCCACTTCGCATGACCGGCGTATCTGGCGTTCTCCCCTCGCTTGGAATCGTCGTAGACTATCGCGATGCGCCCGTCCGCGTCGAAGAAGCAGCGGTCGCTGCCTCTCGCTCCGAGGAACTTGACGTCTTTCGCGCCGATCGCCTTGAGCTGCGGAATGTCGGCGAACGCATTGTCGTCGCCGTCGCTGTTTATCGCGATGTAGCTCTGTATCGTGCCGGCGTCGGTCCACTGAAGGTCTCTTGGCTGCACGCCCCGCATGAAGCGCCCTTCCATCATCGCACGCTCGTAGGCCTGAACGATCGTCGAAAAGCCCGAGGGTTCGACGTAGTCCAGGACCTTCGCCTTGAGCAGCGCAACGCCGCAATACGTGAACGTTCCGGGATAGCCAGGGTCGGGACTCTTCCAGCAGGTCACGTTGCCGTCAGGGTCCGCCTCGATTGTCCTCGGCCCGTCATGCTCGGTCATCAGGCAGCGGCCCAGCACCGAATCGTCGGCGGCCTCGCCCTTCGCAAACGCCAGCGGACGGCCCGCGCCCTCGAATACGATGTCGCCGTTGACGAGGTAGAAGTCGTCGCCGCCTATCCATTCCCTGAGCGGATTAAGCACGCCGCCTGTTCCCAGTATCTCAGGCTCGTAGCTGGCTCGGCAGCCGTTCTCCGCGCACCACGCCTCGACCTGCTCGTGCAGATAGTGGCAGTTCACCGTTATGTCGGTCGCTCCCCATTCGCGGAGCGTCGCGACGATCCTCGCCAGCATGGGTTCGCCCCACACGGGCAGAAGCGGCTTCGGCGTCGTGCAGGTCAGCGGCCTGAGTCTCGTCCCCAGCCCCGCAGCCAGCACTATAGCCTTCTTCGTCGCCATTGGATGCGCCCTATCTGTATGAAGACCTCGGCCTTGAAACGTGCGCGTTCTGGCGCGGCTCCTCCAGCAGCAGCGAATACCACTGGTCGCCCAGCCCTGAATTGGTGAAGTGCGCGAGACGCTTGTTCATAAGGCACTCGTGGTTGCGCTTGAGAATCTCGTTGTCGCTCGACTTGAGGGCCTCTGTCAGCGCGGCGAATGCGCTGGCGCCTTCGTCCTTGTCGCCGTTGCGCTTCAGGAGAATCCAGCTCCACGTCGCGGCGAGAATCACGTTCTGGTTGTACCTGAGCCGCCTGACCCCCTTGCGGTAGACCTTCTCGATCTGCTCGGTCGGAACCTCAGTCATGTACATTCTCGCCATCTTCATCGCGATGGACGTCGGCTCGAGGAAAAGCGCCTTGGGCATGACCTCGTCGACGGTCTTGAAGTCTTTGATCATCCACGAAAGCTGCATCTTGGCCGTCGCCTTCTGGCGGTCGATCATCGGTATCAGCCAGCGGTATTTCGAGAGCTTCTCGACCTCTTCGAGCGCCGCGCGCACGAACACCTTGGTGTCGTCGAGAATCTCCTTCTGCGCAGCCTTCATCGACCCCGGCGGCCGCACATACCAGCGGTTGATCTTCTCCTGCAGCTTCTTCTGCCCGTTGACGATTATGCTCTGCACGACCTCCATCTCGCGCTTGATGCGCCTCTGAAGAAGCACGCCCACGACACCCTGGCACACACCGAAGCCGACAACGCCCGCAAAGATGCTCCACCCGGTCCCCCAGCCGCCGGCATAATACGCAGCCGCAAAACTGCCGCCGCCGACAGCAATCGCAAATATCATCGTTATCATGCTGGTATTATACCATATGCCCCGCACCAACACAACAGGGCATTCGCGCCATCAGCAAAGTGGCGTATCGCTACAGGTTGTTGGCGTTGCCGACGAGAACGGTGTTGAGGCTCTTGAGGATGTTAGAAATCATGTCGTAGCTCTGGTCGCGCTTGTTCGTGAGCGACTGGAGCTCGATCATCGCCTGCTGGCTGAAGGAGTTCTTCTCGTCCATCTTCGACTCAATCGACGACAGCAGTTCCGAAGATTCGGCGTTTGCCTTGCCCGCCGGGACGTTCTCCACCTCCATCACCACCGACAGGAAGTCGTAGTATGTGTAGGGCGTGCCGTTGTAGTTGACCTTGCGGGTGGACATGTTTACCTCGCCTTCGAGAATCGCGTTCTCGATTTCGGTCATAAGCTCGAGCTGCGTTGAGACGTTCTCCATCTCGGCCATCTTGGAGACGATGCTCTGCTCGAGGGCCGCGGCACGCTGCAGGCATACGGCCATTACGAGCTGACCTATCGAAAGGCGCTTTGGCGTGATGCCGTCAGGCTCCATCACACCATCGACGGTGTACACGTTCGCCAACATGTACTCGCCCGATTCGGGATCCTGCATCGACAGATATATCTGATCAACACCTATTGACATCGTATCGTCCTTTCAAGTCTAGAAGTTGATTGCGTTGTCGTTCATGGACGAGCCAAGCGCCCTCACTATGTTCGATGAGGTCGAGTAGGCGACATCGCGGCGGTTCACGAGAGTCTGCAGGTCGATCATCTCCTCCTGCTGCGTCTGGGCCAGGGAGTCGATCTTGGTCTTGATCGCCGCGATCACCGCCATGCGCTTTTCGTATGTGTCGATCTCATCTGGAAGATCTGTCGTTATGCCGAGCTCGTCCTGGAGGTACGGCTTGATCTGCGACCATTTGCCGTAGTTGTCGGCTATCGCCTGCATGCAGTCGGCAGCCTTGCTCAAAAGCACGGATCCGTTCGCCATGCGGTTCATCTTCAGGACGCTCTGCGACTCGTAGGCCGCGGCCGCATGCATCGAAACCGCTATTGAAAGCTGGGCGATCGTGAGATCCGAGCCGCCATCATTTCCGTTGGAGTAGAGGTTTATCTGCCCGCTCCCCTCCGGCGCGTAACGGTTGACGGCTATCGTGCTGTATGTGATCATCCGGCCTTCCCGTTAGAGGTTCCTGATCAGGTTGCTTCTCGTATCGCTGATGGAGCTCATCAGCGAAGAAGCCGTCGAGAACGCCTCGTCGCGGCGGTCGACGAGCGACTGCAGACGCGTCATGTCCTTCTGGGCTTCGTTGTTGAGCGAGTCGATCTTGCTCTTGACGCGCTGAAGGTAGTATTCGACATTCTTCTTCGTCTCCTTCCTGTTGTCGGGATACGACCCCTGAAGCCTGTAGAGCGTGTTGTATGTCGCATCGCTCATCGTCTCGCGGCGCTTGTCGCCGCCGTCATCGCTCTCGAACGCCGCCTGCATGCGCGTAAGGTCGGCCAACGCCTCGCCGAGCTGCTCGAGATACGTGTTGCGCTGGGATATGCGCGTCGACAGCGGCTTGACTTCACCCTCGACGGACGTCGCGCGGCGCTCTGCGATCACGACCATGAGATCCTGGAAATCCACCGCCTTCGAGCCGTAGGTGTAGTCGCCGAAGCTGACGCCCCAGTTTTGGCTCAAATTCACCTCGTGTGATGCTATAACTGCCATATCGTCATCTCCTTGGTGTATCACCCGATGTTGCCGATCGTCGAGCTGGCTGCATTGAGCGCCTTCTTGACGATCTTGGAGGCGTTTGAATATGCGTTGTCGCGCTTGGTCAGGAACGACTGCATCGTGACGGTGTCCTGCTGGAGGTTGTTGCTCTCCTTGTCCATCTCATACTGGAAATTCGTCTGCGCCTTCTGCACGTTCCCTCGCGTGATCGACTTGCCGTTCGATTCCCATTCGATCTTGACGCCGTACCTGTTGGCGATGGTCTTGACAAAAGCGGCGTTCTCCATATCGACCTTGTCGGTGGACTTGCCGCCCTTCACCCTCAGCGAGGCGACGGTCTTCGCCACGTAGGAAAGCGCGTCGCCAAGTTCGTTCACCTTGACCTGACGGGCCGCAACGACCCTGGTGTACGATCCGAGAGCGGCCTCGATGGCGGCAGCCTGCTTGAACGCCGCGATAGTCACGGCGTCCGCAAAGTTCTTGCCGGAAACTCCATCTACGGTGTACTCGACTTGCTGTACACCATAAACGGAGTTGCCGGTTATCGCATCGGGTCTTATCAGATTTTCCATCAATCCCCCATTTCGAGTCCGGAGCTATTATACAATATTTCTTCAGCCTCCGCAACCGGTGACGCCTCCAGGATCAAGCCTGGATGGCGTCGCGCATGGACTGGTTCTCTGCCTGGATGACGGCGGAGAAGAGCTGGACGATCTGATTGATCAGCGTCTGCTCCTGCTGGAAGAGATCCTTGGTCTGATCAAGCATTTCCTCCTCGTGCTTCGACTCGGCGCCCTGCCTCGTGGCCTCCGCGTTCTGGATGGCCGCCAGGTTGTTCGCCGTGCTCTGAAGGATTCCGCCGATCGACTGGTTGATGTTGTTGATGCCGGACAAGGTGACCATCTTGCGCTCGGCGCCCTTGAAGTCGACGCGGTTGTAGACGCGGTCCATGGTGGTATCAACCCTCGCCCTCGACGCGGCTACGAGATCCTTCTGCTCGGACGGCGTCATGACGCCGTCCTTCGAGAGGAGCTGCGCCTCCTTGGCGAACGCCATCTCCATGTCGTTTCTCGCGGAGGTGACCGCGGCCTGGAGATCGGCCTTGTTCGAGTTGGGCGGCGGATTGTTCAGGTTGTCGACTGCCGTCTGGTACTTGACCTCGTACTGCGCGGCGACGTCCTGGACGGTCTTGACGTAGTCTGCCTTCGCCTTGCCGAAGTCGGTCTCGGTCTGGGCGAGCTTGGCGCGGGCCTGGGTGAGCTCGTTCTGGCAGCCTTCGACGATCTTCGTCTGATCGTCATATTTCTTCGTCGCGGTATCAAGACGCCCCTTCGCATCGTTGAGATCTTTTTGGGCGGCCGTGAGCTCGTCCTTGGCGGCCTTGATGTTGGCCTCGCGAACTTCGTTGGGCTCGCTGTTGTTGATGTTGTTCTCAAGGGCGTCAAGGGCCTGCTGCTTCTGTTCAACGACGGTCGTCTTCTCGTTGACAGCCGCCTGCTCGACGTTCTTTGAACCCAAGTAGGCCGACTGGATCTCCTTCGAAGCGGCAAGGTCCGTCTCGGCCTTGACAACGGCATTCTTCGCGTCGGTGTTCGCAGAGAGCGCCTTGTTGAAGTTCTCGCCAAGGTTGCCATACTGGTCGTCGACGAGCTGGTTGGAGAAATCGGTTTCGATGCGCTGCTGCACATCGCCGCCGACCTTCGCGGAAACCTGCTCGAAGTGGCTGTTGGCGTTGGCCACGGAATCCGTCGTCTTCAGGGCTGTCGCGTGAAGCTTGGCGGAATCCGCACCCGACTGCGACATGATATTGCTCTGGGTCTTCGCCGCCACGCCCTGGCCCACCATCGTGCCGATCGAAATCGCGGCCGTGGCCGCTCCGCAGACTATGCCGACGATCATGCCGACCATAGCGGCGTCGCGCTGACTGTCGGCCTGATTCTGGATCGCATTCTGTATGGACAGGTTCTGCGCGTTGCGCAGATCGCGGGCTGCGTCACGCTGCGTCTGCGCGACATCGATCATGAGCGCCATGAGCGCATAGAGATCGTACATCGCGTGCCCCTTCGACTTGGAGAACACCTCGTTGAGGGCCGCCGCCGACTTGTCGTACATCTGGGCGATCGATTCCTTCATCTGGTTCACCTGGTCGGGCGTGAAGCCGAGACCTGTCGCGGCCAGCTTGTCCACGAGGCCTTCGAGAGTGCCCTGGTCGACCGTCGCCGGTATCTCAAGGTCTGCGGGCACGCTGACTGTCATCGTCCTCATCTCGCCATCGACGTTCGTCGTGATGTTGAATGTCGACTTGCCGTCCACGCTCTCGGCCTTGGTCACCTCGCCGAGCGAGGAGAGCACGGACTCCCATGTCACCGCGGAAGAATTAAGTGCATTGACGTTCATTGTAAAGCTCCTTTCTTCATCAGGCCATCTGGCCGAGGTTGTGGGCTATTTCGTTGCTCGTGTCCGTTGCGGAGGCGAGAAGCTCGGCTACCTTGCCGATGCCCGCCTGGATCTGCTGGAGAAGCTGTTCAAGCTCCTCCTCGCTTTCATCGAGGCGCTGGCGCAGCTGGGTCATGAACTTCTCGAGCTCTGTGACGTCGGCCTTCGCGTTCTCGGACCTGTGCGTATAGTACGTCGAGGCGCCACCCGCCGCCAGAGAGCCGACCGCGACACCGGTGTTGGCGATGGTGACGATGTTCTGCACCGTCTTCGCGATGTCTACCGCAGTCTTGCTCGCATTCGCCATCGCACTGCCTGCGGCCGCGACGCCGGAGACCATGCCGCCGATGCTGCATCCGAGCGAGAGAGCCGCGATAGAGAGGTTGATGATGAGCGACGCCGCAAGCTTCGCGTTGCTGCTGGTCATGCCGGAGTCCTTCAACGCCTCGGCCAGCTTCTCGACCATCGCGTCCATTGCGCCAGTCTCATTGAGGACGAGCGACGTAACCGCGAGAACCGCGCCTGCAATCGCAAAGCCCGCAGCCATACCGCCGGTGACGATCGTGAGCGCGACGGCGGCCGCGACCGCGAGAACCGCGCCGATCCAGCCGAAGATGCGGCTGGCCAGCGAGGCCTTCTCGGCATCCTTCATCTTCTGGATAGACTTGTCGATCTCCTTCATGCGATTGTCGTGCTCGACATCAAGCGTGGACTTCTGGAGGTCGATGCGATCCTTCGCCATCTGCGTCTGGCGCTCTTCGTTGTCGAGCTGCAGATAGGCGATCAGCTTCGCGAGGTTGGCCTCGATCTGCTTGATGTCGGCGGGGTTGTCGAGCGCGGGCACGTTGGTTGCGCCCGTCGTCTTTCTTTCGGCGCCTCCGGTCGCAGTCGCGTTGTCGCTCTGCTTGACGTTCAGATTGGCGCCTGCAAGAATCTCAACGGCCTTGCTGATGATTTCGCGAGCCTTCGTCGAATCGCCGGCGAGCTTCGTCAGCTGCTCGGTATCGACCCCCTGGTACGGGGTTTTCGGCATGTTCGGATTGAATTCTACTCCCATGATGTTTTCCTCCTTCGCACTGTATACACGCAAGCGGGAAAAAGGTTACGACTTTTTTTCGTCCTCCTTCGCGAGAGCGGCAAAGACATCCTCGCCGATCAGCGGACGAAGCTGCGCGGCCTTCGCGCGATACTCGCGGCCGATGTCGGTGCCGGTGGGGCAATATGCGTTCAGCGCCTCGAGGCAGCTCGCGGCGTTGCGCTTGTCACCGAGGGCGAGGAAGCACTCTGCGGCGTGGAGCTGCGGCTTTGGGTTCTCGAGATTGAGGAACGAGCAGTAGCCATAGGCGACGACAGCGTTCTGGAAATCCTTCAGCGCCTGCTGCACGGCGCCTAGGCCGAACCAGAACTTTGCGTTCAGATGATCGAACAGCACGAGGAACTGGAAGAGTTTGAGCGCGTCTTTGAAGTTGCCGGAACGGTAGTGGCCGAATGCGAGCGAATAGACTGCCTCAAGCTCGTCATTGGTGACGCCGTTGAGCTGCTTGAGCGTCGAGCCCCTCTCGATGAGCGCCTTGACCGCTTCGGATATCTTGCCCGTGTCGATTTTCTTCTGCATTGCTGTTTCTCCTTGGTTGTTTAGATTTCGTGTTCGGATTAAGCCTTGACGATCTCCTGGGCCTCTTCGAGAGCCTTCTTGATCTGACTGTCGATCTTGTCAAGCGACTCCCTGATGAGCCTCGAGATGTCGGTTGCGAAAGCCTTCTCGGCCTCCTTTGTGCGGTCCGCCTCGCTCTCGGGAGGCTCGACGACCCCCTTCTCCTGGCTGGCGGCCTCGCGCAGGGCCGACGACACTTCGCTCAGGGTCGTAGATCCGATGGAGGCGGTGCACTTCGCAATCTTGCCGTCCAGATCTGCTATCTTGGCGGATGTCGACTTGATGGCGCTGTTGATCTGGTCGAGCTTCGCCTGCTCGACGCTGCGCTGCTGCTTCAGCTTCGCGATCTTCTCGCGGTGGTCGGCGCCGTTCTGCACCTCGCGCTCGACAGCGCTCTCAAGGGCCGCGATCTCAAGGTCGATCGCCGATATGCGACCCTCGGTGGCGGCCTTGTCGCCATTGAGGCCCGAAAGCTCCTCTTCCGCGGCGGTCTTCTGGCCATTGAGCGCCTCGAGCTCGAGAATCTTCGCCTTGTCGGCGGCGGAAATCCTGTCGATAAGCGAGTCGAGCACGGTCTGCAGAATGGCGACGCGCCGCTGTGAAACGCTCTGACGGACATTCTCGTCTTCGTTCTTGAGCCTTGCGACCAGCTTCTCCAGATCGCTCATCGCACCCGACGTCACCTTGAGCGATTCGCCGGAAAGCACAGGGGTGAGGGTGCCTTTCTGGGCGACGCCCAGATCTTCAGTGAGATTGGTCTCGGTGGTCAGGGCAGTCCTTACGCTGCCTACGTTAAGTTCTATTGCCATGTCAGTGCTTCCTTTCTGCGGTGATTACACTTCAGAGCTGAAAAGGTTTCATCATCATTCCGAATTTTCTTTGTCGGTAGGCGATCTCGTCGTCTGTCGCCGGCTCGGTGGCGAGGCTTGAGCCGGCCTCAAACTCGCTCACCGGCTTGGGTCGCTGGCTTTCGATCTCGTCCCACATCTCGAGGGGATCCATCCCCCGGCGCTTCAGTTCGGCGTTCGCGGCCTCCATCTGCGCCTCGGAGAAGTGCATGGCCAAAACCTGCTCGCGCGTCAGGCCTTGGCTCTCGAGCAGGCGATCGGTCTCGCGGAAGCGAAGCCCAGCCTGTTCGACAAGACGGTTCGACTCCTCGATCGTCTTTCGAATTCGGGCGAGATACTCTTTGGTGTCTCTATCCATGTCTTCTGTCATCAACAGACATTATAGCATATTTCTCTCATATATGCACGCGCCGGCAGAAGATTTTTTTGGAAACGCGCAGAGGCCGCGTCCGTCCAAGCGAAGCTCACGCCCTACATACATACTACTCGTTTGAGCAGCGCCAAAAAGAAAAACTTTTTTTTCAAGAACTTTCATGCCCTCCATATATAACCCCTGAAATGACCGAAAACCCTCGCAACTTTTTTTCGGCTTCTTGAAAAAATGTCTCCTCCCACTCTAATATAGAGACAGCGCTTTCGCGAAAATCCCTCGCGCGCGTACGCGTAGGCGCCCGCGCCCACACCCGCGCCCGTTGGTATGTTATTATTCTTGTAAGTGTTATATAGGCTAGCCCCTAAAGGGCTAGCCTTATCTAGCCAGTGTACTTGTAAGAAGCTCTAGACCGAAAGGCGTTTTGTGAATTGTAAAAGTAAATGCCACTTGGAGCAAGGTAGGTGCCATTTCGGTAATAGTAAATGCCACCATGCGCAATCAAACACCCGATTGGTGGCATCTACTATTACAATTGACCGTCCGAACAAAGGGGGTTCGGGCTGGGTAAGGGGAGCTTTAGGCCTGAATCGGCTTTTCGGTAAAAGTAAATGCCACCAGAAACCCAGTTCGGTAAAAGTAAATGCCACTACAAGGCATTTCGGTAATAGTAAATGCCACTTGGAGCAAGGTAGGTGCCATTTCGGTAATAGTAAATGCCACCATGCGCAATCAAACACCCGATTGGTGGTATCTACTATTACAATTGACCCCTTTGGCATAAGAGCCAAATCGCCACCCGGGGGGAGCGCCACCGCCTACCCCTACGGGTAACAGCCTCTCATCCCTAGGAGTAATCACCTCTTACCCTTAGGGGTAACAGCCCGCTACCCCTAGGTATGCCAAAACGTGCTCGCTGCGACCAAAGAAACGCTTTCCGCACCATATTTGCAAGGCAAAAAGAGCGTTAAGGCAACAAGAGAGCCTTACTTTAGGTAGGATTCAAGAATGGGGCGCTTATCTTTGGAAAAGACTTTGGCTCCGACCTCATTCAAGTGGAGGCCATCCGCCCAAAGATTCAATTCATTTTGGTAGTCATTCATCCAATTGAACCATGGAATACCATATTCCACCGATATCTCATGCATCCTGCGCTCGAAATACAGCCTTGCCTCGACAGAATATCTCTTATCGCACCAAAGCATCGGCGTGGTGGTCAACACCACTTTAAAGCCCTTTGCCTGAAGCTCTTTTATCAAATTCTCCAAAACAAGTTCGCCATCGGTTGGTATGGATTTTAGCTGCCACGGCGTTCTCGGTGGACCAAATGGCGTGCCATATTCATCGGATGATTTAAGCCTTTCGACAAGAGACTTCTTGTTTTCAAAGAAACCACCCGTCAAGCCCGAATTGGCGTTCTCGCTTCCATGCAAGATGTGTGAAACGGCAGGATCCACCACGCCAAACTTTACACGAGTATCAAAGTCGTCAGCAAATGGCGGCATGTCCTGCCGAGTCATTAACTCGATAAGTGAAGCGGAAGCAGGTACCTTTTCCGAAAATGGCTCCTTCAATGTCGAAAAGAACTTGCTTGGCCATACGTCAATTATGATACACCTAAGATGTGGATTCAACCCGGCAATTAGTCTCGCTTTATGCGCCGTAACTGGCAAAGGCGAGGCCGACAAGCCGAAATTCCTGAGCCAGGGTATCTCCTCTGGGTCGAAATATACCTCGACGCGTGAATCGCCGACGATTGCAGCAAGTATGTTCGTTGGACATGTCAGATCGTCCTCCAATATGCGCAACTCCTCCTTGTAGGCGAAGCGCACAAGGACGCAAATCGCCAGCAAAAACGGCACGAGGACAACACAAAGTCTACAAAGAAATCTTTTCATCATCAAAACTGAAAGTATATGAAAGTCTGGCGTGGAGATATGTTGAAGACAATAACAAAAAGCAGCACGAAGTAGACGGCATACCGCAATATGGCATTTTGCGGATATATGGCAAAGCCATACTGCTTGCGGCGATTGAACCATTCGCAAATGAGCATCACCACGGCCCATGCGAACGCATGCGGCATGCCTTGGCGCATAAGCGGGGATAACCTGAAATCGAAGCGGAACAGCATGACATCAAGCCACTGCCACGCCTGAGACAAGTTGTCCGCCCTGAAAAACGTCCACCCCAGCATGACAACAGCAAATGTGGCGACCATACCGAACATCTCATTCATACTTGGCCACATTCTGTCTTCTGCAACGACAGCACCTGCAAAACGCCGGTTTCTCTTGAGGATCAACAGCGGAAGGAATGCAACCGCATGCACAAGCCCCCAAACGACAAAAGTCCAGTTCGCACCGTGCCAAAATCCCGAAACGGCAAATATTATGAAGGTGTTCCTTATGGTCTTGGCGAGGCCTTCCCTGCTGCCGCCTAGAGGTATGTACAAGTAGTCCTTGAACCAAGTCGTCAGCGATATGTGCCAGCGGCGCCAGAATTCACCGATGTTGCGTGAGAAGTAGGGGGTCGCAAAATTCCTCTTCAGATTGATGCCGAAGAGCTTTGACACGCCTATCGCTATGTCGGAGTAGCCTGAGAAATCGCCATATATCTGAAACGTGAAGCAGAACACACCGGCAACCAGAGAGACGGATGAATTGTCAGCGGCGGAAAATATGTTGTTGGCCGTAAGCGCACATCCATCCGCGACAACCATCTTCTTGAAGAAGCCCCATAGCATCTGACGGCATCCATCCACCGCAAGAGCATATTCGAAGCGCCGCGGCTTTAGGAATTGCGGCAGAAGATTTGTTGCGCGTTCAATGGGACCTGCGACCAGCTGCGGGAAGAAACTTACAAAAGCAAGGAACGCAACAAGGTCTTTCGTCGGCTCAATGTCTTTGCGGTAGACATCAATGACATAGCTTAATGCTTGGAATGTGTAGAAAGAAATGCCGACAGGAAGGATAATGTGCAAGGTTGACATATGAGCCTTGAAGCCCAGCATTTCCAAAATCGCCGCAACATTCTCTGCGAAGAAGTTGTAGTACTTGAAAACGCCAAGTATGCCAAGGTTCACGATCAAAGCAGCCGCAACAACCAATTTTCGGCTACGATTGTCAGCGAGTCTGGCCATGTGCAGGCCGCTTACCCACGACCATACGGCCGTAAGCGTGATCAGAAGAAGGAAGCGCCAATCCCACCATCCGTAGAACACATAGCTTGCAACAACTATGAAAAGGTTCTGGAGCCAAAGGCGCATCGAGGAACCGCCGCAATCTTCCCTTGGATAGTTTATGAGCCAATATGCGGCAAAAACTATCGGCAGGAACAAGTAAAAAGCCAAGGAAGTAAACGACACTTGACCTGAACATCCCTTCTTTTGCCGCGATTCCAATGCGTACTCCGCTTAGCGGCAAAGAATAAGCGGCGCACTCTCAAAATCCTGTCTTCTGAGGGGCACCGCTAAGAGCCCAAGGTAAAACCGGAATAGAAAGTGCGCCGCGTGGATATTGCACCACACGTGCGCACAGCCGTATTTCGCCTTACCTTTAAGAAATTAGCGGTTTCTCAGAAAGCTACTATACGCTGTTGCGTACGTTGCACGGGTTAGGTTGCCCACCCCGCGCTTTTCTCCACTCCACTTCACCCGAAGTGTGGGAGCTACGGCCGGCTTTTCCGCCCGACCGGTATGTCAAAGAACTAATAAGCCTCGTTTTCGGCTTTTGCTCGCTGATACTCAACCATCTGTTCAATCTTAGCTATCGCATCTGGGGCAAATTCTTTCGCGCCTTTCCATAACTGCGCTTCATCTATGCCGAAATACCCGTGAATAAGCACATCACGGAAACCGGCCATATCGCGCCACTTCACTTCTGGGTGCGCATCGCGGAACTCTTTGGTCAGATTCTTGGTCGCCTCTCCCGCAATCTCGAAGCTCGACGTGACGGCACGAATCAAAAGCCGTGTATCAAGAAACTTCTCCATGTCTATGCCAGCGGTAAACTCCATCGTTTCCCGAAGCGCATCTACGATGTGCATGAGGAAGATTCCGTCAGTCATGTCGCCAATCTTCATACCGGAACAGCCTCCTTGAGTATGAACTTGCCGATATATGGGCTAAGGCCTCGCTCGGACACCACATCCACCTTTCTGCCGAGATAAGCATTTAGGTCATCGCCCAAACCAACCTGTGCGCCAAAGCCGAAATCTGCACCGAAACGCACCAAGAAGTCCACATCGCTGTCGGGGCGTTCCTCCTTGCGGGCGCATGAGCCGAAAACCCAAAGCTTTTCAGCCTTGTGCTTCCTTGCGATGGCGTATATCTCGTCACGCCTCGCCCGTATCTCGTCAAGCATGCACATATTTGCAATATCCCGAATGAACACCGATATTATACCAAAATCGCCGCGCCCATTTCAAGCGCGGCGAGACAGCGAGATAAGGTCGTCAGCTAAATCAGAAGATATCCTTCTGCTCGACGAGAACCTCATTTCCCATGCGGTTTTCGATCTCGCCGTTGAGATTCGCGAACTCGTCTCTGATCTCCCTGAGGGTCTCGTTCACGAGCACAAGGGCATTTATCATGGCTTCATCCTGAAGCCCGACCAGCGCATTGTTCAGGTTCTCGATAAGCCCCCTCACGCCACCGCCGTCGAAAACGTCCTTGAGCGCCGCATTCGCGAAATCCCTGAAGCCAGCCTTCCGGAGATTCTTGCCGAGTTCCTTGATCTTGTCCTCGACCTTGCCGGGAAGGTTCTCCTTGCGGATGCCCTCGGCGTTCTTGGACGTGAACTTCGACCCGAACAGCGACGCGCCGTGGGCGATCGACTCGCAGATGTCTCCGAACTCGTAGCCGCGCGTCTTCATCTCCTCGGTGCGGGAGTCCGCCTTCTTCGAGAACTTGGCGTGGATCGTGTTGACGAACACGCCGTACGTCTCGCACTTGAGGTAGAGACGACGTTTGGGACCGCTCCCCTTGTCGACTTCGTTCATGTGGTCCTTGTCGGGAAGCGAGAAGTAGTGGAACGTCCTCATGCCGTTGAGGAGGCCCATCTTTCCGGGGGCGACGTCATATCCGCGCGGCATGTTGAGGTGTCCGTCGACCTGCAGCGACTGGTAGGCCTTCGCGTGCGTCGAGGTGCGCTGGTAGATGCCGGGGGCCGTGTCGAGCCAGCGGGCGATGTTGCCGTTCGGATCGGACACCGAGAACGCGCCGCGATAGATGAACTCGTTCTTCTTCAGCGCCGCAACGTGGATCGCGATCGTCAGGGCCGAGATGTTCTCCCTCGACGGTTCGAAGCGGTTCACCTTGCCGGCGTAAAGCGCCTTGAGTATCTGGTTGCCGCGAGTGATGCGCGCAGAGAGGAAGCGCTTCAGCTCGGGAATGGAGCGCGGCCTTTCCGCTTCGGGCGTGTTCATGACCATCGCGCTGAAGTGGACGTTGCGGAGCGTGAACTTCGTGCCCAGCATCGTAACGTCGAGAGTCCCCGGCAGGTCTGCGGAGCCGAGGGGCTTGCCGTCCGTACGGGGCGCTGGAGCCGGCGGCACGTAGGTCTTCGCGACCTTGAGCCTGTCATCGCCCTGGGCCATCGCCATGTACTCGTCGGGGTGGGTGATCTTGATTACGTTCTCTTCCGTGAGCGCCGCGAAGACATCTTCGTGGCCGACGACCGGAACGAAGATCTTGGTCGTGCCCTGTCCATCGACGGTGAGGGTTGTGCCCGGGCAGTTCGAAAGCATCGCGCGGAGGGTGCCCTGCACGTCCGCGGAGAGCGGCTTGTCGCAGTAGTAGACGATGTTGTCGCCCTCGAGGTGCGCGCGCCAAGGTACGCGCGTCTTTGGAAGAACCTCAAGATGCTTCAGCGCAACCTGTCCATTCTTGCTGACCCATGTCGTCGGCGAGGTGAGCTTTTCGAGGTTGGCGATCGTCTCGATCGCGTTGTCGCGGTTGACCTGCGGGGCGAACTCCTTGAGGTCGTCATGCAGTTCAAGCTGCATGCCCGCAACCCTCATAAGCTTGTTCAGCGACTCGTTGAACTCCTTCTCCTTCGCATTGATATCGGTGATGATCTTGCTACGGAGCGCCTTTTCGGCCTCGGATATCCCGTTCTCGTTGGGGTTGAATACGGTGCGGTAGTCGTCGAACACCTTCTTGAACTGGCCGGACTTCTGAAGCTCGCGCAACTCGAGGACGCCCTTGAACTTCGCCGCGCGCGTGTCGTCGTCGAAGACGGAGAAGTTCTCGAAGCGCGGCTTGGTGCTCGAGCCGTATGTATCCTTGAAGGAGAAGTCGTCGGAAATCTCCAGATACTTTCCGTTGCCCTCGAGCGAGTGGCCGGGGTCGATCGCGAAGAACTTGCCGTTCACGAAGCCCTTGTTCTGTCCGCGCCTGCCGACGGCGTCGCGATCGGCCGTCACGAGGAAGAACGCCTTGAACCTGCCGAGCGGCTCGGGATCGGGACCCTTCGTGCCGTCCTTGTTCGTCGGAGGAACGGCGCGGCCATCCTTGATCATGCCGTCCTCCATGTCCTTGTAGCCGTCGGCGAACTTCGCCGCGAGCATCAGCTTGGGGTGTCCGTCGGAATACTGTCCGCGCACGATCTGGAGCTCCTGCGAAGGAACGCCGGCGACGCGCGTAAGGTCGTTCGCAAGCGCCTCTGTTACGGCGCCAGCCGAGATGGAGTCGGCCGAAGACGCCGTCTGAAGGCGGTATATCTGGCCGAGCTTGCGGTTCTTTATGCGCTCAGGGCGCATGAACGAGCCGGCGTGAGCGGATTCCTTTGCGATGATCCTGTCGCCTTCGTTGTAGTCGAGCTTGACGATACCGCGATCGCTGAAGTGCTTGAATATGGGCGACATCTTGTAGAGTTCGCTGTCGGTTCCATCCGCGTTCTTGGGCCTGACGCTCATAACCGCGTCGCGAATCTGAGTGAAGAAATTCGTCTTTATCTCCTTGAGGAGGTCGGCCTTTTCGGGACTGAATAGGTTCTCTACCGCATTCAGCGGATACTTCGCGAATATGGCCTCGCCGAGGTTCCTCACCTGGTCGGGGAGCTTAATTCCGGCGTGGGTGTGCCTGATGGCAAGGTCGATTATCAGCTCGGCGGCCGCAGCCATGCCGAACTTGTTGGCGCGCCCTTCGCTCAGGATCGCCTTGCGGTCCGCGCCCGGCGGAATCTTAGCCATGTAGCTTCTGGTGTCGCTCTCCGACCAGTCGTTGCGGTAGATGAATCCGGGCTCCACGCCGTTCGTCTTGAGCTTCTCCAGCACGACGCGGTTGTCGGCGCTGCGGTTCACGCTCATTCCGACGCCAAGGCTGCCCCTCTTGATGCGGTCCTCGATGGATGTATGCTTGGATTTGAAGGACAGCTTCAGGTTCTTGAGCCCTGTGGGCTCGTTAGGCTTGGACGATTCGTCTACGCCGACTGCGCCATCGATGTCATGTGTCTTGGTGTCGATTCCATGTGCGTTCTTCTTCACTTCATCTACGACGTGGTCGAGGCGCTCGGTAGCGGCCTTAATGACATCCTCTTCTGTCTTGATGCTAGAGATGTCAACGTCTCTGAGCTTCTCCTTGTTCAGGTTGTAGCGCACGAATTCACGCATATCCTTCGAGAGCTGCAGCATCTTCGGCGAAGTGTCGAACTGGCGGATCATCTCGCCGACGACGCGGACCGCCTTGATAATATTCAATTTTGAAAGCACCTTCTTCACGTCTGAAGCGCGCAGCGACTGGTGCAGCTGGCTGCGAGTGCCGACATAGGTGTCGAAGGCGTGGGTTCCGAACACGCCATACTCCTTCTCCAGGGCGGCCTTGAAAGCGGACATCGTCGCGTCGTTGACCTTGTTGCCCTGCGAAAATATGTAGTTGCCGAGCTTGGCGGCGGCCTTGTTGCCCTCACCGGTGATTACGATGTCCCGTGATTTGATAAAGGCCGAATTCGCCACCCTGCTGAACGCCTGAATATCAATCCCCATGTCTACCTCCGGTTCCTTAAAGATTATGGTCCACCGTGTCTACACGCAAAGCGGCAAAAGGTTACACTGCGATGAAATGCTCCTTGTTTTGACCGTCGGCGACATTTTGGCCGCTGACCGGGGCATGGCCGGTCGTGATGCGCTCAACCCATATGTCGCAGAGCTGCAGCATCTTCTCGAGGGTGCTTATGAAATCGTCGACGTCTTTCGCGATCTTGTCGAGGTCGAAGAAGTAGTTGTAGACGACCATCTCGGTCTCTGGCTCGATGGCGAAGTATCCGCCGGCGGTATCCTTGCCGAAAAGCCCGCCCGCGAGGAGGTCGCGATAGACCTCTTTCGGCGCATCCTTCGGCAGCCTGTAGACCTCTATGAAGCACAAGACCTTGCCCGTAGGCTCGACAAACTGGAGGTTCACGGTATAGCGCTCATCGACGCCAAGGGACACAAGGCCGCTCTCGTCCGCAGAGAATGCGTCAATGCCGGTCTCCTTGCGAACCTGCGCCAGGAAACCCTTGTATTCTTCCATCGTATTCATCGTGTCGTAATTCCCCTTCACTCCTTATGTTTTAAATTCAGGCATTGGCGGCGGCGGCAGGTTGAACGCCGCCGAAACAAGCCTACCAAGCTCGTCGTCGCGAGAAAGCGCTGCATCCGGCACTTCGGCAAGGGGTTCGCTCTTCCCGAGCGCATCAAGCTGCAAAGCCTTGACCTCAACCTTGTCCAAGGTCGCATGCAGTCGGGTCTGCTTCACATCAGTCACGCTGGACAGCTCACCGCCCAGACCCGTGTTGCAGTATCCCTTGGTTGATAAATTGATTTCCATTACAATCTCCTTTGATGTTTCCGCTTTGGATACACGCAAGCTCCGATTAGGTTACACGCAAATCTGCAAGAATCTGCTGAAGCTTCTCTTTCGCGCGGAATATGCGCACTTTTACAAGATTTTCGGAGACTCCGACTTGTGTGGCAATCTCGCGGATGGACAATTCACCGATCTGGAATAGCGTATAGGCCTCACGCAGTATGGGCGGCAGCCTGGAGAACGCCTCGTTGAGGCGGTGTCGCAGATACTCGGCGTCGGACGGCAGCTGCGCCGGCTTCACAGAGCCGGCGTCTTCGTCCTTGATCTCGTCCACGAACGTCAGTCTCTCGTTGTCGCGGACGAGGTTCTTACGCAGGTTGCGCGCTATCGTGAATACGAGCCCCGACACGGCCTCGTCATCGTCCTGAAGATCGTCGCGCATCTGCCAGACCTTCAGGAACGTGTTCTGCACAAGGTCGCACGCCTCGTGGTAGGAACTGCCTGATGACACAAGCCAGTTCGTCAGCTTTGGCGCAAGCCGCTTGTAATGCTCTTCGATGTTCATAGATCCTCCAGCGAAATGCTGTCGAGTTCCTCCTCCTCTTTTCGGGCGGCCTCAATCTGCTTGGCCCACTTGAGCAGCTCCGCCACTGGTTCGATGAGTGAATCTGGAATGAAATCCTCGATCTTGCCCTTCGCGTACAGTGCCCGAGCGAGAGGCTTGTCCTCCATTATGGGAATGCCCTCCGCAAGCGCAGTCTCACGGATTATCTTCGCCACGGGGCCGGCGCCCATTGCGCAAATGCGAGGCAGCGGCGACTCCTCGGCCTTGAAGCGGATGCCGACCGCAAGGCGCGTCGGGTTCGTAACTACGACGTTGGACTGCTTGGCAGACTTAACGGGGTCGGGTCCGTTCATGATTTCGTCGCGGAACTGGCGCTGCGCCTGCTTGACCTCAGCGGAGCCCTCCATTTCCTTGTATTCGCGCTTCACCTCGTCCTTCGTCATCATCATCTGCTTGGTGAAGTTCTTGCCCTGGAATATCCTGTCCACAACCGCAATCACAATATAGCCGAATGCGGTGTAGACGGCGAGGCGCTTCAGCATCAGCTTCAGGCACGGGAATATGTCGTCGACCGTTCCGTAGCACATGGTGAGCAGTTCCGGCACGCTCGCCTCGATTATCCTGTAGAGCAGATAGCCCAGGAAGCTGACCTTTACCACATTCTTGAAGAACTCGAACAGGTTCTTCATCGAGAAGATCTTCTTCGCGCCTTCGACAGGATTCAGCTTCTCCAGCTTGGGAATTATCGGCTCGAACGTGAAAAGAAAACCGACCTGCGCAGCATTCGCCGCGATTCCTATGACAGCCGCAACGACGACGAATATGAACGAATGCTTGCAGATGATTATCGCCGCCATGCCCATCGCCTGCTGCGTCGCGTCGAACGGATCGCCACCGAGCCGCTGACCGATATAGGACATCAGAACAGAACCGTCATCAACAAGCGCGACGCCCATCCAGCCCAAGAGCGCGAACAGCACCACAAGTATGGCCGTGGAGACGATGTCTTTCGACGAGCATACCTGACCCTTCTGCCGCGCATCGCGCAGCTTCTTCGGGGTTGGCATTTCTGTCTTCTCTCCGCTTGACTCAGCCATATGGTATAAGCAACTTCGTAGGAGGTATTATACGAAAAACCTCCATCAAAGTCAACAATCGGGGGTCAGTTCGAGGCAGAAAGCTACTTCAGCTTGAAGCCAGTTCCGACGAACTGGGCGATGTCGCGACCAGTGTCGTCGGTTACGTCCACATTCACCACGCAGGATGTCCTGCCGTCCTTCCTGAAGCGGGCCGTTGCAACAAGGCGTTCGCCCTTGGGCTGCGAAAAGTAGTTTATGCCGACCTGCTGGCCGACGGTCACATGTTCGCGGTCGTTCGTAAGCGCCGCGAATGCGAAGTCCGCAAGGGTGAAGATAGCGCCGCCCATCACCCCGCCGAATGCGTTCTTGTGGCGGGCGTCGAGCTTCATGCTGGTGACGGCATGGCATGCGTCAACCTCGTCAAGGGTCATGCCGTTCTCGGTGGCGAACCTGTCCTTCGAAAAGTAGTCGCGCGCTTCGTCTATTGTCTTGAAGTCTCCCATAAATGAACCTCAACTATTGCCGTTATAACGCCGGGCCAACGCTGCTCTGTCGCATTAGAGCGGTTATCGCCGAGTATGGGTCGCTGCTGCCGCACACGGCTCGGACGACGGCGAAGTTGCGCGCGCCCGACTTCAATACAGCAGGCAGACGTTCCGCGTCGATTCCGCCGATTGCGACGGCAGGATGCGCCGCAGCGGCGATCATCTTGGCCATGGTGTCCAGCCCGAGAGTCGGGTCGGGTATGTCCTTGGTAGGCGTGGCATAAACCGGCCCTACGCCGATGTAGTCTATCGGCTCCGCTCTGGAGGCTTCGACCTGCCGGAGGTTGTGCGTCGAGAGCCCAACTATCCGCAATTCCGGGAATCGCGAGCGCACCTCGGATGGCGGCATGTCGCCCTGCCCTACATGCACACCGTCCGCTTCCGCTTCTACGGCAATGGCCGGGTCGTCGTTAACGATGAACAGCGTTCCCGTGCCAGCTGTGACTCGACGCATTTCACGCGCTTCGCGGATGATTTCCTCGCGCGAAGCGTGCTTCATGCGCAGCTGGACGATTTTGACCCCCGCCCTGACGGCGGCCTCCGCACACTTCGCGTAGCCGACGACAGGGTTTGTGATAACAAGATAGAAGCCGAAGTCCGTCACTTGCCAAGATCCTTGAGGATTATTTGCGCGATCTTGCGTCCGCTCTTGAACATTCCGCCGAAGATCGGCCCCATGCGGAATCCGCCCTGGACGTTGTTCGCGGCCATACCGGAAGCGTAGAGCCCGGGGTAGAGGCGCTTCGTGTTTTCTATGGTCGTGCGCTCGCCATCCTCCATCCACATGGGCTTTTCGCCAAGTATCCCGCCAGTGGGAGAATCAATCTTGACGCCGGCTTTGTGGACGGCCTTGTTGATGATTTCGCTCGGATGGCCGGTGCCGTCGATCAGCGCGCGCGTAGTGACCACAATCGGGTCTACGTGCATCTCAAGCCGCGCAACCGGATTCCAGTTTATGACGACGCCGCACACGATGCCGTTGTGGATTACGATGTCCTCTACCTTTACGGCGTTGAAGATCGTAGCTCCGGCCTTGCGTGCGCCGAATATCAGGCCGGACGCCATTTCGACGGAATCGACCGTGTGGTAGGTTGCGTCAACTGGAACGGTCGTTATGCCGAACTCGTGGAGTATCTCCGCCGCATCGTTCTGCACGACAACCTCGTTCATCAGCATTCCGCCGCCCCATGTTCCGCCGCCAGGCGCGAGTTTGGATTCGAAAACCGCAACCTTGAGCCCTGCAAGCGCGAGGTCGCGCGCCGCAACGAGTCCCGACGGGCCCGCGCCGACGATTGCGACATCGACCGCAAGGTTGTCCTGCAGCTTCTTGAAATAGCTCCGGACGATTGCGCCGGAGATCGTTTCTTCCATTACTTCCATTGGTATTTCTCTCTTTCTTGTCTTACTTTAAGATTTCAGGTGTTCCATTTGGCGGCGCAACCTTCGACAAAGCCCAGCACGCCGCAGTTTTCACCCACGTAGTACGAAGACGCTATCGCCTTGTGCACATAGACCTTCGCGCCTTCGACCGCAGACTTGAGGTCGCGTCCAAGCGCCAGCTCGGCCGCGAGGGCCGCCGCGAGCGAACAGCCTGTGCCGTGGGTTGATACCGGGTTCGCGATCCACGGCATGGTCGAGGCGAAGAAGTCCTTGCCGTCGAAAAGCGTATCTTCTGCGGCCTCCAGGTCGCCGACGGCGTGTCCGCCCTTTATGAGCACCGCGCAGCCGAAAGTTCCGTTGAGGCGCCGCGCCGCTTCGCGAACATCTGCGCGGCAGCGAAGCGGCAGGCCAGAGAGCGTTTCGGCCTCAGGCACATTCGGCGTAATCACCGTCGCAAGCGGAAGGAGCTTGTCCTTTAGCGCCATGATTGCATCGTCCGTTATCAGGCGGGCCCCGCTAGTGGCGACCATCACGGGGTCGATCACCTTCGCGATATCGGCGCGCGCGCGCAACTTTTCGGCGACAACCTCTATGACCGCCGGATCGGCGAGCATGCCGGTCTTCAGCGCCGCGATGGAGTAGACGCCAAGAACGGCATCAAGCTGCGCGGCGACAAAGTCCGGCGGAACGCCGTGTATGGCGGAAACGCCAAAGGGATTCTGCGCGGTCAGCGCCGCGAACACCGTGCATCCGTGCAGTCCGTACGCATGAAATGCGCGAAGGTCCGCCTGTACGCCTGCGTTGCCGCCGGAGTCGCTTCCGGCGATCGTCAGGCAGCATGGCCTGCAATCGTTCATTTCAGTCCCTCCGCGAGCTTGCGTATGCGACGCGAGGTGCGCACCGCGCAGAACTGCTTGCCGCACATCGAGCAATGATCGTCACCGTGGGCTTCGTCCGCGAAGGCGCGCGTCTTGAGCCAGC
>JAFPUH010000003.1 GCA_017395505.1 Kiritimatiellia bacterium
GTGGCACAAGGTTCAGCCGAAAATCGTTGCAGAGACCATAAGCAGGCTGCACAAGACGCAGAGGCTAGCGCAGATGGGTTGCGACTTCGAGGAGATGGAGCGAATCAAGAAGAGCATCGCGGAAAAGAAGCTCAAGGCCGCCTTGTCCGAGCCGAATGCGTGGGAGCTGTGCGACGAGCGCTGCGCAAACTTCTGCGCCGACGGTTGCCCCAAATGCAAGCACTGGAGCATTCCGCCGCAGCTCAGAGAGAGGCCAATCCCCCCGGAGCAGTGTCCCCACTTCAAAGCGAAAGGAGAATGACGATGCGCAACCAACTTCGCCAAAGATGGAGGGACATGAAAAAGCGTGCATACAAGCGATCGCCTTGGGTCATTATGAATCGGCCGCATTATCTCAAGATTAACTTATGCGCGGAGTGGCTTGATTTCAGGACCTTTGAGCAATGGGCGCTCTCGCACGGCTACAGGCAGGAGCTGAGCATAGACCGCATCGACAACGAAAAAGGCTACTCGCCTGAAAACTGCCGCTGGGTGACAAGGTCGGAGCAGAACAAGAACCGCCGCATGACGCCCAAGCAACTTGCCGCCTGTCGCAGGAACTCAATGCTTGGTGGCCTCGCCAATGCCGCCAGAATCAGAAAGCTGAAAGGAGAACGCGCATGAAATTCTGCGACTGCGACAACTGCCGCCACCAGGAATGTTGCGGCGGTCCGCAATACGGCTGCGTCCCCGACTACTACCCCGAGCACTTCGGCGCCGGGGAGAATCAGACGGATTGAAGCCTTGCGAGCAGAGCGACGACGGCTGTATCGGTGCGAAGGCTGCGATTGGGGCATAATAAAGCCGAGACCGGCAACCGCGCCTGTGAGGGGGTTACCGGCCTCGCATTGGCCTCGGCGCTTTTCACTTACGCGCGGTTGAACTTCTCCTTCGGCTGCTTGCAGCGCGGGCAGCGCCAGTCGGCCGGAAGGTCCTCGAACGCGACGCCGTCATGTTCGGCGGGATCGTACACATAGCCGCAGACGGAGCAGATGTACTTTCCGGTCGGCGTCTTGAAGACGATTTCGCCGACGGGGATGACGGCAGGCGGATTGTCGAGATCGACGATGCGCTTCTGGGCGAGGCTCTCGAGCGCCTCGGGAGTGTGCGTGCCGAGGTAGACGGTCGGACGGGCGCGGCAGAAGGCGCGGACGCGGTCGAGCGTTTCGCGGGCTGCGGCCTTGTCCTCGTACACGACGGAGAGCTTGTTCTCGTAGAGCGCGACATCGGTATAGGTCACGTCGCCGTGGATGAGGTAGAAGAGTCCGTCGGTCTCGACGGCCACGATGCAGTTGCCCGTGGTGTGGCCGGGCGCGAAGATGTAGGTCACGCCGGGCGCGATGCGCTGCGAGGCGGGGAACTCGTAGTAGGGTCCGTCCATGAAGGTTGCGACCGTCGGCTTGTAGGGCTTGATCTCGTCCGACTCGGCCTCGGCGGCGGAGCAGATGATCTGTGCGTTCGGGAACGCGCACAGTTCGCCCGTGTGGTCGGCGTGCTTGTGGGTGATGAGGATCTTCGAGACCTGCTCGGGCTTGTAGCCGAGATCGGCGAGCGCATCGACATAAGACTTGATTTTCTTGCCGACATAGATCGTCGCGTCCTCCGTCGGTTCGCCAAACGGGAAGTCTTCTGGAACACCAGTATCAACAAGGATAACTTCGCTTCCTGTGTCGATTACCCAGTTCTGCAGGCAGGAGCGGTACTTTACCGCAGGGTCGAGACCTTCCGCTCCTTCCCCGCCAAGGGCGAACGGACGCGTCATGAAACCGTTCTCGGCGAAACGGACGGGCTGTATCTTGATGCTCATTTGTTTTCCCCTTTCTGTTGTAGATGTGGTTTAGATGGATGGTTCAGTCCTTCGTCAAATCGGCGAGGGTTGATTTGAGATCATCGCCCACCGACGCGCGGCCGATGTCGATGATGCGGTTGGCGTTGCGGAAATCGAGCGCCATGATCTCGCCCACATCTGGACGGATGACGACCTCGGGCTTGTCCTCCTCGAAGGAGCGGCGCGTCATTTCGGAGTTGAAGATCATCAGCGTGCCCATGAGGACATCGACGATGTTGATCTTCTCGAACGGCTTTGCGCCGCCGAGACCAGTCGGCGGATTGATGTCTACGGCGATGACGACGTCCGCACCCATCTGGCGGCAGGCGGCGACGGGGACAGGCGCCACCAGCTGTCCGTCGACCAGCACGCGCCCTTCGCGCTCCACGGGACGGAACACGCCCGGTATCGACATGGATGCGCGGACGGCCGAGACGAGATCCCCCGAGCGCATCACCACCGCCTCGCTCGTGTTGAGGTCGGTCGCCACGGCGGCGAAAGGCATCTCGAGTCCGGCAAAGTCTGTCTTTCCTATCAGTTCGCCCAGGAGCTTCTCGATCCTCGCGCCGGACGAAATGGCCTTGGTGGAGAGCTTCGTCTCAAGCATGAGCGGCGGAATCTTCTTCCAGTCGGGCTCGTCGCACCAGGCGAGCGTCTCTTCCACGCGACCGGCCGCGATGATGGCGCCGGCGATGGAGCCGATGGAAGTTCCCGCCACGCAGTGGACCGGTATGCCAAGCTCCTTGAGGCGAAGCCACACGCCGAGGTGCGCAACCCCGCGCGCCCCGCCGCCGCCTAAAGCCAAACCTATCTTCTTGCCCATGAGCCTATTCCTGTATGTATTGTATCAAATTTTCGTCTTCCTTTGGCTTGCGCAGGGCGCAAAGCGCGGGGATGAAGTATAGCGAGACGACGGACGAGACGAGGATGCCGCCGACGGAGCCGATGCCGATTGCGGCGCGAAGTTCGGAGCCGAGCCCAGAGCCAAGCGCCATCGGCAGCATGCCGAAGAGCGCGGCAGAGCAGCTCATCACGACAGGACGGAACTTCGCCACCGACGCCTTGAGGGTGGCCGCGCGGGCGGACGCGCCACGCTCCATGTAGGAGCCGCGCTCGTCCACAATGAGGATCGCCGCGTTAACGACGACGCCCACGAGCATGATTCCGGCGAGGAGTCCGAACACCGTGAACGTAGTGCCCGTCGCCCAGATCGCCACGAGCATGCCGAGGTATGCGAACGGCACCGTGAAGAGGATCACGAACGGCATCGCCCACGACTCCATTATCGCTGCGAGCAGGAGGTATGTGAGGATGATCGCGACGGATGTGACGAGCGCAAATTCGCCGAATGTCTCGTCCATATACTCCGCCGTGCCGCCGATCGTCGTGCCGTAGCCAGGGGGCAGGCTGCCGGCGGCTTCGCGAAGCGCGGCGAGCGTGGTGCCGAGTCCATACCCGCGCGCATTGTTGGCGTAGACCGTGACGGCGCGGCGCTTCATCGAACGGACGATCTGCACCGGCTTCAAGACGCGGCGCGAGGTGGCGACGGAATCGAGCGCGAACGGCACGCCGTCCCTGCCCGGAAAGTTGAGGGCGTCCACCTGGTCGAATCCATCCTCTCCGGCGAAGCGCGCGCGCACATCGTAGGAGCGGTCGCCGCGCGTGAGGCGCGAGCATTTGATGCCGGAGAGCGCAGCGCGGAGCGAAAGGCCGAGCGCGTCCGGCGTGACGCCGATGTCGGTCAGCACGGCGCGCTTGGGCGCGAGGTGCTTCTCGGGACGGCCGATGCGAACGGAGTGGGCGACGTCTGCGCAGGAAGGCTCGACCGCGGCCTTGCGGGCGACGTCGAGTCCGATCTTGTCGAGCACATCGAGGTCGTCGCCAAGGATGCGGAATTCGGCGGACTGTGCGCTGCCGCCGATGACGAGCGGAACGAGCGCGGACCAGATCACGTCCCTCTCGTCGGCGCAGATTTCGCGGAGGCGGTCGGCCACGTCGTTGATCGTCTCGCGACGCTGCGACATGTCCTTGAGCGTAAGCGAGATCTCCGAGAGATACGAGCCCTGGCTCACCGCGCCCAAAACGCCCTGCGTCTTGCCGACGGTTATCGTCACGCTTTGCGCGAGGGGATCGCCGACGGCGTCCTTGGCGTCCGTGATCTTGCGGGCCAGCGCGAGGGTGCGCTCGGCAGTCTTTTCAAGCGCGGTGTCGGCGGGATATTCCAGGCGCACCGTCATTTCACCCTTGTCCATGATCGGCACGAAGTCTAGCTGGGTGCGCGGCAGGAGGAGGGCAAAGGCGGCGACTGCGAGGACCGACATTAGGAATATCGTGATTAGCGGACGGTGCAAGGCGACGAAGAGCGAGATGCGGTATGCCCTCTCCCACGCGTTGTAGAACTTCTGCCACGGCGCGAGGATGACAGCGAGGACGCGGTTTACGCCGCGGCCCTTGCCCGCGAACATCGCGTAGAGAATGGGCGTGAGCGTGAAGGAGATGAAGAGCGAAGAGAACGTGGCAGCTGTTATGACGATGGCGAACGGAACGAAGAAGCGTCCCGCCAGCGTCTTCATCGTGGCGATCGGCAGGAAGACCACGATGTTCGTAAGCGCCGAGGCGCAGACCGCGAGCCCGACCTGGCTGGCGGCTTTGGACGTAGTCTCCTTTACGCTGCCCGAGCCGCCGCGCTGAAAGTGTGCGGCGATGTTCTCAAGGACTACGATGGAGTTCGCGACGAGGATGCCGGACGAAATGCCGACGGCGCTCATCGTAACGAGGTTGAACGAGCAGTTGAAGAACGGAAACACTATGAGCGCAATCACCATCGTGACGGGGATGGACACGAAAGCCACGAACGCGCCCGACCACTCGGCGAGGAAGAGTACGAGAATGAGTCCAGTAAGCAAGATGCCCTGCCAGATGGAGTCGAAGCCGCCGCGCACGGTGGCGTGAACGTAGGCGCCGTCGTCGCGCACCCAGTGGAGCGTCATTCCGGCGGGGAGTGTCGCCATCAGCGACTCGGCCTCGGCCTTTACGCGCCGCACAACTTCCGCCGCGTTGGACTCGCCCTTCTTGGTGATCTTGATGACGATGGCACGCTCGCCGTTGAAGTAGCCGAGCGACTCCATCCGCTTCGTGCCGTAGCGGAACGAGGCGACGTCGCGCAAGTAGATGCGAGAGCCGGGCGCGCCAAGCTCGATTGCGCCCAAGTCGTCGGGGGTACGCGCCTCGGCGTCGAACGTAACAGATTCCGCGCGTCCGTCCTCGTCGACTTCTCCGGACGGAATCTTCACGTTGCCGCGTCCGACCTTGTCGATGACCTCCGCGAGCGTCAGACCCTTCGCGGCGAGTTTGCGGCGGTCGACGTCGACGATGACTTCGCGCTTCTCGCCGCCGATCAGCTCCACAGAGGCGACGCCAGGGAGAGACGAGAAGCGGCTGGAGAGCTTGTCGTCCGCGTAGTCGTAGAGGTCGCCGCTCTCGAACGTCTCGCGCGAGTCGGTGGTAAGCGCCATCGTCACCACGGGCGTAGCGTTGACGTCGAACTTAGAGACCGTCGGCTTCTCCGCGCCAGATGGCAGGTCGTTCACTATGAGGTCTATCTTCTCGCGCACGTCGGTCGCCACCACGTCAACGTCGCGGTCGAGGTGGAACTCCAGCATCACCTGGCAGAAGTTGTTCGCGCAGGTGGCCGTCATGTGCTTGAGCCCGTCCACCTGGCTTACGGCATCCTCGATCTTGCGGACGACCGCCGTCTCGATCTCCTCAGGCGTCGCGCCCGGATATACCACCGTCACCGTCACGTAGGGGACGTCAACGAGCGGCAGCAGATCGACGCCCGACGAACGCCAGGCGAGCACGCCGAACATCATCAGCGCGATGATCACGACCGCCATCGCGATCGGACGCTTAAGGCTCATTTCGGGAAGATTCATCCTCAATCCTCCACAGCAACCGCTTCATCGCCCTCGTGGACGAGGAGCATCCCTTCGGAGACGACCTTCGCGCCCGGCTGCACATCGCTTCCGGCGATCGAACACCAGCCGCCGGAGAACTTGGGCGAGCCGACGGCATGGCGGACGATGCGTCCGTCTTCGACCGTGAAGAGCATGTATTCTCCGTCTGCGTTCGGGTTCACGGCCGAGGCGGGAACGGCCAGCGACTCAATAGACGAAAAGACGATCTTGGAGTCGACGAGCATGCCGGGGCAGAACCCGTCCGCGCCCGAGACATCCACGCGAACCTCGAACGAGCGCGTCGCAGGATCGACCGTCGGCGCCTTCCACGAAACGGGGCGTCCGTCGATCATCGTCTCGCCAACGGCCACTTCGGCGAACTTCGAGGCGTCGAGCGTGTAGCGGATCTCAAGGCGCTCGACATCCTCGAGCATGAAGACAGGCATTCCGGGCGAGGCGTAGTCTCCGACGTCCTTCAGCTTCTTGACGATCGTTCCAGCGAACGGTGCGCACACCTCGGAGTCGGCCAGGTTCTTCTTGGCGACGGCGAGGCCGGTCTGCGCCTTGGCGAGGAGCGCCTCCGCGCCCATCAGCTGCGCCTCGGAGGTGCGGGCCGAGAGGATGGCCTTTTCCGTGTCGGTAGTCGATACCGCGCCAGTCAGCACGAGCTTGGTCATGCGCGCCTCGTCCGATTGCGACTTCGCGAGCGACGCCTTCGACTGGAAGAGCGCGGCCTCGGCGATGCGCACGTCGTTTTCGTTGGAGCGAACGGCGTTTTCGAGGTTGGCGCGGTCGATGCGGAAAAGCGGCGTGCCGAGCGCAACCGGCGCACCCTCCTCGACGCACAGTTCGTCGATGGTCCCCGCCACGCGCGCAGAGACCGCGGCGCAGCTCTTGGACCGCACCGTGCCCTGGACGGATAGCGCTTCGACGAACGTTCGCGTTTCGGGGGAAACAACCTTTACGCGGGCGTCGGCGGCCGCAGTCAAAACGGATAGCGCAAGGGCTGAAACTGTAAACAATTGTTTACACGATGTCGATAACTTGCCTGGTTCGGTTGATCTATTCATTATTACCCTACCTCTTGTTTCTGAATTGAAGCTTGCGGAAGACGTCTTCGGCGATGTCGTCCGCCACGTGCGAAATCCATGCGGCCTTGGGGGCGCCGGTGGGACGGAATGGAGCGCGCCATCTCTCGTCGGGCAACGAGTAGAACGAAATCTGCGACCAGATGCGGCTCATGATTGCAAGCGTCTCTTCCTCCGAACGGCTGCCGCCCATTTCGATGAGGCGCTTGAGGCAGTTGAAGACCGGCATCATGAAAGTGTCGCGCAGATGCTTGTACATCGGAGACGGGCTGAACATCTCATGGCGGAAGATGCCGACGATCTCCTTCGCGGACGAACGTGTCGCTGATGTCAGGCGCAGGGCGTGGGCGATCCACTCCCGCACGTTGCGGCGCCAATCCTCGGCGGTCGCGATACCGGCGTCGAGCTTGGCGAGCGGGGCGGCGACTCCGTCGAAAAGCGAGCGGCATACTTCGGCGTAAAGTTCACTCTTCGAGCCGAAGTAGCGGCTCACGAGGGCGATGTTCGCCCCCGCCTCCGTGCAGATGTCGCGCACCGTCGCCGCGCCGAACCCCTTGGCCGCGAAAAGCTTCTTCGCAGCTTCGAGAATCGCCGCGCGGGTGGCGTTCTTGCCCTTTGACTCGATCATGCGTCCTTCCATGGTGTAAACAAATGTTTACATTGTAGCAAACGTCGCCCTTCGCCGTCAAGGCTCAATACGACCGCTCTGAGCTCTTGGAGAGGTAGTTTTCGAGGGCTTTGCGCAGAACCTTGTATCCGCCGGGCGTCGGGTAGTCGCCGGTGAAGTACCAGTCGCCGGTCGTGCTGGGGCAGGCGGTGTGGAGCGAGGCGACGGTCTGATAGACGACGGACACCTCGGTGCTTATGCCGGGCGGCGTCAAGAGCCGCGCAATCTCCGCCGTATGCTGCTCGTCGGTGAAGCGCGCATAGAGCGGCGCAAGCGGATTGAGCGCACCGGAGTCAAGCGCCCTTCTCAGCTCCCGTTCCCCGTTGCCCGCTCCCCCTTCCCCGTTAAGCAGGTTCACTAGCGCGCGGAACGCCACCAGCTCGCCCAAGGTGCTCATATCGATTCCGTAGCAGTCGGGATAGCGGATCGGCGGCGCGGACGAAGCGACGACAATGTGCCGCGGACCAAGCCGCGAGAGCATCGGCAGGATCGCGTTCTTCATCGTGTTGCCGCGAACTATGGAGTCGTCCAGAACGACAAGGGTATCGTCCTTGCCGACAAGCCCGTAGGTGACATCGTAGACGTGCTTGTAGAACTCGCGCCGCGCCGCGGCATCCGCGATGAACGTGCGGAACTTCGCGTCCTTCACGGCGACCTCGCCAAAGCGGATTTCGCCGCCGCTCCTGAAGAGGCGCTCAAGGAGTCCGTGGAACGCGATGCGCGCCGAGTTGGGAATGTAGCTGAAGAAGATGCGCTCCAGCGGCGCGTCCGCCGCCTTTAGGACGGACGGCACAAGCGCCGCGCCGAGCGCCTTGCGTTCGCGGTGGATGTCGGCGTCGTTCGCCCGCGAGAAGTAGATGCGCTCGAAGACGCATGCCTTGCTGTCGCGCGGACCGGCGAGCCTGATGAAGCGCATATCCCCTTCCGGCGAAACGATGAGCGCCTCGCCAAGCGGAAGCTCCTTTACTTCCTCCGGCAATACGTCGAACGCCGCCTGAATCGCGGCGCGCTCCGAGGCGACGACAACGACCTCGTCGTTCGCATAGTACCAGCCGGGCCTTATGCCGTGGGGATCACGCGTCGCGAAGACCTCGCCTCCGGCAGTCGCGCCGATGAGAGTCCATGCGCCGTCTGCGTCCTTCAGCGCATTGGCGAGCGCCGCGCCGAGTTCGCTCCCGGTCTCCAGCTCATGCGCGACAAGTTCGGTTATGAGGTATACGTCGGCGCGGGAGGCTGGAAAGCAGTTTCGCCGCCTGAAGCTCTCAAAGAGATCGGCGGCGTTGGTGAGGTTGAAGTTTCCGGCGAGAAGTAGCGTCTTGCCGAGCTCGCTCGCCGTGTGTACGAACGGATGGCAGAACGCCTCCTCGTTCTTGCCGAAGGTCGCGTAGCGCAAGTGTCCGAGGAATACGCGCTCGTCATCGTTGGGAGTGCGCTTCGTCAGCATCCCCAGCACATCGGCAAGCGGAGTCGCGCTTGCTGACTTGAACATCTGGTATGGCGCCGCGCCAGGCACGGGGTTCGCCTCGATTATAGCCGCGCCCGCGCCGTCCTGTCCGCGGTTGTGCTGCTTCTCCAGAAGTAGCGACAGCTTCACGCCGCCATAGTCGCCCGCGCCGTACTTCGCGCGGTAGTGCTCGCCCTGCTTTCGCAGAACAACGAGCGCCACCGCGCATTCATGTTTCAGTTCGTCCGACATTTAGTAGAGGAACAGCATGTCGCGGTATTTCGGGAGCGGCCAGCGCGAGTCGGCGACCTTGCGCTCCAGCGAATCGACCGTCGTGCGCAGGCCCTGCATCGCGGCAAGCGTCGCGGCTTCGTCGCTCGCGTCGATGGCGTCGTCGAGCTTCTTGAGTCCGCCCTTGAGCGCATCGAGTCCGCTGCCGAGCTCGACGAGGCTTTCCTTGAGCGCGGCAGTGCCAGAAGATACGCCGACCTTCTCGGCGGTCGCGAACGCCTGCGCGGTTTCGAGGTATTCGGCCTTGACCGCGGGCAGCACCATTTCGCTTGCGATGTCGCGGGCGCAGGCGCCTTCGATGCGCACCTTCTTCGCGTATTCCTCAAGGAAGATCTCGTGGCGGCTTTCGAGTTCGCGACGCGTCATGACGCCGTACTTCTCGAAGAGCGCGACGTTCTCGGGCTTCGCGAGCGCGGCGAGGGCGCTGGGCGTATCGGGCGCGTTGGGGAGCCCGCGACGCGCGGCCTCCTTCGGCCAGTCGGCCTCGTAGCCGTTGCCGTTGAATACGACGCGCTTGTGCGCCTTGAGCGTCGATTGCAGAATCGACTGCAGCGCATTGTGGAACGCGGCGGTGTGCTCGCCGGGCTTGGCCTTGCCGGTCGTGCCGCTCGCCTCCAGTTCGTCCGCGATGCGCTCGACGGCCTCGGCGACGATGGTGTTGAGGACTGTCATCGGACCCGAACAGCAGACGCTCGACCCGGGCGCGCGGAACTCGAACTTGTTGCCGGTGAACGCGAACGGCGAGGTGCGGTTGCGGTCCGTCGCATCCTTCGGGATCGCCGGGAGCGTATCGACGCCGACCTTCAGCATGCCCTTCGCCTCGTGCATCTCGCTGTTCGGATTCTCTATGCGCTCCAGCACCTCCGCGAGCTGGTCGCCCACGTAGATGGAGATGACGGCGGGCGGCGCTTCGTTCGCGCCGAGGCGGTGGTCGTTGCCCGCGCCCGCGACCGAGGCTCGCAACAGGTCGGCGTGGCGGTCGACGGCCTCGATGACGGCGCAGAGCATCGTAAGGAATACGGCGTTCTCATGCGGGTCGCTGCCAGGGTCCAGCAGGTTCTTGCCGCCGTAGTTGACGGCCCAATTGTTGTGCTTGCCCGAGCCGTTCACTCCGGCGTAGGGCTTTTCGTGCAGGAGGCACTTGAGGCCATGCTTCTCCGCGACGTTGCGCAGGGTATCCATCACGAGCATGTTGTGGTCGCTCGCGAGGTTCAGCTCCTCGAACTGCGGGGCAAGCTCGAACTGCGCGGGCGCAACCTCGTTGTGGCGCGTCTTCGCGGGGATGCCGAGCTTCCAGAGTTCGCGCTCGACCTCGTTCATGAAGGATAGGACGCGGTCGGGGATCGTGCCGAAGTAGTGGTCCTCGAGCTGCTGGCCCTTCGCGGAAGGAGCGCCGAAGAGCGTGCGGCCCGTGAGCACCAGGTCGGGACGCTTCTTCCAGTATTCCTTATCTATAAGGAAGTATTCCTGCTCCGCGCCGAGCGTGCAGCCGACGTGGGCCGGCGGACGCGCGAAGAGCTTCATGAGGCGCTTCACGGACTTGTCGAGCGCCTGCATCGAGCGGAGAAGCGGCGTCTTCTTGTCCAGCGCCTCGCCCGTGTAGGCGCAGAACGCTGTTGGTATGCAGAGCGTAGCGCCGTTCGAGTGGCGCTTGATGAACGCTGGAGAAGTCGGGTCCCACGCCGTATAGCCGCGCGCCTCGAAGGTGGAGCGGATGCCGCCGGAGGGGAAGCTCGAGGCGTCGGGCTCGCCGACGATGAGGTTCTTGCCGCTGAACTGCATGATCGGCTCGCCGTCCTTCAGCTCAAGGAAGGAGTCGTGCTTCTCGGCGGTCGAGCCGGTCATCGGCAGGAACCAGTGGGTGTAGTGCGTAGCGCCGCGGTCCATCGCCCAGTGGCGGATGCCGTGGGCCACTTCGCCCGCGATTGAGGGGTCGAGGGGCTTTCCTTCCTGGATCGTTGCCTGAAGCTTCTTCGCCGTATCCTTGCTGAGATAAGTCTTTATCGCCTCTTCGCCAAACACGTCGGCGCCGAAGTTCGTCGCCGCCTTTGTCTCTTCTGTCATTTGTGCTTTCCTTTCGCCGGACGCGACCACCGCACCCGTTGCCCTTATATTAGCACACCCCGTGCCAACTCCGTAAAGCACGAATCTTTTACATTTTATGTCGCATCCCCGCCAATCGGCAGCAAATCAATTACAAATTCCGCTTTGAAAAGGCGCTATTGCGCAGAACACCACCCCTATCGGCTGAGCGCGCAAACCCCTCGGCATACCCGCTGGCGCTTATGTCAGGGTCGCCTGGGAAGTCTACCGCGCTTAACTGGCAAGTCTACCGCGCTTAACTGGCAAGTCTACCGCGCTTAACTGGCAAGTCTACCGCGCCAGACTGACGAATCTACCGCGGTAGACTTCCCAGTCTACCGCGCCTAATTTCCCAGTCTACCGTGGTAGACCTTCCAAGTGGTGCGGATCCCGACCTCGCCAGGCGTGCAAAGCGGGAAGTAGATGTTTAGTCCGTTGATGAGTGGCCCCGACAACCGCCTCGCGATGACCTGCGCGATTGCTACGGAATCCACTAGCGGCTTCTAGTCCCGGTTCCGCCTTCTCTCACTTGGTGGTGTGCTCTCACTTGTGGCATTACAGTCGTGGAAGACTGAATACGTTTGTAAGGTCTGCCGTCATAGACAATCATAGCGGGCGTCCCATGTTTCCAGAACACCAAGAGGAATCCAATTACTCCCCTCTTTCGGATAATTCCACATCATGTCGAATGTCATCCAAGACTCGTCCATTGTACGTGAAATATTTCGCCCCCTGATATGCCCCCGACGTATTACGCTGGTCTTCAGGCATGAAAGTCCCAACAAATGGAGAAAGCTTGTAAATGCGTCCATCGTACTCCACCTGATTATCGCTTGCAACCTTAACTTCTAAACCTGTCGGAACAAATACTACTTTCGCTCCAATAGGTATATTTACCATGCTAAAGCGGAAACTTGCGCGACGAGGCTTCTCGGCATCTTTATCGTTGTTGGCCTCATCATCCTTGAGCGGTTTGTTGTCCTTATAGCGCAGAATCTCGGCATCATCAAGCAGCATAGCCTCATCAGTCAGAATTTCAAGCGCAAGTTGCGGCTTTATGTTAAAGAACTCTCGATTCTGCCTGATTCTTAAATCAGTAAGTCTATCTATAGCCTTGTGTATCTTACGCTCAACAATCTCGTATTTTGCGGTTTTAAGCGTCGCAAAAATCTCAAACGGAAGTGGCACTGCAGTATTGTCTAATTCCTTTGATCGCACATCAACAGGACGTGAACTCTTGCCTATCTTTACCCAATCCTCACGGAAGCTAGGATTTGTGAGAATGTAAACCCAGCCTTGTTCATGCTTGTTTCCCGTTTTCATTTCTTTCACCTTAGATGGTTCATTTCAAATACTTTCTTCCCTCGACTCCCGTCAAGATGCGCATTTGCTGGATGGCGATTTCGTTGAGCGTCTTTTCTAAACCCCTCGAATTTGGTAGGTTTGAAATTGTCATGCGATCGCGCGTCCAATCCTTGCAATTCTGGCGGGTGAGCAGCGGCATAAGGGGGTTGACTATGCGGCGTGTACGATGCTTCGGTCGAGGCGTGTCTCCGGATATCCGGCGGAGCGTCTTCCGATGCGGTTAAGTTCTTCGAGAACCCTGATGCGCTCGTCAATGGAAAGCGACAGGCAGAACGCTTCGTCATGCTCCTTGAGAGTTGTAATCTTTACAGCCGTCCTATCCATTGGCCCTCTCTTTCAGCTTCTCTAGCGCCAGCGCGTCGGCAATGTCCTTTGGACGGCCTGAAGCGCGTTTATTTACTATCAGATCATCAATCGATATGACCTTGAGCTCAAGACCATCGACATTCATTCGAACGGCACGGCGCGATGCGTCCGCGTAGTCGAGACCGTCGGCTGCGGAAATTATATCGATACGCTGCGGTTCGGTGCCGATCTGAAAAACCATGCCAGGTCTATGGAAGTCTGCCTCGGTCAAGCCCATCAACGGTGCGCCAAACGCCCGTATCGCACGCATCACGGCCTTGGCATTCTCGGGATTCGCCATAATCCAGAAGTCAATGTCGAATGTCGTTCTCGGCCATCCATAAAGGGCCACGGCATAACCGCCGACGAGCATGAAATCTACGCCTTCCTTCAAAAGGCACTCGACCATGTCACGGTAGTCTGGATTAAGCAATCGTTCGTTCATTACGCCCTATATTATACCAAATTTTCAGCTGGTGTTTAGCGTTATGACGAGGCTGCTCAAAAAGTCTTGTGCTGGTATTCTTGCAGGCTATAGACTGAGTATTCATCGTGACGCTGGGAGAGGCCGGCGACTGCGGCGGCGAAACCGGCGAGCGTCGTGGTTACGGGAATTCCGGCGGCGACGGCGGCCGAGCGCATCTTAACCGAATCGCCGGACGCCTCGCCGTCCGACTCGGAGGTGTTCACGACCCAGTTTATCTCGCCTTTGCGCATAAGGTCGATTGCGTTGGGGCGTCCGCGTGAGATGCAAAACGCCGCGCGCGACTCTATGCCGTGGTTCCAGAGATAGGACGACGTGCCGAGCGTCGCATAGATGCCGAAGCCGAGCGACTTCAGCTTGGCGGCGAGTTCGGCGACTTCGGGCTTGTCCTCGTTGCGCACCGAGAGGAACACGTTGCCGCTCTTCGGCAGCGGACTTCCGCAGGCGATCTGGCTCTTGTAGTATGCGCCGAAGCGGTCGTAGTCTATCGCCATCACCTCGCCAGTCGACTTCATCTCCGGCGAAAGCGTGATCTTCGCGCCTGGGAACTTTACGTACGGGAAGACGGCCTCCTTGACGCAGTAGTGCGAGTTGGAGTTCGAGTTGGAGTTTTGAGTTGGAGAATGGAATTTATCATCCTCTCTAGAACTCGAACTCTTAACTCCAACTTCTCCTGAAAGCTTATCGCCCACCATTGCGAGGGCGCCGAGGTCGGCGAGCGGAATGCCCGTCGCCTTCGAGACGAACGGCACGGTGCGCGAGGCGCGAGGATTTACCTCGATCATCCAGACTTCGCCGTCCTTCACCGCGAGCTGAAGGTTCATGAGCCCCACGACATTGAGGCGCTTCGCGAAGATTTCGGTGTAGCGCCTCACTTCCGCAATCGTCTTCTCCGAAAGGCTGACCGGCGGCGTGATCGCGGCGGCATCCCCCGAATGGCATCCCGCCGCTTCGATATGCTCCAGTATTGCGCCGATCATCGTCGTTTCGCCGTCCGAGACGGCATCGACATCAAGCTCGATCGCGTGCTCAAGGAACTTGTCTATCAGAATCGGACGCCCCTCGGACGCGGCGACCGCCTCGGCGACATACGAATCAAGCTCGGCCTCCTTGTAGACGATCGCCATGCCGCGTCCGCCAAGCACGAAGCTCGGCCGCACGAGAACGGGATAACCAATCTCCGCCGCGATGCGCCGTGCATCCTCGACCGAATGGGCGATGCCGCTCGCGGGTTCACGCATGCCGACCTCGGCGACAAGCGCACGGAAGAAGTCGCGGTCTTCAGCGAGCGCGATATCCTTGGGCGAAGTGCCGACGATTCGCGCACCCGCCGCCTCCAGCCGCTCTGCGAGATTAAGCGGCGTCTGCCCGCCGTACTGCACGATCACGCCGTCGCACTGCTCGCGGTCGTAGATCTCCATCACGTCCTCGAAGGTGAGCGGCTCGAAGTATAGCTTGTCCGAAGTGTCGTAGTCGGTCGAGACGGTCTCGGGGTTGGAGTTTACCATCACCACCTCGTAGCCGCGCCTCCGCAAAGCGAACGCCGCGTGACAGCAGCACCAGTCGAATTCTATTCCCTGCCCGATGCGATTCGGCCCTCCGCCCAAGACCATGATCTTCTTGGCGCTGCCGGTTTTACTAGGGCCACTAGAACTTCTAGACAATCTAGTACCGTAGCTGTAGTAGCTGTAGTAATATGGCGTGACGGCTTCGAACTCGCCGGCGCAGGTATCGACCTCGCCGAATTCGGGCCTTATGCCGAGCGCAAGACGCTGCAATCTTATCTCGCTCTCGGTGAGACCTGTCGCTTCAGCTATCTGCCGGTCGCTGAAGCCAAAGACCTTGGCCTGACGCAGCAAGTCGCTATCCAAATCGTTGGCTACAAGAAACTTCCTGAATTCCTCGATTTCCTCCAGCTCGCGCTTGAACCACGGATCGTACCCGCCAGCATCGTGGTATTTAAGCGGCGCTTCCAAAGAGCGCATGGCCTTAAGGTAAGCCTGCTTGAACGTGCGCCCGATTGCCATCACTTCGCCGACGGACTTCATCTGCGTGCCGAGAGCCCTGTCCGCGCCGGGGAACTTCTCGAATGCGAAGCGCGGAATCTTGACGACTACATAATCGAGGCTCGGCTCGAAGCAGGCGAGAGTCTTACCGGTGATGTCATTCGTGATTTCGTCCAACGTAAACCCGACGGCGAGAAGCGCGGCGATCTTCGCAATCGGGAAGCCCGTCGCCTTGGACGCGAGCGCGGACGAACGCGAGACGCGCGGATTCATCTCGATTATGATGCGCCGTCCGTTCTGCGGGTTTACCGCCCACTGCACGTTTGAGCCGCCCGTTTCGATGCCGATCTTCTCCAGCACTTTGATGGAGTCGTCGCGCATCGTCTGATACTCGCGGTCGGCGAGCGTAAGGATCGGCGCGACGGTTATGGAGTCGCCGGTGTGGACGCCCATCGGGTCCATGTTCTCGATGGAGCAGACGATCACGGCGTTGCCCGCCTTGTCGCGCATCACCTCCATCTCGTATTCCTTCCAGCCGATTAGCGACTCCTCGACCAGCACCTCGTGGTTGAGCGAGGCCTCGAGTCCGCTCTCAACGATCCGCGCAAACTCCGCCGCGTCGTGCGCGATGCCGCCGCCAGTGCCGCCGAGCGTGAACCCAGGCCGAACTATGAGCGGCCACGATCCGATCGTCGCCTGGATCGCCTCCGCCTCGGCGAGCGAATGGGCGCTGCCGGAACGCGGCATGTCGAGTCCGATTTCGCGCATCGCTTCCTTGAAGAGATTGCGGTCCTCGGCGCGTTCGATTGCCGCCGCATTCGCGCCGATCAGCTCAACGCGGTAGCGCTTCAAGACGCCGCTCTTCTCAAGCTCCATCGCGAGGTTGAGCGCAGTCTGTCCGCCGAGCGTCGGGAGGAGCGCGTCTGGCCTCTCGCGGCGGATCACCTCGTGCAGATAGTCGGCGGTGAGAGGCTCGATGTAGGTGCGGTCGGCGAGGTCGGGATCAGTCATCACGGTCGCTGGATTGGAATTGACAAGCACCACCTCGTAGCCGAGCGACTTAAGCGCCTTTACCGCCTGCACGCCAGAATAGTCGAACTCGCATCCCTGCCCGATGACGATCGGCCCCGAGCCGATGATCAGAATCTTCCTCAAATCCGTGCGCTTCATTTCGTGACAAGCTCCTTGAAACCGTTGAAGAGATACGCGCTGTCGTGCGGGCCGGGGCACGATTCGGGATGGTGCTGCACCGAAAACGCCGGTAGCGCCTTGTGGCGGACACCCTCTATCGTGCCGTCGTTCAGATTGACGTGCGACACCTCCAGGCAGTCGGGCAGCGTCGCGGGATCGACCGCGAAATTGTGGTTCTGGCTCGTTATCTCGACCTTGCCGGTCGCGAGGTTCTTCACGGGATGGTTGCAGCCGTGATGCCCGAACTTGAGGCGCATCGTCTTAGCGCCGCATGCGAGCGACAGCAGCTGGTGTCCGAGACAGATGCCCATGAGCGGCACCTTGCCGAGCAGCTTGCGGATGTTCTCGATTGCGTATGTGACTGCAGCGGGATCGGCCGGTCCGTTCGAGAGGAATACGCCGTCCGGCTTCATTGCGAGCACGTCTTCCGCACTCGTCTTCGCCGGCACCACAATGACCGTCGCGAATTCCGCCAGCGAACGTAGTATGTTGGTCTTTACGCCGAAGTCGTAGCAGACGATACGCGTGAGAGGGTTTGCGTTCGAAAACACGTAAGGCTTCTCGCACGTCACCTTTGCGGCGTAATCCTGTCCGTCAAGCCCTTCCCATTCGCGGGCTTTCATTATAGCCTCTTCCTCGCGCAGAGACGCAGAGACGCAGAGGAAGGCTTTTTGATTGCCGTGCTCGCGTATGTGCAAGGTCAGCGCCCTTACATCCACCGCCCTTATCCCCGGCACGCCGTTCGCGTCGAGATACTCGTCGAGCGACATCTCGCTCCGCCAGTTGCTCGGCGGCGTGAGGTCGTTCACGACAAGCCCCGAAAGGAAGAGTCCGCGCGATTCGACGTCTTCGCGGTTTGCGCCGTAGTTGCCGATTTCGGCGGCGGTAAGCGCCACGAATTGTCCGGCATAGCTCGGATCGGTGACGATCTCCTGATACCCGCACATGCCGGTGTTGAACACAACCTCGCCCAGCGCATCGCGCCGAGCCCCGAACGCCACGCCCCGGAACACCGTTCCGTCCGCCAGCGCAAGAAACGCATTCCTCTCGCGTTCCGCCTTCCACTTTTCTATATAGTCCATTGCCTATTATGTAGCACACCCCGTGCCAACGCCCCAACCGCCGATTCTTTACATTTTTTGTCGCTGCCCGACAATAGGACCTCCGCATTCTTTCAGGGGCTGTAAAACAAGCCCTGCTTTGCCGTTTGGCACGGGGTGTGCTATCTATCTCTTGAAGGAGTTTCAGAGATGGAAGAATCAGACGGGCAGCAAGGGCTCTATCGGAACGAGTATGAACACGACGCGTGCGGTGTCGGACTGGTGGCGGATCTGAACGGCACGCCGAGCCACGCCATCGTCGAGGCGGGGCTTACCGTATTGAAGCGCCTGATGCATCGCGGCGCGACCGGCAACGATCCCGAGACGGGCGACGGCGCGGGACTGCTCCTGCAGCTCCCGAAAGCGTTCTTCCGCCAGGCGCTCTCCCTCGACGGCGACTTTGGCGTCGGCATGCTTTTCGGCGGCGTGGGCGAAGAGGCGGCGATAGAGGCGGCGGCCAAGGAGAACGGCTGCGGCGTGTTGGCGTGGCGCGAGGTGCCGACCAATCCAGACGCCATCGGACGCGACGCCCGCGCCGTGATGCCGCGCATCCGGCAGCTCTTCATCGACTGCGCGGACGAAGCCGTCCTCTACAAGATCCGCCGCGAGATCGAGGCGACGACAGAGAGCACCTATGTCTGCTCGCTGTCGTCGCGCACCATCGTCTACAAGGGGCTCCTCCTCGCGCCGCAGGTCGAGCGCTTCTACCCCGACCTCGCCGACCCGCTCTTCGCCTCGGCGATCGCGCTCGTCCATCAGCGCTACTCCACCAACACGTTCCCCACCTGGGACCTCGCGCACCCCTTCCGCATGCTCGCGCACAACGGCGAGATCAACACCATCAAGGGCAACCTCAACGCCCTCAAGGTGCGCGGCCTCGACATCGCCTCCCGCCGCCAGTCCGACTCCGCCTCGCTCGACAACGTCTTCGAGCTGCTCGTCAAC
>JAFPUH010000018.1 GCA_017395505.1 Kiritimatiellia bacterium
ATCTCCAACTCCCGGTTTTCAAAGATCGCGTCCGAACCCTTCCGGGGCGAACGAGGGCATAGTATACCATTTCCGCCCCCCTCCACGCAAGGGGGGATTTGCATTTATTCCCAACTTTCGTTCGTATCTAACTGAAACAACTGAAATAGCGCAAATACTGCGCTATATTATCGCATTTACAGCGGTCGCAAACTCCCTCAAATCGGGATAGCACCCTGCGGCATAGTTGTCGAGAGCTGTGGGAGCCGCATTCACGATGAAGAGTTTTGCCCCGTTCTGGAGGGCGAGACGGGGCAGTCCTGCGGCAGGATAGACAGTGAGCGATGTGCCGAGGACTAGCATGACTTCGGCATTCAGCACCAACTCTTGAGCATTACGGAAGGCTTCTTCAGGCAACGCCTCGCCGAAGAAAGTAATGTCTGGCTTAAACGGTCCGGAGCATGCGGGACAGCGGGCGATGAAGCCAGGCTCGTGACCCACAAGCATTGCGCAGACCTCCTTGAAGGTTGCGGACCTGCCACAACGACGGCAATGGTGGAGCATCGGGGACCCATGCACCTCATACACGCGGCTTGAGCCGGCCTTTTGATGCAGCATGTCAATATTCTGTGTGGCGATGCCGTCCAGAAGACCCAGATCTTCAAGGTGCTTCAGGGCGAGATGCACCTCGCTCGGCTGGAAACGGTCTAGACCATAGACGAGTTCGCTGCATCCTCTATAATATATGGAGGGATCGCGATCGAACCAGTCGATGTCGAAGATGCGTTCTGCATCCTTCTGCTTGTAGAGTCCTTGCGGGCCCCTGAAGTCTGGTATACCCGACAGGGTTGAGACCCCGGCTCCTGTAAGCACAGCCGTTGAACGGCTCGTACGCAACGCATCAATCAACTTTTCCATGCGGCTATTATACCATACCCTGCTATCAGCTCGCAATGCACTCGCTTGACGGCAGGGGGCAGGTATCGCAGTCGGGGAATATCTTCAGGCAGTAGTCGCGGTGGATCTGCAGCAGACCCTGTATCTTCACTCCATTCGAGGCATAGGCCGAGGCAGGGTTGCAGTCGCGCCCGAACAAGCGGAACGCCGCAAGCCTCACAGGCTCCGAGACATCCTCCGGCGGCAGCCACCTCGGCGGCGCGGCGAGCCGTCCTTCGGCCAAGGCGAACGGAACAAACACGTTAGCCATCAATGCGGCGGCCCTGCCCTTGCCCACGAAACCCCCTTCCGCAAGCGCCTTGACGATTCGCCGGCAGTTTTGCGGAGAGAAGTCGGTTTCGTCCAGCACCGAGAATATCTCTCCCTTGGCGAACAGCCTCGCAGCAGACCTCAAGCGGACATCGGGAAAATTGTGCGGCCTCATGCCGCCGCGCCTCCAGAAATGGCACTGCGCAGCCACCAAGAACGCGCTTTCGGCGTTCCAAGGCTCGGCCCTTATCACATCAAGCGGAATCGCGGACGCAATCGCACGAAATCCGTCCGTGTTGCGGCTGTATCCAAGCGCGGACATGGTTTCGGAGTAGAAAAGCTGCTCCCTGCCGACCTTGCAACGGCTCGGCGCATTCAAGAGGCGCTGGATGCGCCGCGCCTTAAGACCAAGTCGCAACGCCCCCATATCCAGCAAAAGCGCCTCCGCCAGATCGCTGTCACGCCCGAAACGGACGAAACATGGCCTGTCCGGCACTGGAAACTTCGCGAAAGGATAGGCCGCAACATCTATCTGATCGGGCGAAAACCCAGGATCGGCGGACAAAAACCTGCCGAGCCAGATCGAAACTGCGCCATGCGGCAAGGTTTCGGGGGAGGGGCCGCCGTTCCATGTCACATGGGCTATCACATGGCCGTATTCAGCATTTCGGGCGTGTGCGTGAGAGGTCCAATCCTGAGGCGCCATATGAACCTCGACATCGCCCGCCAATTTGCGTCCGTCCACCTCAAGAACGGCGTTCTTGAAATCTGGGCCGGGGCCAAGGTTCCAGTTGCCGGGGTGTATCACGCGCACACGCTCGCCATCGCTTGAGAAAAGCGCCTCGGGACGGATGGACCTGTCGTACCATGCCGCCTGAACGTGGCGTTCGGTTAGAACTTCGCGCCTGCGCCTAAGGCAGGCACACTCGGAAGAGACTTTCATGCGCTACCCCCATCTTACGAACCTGTCGCGTTCGCAGAACAGCGCGACGCGCTCGATATGATCGACCTCAGGTCTGCGGTCGCCCGGCAGCCCGAACACCTCGACAACATCGAAGCGGTATGCTCCATCCCAGCGCTTCCCGCGACGCCACGCATTGCAGGCTTTTCGCATGTTGGAAAGCTTCTTGCGATCGATGCTGCGCAGACGACTTTCAGCAGGATCGTGGCGGGCATGCTGCTTGACCTCGACGAATACCATGGCGTCGCTCTCCTTGTCGTAGGCCACGATGTCGATCTCAAGGCGCCTGTTCCACGGACATGGGCGGGAGTTGCGGTCTACTATCAAATACCCCTTCCTTCTTAGGGCTTCAACCGCAACATCCTCGCCCCATTGTCCGTGCTCGACGCCAATGTTAACGTCAGGCGACTGCCGCATTTCGCATGTTCCTGACCTGAGCCCTGTAGCCGGACGTATCGCGAGGGATAACCCTCGGGATGCCGAAGCATATTATGCCTATGGAATTCTCCAGGGCCAAGGCGATTCCGTCCGCCTCAGCCTCGCTGAAGAGAAAATGCACCCCGAATTGCGCATCGGGCTTGTTCGGAACGTCGCGATAGACCTCGAGCGAATACATCGGTCGCGGCTCCACGACATGCCGCAGCATTATCTTCGTCGCACCGGCCGGAGAGCTGTGGTATAGTCCCTTGCCGTCGCCGATGGATTCGTTTCTGCCGCGCAGCACAGTAAGAATCTGGCAAATGTCGGAGAAGTCGAGCTTTACCGTTATCTTGTGCTCCCAGTCGAAGGTCGCAAAGGTTCTCACGCCGCCATTCACCGAAGCGACCGACTTCTGGTTGGCCAGCGACATCATTATGCACCCGTCGACATCGTCGTGCGCAGGGTGAAGCTCCATCTTGACCGCACTGCCGGTGCCGCGTCCGTTTGCGTGGAACATCTGCAGGTTCGGGCGGAATTCACGTTTTGCGGCGTTTTCTGCCGTTGTATTCTGTTCATTCATGGTATTGCTCCTTTTTTGTGGTTTTTGTTTAAGGCACGACACCCGTCATGCCCAGAATGTGCGGCTTTCGTCATCCAGCTGGCGATAGCCGGAAGCCTCAAGGATATCCTCGAGTTCTACTGCGTCAGCGCCACGAAGGTCTGCGATCGTTCTCGAGACGCGCAATATCCTGTCGTAAGCTCTGGCGGAGAGGTTAAGCTTTTCGATTATGCGCCTCAATTCGTCCAGAGCCGCCGCCGAAAGTCTGCAGACATCGGGCAGATCGCGGCTTCTCACCTCGGCGTTGCAAACGACCCCCTTCATGCCGCGGTACCGTTCGGACTGTATGCGCCTTGCGCGAATCACGGCCTGCCGCAACTCCGCGCTAGGCGTTCCGCGCGAGGCGTACTGAAGATCCTTGAGAGGCACTGCATGTACCCCTATTTGTATGTCGATCCTGTCCAGCAATGGACCCGACACGCGGTGCTGGTACTTCAATATCTGCGACTGGGTGCATCTGCAGTCGTGGGTCGGATCGTTGAAGTAGCCGCAAGGACAAGGGTTCATCGCAGCAACAAGCATGAACCGCGAGGGATAGTCATGTGCTGCGGCGGCGCGAGAGACGCCGACATGTCCGTCTTCGAGCGGCTGGCGCAAGACCTCCAGCGCCTGTCTCGGAAATTCGGCGAACTCGTCGAGAAACAGCACCCCGCGATGAGCCAGCGACACCTCCCCGGGAACCGGCTTTGTGCCGCCGCCGAGAAGCCCGATGGAACTTACGGTGTGGTGCGGAGCCCTAAAAGGACGCCTCGTCACGAAATGTCCGCCGCCCTTCGCAAGGCCTGCAACAGAATGTATTCTCGACACCTCAAGCGCCTCTTCGACGCCAAGCGGAGGCAGTATGGACGGTATTCGCCTCGCGATCATGGTCTTGCCAGAGCCGGGGGAGCCAATCATGAGCACGTTGTGCCCCCCAGCGACCGCAACCTCGACAGCGCGTATGGCCATCGACTGCCCTTTTACGTCCGAAAAGTCGTCGCCGCCATCCATGTCGCGGGCGACGAGCGAGCCGATGTCGGTATGCACCGGAGGAATCGATATCTCTCCGTTTAGGAACGAGACGGCCTGACGAAGCGTCTTGACCGGTATTACGTCTATGCCGTCCACCACGCTCGCCTCCTCGATGTTCTCGGCCGGCACAATCATCGCCTTCCTGCCGATCCGCTTCATCTCCATTACAATCGGCAGCACGCCGTTGACGCGGCGCACTTCGCCAGAAAGCGCCAGCTCGCCCACGAGTCCGAAGTCCGCCAGATTCTCGTTGCCCAACCGGCCAGTCGCCTTAATGAGACCTATCGCAATCGGCAGATCGTAGAGTGGACCCTCCTTCTTTAGGTCGGCCGGCGCGAGGTTTACCGTTACGGCGTACTCGCGCTTGCTGGAAAAGCCGGAATTGCGCACAGCGGTGGATACGCGGTCCTTCGCTTCGCGGATCGCCTGGTCTGGCAGACCTACGATCGCAAACGAACTCGTGCCCTCATGCGAGAACACCTCGATCTCCACAGTGCGCGCATCGACTCCGTGAATCGCCGCCGAATAGCATTTTGCCAACATGGTTGCTCCTTTCGCCCTTCTCCCTGAAGGACGCAACCATTATGGCATATTCCGTGAAAAGAATCCTTAAGCGAACCTTAAGCGAACCTTAAGATTTCTTAAGGTTCATTTACCGCATAAGCCTGTAGCCGATGTTGCGCTCCGAACACAGCAGCGAGCCAGATCTGCCGAGTTTCTTCTTCAAATGGCTCACATGAACATAAATCGAACTGGAGTCGCCGGTGAATCCACCGGCCTTCAGAACTTCAACCATCTCGTCGCTCGGCACCGACTTGCCGCGCTCCACAACGAGCAGCCACAGCAGATCGGCCTCGGTCTTCGTGAGGCGCTCCGTGCCGGTCTCGTTCTGCACGACAAGCGTATCGAAATCCACGATGGCGGACCCTATCTCACGGCGGCGAGACTCCGGCGCCTCGGCCCGCCTGTCGTAGGCGGCGGCGCGCTCGACGGCGCGCCGCACTCGGGCCAGAAGCTCCGCATCGCCCGCAGACTTGGATATGTAGTCGTCGGCCCCAAGGCCGAAGCCTCGCACCTGCTCCGCCTCGCCGTCCTTTGCCGTGAGAAAAACGATGGGCGTAATCGGGTCTATGCTGCGTATCTCGCCGCAGACCGAGAAGCCGTTGCGCTTGGGCATCATTACGTCAAGCAGCACAAGCGAGGGACGACGCGCCCTGAACGCGGCGAGGGCGTCGTCGCCGTCCTTTGCCGTTCTGACAGAAAAGCCCTCAGCCGAAAGCAGACGCTTGAGCCCTTCGCGGATGGCTCGCTCGTCGTCGACTATGAGCAGTTCGTGCGGCATGTCAGGCAAGCGCCATTGGCGGCAGGTTCTGCAGCGCCTCAATGCGGTCGGAAAGCGAAGGATGCGTGGACCAGATGGACGTCCTCTCGCGGCCTTCCGCTATGCCCATAGCCTTTAGCGAATCGGGCAGAACCCCCGGCTTGAGGTTGCCGAGCCGCCTCAACGCGGCGATCATAGGCGAGGGTGTGCCAAGCAGCCGCGCCGATCCCGCGTCAGCCGCGTATTCCCTGCGGCGCGAGAAAGCGTAGACCACGAGCGAGGCCAGGATGCCCAGCACGAGCTGCATCACGAAAACGAGCGCCACGTAAAGTCCGCCGGAAGAGCGGCGGCGCTCCCCGTTGCCGGCGTTGGCCACGATGTGGGCCACGACGCGCGAGAAGAATATGACGAACGCGTTCAACACGCCCTGCACGAGCGTCAGCGTCACCATGTCGCCGTTCGCCACGTGGCTCATCTCGTGGCCCAGCACCGCCCTGAGCTCCTCGCGGCTCATCTGCGCCATTATGTCGGTGGAGACGGCGACAAGCGCGCTGTTCCTGAACGCGCCGGTCGCAAACGCGTTGGCCGCGCCCTCGTATATCGCGACCTCTGGCGTCCTCACATTGGCGCGACGCGCGAGATCCTGGACGGTCTCGACGAGCCAGCGCTCGGCCGGACCCTCCGAGCCGTCTATGGTGCGCGCCCCGCAGGCGAACTTCGCCATCGGCTTCGATATGAGAAGCGAGATGAATGCGCCTATGACGCCGTAGACGAACGCGAACACGGCGAGCGACGCATATTCCGGGCCGATCGCCTGCTCGAGCGTAGTGCCGGAGACGATGACGCAGAGCACGTTCGCCACGATGCCGAGCGTAAGCAGAACGGCGATGTTCGTTATGAGGAAAAGCAGTATTCTCTTCATCTGTAGTCAACCTTTGCGTAGCTCTCGCGGACGACTCCGCGCTGATACCTTATGCCGGGCATGCCGAAGAGCATCGCGTAGAACGGCGTAGTGCGGCGGATGCCGCTCGTAACCTCCAGCAGCTCCGGCACGGCCTCCTGAACAAGCTTCAGGAATCCGCACCAGCAGGTGGCGAATCCGTTGGCCTGCGCCAGCATCTCGAAATATGCGCATGCGGCGGCGACATCCTCGCGGGGCGTCGTAACCTCGGCGTTCGTCTCGTCGGACGATATTATCACCATTCCGCTCGCTCCCCTGAAGAAGAGGTCTTCGCCGCCCTTTCTCATGCGTATCGCCGGCACCGCGAGCCAGCGAGGCAGCAGCTTTGTGCCGTCGCGGTGGCTCTCGATGGCGTGGATGAAGCTCGCCCTGAAGCGGTCCATCGATTCGCGGTCGGGGTAGCAGGTGAAGGTGAGCGAGCGCGCATTGCAGCCGGTCGGCACGTTGCCGAGCGAGCGCAGTATGCGGTCCAGCTTGTCGCGCGGCACGTCGGCATCGGCGAAACGGCGGATGGAGCGCCTCACCGAAAGCCAGTTTTCGACACTTTCGGCGGACGGCAGGGCCAAATCGCGCAGGACCGGAGCCTCGGCGGCGGTGTGCCCGTCGATCGATATCGCGCCCACGGGGCAAACGGCGAAGCAGTGCTGGCAGCGCATGCACTTCGCGGCGTCGGCGAGCGCAGGCCGCCCGTCATCGCCGGTCTTGAGCGCCTTGAAGGCACAGTCGCGCACGCAGAATCCGCACTTGACGCATTTCGCGCCGTCAACCTTGAAAAATTCCGTCTGTTCGTTCATGTTCGATATATTATACCATAAATGAGGGTCAGCGGACGGTCAGTTTCTTGACGCCGGTTGACATGCCCATAGCGCCATGCTAAACTATCAACCCGCCAAATGAGCAAAACAGGCAACCATCCTACAATAGACTTTCGGGCGCGTCTTGCGCGCCTGATGCTGCCCATCTTTTTCGACATCGCCCTAGTCATGCTCGTTGGCGCTGTCGACACCGTTATGCTTTCGCATTGCGGCGACGGGCCTGTGGCGGCGGTAGGCATGGTGAATCAGCTCGTAAACCTCGTGTTCCTGGTCTACCAGTTCCTCTCAATTGGCGCTGGAATTCTTTGCGCACAGTATTTCGGCGCCGGACAGCGCCAGCGGCTCGTCCAGACGGTGGCGATTGCGCTTTCGCTCAACCTGCTTGTCGGGGTGGCCGCGAGCGCGCTGCTCCACTTCAATGCCGAGACCCTGCTTTTGGCGATGGGGCTGAGAGCCGACACCTTGCCGCCTGGCGTGACATATCTTCAGATCGTCGGCGCACTTGCCATGTTCCCCGCCCTTTCGCTTACCTTGAGCGCGTCGATGCGTTCGGCCGGCAAAGTCGTCGAGCCGATGGCCATAAACATTCTGGCGAATGTGCTGAACGCCGTCGGCAACTACGTCCTGATCTTCGGAAAGTTCGGCTTTCCCGCAATGGGCGTCGCGGGGGCCGCCTGGGCGACGGCGTTCGCGCGGACGGTCCAGTTCCTGCTTCTCGCAGCCGTCCACACCGCTCGCCACATCCCGTCATACCCCCTCTCGTTCTTCAGGCCCTTCCCCTGGCGGGAGCTGAAGAACCTTCTTACAGTCGGTGCGCCGGCGGTCGGCGAGGAGCTTTCGTACTGCCTGAGCCAGGTTGCCGTGATATATTTCATCAACAAGATCTCCACGGAAGCCCTCGCCACTAAGACATACTGCTCGAACCTGATAATGTTCGTCTTTCTATTCTGCATAGCGGCGACGCAAGGCGGAGACATACTTGTCGGACACCTCGTCGGACAGAAGCACTACCGCGTAGCATATCTTCTGGGATCGTTCTTCCTGCACCGCTCGATGCTCATAACGCTCGCATGCTCGGCGGCGCTAGCCATTGCCGGACCTTTCATTCTGCCGCTGCTCACAAGCAACGAAACTATAATACGGACAGGCGTGATTATCCTTGCCTTGGACGTAATACTGGAGATTGGCCGCGTCAAGAACATCTTCGCATGCGGAACCCTCCGCGCCGCCGGAGATGTGGTCTATCCTGTCGTGGTGGGCGTCACGATCCAGTGGTCGGTCGGCGTTGGCGTCGCCTGTCTTCTGGGCCTACCCCTCAAACTTGGCCTTATCGGCGTCTGGATCGGCTTCCTGCTCGACGAAAACATCCGCGGCGTGATTCTTACCCGCCGCTGGCATTCGCTCAAGTGGTTCGGCAAATCCTTCACCTGATTGCCATGGGGACAGCAACTGTAAATTTCAAATGAAATTTTCTGGCTTTGTCTTAGGGTGCGGAATTTTATCCCAGGCGCGTCAGCACATGGAAAAGACAGGAAGAAGGATGAGGGGTGCAGGGGGGAAGGAGGAAGGGAGGAGAAACCGCACCCGAACAGGGATTCTACGCCGCTTTTCTCCTTCTGCCGACCCTGGCGTTGAGTTTCGTGGATTCAGGTTCTGGAGCAGGGACAAAGTCCGGATCCCTCGCCATTCTGTTGAGAAGCGACAGCAGCATAGTCTACCAAATTCCGATTAGACAAGAACCTTGTATCCCTCGTGGACTAATCATGGTTCCCTATACCGCACTCCAATTGGCTCATAATCCATACGCAGCGGCTTTTCGCAAAGGTTATTCTTCATATCCCATTCCAGATTGCGATCATTCGGAGTGGGATTGAGATAGTATAAGAAGTTCATACCTGTAAA
>JAFPUH010000019.1 GCA_017395505.1 Kiritimatiellia bacterium
ATCTCCAACTCCCGGTTTTCAAAGATCGCGTCCGAACCCTTCCGGGGCGAACGAGGGCATAGTATACCATTTCCGCCCCCCTCCACGCAAGGGGGGATTTGCATTTATTCCCAACTTTCGTTCGTATCTAACTGAAACAACCGAAATAGCGCAATAAACTGCAATATAAGTTTATGCTATTTCCACTCAAATGGCGTCGAAATTCCCGCATCGATGGTTTTTAGGGACTCAATCGCCCTTTCGCGGACGCCTCCCTGAGCTGTTGCGGCGAGTCGCCTGAGAACTTGCGCGGCTTCTTGATCTCTGCCGGCGTTGGCGAGCGAGAGCCCGAGATTCAGCATAGTGTAGAGATTTGGATATGACCTGTTCGGCGCCGAGATGGAGGCAGAGTAGAATTGTACGGCTGAGGGCCAGTCCCCTTCACGCATCGCTACCGTGCCCAGCGCATCCAAGAGCATTCCACCTTTATCAAGGCGATGATCTGTTGCGGCAGGTTTTGCGAGGCGCCTGACTTCGGCGAAGTCGCCGTCCGCGCCACGGCAGGCGAGAAGATATGCGAGAGTATCGACCGTTATCTGGCTTGGGCGTATCTCAAGGCTGCGGCGGATCATCGCTATGCCATCGTCCATGCGGCCCTGGCGCGTCGCGAGGTCGCGTCCGACAGTTCTCAGCGCACGCCAGTTGTCGCCATCGAAAGCAAGGGTGCGCACCGCCATCGTCCGGTCGTTTTCGTACGAGCGCGTTACGGGGAGCGATATTGCGGCTTCGACCGCGACAAAGAGAGCGGTAGGCAAGCAGGCCGCAAAGCGAAGACGCCTACGCGAGATCGAGGCGACGCCATACGCAAGAAGCGCCGCGAAAGCCATCGTCGGCAGATATGTGTAGCGGGGCGCGAGAGCCTTGTCGCCTGTCGAACCGAAGATGCCGAGCACAGGCAGCAGGGAGATCGCGAACCATGCCGCGGCGAAAAGCAGGGTGCGATTCAGGCGCGCGTCGGATGCGCGGCGCAATGCGAAGGCAAAGGCGGCTATCGCAATGGAGAGCGTCGCCAGGGCCGGGGCGGACCAGAGAGGCCAGCCGCCGGCAATTTCGCGCCAATCGGTGTAGACGCCGTAGGGAACGAAAGCGTGCAGAATGTAGACGCCCGTAGCGACGGCGGCATTCAAGAGGCGCCACCAGAATGGAGCCGTGTAAAGTTCGACGCAGGCCATGCCCTCCGGATGCATCTGAGTCGCAAAGGCGATCACGCCGACAACCAGGGCGACTGTCAGCATGGGAATGTAGCGGACGATTCGTGGGCGCGAGCCGGCGATGAAGATTTCGGCTGCGGCGGCAAGGAGAGGAAAGCATACGGCGGTCGGCTTGGCGAGGCAGGCGAGAATGAAGAGGCCGAGCGTGAGGAAGCAGTGAAGACGGCCGCCCTTCTCGATGTGGCGAACCCAGGAGGCGACGCCCAAGAGAGCGAGAAGAGACCAAAGCTCCTCCTTGCGAGAGGCTATCCAAGCGACGGCTTCGGCGCGTTCGGGGTTGCAGGCCCAAAAGAGCGTGGCCAAGGCGCAGACAAGAAGGTGCGATCTGCGGACTTCCGGCAGAAGGCGCGCAAGCAAGGCGACAAGCAAGTTGAAGAGAACTGCCGCAGTCAGAGCGTGCAGAGCGACGTTTACGGCATGGTGGGCGGTCCAGCCGGCGCCGAAGAGCGAAATATCCGCCATGTAGGTAATGGACGTGAGAGGCATCCATATTCCGCCGTGTCCGAAGGTCGAGAAAGCGGAGGCGACGTTGGCGAGGGAGAGTCCATCCTTGACGAACGCGCAGCCGTATGTGTAGCCCCAGTCGTCGAGGCCGAGGTGGGTCGGGGCTATGGACGGCGCGAAAAGCGCGGCAGCCACCGCGAACACGGCAATCGACAACAGGAATCGAGCCGTCCTTCCGGTCATAGGCAGGGGCAGCGCGTGAACGAGGGATCGGCGCAAGCCGGCTTCGCGTAGGGGCAGCGCGGATGAAACGCGCAGCCCGAGGGCCAGTCCCAAGGCGGAGGAACAGTGCCGGGGATGTCGGAAAGCGGAGCGTCCTTCGGCGCATCGAGGCGAGGGACGGCGGCGATCAAACCCTTGGTGTAGGGGTGGCGCGGATTGCCCAGCACGTCGGCGACATGTCCGCGCTCGACGATTTCGCCGGCATACATTACGTTCATCTCGCGGGAGTGCTCGGCGACGAGGCCAAGGTTGTGGGTAATGAGGAGAACGGCCATCGAACGCTCGTCGGCGATTCGGTCGATGAGGTCGAGAACCTCCTTCTGGGTCGTCACGTCGAGAGCGGTGGTAGGCTCGTCGGCGATAAGCAGGTCGGGCTCGGCGGCCAAGGCCATCGCAATCATCACGCGCTGCTGCTGTCCACCCGAAAGCTGGCAAGGATACTTCGCCTCGGCGTCAGGCGAAAGGCCGACGCTCGACAGCAGTTCGCGCACAGTGCGCGACGTGCGGCGGGCCTCGTCTATCTGGCGGCCGGCGCGCATCACGGGATTGAGCGACTGCATCGGATTCTGGAAGATGTAGGCGAGGCGCGGCGAGCCCTCGATCGAGCCGCTTATCTCGGCGCGGTCCACGAGGCCGCCGATCGCAAGCGCAGTGAGGCTCTTGCCGCTGCCGGATTCGCCGACCAGCGCGACGCGTCCGTTGCGGTCGATCTCGAACGAGACATCGCGGACAGGCACGGAGAGGCGGCCCTCCATCCTGAAGGCCACGCGCAGATGTGAAACTCTCAGCAGCAACGGCGTCTCCCCATGACGAGCTTGGACGCGAGAAGATATATCGCGACAAGCGCGACGGCCCCGCCGACTACGAGAGGCAGATGGGCCGACGACATCTCCTTGCCGCGAGCGACAAGCTCGAGATACGATATGTCGCCGGCGGAGCGTCCCAGCCAGAAGCCGACGACTGCGAGGATGGCCGACCAAATTCCGGCGCCGAGAGCGGTGAAGAGAGTGAATTCGCCGAGCGGCATGCGCGAGATTCCGGCGGGTATGGATATGAGCTGGCGTATGACCGGCACGAGGCGGCAGACGAAGGTTGTCGCGGCGCCGTAACGGTTGAAGACTTCGCAGGCGCGGGCGAGAGGTTCAGGCTTGATGAAGAACCACTTGCCGTACTTCTCGAGGAACGGCTTGCCGACCCAGAGCGCGAGATAGTAGTTGGCGAAGGCACCGGCGAGAGAGCCGAGCACGCCGACGGCGACGGAGATGCAGAGGCAGGCGACGGGGCCGCCGGCGCCAAGCTCGCCGCGAGCTGCAAGAAAGCCGGCCGGAATCATCACGACTTCGCTTGGGAAAGGTATGAAGCTCGACTCGATGGCCATGAAGAGGAATATGAAGACGTATCCCCATGTCGGGGCGAGCGCCGCAATCGCATCGAGGTTGGAGGCTATCGACTCTAGCATATCTGAAACGCCTTGAACTTGTCGCGGTTGTACGGGCGGGGCACGGACAGGGTGCTTTCGCCGACCCTCAGGACGATATCGCCTTCGAGCCTGTCGCACTTTGAATACGCGCAGACAAGCTCCGCCGCAAGGTTGAGGTCGCCTTCGCTCTTCACGACAGGTATGAGAGCCGTCGGCCCTGGGCAGTTCACAGGCGCGACGATTGTGCCGTTCGCGCCCTCGCCCTTCAGGACCGCGTTGTCGTTCATGTCGCGGCCGAGAATAACGCCGCTGCCGTCAGGCAACCTGAAGCGGCGGGCGATGAGAAGCAACTCGACGAGACGGCGGTTGCGAAGCCCCTCGTGATCGAGAAGGTCCTTGAGCTTGCGTCCGAAGCCGTCCTCGGTCAGCTTGCAGCCGCCGGCTGGCGACGGATAGTCTGTTATGCCGAATTCGGCGGCCAGCTTGATCTGCCTTTCGCGGGAGCGTCCCGATATGTCGAGAAGCGCCTCGCGGTCGAGACGTCCCTCAAGCTCGGGTATGGTCGGCTCGAGCAGCTTCGCGGAAAGCGGACGCACCAGGCGACCCTTAAGCCCCGACGACTTCTCGACGACGCCGAGAGACTGCTTGTTCTGGCTCATCGGACGCTGCCCCATCACCTCGCCGGTCGCGACGAAGTCGTAGCCGAGGCGCGTCATGAGCTCGCCAGCACGGCGGATCATCGTAGCGTGGCAGTCGATGCACGGATTCATCGCCCCGCCAAAGCCATGCGGAGGATTCTCGATCAGGGCGATTTCGTCGTCGGTGAAATCGATCACATGAAGCTTTATGCCGAGGGCGGCTGCGGCTTTCTTGGCGGCATCGGACGAGAAGAACGGCGTAGCGAAAGTGACGCCCTCTACTTCGGCTCCGGCCCTCTGAAGCACACGAACTGCAAGCTGGCTATCTAGCCCGCCACTGACGAGACTCAAGCCCTTCGACTTCATTCGCTATTCCTCTGGCTCCGGCGGCATCTGGGCCCTAGCAAGCTCGTCGGCATGCTTGAAGGCGAGATTGGCGATCTCCTCTTCGCCGAGCTGACGCATGCATATGCCGTAGTTGTAGACCGGCATCGGATCGTTGGGCATTATCTGCGCCATCGTATCGTAGCAACGCGCGGCCATTGCGGCCTTGCCGAGCTTGAGGAACGCCTCGGCGTTGACGGAAAGACGGTCGAGCCTCTCAACGAGCATCGTATCGCCGGGACTCCTCAGCGCGGCCTTAGCCCACGATTCGACGGACTTCTCCTCCTCGCCGCGTTCGGCCTGCATTACGCCGACGAGTATTATGCGCCGCACGATCTGCATCGACCGTATCTCGTGCATTACGCTCTCGCGGATGTCGTCGTCGACGCCGTCCGTGAGGATCCAGTCCATTTCAGGAACCTTGCGGAGAATGAAGTTCTCAGGCCGCAAGGCGACATCGGGCGACTTACCCTCGAAGGCAGGCAGAACATCCTCGCGCGTTCCGGCGTAGCTCGCGAAGACGACAGGCAGCGTATCGCACTTGGCGGCCACGATGTCGACGAACGCATCCTCGCGGGTAAAGAGGTCCATCATATCATCGAGCTCAGGCTTGACGTCGCCGGAACGAGCGGTGACGAGCCAGTCCAGCTCGCCGGGCATCCAGACATGAACGCACTTGCCTGGCAGAGACGTAAGGACCTTCTTGAATTCGCCGACAGTGCCTTCGCGGGCGTCGACGCATTCGGTCCAGAGTCCGTTACGCTTGAGAACTCGGCGAGCCGTACGCTCCAGCTTGTCGGGACGAGCGCCAGAAGCAAACACAATGTCGAACTCTCCGCTCGCCTCGGTAGCGCACTCTAGACCGGCGCGTATGAATATGTCGCTGTATTCTCCGGCGTGTTCGCCTAGCAGGAGAACGCGCTTGGCGCGGGGATTCTCGACGAGAGCCATGTAGGCGGAGGCGATCTTCACGCAAGGATAAGTCTTCGACTCGGACGACTTGACCTCTTCAGGCTTGAGCCCAAAAAGAGCATTCGCGACTACGCATACGGCAACCGCGAGCGAAACGACGAGCAGCACTGTCCAGCCGCGATTCTTCACGCGAGGGTCTCCCTGATCTCCGAAATGCACTTGGCCACGACACCCTGACGACGCAACACGGCGGCCGTGGCGCGCTTGCCGAGGGCGGCGGATTCGGCGGCATCGCCCCAGAGTCGCGAAATCTCACGGGCGAGCGAGGCTTCGTCTGGAACCTGAACAATCGCGCCGCCCTCCTCGAGATCGCTCATCACGGGACGGAAATTCTCGGTATATGGGCCGACGAACGTGGGCTTGCCGCAAAGGCAAGGCTCGATCATGTTCTGGCTGCCGTGCTCGCATAGGGACTTGCCGACGAACACCATGTCGGAGATTCCGTAAAGCCCCATGAGCTCGCCAGTCGTGTCGGCGAGATAGACGGCCTTGGCATCCGGATCGCCGGGCGCCGAGTCGCCTCTGCTGCGGCGCACGCACTCGAAACCGGCGCTGCGTATGTTGGCCTCGACGGCGTCGGCCTTCTCGAAGTGGCGAGGCGCGATAACGAGCGTCGCATCGTCGAGGGTCTTTACGATCCTTAGAAGCACCTCGTCTTCGCCGGGCCATGTGCTGCCGCCAAGCAGTATGCGAGTCTTGACGCCGGAGAGCCAGCCGCGCAGCTCTGCCTCCTTCGCCTCGTTGCGGCGGGCGACATCGAACTTGAAGCTGCCGGTGACCTCGACCCTGTCTGACGGAGCGCCGGCCGCAACGAGACGGCTCTTGTCAAGACCGGACTGCGCAAAGATCCGCGCGAAGCAGCTGAAGACATCCTTGAACCATCCGCGAGCGAGCTTGTAGCGCGGGGCGCTGCGGTCGCTGACTCTCGCGTTTATCAGGAAGAGCGGAACTCCCCTCTTGGCGGCGGCGCGAATGAAGACCGGCCATATCTCGGACTCGGTAAGTATCACCGCCCTGGGGCGTATAGTCGAAAGCGCGCTCTTCACGAAGTTCGGGAAGTCGAGCGGATTGTAGATCAGCACGTCGTTCTCGGTCACTTCGCGCTCGGCCATCTTCCAGCCGGTAGAGCTCGTAGTCGAGAAGCAGAAGCGAACCGACGGCTCGGCCTTTCGCCACTCTCGCATCAATTGCCCAGCGACCTGAACCTCGCCGACGGATACGGCATGTATCCACACCCACTCGAGGGGCGGCGCGATTTCATGGCCAGACGAGTCCATCTTGGCCGCGCCGCCTTTGGGCACTGGATTCGCCGAGCGTATCTTCGCGAGGATTTCGGCGGGATACAGGGCGAACCTGTCGCCCATCCTGGCACGGTACCCCCCGCGCCGGCACATCCTCATCAGGAAGCCCGGCAGCAGGAAGACCCACACCACTCCGAAGAGCAGGTTATATACGAACCACTTCACGCCTTGAGCGAACCGAAGGGCGAAAGCGTGGCGCCAGGCGCGACATCCTTGAGGACGGGTGTACCGGCACAGACGACCGCATCGTCGCCGACAGTCATGTGGGGCGCGGTGCAGCTGTTCGTACCCATCAGCACGTTGTTGCCGATCTTGCAGTTGCCGGAGATCGAAACGCCGGGCGAAATCTGGACGAAGTCGCCGACAACGCAATCGTGGCCGACGCCAGCGCGGGCGTTGACGATCACGAACTTGCCGAGATCGGTGCCGACAGACACAACCGCCTGAGCGGCGACGTAGGTGCCGTGCTTGAACTCGGTGGTCGGCGAGACCTGGGCCGAAGGATCGATGATCGCCGGAAAGTCATGACCGCGAAGCCTGCGGTAAATCTCGGCGCGAAGCTTGTTGTCGCCGATCGCGATGAAGACGGAGGCTCCGGGATAGTCGCGCGACGCCTTGTCGATGCTGCCGAGCAGAGGATAGCCCTCGAAGTTGCCCTCGGCCTTGGCAGGATCGTCGTCGGCGAAGCCAACCACATTCCAAAGCGGCTGCTGCGCCGCCTTGTTTATGCGCTCAATCGTCCAGACCGCCTCGCGTCCGAGTCCGCCAGCGCAGCAAATGAACAAGTCTCTCATTTTCTTCCTCCTTTGTTTGCGATAATTATACCAAAAATTGCCGTGGTTTGGCGAGAGCCGTCACTGATCTTCGGTGACGCGCATTATCTCCTTGACGCTGGTCACGCCCCTGAACACCTTCGCCCAGCCATCCTCGCGCAGCGTCTTCATGCCTTTCGAAAGCGCTATGTTGCGGATCTGCGTAGCGTTCTCGCGGCGAACGATCGCGCCCTCGATATCCTCATCGACGTCAAGCACCTCGAAGAGCGCACGTCGCCCCTTGTAGCCGGTGCGCGTGCAAAGGTCGCAACCCACCGGCTCGAACACGGACTGCCTCTCGGGCGGAACGTCAAGCGTGTAGTACTTCATGTCGAGAGGAACCTCGCGCATGCAGTTCTGGCAAAGGCGGCGGCACAGGCGCTGGCCCATCACGCCGGCGACTGCGGACGCTATGAGAAACGGCTCCACACCCATGTCGATGAGTCGCGGAAACGCGCCAGCCGCATCGTTGGTATGCAGGGTTGAGAACACCATGTGACCGGTGAGCGACGCGTTGATCGCGATTTCGGCAGTCTCGCGATCGCGGATTTCGCCGACCATGATGATGTCGGGGTCCTGACGCAGGAAGGCGCGCAAGGCTCTCGCGAAAGTCATGCCGATATCTGCCTGCATCTGCACCTGGTTGATGCCCGCCATGTGATACTCGATAGGATCCTCCGCAGTCATTATGCGAACATCAATCTTGTTCACTTCGGAGAGGAATGAGTAAAGCGAGGTCGATTTGCCGGAACCCGTCGGACCGGTCACGAGGAAGATTCCGTTGGGCCTGTGGATGATCTTGCTGACGACAGCATAGTCGCGCTCGTTGAAGCCGAGATCGTCCATCTTTACGAAGTTGCCGCTCTTCGCGAGAAGACGCAGCGAAATGGATTCGCCGTAGGCGGCAGGCATGGTGGATACGCGGATGTCGATATCCTGTCCGCCGATCCTTATGCCGATTCGGCCATCCATCGGCAGGCGCTTTTCGGCGATATCGAGGTTGGCCATGACCTTTATTCGCGAGATGATGGCGGACTTTAGACGGTTCAGCTGCGGCGGCACGTCGACCTTGTGAAGCATGCCGTCTATGCGGTAGCGAATGCGCAGCTCTGTCTCCTGCGGCTCGATGTGGATATCGGTCGCGCCCTGCCTGTCGGCCTCGGCGATGATCTGGTTGACGAAGCGGACGATTGAAGCCTCTTCGCCCATCTCGTTGACGTCGATCTTCGTCATCGCACCGATATCGTCGTCAACAGAGTAGCGGCCGTCCTCGATCATCTTCTCGATCGCGTCCGCACCTACGCCGTAGTACTTCTTTACGGCCTTCTCGACATCCTCCTTAGGCGCGAGGGCAGTCTTTATGACACCGCCCGAGATGAGCCTCAGCCCATCCGTCGCCTTTGTGTCGAAGGGATCGCTCGTCACGACGGTAAGGGAACCCTCGCCGACAGAGAAAGGCAGCACGTTGTACTGGTAGACAGCACTCGCCGGCAGCTTTGTCAGAGCATCTGGATTCGGCTGGCGATGCTCGAGATCGACGACCTCGAGACCGAGCACCTTGCCTATCGCCGCAAGGAATTCAAGCTCCTTGTGACCGCCGAACTTTACGGCGGCTTCGGCGAGCCCCATTCCGGGACTCGAAGCCCGGCCGTTCGCGATACGCTCAAGCTGTTCGTCGGAGTATATTCCGGCGGACTTCAGCAAAAGGTTAGCAAGTGATGCACTCTCTGCCATAGGCGGTATTGTATCATATTCCCCCACCTCATTCAACCGCCTGCGTCTCATCGGAGATTCGCATGTCTTTAGTCGCCAGAAGGCGGCAAACCTCCCCGCCAATCAGCTGAAGTGGCGGAGCACCCCGTCTTGAGGACGAAAGGCCAGCAGAATCGAGTTCATCTTGTCGATCGAATCCGATATCTCGGCCTTGCCTGAGACGGCTATCCGCAGCACGACGACCTCAAACTGGGAATAAAGGAGCGACGTTGCGCGGTTGGGATCTATGGCTGAATCATACTCGCCGCGGTGCTTGGCCTCGACGATAAGCGAATGTATGATGCGCTTCAGACCCACGGTATGGCGCATTATGTTGTCGACAGGTATACGGCCCTTGCGGCGGAATTCGCAGAGGAAATCCACTATGACGCAAAGGAAGTCCCTATTGTCGAAAAGCATGGCGAAAACCGCAATGCAAAGCTGGCGCAGCTTGGCGTCAGCCGACTGGCGAGACCGCATTATCTCGCGATACTGGGCTTCAACCGACGATGTGGCCTCTCTGACCGCTTCGTTGAATATCGCCCGCTTGTCCTTGAAATACGTGTATAGAAGAGTACGGGCGATGCCGCACTCCTTTGCGATCATACCGAAGTTGACGGCGGCAAAACCGAGCCGGGCGAAGAGCCTAAGCCCCACCGCCCGAATCTCGCGCTTGCGCTCCTTGTGGTTTATCGCATGCTTCTTGGCCATCAGAACGAATAGCTGATCGTCGTCGAGACGATATGCGAGAAGGAGTTGTTGCTCTTGTAGTGCATCTTCGTGGGTGTGGCTGTCACCGTAGGAGGTGTAGGTGTGTACCTCACCACATCAAGCGTACGCTCCGAACTGTGCATTATGATGAAGTTGTAGCCGATATCCCAGCGGATATTCTTGGTAATGTTCCAGCCAAGACCAGTGCCGATGATGTGGCGATCGCCGGGAGGAAGCATCGTCGTACCATACTTGCTGGAAGGGTCGCGGTCATGCACATAGCCGAGGCGGACGGCGACATCGTCAGTAAGATCATATTCGCCGCTCCATCCGAAGCGCCACGCATTGCGCCAGTTGAGGGGCTCCGTCTTGGAATAGGGATCCATATTGAACTTGATGTCATGCACGCTGTTCCACTGCGTCCACGTTGCTGCGAAACCGAGGCGGAATCTCTGGGTGACATCCCAGTTGATACCACCAGTTATGGACTGCGGCAGATTCAGATTGGCACCGGCCGGAACATAGGCAAAGCCAGGACCAAGCAGCGTTCCAGGCATGCTGAAATCACCCTTGATGTCATGCCTGATCTGAGAACGGTACACGAGACCGAAGGTCACATTATCGAGAACCCTGAAGTCGGTGGCGAAGTTGTAACCCATAGAGTAGTCATGGCCATCCAGCTCTCCTTCGACAGACGAGAACGCGGGCGCGAACGGATGGCTCTTGCTGTTGAACGAGATATAGCTCATCTTGATACCGCCGGCGATGCTCCACCAGTCAGTAATCTTGTATGAGATATTCGGGTTGAGCGTATACTGAATTATCGTAGTTTCGATCGTATCGTTCTGCAACGCCCAGAAGTTGCCGTAGTTGGTGCCGAGACCATACTCGCTGTAGCCGCCGAGACCGAAGCGCCAATCCTCAGAAATCGGCACGATCATATAGAAGGTAGGAACCGCAAACCAGCCGGAGTTCATCTTCTGCTGCTTGACGCCGTCGACATTCATATCGCAGAAAGGATTGATGAATGACGCACCAACCATGAATGACACGTTGGTCGTTTCCGTCATATTCGCCGGGTTGTAGTAGACGGCTGAAGCGTCTCGCGTTGAACCGACGAGAGCGCCGCCGAGCGCGTTACCGCGCGCAGAAGCCTCGTAAATACCAAATCCGGCCGCATACACGGAGCAGACGGATATCATGGCAGCGACTGTGAGGATCAGTTTTTTCATGGTTGACATTTTCCTTTTTTGTGTCAAATGAGGATAGTATACCATATCTATCCGATGAGCACAAGGGGGGGGGGGGCTAGGCGAAAATTATGTCGTCCGGCGGACGAGCCGCAAAACACATCGTCTTGCCTGTAACCGGGTGGTCGAACTTAAGCTGCACCGCATGCAACAGATGACGCTGCACCTTGAAAGGCAGATGACGGTCCTTAGACTGATCGCCGTAGAGCGGATCGCCTACTACGGGATGCCCCAGATGTGCCGCATGCACGCGTATCTGGTGCATGCGCCCGGTTTCGATCACGAATTCTACGATCGCAAGGCCTCCGCGCTTCTCCAGCACCGTCCAATGGGTGACGGCAGGCTTGCCGTCAGGCACATTGACCGCCATGCGCTTTGCATCCCATGGCTTTCGCCCGATCGTCGTATTCAGGGTTCCTGCCGGCGGCTTTGGCGCACCATGCAGGACGGCCAAATACGTCTTGCGGATTCCCTTGTGGCTCTCAAACGACTGCCTCAACTTCAAATAGGCCCGCCTGGTCTTCGCAAAAACAATCACGCCGCTGGTGTCGGCATCTAGGCGATGCACGACTCCGGGACGCTCGACACTGCCGACATCACGCATCTGAGGGAAGCGCCTGACGAGTTCATCCGAAAGAGTCCCCTTCTCGTGCCTTGGCGAGGGATGCACATATACGCCAGCCGGCTTGTTGACGACGACTATATCGTCATCCTCGTATATGACATCAAGCTTCAAGACGCAACCGTCCTGGCGACAACGTGGTCCTGTCCGTTGGGAGAGCCGACTCTATGGTATCGCTCGCCCGAAGCAGTTCCCCCAGCCACTTCGACAACCACCTCATCGCCAGCAAATGTCTCGCTTCTGAAGACAATCTCCAACTCGGCGGGGCGAACGCCTGGCAAAGGCTCCATAAGCCACTCGACATAGTGCACGTTGTTCACATGGCCATTGAGGTCGATGTGCGAATTCTGCGCCTTGAAGACGAACCTCTCGCCGGCGCCTTCCTGAGGGAAGCGCAAACGAAGCGTCCAGGGATCGGCTCCCAGGACAGGCTCGCGTACTGTATTTGCGAGATCGAACACGCTCTCAGGTATCGGCACAACCTTTCTGCTCGCAAGATCTATCAGCATCCACTCGGATGTGGCGACGCCAAGCACCCTGCCGTCAGCCGCCTTGATCTCGAAATCGCGCCAGGCCGTGATTCGACGACCGCCACGCGGAAACGTCAGGACGCTTACGGCATCCTCCCACCTCGGATACTGCGACATCCTGACCCTCATGCGCGTAAGCACCCACGAGATGTTCTCTCCAGCCGCCTCGAAGTTGGATTTCGAGAACTTGAGGGACTCCGCATTCAGTGATGCGGCCTCCTGCAGATAGTTGCAGATGGTGGCGAGCGTCGCGTAGCCGTCAGGTCCGCATTCATACGATCTCACCTGGAACGCATATTCTCCAAACGTATCCATCATAATCCTCCTATATGTGCTTCACCGGCGTAGACAGGTCTGCCGCCGACGATCAGCGAACCATCCTCGGCAATCCCGCCGCAAAAGCCGGAAACAGGGGCTGTGTCGTCATCGACTTGACGCACGCATACAGTCCTGCCCCTAAGGCAGTCTACCGCTGCGAGATCGCCATGAAGAGAGGCGAATCCATCCGCCAGCCACTTGCCGTGCCAACGGTCGAGCGATTCAAGCACATCGGACAGCACTTCCTCGCGGTTGAACCTTCTGCCGCAAATGGCCGCAAGAGAGGTGGCTCGCGCCGCAATTTCAGGGGGGAATGACGTCTGGTTGACATTGATTCCTATGCCGGCTATCACGTTGTCGCCGTTACGCTCGCAGAGTATGCCGGCTAGCTTTCTGCCGTCGCTTAGAACATCGTTCGGCCATTTCAGGGCAAGCGGCGCAAACCGACCAAGCGCCTTGATGACGGCAAGACCAACGACAAGCGGTAATGTTGCGATTTCTGCAAGCGACCTGTCGGCACCAGCCAGCACGACGGAAAACGTCAGGTTCTCACCCTTCGCCGAAAGCCATGTATGGTCGAGCCGTCCTCTACCCGCGCTTTGGTGTTCGGCGACAAACACATCGCCGGGCACGCCTTCTCTGGCGTCAAGATTGGTCGAAACCGTAGTCTCCTTGCGAAATATCCTCACGCTAGAAGCTCCAGCGAGAAAGGTCCATCGTTCAAAAGCCTTACCTTCATATCGGCGCCGAAACGTCCCGTGCCAACCCTTTCGGAACCCAGTCTTTCGCGGAGCTTCACAACCACACGCTCATAAAGCGGTTCGGCGAGCTCGGGTCTGGCGGCATTCGAGAAGCCGGGACGCCTTCCGTGTTCGGTATCCGCATAAAGCGTGAACTGCGAGACGACAATTACGCTGCCGCCGACATCCTCAAGCGACCGGTTGGTGTGGCCTTCGTCATCCTCGAATATGCGCAGAACTGGTATACGCTCAGCGATCTTGTCTGCGGCAGCCTCGGTGTCGCTGTGCGTTACACCCAACAGCACAAGCAATCCCCTGCCGATCTTGGCGACACATTCACCGTCTATTGCAACCGAAGCCTCGGTTACGCGCTGCAACCAGGCTTTCATGCACCTACCCTGTTCAAAACCGACTTTATCGCCGCCCACATATCCTTCTTGATCTTCTGCACAGCCGGAGTGACCTGGGTGAAGCGCAGAATGTAGCTTGGAGAATATGTGACCAGCACGTTTGGAGCGTCAGACGCCGCAATCCACTGCCCAGGGGCGGCCTTCGTTCCGGGGAACCACTTCTTCAGCGCCTGCGAACCGAGCACGATGTAGGCTTTGGCGAGAGGCCTTTCGCCATCCACCACAACAGGTGCGGTGGACATCGTCTTGCCAAGTGCAGCAACAATCTTCGCCATCATCTCGACGCCTCCGGCGGTCAATGGCTTGTCGTGAAGGAACACGAAATCCAGCTGCGGAGTCTTCTGCGCCGAGATTGGTTCGGGACGTGGCTGAGCCGCAGGCGCTGGAGCAGGAATCGGGCTTGGAGAAGCCGCCTCCAAAGGCGAAAGCAGAGACCTGTCGCACTCAACAATACGGACGCCGAGCTCGCGCTCAAGCGCAAGCTCGGCCTCCAGTCCTTCTACTATGTAGTCGAGTACGTTCACGCCTTCTTGGGCTTGTTGAATCCGTACGGATTCTTCTTCTGCCAACGCCAGGCGTCCTTGCACATCTGATCTATGCCGCGCTCGGCCTTCCAGCCAAGCTCCTTGAGGGCGAGCGAAGGATCTGCCCAGCACTCGGCGATGTCGCCAGGGCGGCGAGGGCAGATTCTGTATGGAACCTTGCGCTTCGAAGCCTTCTCGAAAGCCTTTACGACCTGCAGCACCGAGTATCCGTTGCCCGTGCCAAGGTTGTAGATCTTAAGGCCGAGCTTCGGCTCCTTCTCAAGCTTCTCAATGGCCTTGAGGTGGCCGACAGCGAGATCGACGACATGGATGAAGTCGCGCACGCCGGTACCGTCCACCGTCGGGTAGTCGTTGCCGAACACGTTGAGCTCCGGCAGGCGTCCGACCGCGACCTGGGCGACGTAGGGCAGAAGGTTGTTCGGGATTCCGGCGGGATCTTCACCGATAAGGCCAGACTTGTGAGCACCGATCGGATTGAAGTACCTGAGAAGGATGACATTCCACTCCGGATCGGCCTTCTGGACATCCTTGAAGACCTGTTCCATCATGAGCTTCGTCCAACCGTAGGCGTTCGTGCAGCCGGGCGTCGGGAAGTCTTCGCGGATCGGCACGGACGCAGGATCGCCATAGACCGTCGCGGAGCTGGAGAACACGATGTTCTTGCAGTTGTGGGCCGCGAGGCACTTGAGCAGGGTGAATGTTCCGCCAAGGTTGTTCTCGTAGTACTTGAGAGGTATCTTCGTGGACTCGCCGACGGCCTTGAGCGCAGCAAAGTGGATCGTCGCGTCGAACGGGCACTCCTTGTCGAGAACGGCATTGAGCTTCTTCTCGTTGCGGATGTCGACGCAATAGAATTTCGGCTTCTTGCCGGTGATCTTCTTTACGCGAAGCAGCGACTTCTTCGAGCTGTTGCAGAGATTGTCGACGATCACAACCTCATGACCGGCGTTGAGCAACTCGACCACGGTGTGGCTTCCGATGAATCCGGCGCCTCCGGTTACAAGAATCTTCATTTGCTTTGAATCCTTTCTTTGATGTCTGTATTATACAAAAATTTCACGAGATAGAGGCATGATAGCTCTGCAGGCTACGCACCTCGCCCTTTCCGCTCATCGCGGCCTCAATGCCCTCCGCGGCAGCCCTCGCCGCGGCAACCGTCGTCAGGTACGGAATCTTGTACTTGATCGCCGCCTGGCGTATGCGGCTGTCATCGGCGCGAGAATCGCGGCGACCGGACGGCGTATTGATGACGAGGCAAACCTGGCGGTTCTTGATTATGTCGAGAACGTCGGGGCGGCCCTGGCCGATCTTCGCGACCATCATGGCCTCTACGCCCTTCTCCCAAAGATACTTGACCGTGCCCTCCGTTCCGACGATCTCGAAGCCGAGCTTGACGAGCTGCATCGCGGCGGCGATGACATCGTCGGTCTTCTCGGAGAGAGAGACAAGCACCTTGCCGCGCTCTGTCGGAAGCGGCAGCCCTGCGGCCTCCTGAGACTTGTAGTACGCAAGGCCGAACGACTCTGCAAGACCGAGCACCTCGCCGGTCGAACGCATCTCCGGGCCAAGCACTGGATCGACCTCAGGGAACTTCTCAAAGGGCAGCACCGCCTCCTTAACGCCGAAATACGGTATGGTACGCTTCTTGTCGAGTCCGAGCGAGGCGACGGTCTCGCCCAGCATGAGACGGGTCGCGATCCGCGCCATCTGTATGCCGGCGACCTTGGAGACGAGAGGAACGGTGCGGCTTGCACGCGGATTCGCCTCGATGACGTAAACCTTGTCGTTCTCGATGGCGAACTGCATGTTCATGAGGCCAACGACCTTGAGCTCGTCCGCGATGCGGCGGGTATAGTCGAGGATGGTCGCCTGACACGCCTCGGGGATGCCCTCGGGCGGCAACACGCAGGCGGAGTCGCCAGAGTGGATTCCGGCGAGCTCGATATGCTGCATTATGGCCGGAATGAACACGTCCTTGCCGTCGGAAAGCGCGTCCGCCTCGCACTCCAGCGCGTGGCACAGGAATCGATCGAGGTAAAGCGGACGGTCTGGCGTGACGCCGACGGCCTTGGCGACATACTCGCGAAGCATTATCTCGTCGTATATGACCTCCATGCCGCGGCCGCCAAGCACGAACGAAGGACGGATTATAAGCGGATAGCCGAGAGACTCCGCGCACTTCAGCGCGCCATCCAAGTCGCTAGCCATCATCGACTCCGGCATAGGTATGCCGAGCTTAGTCATGATGGAATGGAAGAGGTCGCGATCTTCTGCGTCGTCGATCGAATCGACGGACGTGCCGAGAATACGGCATCCGGCCTCCTGAAGCCCACGCGCAATATTGAGCGGGGTCTGCCCGCCGAACTGCACGATGATGCCCTCCGGCTTCTCCGCCTCGTAGATCTGAAGCACGTCCTCGAGAGTCACCGGCTCGAAGTAGAGCTTGTCGGAAGTATCGTAGTCGGTCGACACCGTCTCGGGGTTGCAGTTGACGATTATCGTCTCGTAGCCCATCTCGCGCATGGCCATCGCGGCGTGGCAGCAGCAGTAGTCGAACTCGATGCCCTGGCCGATCCTGTTGGGCCCGCCGCCAAGTATCATCACCTTCTTCTTGTTAGCGGAGACGGGAACCTCGCTCTTTTCGCCGTTGTAGGACGAATAGTAGTAGGCCTGGTTCTCGACGCCGCTGACCGGAACCTTGTGCCACGTCTCGACGCAGCCGATGCCAGTGCGCTGGGCGCGTATGTCCTTCTCGGGAACGCCAAGCAGCTGAGAAAGGTATTTGTCGCTGAAGCCGTCCTTCTTGGCCTGAACGAGCATGTCGTCCGGCAGGAACCCGCCCTTGTGCTGCAGTATAAGATCCTCCTCCTCGACGAGTTCGCGCATCTGGTCGACGAAGTATCCCTTCACGCCGGTCCTCGCGAAGATCTGCTCGTTCGTCGCACCCTTCCTCAAGGCCTCGTACATCTGGAAGTGGCGTTCAGAGTTCGGCACCGCAAGCATCGTAAGCAGCTCGTCGAGGGACTTTTCGTAGAAGTCCTTCGCAAAGCCGAGCCCAGCCCTGCCGCGTTCAAGCGCGCGAATGGCTTTCTGGAAGGTCTCCTTGTACGTCTTGCCGATCGACATGACCTCGCCGACAGCCTTCATCTGGGTGCCAAGCTTGTCCTCGACGCCGCGGAACTTCTCGAAGGCCCAGCGCGCGAACTTCAGCACGATGTAGTCTCCGCTCGGCGTATACTTCTCAAGCGTTCCGTCACGCCAGTACGGTATTTCGTCCAGCGTCATGCCCGCCGCAAGCTTCGCCGAGACGAGGGCGATCGGGAAGCCCGTCGCCTTTGAAGCGAGCGCCGACGAACGCGAGGTGCGCGGGTTGATCTCGATAATCACGACGCGGCCAGTCTTCGGATCGTGCGCAAACTGCACGTTCGTTCCGCCGATCACGCCGATGGCCTCGACGATCTTGAACGCATCGCGCTTCAGACGCTCCTCAAGCTCCTTTGAGATGGTGAGGAACGGCGCCGCGCAGTAGCTGTCGCCAGTATGAACGCCGACTGCGTCGATGTTCTCGATGAAGCAGATGGCGATCATCTGGTTCTTCGAGTCGCGCACGACCTCGACCTCAAGCTCCTCCCAATTGAGGATGGACTCCTCAATCAGGCACTGGTGGGTGAGCGAGGCGTCGAGCCCCCTCGCGCAGATCGTCCTCAACTCCTCTACATTGTAGCAGAAGCCGCCGCCCGCTCCGCCCATCGTATAGGCCGGACGCACCACCACAGGGTAGCCGATCTCATTCTCAACCAGCGATACGGCCTCTTCCACCGAGTGGACGATTCCGCTCTTCGGCGTCTCTATGCCAAGGCTCTGCATGGTCGCCTTGAAGACCTCGCGGTCCTCGCCGCGCTCAATGGCGTCAAGGTTGACGCCTATAACCTTAACCCCGTACTTGTCGAGAATGCCCTTCTTCGCCAGCTCCATCGAAAGGTTGAGGCCAGTCTGCCCGCCAAGGTTCGGCAATATGGCGTCTGGGCGCTCCTTTTCGATTATCTGCTCAAGCCTCGCCTCGTTCAGCGGCTCGATATAGGTCGCATCAGCCATCACCGGATCGGTCATTATCGTCGCCGGGTTGGAGTTGACCAGAACCACCTTGTATCCGCACGCCCTGAGAGCCTTGCATGCCTGTGTGCCGGAATAGTCGAATTCGCAAGCCTGCCCGATCACAATCGGGCCTGATCCGATGATCAGAACTTTATCAACGTCTGGTCTCTTCATCTGTCGCCTTTCAAATTACCTTGGCCGCAGCCGGGAGAGTATTATACCAAATCCGTCCGCCTCCGTATAGTCGCAATCGGAGATCAATAGCCGAGATCTTCGTCCACAACTATCGCCAGCGCCGAAACTCCCGTCGGTTTGCGGTCGAATATCGCCGTAACCTTGCATATGCGGTCGGGCGAATCGCAGTCTGCACACTTGCCTGTGGCGGCGCAGGGCGTCTTCTTGCCCAATCTGCGGCAGTTCGGCGGACACGCCTCGCGTTTTATGCGAGCAATCGCCTCGTCTATGCCGCCTTCGACTATCTTGTTGCGCCCTATTACGTACACGACCCTCTTTGGCCCCGCGATGGAAGCCGCAACGCGGTTGCCGCGTCCGTCGATGTTGACGATGCGTCCGTCGGCGGTGAGGGCGTTGGCGCTCAGCAGAAAGAGGTCCATGACCAGCTCGTGGTCGCGGATCTCCTTGCCAGCCTCGGCAAGCCTTTCGCGCACGCCCAGAGCCTTTACGCTCTCGCTGCCGCCCCAGCCGACGCTTTCGGCCGACTCGGCCTCCTTCATCACGATTTCGGCGGCTTCCGCCGCAGTCTTCACGAAAACGGACTCGAAGCCACGCTTCTTGAGCCCTTCAACTGCCTTTTTGCAAAGTTCTTCACTCATAATCGAGTCCTTTCGTCACAACATGGGGTCTTCGACATATTCAGGATGGTCCGGCGGCGGCTCGGAGGTCATCATGTTCTCCACGCCCTTGCGTTCTATTTCGCGGTCGCCGAAGCGTGTGTACTCGCGGAAGAAGTTGACCCTGACCTCTCCCGTCTCGCCGTTTCTGTTCTTCGCGACGTCGATTATCGCGAGAGTCTCGTCTCCGGCGTCCTTGGAGCTCGCCGTGCGCGACGGACGCCTCAAAAGGAACACGACGTCTGCATCCTGTTCGATGGCGCCGGAGTCTCTGAGGTCGGACAGCTTGGGCTTCTCCTCCTTGTCGCCGCGCTGCTCGTTGGCGCGCGAAAGCTGCGACAGCACTATCACAGGTATCTTAAGCTCCTTGGCCATGGCCTTTATCTGCTGCGAGATCATGCCGACCTCTATCTGGCGGCTACCCTGCCTTGCCGCCTCGTGGCATGTGCAGAGCTGCAGATAGTCGATGACGATAAGCTCGATGCCGTACTGCTTCTTGGCGCGGCGAGCCCTGGCGCGAAGGTCCATGATGTCGAGCGCAGCCGTGTCGTCCACATATATAGGCGCGCTTTTCAGCTCGCTCACCGCCTGAAACAGGTTGTTCGACAGCATCTGCTTCTCGCTCTTGGCGCACAGGTTGCGGTTGAGCCGCCACATGTTTACGCGCGCCCTGCCCGCGATCATGCGCTTGGTCAGCGCTTCGACCGGCATTTCGAGCGAGAATATCATCACGGGATGCTTCTTGCCGCCGTCGCACTTGACCGGAATGTTGTTGAGATCCTGTCCCAAGGCGCAGCTTTCGGCTATGTTCATTGCAAGCGACGTCTTGCCGACGGAAGGACGCGCCGCAATGACTATCATTTCGGCGTTCTTCAGCCCCTGCAGCTTCTCGTCCAGATGGGTCAGCCCCGTAGAAAGCCCCTCGAAAGTGGTGCCGTTCGACTCGAACATGGCGTCGATTCGGCGGAAGCTCTCCTCTATCGCCGTGGGCCACGGCTTGGTGGCCTCGCCCTTCAGGCCGATTTCGAGGAACGACTTCTCGGCCTCGCCCAGCACGGCCTTGGGATCGGGGTTCTGCCCCTCGTCGAAGCAGTTCTCGACGACCTTCGTCGCCCGCTCTATCATCATGCGCCTCAGATGCTTGCCGCGCACTATGCCTATGTAGTATTCGGCATGCGCCGTGGTCGGCGTCTGGTCGTAGAGCGCCTGAAGATACGCCGCCCCGCCTATGGCCTCCATCTTCCCGGAGACCTTCAGCGTCTCCATCAGCGTCACCATGTCCAGCGGCTTCGACGCGCGGTTCATGTCCAGCATTGTCGCGTATATCTCGCGGTTCCTCGGGTCGAAGAACGATTCGGCGGACAGCCCTCCAGTCAGGCACAGGTCCATCACGCGGTCGCCGTTGCGGCTTGTCGTATCCAGCAGTATCGAGCCCAACACGGCTCTTTCGGCCTCAATGCTGTGAGGCGGCGTCTTGAAGTCTTGCATTCCTACCTTCTCTTCTTTTTAAGCTTTGTCTCTATTGGCACGAACATGCTCGGGTTCTCCGCCCGCTTGATGATCTTTGCCGAATACTCGTCGCTGTAGTAGCGGTCGGTGGCCGTCCGGTCGCGCCGTCCGTTGTAGCGCCTGAGGGCCGTGGGCCATCCGTCGAAATAGCCTGCCTTTCGCATGGCTGCCGGCTGGCCAGATGCGCCGAAGCCCTTTCGCGCAAGGTACTTTATCGCCGCCCTTATGTTGCCCTCGGCCGTACCCTCGTTGCGGCGGGACGGTTTCGAGAGCCCGACCTTCTGCTTTTCGGCGCCCCAGTCGCCCGGAACGTTCACCTGCAGAGGATCAACCTTCCATGCGGCGAGCGAGGTAGGTCCGTTGCCGCCCGACTCCTCGATCATGTGCGCCTTGACCATGGCCGGCGAAAGATCACTTATTTTCGCCGCCTGGGCGGTTGTTCCGCCGCACCACTGCGCCTTGTTGGCGTTGAATTCGTCGACAAGCCGCTGTATCAGGGCATCATGCCTCTGGTAGCGGGCATCCTCGAAGCCGCGGAACACCGGCACCCCCTGCTTGCCGGTCGCCGTGCGCGGGACCCTCACCTTGTTCGCCTTGGTCGGGAAATGCCGCCTTATCCAGCGCTCTATCTCGTGGACGACCTTCATTTCGTCGGGCGAAACGAACCGCCTGTCGATATACAGTTCTCCCCATTCATCGAACGAAAAGCCGTTCGCGAGCCCGGCCATGTCAACGGTATATCGCTGGGCGCTGCACGGCGGGATCTCGACTACGCCCCTCTTCGCCAGTATCGCATTGTGCTCCGCCTCGCGCCTTAGGGCCCTCTGCTGAATCTCAAACGCCTGCAATGCCAAAGGCGCGATCTCTGCGATCGCGTCCAGGTCGATCCGCACGACGATTTCGTCCGGTTCGGCGCATTCGGCAAACGACACGCAGCACACGGCCGCGACCGTACCAAAGGCTTTGGCGATGGAATTCACGCGAACATAATACCAAAATTGCGTCCATTGTTCAATAATGGTATAATGTTCGTCAATGGAATCGGTGTTCAAGCTAAAGTCGAAGTTCAAGCCTACCGGCGACCAGCCTGAGGCTGTCGCCGCGCTCTACGACGGTCTGAAACGCGGCGAAAACCGGCTGGTTCTGCAGGGGGTTACCGGCAGCGGCAAGACGTTCACAATGGCCAACCTCATACAGAAATGGGGACGTCCGACGCTCATACTATCCCACAACAAGACCCTCGCCGCCCAACTCTTCGCCGAGTTGAAGGAGTTCTTTCCAGAGAACGCCGTAGAATACTTCATCTCCTACTACGACTACTACCAGCCCGAGGCCTACATACCCCAGACCGACACGTACATCGAGAAGGATGCCTCGATCAACGAGGAGATCGAGCGCTACCGCCTGGCCGCGACAAACGCCCTTATCGCCCGCAGAGACGTCATAGTCGTCGCCTCGGTCTCTTGCATATACGGCCTTGGCGAGAGCGACGAATACCGCAACCTGGCCGTCGGCTTCAAGAACGGCGAGGCCATATCGCGCTCCGCCCTCATCTCAAAGCTTGTCGAGGCTCAGTATGCCCGCAACGACTTCGACTTCGCCCCTGGCGCATTCAGGGTGCGCGGCGACATACTGGACATATTCCCCGCCTACGAAACCGAGGCCATACGAGTCGAGTTCTTCGGAGACGAGATAGACGCCATACACAAGCTCGACCCGCTGACCGGCAAGCTGGGCGTAGCCCTGCCGAGCGCAGTAGTCACCCCCGCCAAGCAGTTCGTTATGGGCAAGGACAAGCTCGAGGCCGCCTTCACCCGAATCGAGGCCGAGCTTGCGGAGCGCCTCAAGTTCTTCGAGTCGAAGGGCAAGCTGCTCGAGGCGCAGCGCCTGAGGGAGCGCACCGAGTACGACATCGAGATGATACGCGAGCTGGGCTACTGCAACGGCATCGAGAACTACTCCCGGCCCCTTACAGGACGCGCCCCTGGCTCCGCACCAGAATGCCTGATCGACTACTTTCCCGACGACTTCCTGACGATAATCGACGAAAGTCACGTCTCGGTGCCTCAGATTCGCGCCATGTACAACGGCGATCAGGCGCGAAAGACGAAGCTCGTGGACTACGGCTTCCGCCTGCCAAGCGCGAAGGACAACCGTCCGCTCAAGTTCGACGAGTTCAACGCCAAGGTAAAGCAGATCGTCTACTGCTCGGCCACGCCCGGCGACTACGAATACTCCGAGTCGAAGACCGTCGCCGAACAGGTCATACGCCCGACTGGACTACTCGACCCCGTAATAGAGCTTCGTCCGCTGAAGAACCAGATCGACGACCTAATAGCCGAAATCGCGAAGGTCACGAAGGCGAAGGACCGCACCTTCGTCACTACCCTCACGAAGCGTTCCGCCGAAGACCTGACCCACTATCTGCACGATGCGGGGATTCGCGTGGAATACCTGCACTCCGACATCGACGCCATTGAGCGCGTCGCCATACTGCAGCGCCTGCGCAAGGGAGATTTCGACGTTCTGGTCGGCATCAACCTTCTGCGCGAGGGCCTCGACATACCGGAAGTCGCGCTTGTCGCCATACTTGATGCGGACAAAGAGGGCTTTCTGAGGTCCACCACCTCGCTCGTCCAGACTGCCGGGCGCACGGCCCGCCACGTCAACGGACGCGTCATACTCTACTGCGACCACAAGACGGACGCGATACGCGACCTCCTGCGCATAACGAAGTCGCACCGCGACAAGCAGATCGCCTACAACGAGGCGCACGGCATAACCCCGCGCTCCGTCAAGCGCAAGATGAACGAATCCGCCTACGTGTTCAAGGCGGGCAAGGTTTCGGCGGCCCCGGTGCTCGAGCCGGGCGCGGCGACCCGCGACCAGCTGCTCGAGGAGCTCACGCGCGACATGCTCGTCGCGGCCGACAATCTTGAGTTCGAGCGGGCGGCCTATCTGCGCGATCAAATTAGGCAGTTGAAGAAGCAGGGCAAACTTTGATATAATACACGCCAACGCACCTGAGGGGTTGTAGCTCAACTGGACAGAGCGACGGTTTCCTAAACCGTAGGTTCCGGGTTCGATTCCCGGCAGCCCCACCAGAAAAAAGGCGTCGGAGCTCCCCATGGACAACGTACCCTACAAGACATACCTCACCGAGAACGAACTGCCTGACGCGTGGTACAACGTGCGCGCCGACATGAAGAAGAAGCCGGCGCCTCTTCTCAATCCCGCGACCCTCAAGCCCGTGACGGCCGAAGAGCTCGAGCATGTCTTCTGCAAGGAGTGCGTCCGTCAGGAGCTCGACAACGACACCCCCTTCATTCCGATCCCCGACGCGGTGCGCGACTTCTACCGCATGTACCGTCCCTCGCCCCTCGTGCGCGCGTACTTCCTTGAAAAGGCGCTCGGCACCCCGGCGAAGATCTACTACAAGTTTGAGGGCAACAACACGTCCGGCTCGCACAAGCTCAACAGCGCCATCGCCCAGGCCTACTATGCGAAGGCTCAGGGCCTGACCGACGTGACGACCGAAACCGGCGCCGGCCAGTGGGGCACCGCCCTTTCGATGGGCAGCGCGTTCTTCGGCCTCAAGTGCCACGTCTACATGGTGAAGTGCTCCTACGAGCAGAAGCCCTTCCGCCGCGAGGTCATGCGAACCTACGGCGCCGACGTCACGCCCTCGCCCTCGATGACTACCGACATCGGCCGCCTCATCAACCAGGAGCATCCCGGAACCACCGGTTCGCTCGGCTGCGCGATCTCCGAGGCCGTCGAAACGGCGCTCAAGCTGCCCAACGCCCGCTACCTTCTCGGCAGCGTGCTCAACCAGGTCTGCCTGCACCAGTCCATAATCGGCCTCGAGACCAAGGCCGCGCTGGACAAGCTCGGCGTCAAGCCCGACGTGATCATCGGCTGCGCGGGCGGCGGCTCGAACCTGGCGGGCCTGATGGCTCCCTTCATGGGCGAGAAGCTTCGCGGCGAGAACGACTACCGCATAATCGCCATCGAGCCGGCCAGCTGCCCTTCGCTCACTCGCGGACGCTACGCCTACGACTTCTGCGACACCGGCAGGGTGTGTCCCCTCGCGAAGATGTACACCCTCGGCGCGAACTTCATTCCCTCGGCCTCCCACGCCGGCGGGCTTCGCTACCACGGCATGAGCTCGCTGATTTCCGAGCTCTACGACCAGAAGATGCTCGAGGCCAAGAGCGTCGAGCAGTCCAAGGTGTTCGAGGCCGCCACCCTCTTCGCCCGCACCGAAGGCACCCTGCCGGCTCCCGAGTCGTCGCACGCCATCCGAGCAGCGATCGACGAGGCCCTCCGCTGCAAGGAGGAAGGCCGCGAAGAGACGATCGTCTTCGGCCTCACCGGCACCGGCTACTTCGACATGACCGCCTACGCCAAGTTCAACGACGGCGAGATGGGCGACGTCATACCTACAGATGAAGATTTGGCAGCAGGTTTCGCCCTGCTGCCAAAGGTCTGAGTCGATCTGGATCCGGCTTTTACTACCGACCCTTGCCCGCGGCCTTTGCCTCGCGGGCCTTTTCGATCGCCTTCTGCGTATCGATGACTGCCGCCGAGCCGGGTATCAGCTTCAGCGCCTTCTGCACGTTTATCTCGGCCGCGTCGAGCTTGCCTAGCGTCAGCTGGATCATCGCCAGGTTGTTGTATACGGCGGGCTCGTTCGGCTTGCGGACGAGGCAGCGCTTCAGATACTCCTCGGCGCGTGTCAGCTGGTTCTCCTTGAGATAGTACATGCCCATCGCGAAGTTGGCGTCGGCGTTGTCGGGCTCGGCCGCGAGGATCGTCTCGGCGTACATCTTGCCCATCGAGAAGTCGGCTCGGACGAGCGCCAGCTGCAGCCCCTCCCGCGTGGTCAGCGTCTGGCTCATGCGGTCGCTCTGCTGGCGGATGTTCTTTATCATGCTCTTGTACGTCTCGTTGACGTCGTTGAGCTTCGCCGCCAGATCGGACTCCTCGATGGCGGTATTGGCGTCGCCGGCGAGATCGGCCTGCTCGGCGCGGTAGGTGCAGGCGCGCGAAAGGCGCCACAGCACGTTGAAGAACGCGCGGCGGGCCTCCTCGTCGGTGCAGTCCTTCAGCCCGTCGCTGCAGATCTCAAGGGCACGCGCCGCCAGGGCATGCGCACGCTCGATGCCCGCAAGGCGCTCGTTGTCGTCGGCCCAGCCGGCGGGACGCGACACGATGCCGCCCACGGGAGGCAGCGGCTTGCCGTCGCGCTTCCAAAGGTCGTAGCCGAGCTGGATCGCGCAGTTCTTGAGCTTCTGCGGCCTGTCGCGTATCCACGACCTGAGGCCCATCGCCGCGTCGAAGTTGAAGGAGAAGCTGTCCTCCTTGTCGTCCTTGAGTCCGCGCGTACGCAGGTAGACCGTGTAGGGCGAACTGCCGCCCATCATCGAAAGGCACTTCAGCGAGCCGCCGTACTGGTGGCTGTTCAGTTCGATCGGGATGTCGAGGTTGCCGTCGGAGAACATGTACTCCGCATCGCCAGCCTCGGCGACCATAGCGGCTATCGAATCCCTGATGAGCGCGAGCACAGCCCTCGTCGAACTCTTGGTGCGCCCGGGCAGCATTAGCAGCACGAGCACCAGGGGAATCACCACCACGCCCGTGCGCCTTATGAGCGTAGAAAGGCGCGAACCGACCTGCGGCGTCTCCTGATCGTCGTCTTCGACGCCGAACTGGCGAATCGCCAAATGAAGATGATCACGGCAGAGCGAGTCCACACCAAGTATCATCACACCACCCGCCACCGTGAAGGCCGCCAGCAACGCGCCCACCTGCAGCAGATAGGGCGATATGTGCCCCGCGTAGCTCCAGAACCAGAGCTCGGGGATGGGTCCGCTCTGCATTATCGCAACAATGCCGCAGACGAAGAACACCATGCCGGTCGCATACGAAAGGAACACCTCTTCGTCGGATGCCTCGGGGAAGCGCACAATCGTTATTATGAACGGCGTAAGGCAGGCGCCGATTAGAAGAATCCAGCCAGCGAGGTCGGCGGCCTGCGATATGCGAGCCCAGTAGCCAAGCAGGTAGTCGAGCGGAATCGACCCCACCGTCGCGCCGATAGCGTCCAGTCCACCGTGCGAAACGTAAGTCCAGCAGTTGAGCAGCACGCCGATTATGAACGACGCGATGAAGATGAACGTCATGTACCACTTGCCGACGGCGATCACCTCGGGACGGAAGAACGGCGACTCGAGAATAGGAAGCAACTTGAGAACCACGAAGTTCAACGCCACGAACACCGCTAGGAAGAAGAAACCCATCGGCGACTCCGCACTGAGAAGGCCCAGCATGACGGCGCAGATGTAGGCGTAGCGGATGAGTCCCTTTCTCAGGAAGAGGAAGTAGAACTCTATCGCGCAGAGCGTGAGGGCCACCAGTATCGTCGGCTCGGAAAGCGACTGTCCGGCGTTCCATATAGGGTCGGTGCAGATGAACGCGAACGTGCCGACGACGCTGGCGATCTTTACGACCAGCGAGCGGCGCGGGGAGCGCTGCGGACGCGCACGCATGATGAACACGAGCATTTCGCGTATCGTTGCATATACCAGCGTCGCGATAATGGCGAGGGAGATGTGGCCAAGAATGCGCAGAACAGTGGGTGCCGCACCCATGCCGAAGATGGAGTAGACGAGGCTCGAAGCGAATGTGAAGTAGCCGGGCAGAATGCCAACCGCGGGACGAACCCCGGCCGCAACAGCCGTCTCTTGCCAAAGGTCGGGCAATATGGTGGGATAGCCCCAAACCGTCAGGCCGAGGAAGGCCAGAACGCCCAATCCTGCCGCAATAGCGAAATCGCCCAGTCCGAACTTCTCGGCCTGGGCGATTTCGGCGGCAATGTCATCAACTGCTACCGCCGTATTCTTGTTCATGCAATTCTCCTGTTCTTGCGCTTAAGGCCAAGGAAAGCCGCACCAAAGAGCATCAGCATCGCGCTTGTCGGCTCAGGAACAGCCGCGAACGAACCGCCGTGCCATGTTGTAAGAGTTGGTGGGATAACAGACAAATCCGCTGTAATAGGCGCATCGTTCACATAGGAGCCCCATTCAGAGGAAGATATCGTCTGACTTTTCGCAATGATGCTACCACTACTATTATACATCTCGATATAATAGGAGTAACCTTCAACAACTAGTGACGAATAGGATTCGCCAACATACCCCAAAGAAACTACCGACCCTTCAGAATCATAGGTAGTCGACACCATAGTTCCAGCAGCACCTTCCTGTACAAGCTTAAAATATCCACCAGGAGTGTAGGCAAAACCCTCACCATGATCAGTGGCATTATAGGCCGTAATCTCATCATCCCTAACTTGCCAATATAAGTAAGATGCATTGACAGCATACGTTACAATCGCGACAAATGTTGCTATAAAAATCTTCTTCATCCTGATTATCCTTTTCTAAAGACGTCCACTCTTAGTTAGCGCTTGGGATGGAATTCCAAGTAATCGTAAGAGCCCCACTATTTGTTTCTGCACGCTGATACCAAAAGCCACGCCCTGCAGGAATCATAGCAGTATGTTCAACAGCATACTTTGACCTAGTCCACTTGTATGTCGGCGACTCAGTCGTTCCTACATTCATGTAGGTGAAATAGTTAACGCCATCAACTGTAATCCTATCTCCAATGCAATCTCCACTAAATGTTGCATATGTATTGAAATCAACAGCTGACGTAGACGCGCAAGGCGGCGCAAGCAAGAACCATTTCCCTGCACTTCCTTCCGTTATCACCGTCGCATAAGTAGCGGAGGTTCCAACCTGCCCAACAACATAAACCGTATCAGGCAAATCTCCGGTTGTGGAAAGGACTACCGCGTTGCCTTGGGGCAATACTTTTGTTGCGGGATCCACTTCAGAGGCTTCTTTCCACTGACCAGCTTCGAGACTCCATGTTTCATACTCCCCAGCACTGGTATTGTACCATGTGAGCTTCGTAACTCCTGTTCCTGTTGGCAGACCAGCAGTCTTCACAAGGTTGGAAACTGCGATATTCCCACCGGTGCCTTCTGCGACCCAAGGGATGGAGAGTATCACCTGTTTCCTGCTGGCAGTACTGACCGGCATCACACCGAGGACATAATCGGTATCGACCGTTGTTGTATCAGCAGATACAACCCCCGCAATCAGAAGCGATGCTACCAAAAATGATTTCTTCATTTCAGGGACCCTTTCAAATTTACTTTTCAATCTTGATCGGCTGACGAACAACCTGGAAGAAGCTCGCATCCGAAGCGGAAATCTCGAATGGCACAGTCTCGCCATCCGCCACAACGGTCTTCGGAGTCTCAAGACTGTAGCTCGTCATCGTGGAGGGCGTCGAACCCATCTTCACATTGTACTTAAGGCCAGGCACCATATCAGCAACGCTGATCTTCACAGTCGCATTGTCGACAAACTTGAAGTCGACGATACGCGGCTTCTTGGTATCGGCCGGCACGGCAGACTCGCTCCATGCGCCGACATCCGCATCATCAACGACATCAGACTTCGCAGCCGTGTTCTGACCAAGCGCCGCCTCGGCGGTGTAGCTACCGGAGACCGACACGCCGTTCAGGCTCGTATCAGGTACGCGAACACCATCGTTGTTGGTCGTAACCTTCGCGACATCAGTACCCTCGGCGTTGCGAGTATCGAGAAGGTACACGAAGTAGTTGCCGCCCTCCTTCACCAAATCGGAATCGGCCTGAAATACCGTGAACTTGCAACCGACGTTGCCGTCCTCATAAACCTTGGCGCGAGGCATCATGTCGAAGATGATGTCACCCTCTACCGCAGGCTTGAAGTCATACGTTATGCCGCCAAACTCGGCATTCGGCGACCAGCAAAGCGCATACCACTCGCCAGGCAGAACCTTAGTTCCGTCAGCGTATCTATCGTTCGTAGACCAAAATGACACAAGCACGTTGAGCGCGTCACCAGCGAACGCGCCAGCGGCGAATACAGCCGTAGCTAGAGTAAAACAGAACTTAGAGAACTTCATTGTGCCTTCTCCTTCCTTTACATCAACGTGAATTATACCAAATTGGGCGGACGCCTGTCAACGCCCCCAAGGAAGATTTTTTCGGTCAGGCGAAGCGTTGAATCCAGTTGAGTCAAGCGCTTCATTCACCAGATCTGAAAGGCATCTTCAGCTATGTCACAAAAGCTCCATCTTCGGCAATCCACGACATGGCCTTTGGAGGTTCATCTGCGCCCCACCGACGATGCGAGGTGAGTCCACCGGGACTTCGCCAAGAGGCCAGCGAAGGTTCGCGTTTGGGTCATATGACCCTACAGTGTCGCCACATATGACCCGACACCCTTACCTCATATGAGGCGACACCCTTACCTCATATGACCCGACAGCGTCGCCTCATATGACCCAAACGCGAAACCTCGCTGGCCTTGGATTAAAACATCAAAGGCCACGCTTTTATAGTAGCGTGGCCTCAAAAACAGCCTTTTCTGACCCTACGCCAGATTGTGGGCGTCCATATCGATTGCAAAGCGCAGGTTCTTAGGCGGCGGACGGTGGGCTAAAATCGTCCGCCAGGAGGATATGATGGCTCTCGCCCCGGGAGCACGAAGCACGATCTGCCAGCGGTACCAGCCGTCCGCCTTCTCGAGCGCGCTAGGCACGGCTTCCGAGACGACGAGTCCGAGGGAAGGATTCTTGGCGGCGAATGCCGCAAAAGACTTCGCGTACATGTCGCTCCAAGTCGTGACGAGCCGCAAATCCTGCGACTTCAGGGCGACGACGGCCAGATGGCAGAACGGAGGAAAAAATCCCTCTTCACGGTCCTTCAGTTCGCGGACGGCGAAAGCCTCGTAGTCGCCGTTGGCGGCGTCGACTATCGCCGGCGCCGACGGATCGAAGCTCTGCACGATGACTTCGCCGGGCAGCTCGGCGCGTCCCGCGCGTCCCGCGACCTGGGCGATGAGCTGGTATGTGCGTTCGGCCGCGCGGAAGTCCGGCATGTTGAGCGAGCTGTCGGCGTTCAAGACGCCGACCAGCGTGACATTGGGAAAATCGAGTCCCTTCGCGATCATCTGGGTGCCGACGAGTATCTGAGCCTCGCCGCGCCTGAAGGCGGACAGTATGTCGTCGTGCGAACGGCGGCGCGAGGTCGAGTCGGCGTCCATGCGAAGCACGTTCGCCTGCGGAAAGCACTTCGCGAGCGAAGCCTCGACGCGCTGGGTGCCGATGCCGCGATACGAGAGCGCCGCAGAGCCGCAGGCGGGACATTTCGCCGGCGTGGGGCGCCACCCGCCGCAGACGTGGCATCTCAAGCAGTCGTCGGCGCGGTGGTAGGTATAGGCGAGGTCGCAGTCGGGACAGGTGACGACGTGTCCGCAAGCCTCGCAGGTGACGGAGCGCGACCAGCCGCGCCTGTTTAGGAAGAGCATCGTCTGCTCGCCGCGATCGAGCCGCAGGCTTATCGCATCCAGCAGCGCGCCCGAGAATATCGAGCGCCCCGGCTCCTCCTGCATGTTCACAAGGCGCACGGACGGCAGCGAGCCGAGGCCGGCGCGGTCAGTCATCGTGGCGCAGGCGTATTTGCCGCGGCGAACGTTCATCCATGTCTCGAGCGAAGGCGTGGCGCTGCCCAGAACGACGGCGGCGCCTTCGATCGCGCCGCGCAGCACGGCCGCGTCGCGCGCATGGTAGCGAGGATTGTCCTCCTGCTTGTAGCTTGGCTCGTGCTCTTCGTCGACGACTATCAGGCCGAGGTTCGCGACGGGCGCGAAGACTGCGCTGCGGGGTCCGACGACTACGCGGGCCTCGCCGCGGCGTATGCGGTGCCACTCGTCGTAGCGCTCGCCGTCCGAAAGCGCAGAGTGCAGCACGGCCACGCGGTCGCCGAAACGCGAAGCGAAGCGCTGGACCGTCTGGGGGGTAAGCGCGATTTCAGGCACCATGACTATCGCGCCGCGTCCCTTCTCCAGTTCGGACGCTATCGCCTGAAGATATACCTCTGTCTTGCCGGACCCCGTGACGCCATGCAGAAGGAGTGCGCTTGGCGAAAGCGCAACACCTTGAGCGAGCGCACCTTGGGGGCACGCACCTTGGGGGAGTTCATCTTGGGGGGTCGCACCTTGGGGGAGCGGGCGTCTCGCCCGCTCTAATGGAAGATCTAAACCCTCCTTTGTCGCGGGCGAGGACGCCCGCGCTCCCAGTTGGGTAGTCTCGCAATTCGCAGGCGAGGACGCCCGCGCTCCCAGTTGGGTAGCCTCGCAAAGGGTTTTTATGGATACCAAAGCGGCAGACTGCTGGGCGTTGAGCGCGAGAGGCTTGGTCGGCAATACGCGGCGGCCTGAAAGCGGATCTCGGCGGCGGGCGCGGGGGGCGATCGCTACGAGCCCTTTGGCTGCGAGCGCTCGGAGGGAGGCCGGGGTCGTCTTTAGTTCTTCGCAGAGCTGGGCGAGCCATCCGCCGTCCAGCCGCACTATGTTGTCGTAAAGCCACTTCTGGCGCGCCGTAAGCCCTTCGGCGGGAGCACCTTCGGCAGGCTCGACGAAAAGCTGCTCCTTTGCGCGGGCGTTGCGCTTAAGCACCGCCGCAGGCAACGCCGCCCGCAGGACGCTTTCGATCGGCGCCGCCGTGTATTCGGCGATGCGCCTTACGAGAGTCAGGAGCGACGGGGAAAAGAAAGGCGTCTCGTCGACGATGGACGAAACGGACTTGAGCTTGGCGGATGGCGGCGCGGTGCGCTCGCCGATCTCGACCGCGAAGCCTCGCGCCTCGCGGCGCCCGAACGGAACGGAAAGAAGCTGGCCGACGGCCAGCTTCCCTCTCAGCGCTTCCGGCACTTCGTAGTCGAAGAGCCTGTCGAGCGCCAGGTCTATCGCGACCCTGACGACCACCCTATTAGAGGTCGAGGTACTCGAGCGCGTTCGCGAGAGCCGTGTTGTCGAAGCTCTGGCGGTTGAAGATCACGGGGAGCTTCGAATACTTGGCCTTGACGACCTGGGTGCCGCCGCCCTTGCGGACCATGACCCACGCCTTGTTGCCGAACGGCGTGGAATAGTCGCCGCCCTTCACGCCGCACTTGACGTCGCCGGTCTTGGAGCCGTCGTAGGTCTTGAGGTTGCTGCCGAGCGTATCGAAGTCGACGTTGCGCGTGACGAGCGCGGGGACGACGTCGGAGACTTCGCTCGAGAGGTTCTTGACGACAAGCCAGCCGACATTCTTCTTCTGGAGCGTCGAACCCGTCATGCCGGGAACGCCGCCGCCGGAGAGGCAGCTGATGTCGACATCGACGAACGACTGGCGATCCTTCGCGTCGGTATCGAGGTCGAAGAGATACTTGAAGAACTCGGTAGAGCTGCTGGCGCCGATGACGTTCTTGTCGTCGTCATCGAGACCCTCGGTATCGCTCTGGGGCCAGACGGCCTGAAGGCCGGCTCCCTCGCGCTCGGTGTTGCACTGGGTGATCGCGACGAAGAGGTTGCGGCCGCGCATGGCCATTGCCGACGTGTTCGCCGAAAGCATGGCTGAAGAAATCGCAGGGAATAGAGCGCCCATCAGAATACCGAGAATACCGATAACGACGAGCAGCTCGACGAGCGTGAAGCCTTTGGACATCTTTTTCATTTGTTGTTCCTTGTTGGTTAGGTTTGTTGGGTATATTATCTCACAAATCCCGCTTGCGCGCAAGTGCCTTTTTGAGGTAGGGCGAATACGCGGCGGTGTAGGTGACGAGGCTCGCGAGCGTAAGCGCTATGAGCACGGCCTCGAAGAGGTAGCACGTCGCAAGCCACGGCCCGTGCCACAAATCGGGCACAAGGCGGTGGAAGGCGAGGTAGAGGTATATCCACCCCGCGCCGGGAAACGACAGGGCGGTGCGAACCTTGCCGAGCCACATCGCGGCGACGTCGGCGCCATACATAGTGCCGACGGTACGCATGAACGTGACCCACGTGTCGCGGAGCATGTAGAGCAGAGTAAAGCCGAGCAGCGCCATCGTGTGGGCATCGCCCTCGCCCTGCCTCGCGGACTGCCAGACGAGCGCGGGAAACGCCACGATGTAGAACACCTTGTCCATCAACGGGTCGGCCAGCTTGCCGAGGTCTGAAACCACCCCCCACTTGCGGGCGAGATGCCCGTCGAAGAGGTCCGTCAGCCCCGAAAGCAGCATCGCCAGACACGCCGCAGCGCCTAGCCAGAAACCGCCCTGGAACTCCTGGGCGACGGCAAAGCCAAGCCACGCGAATATCAGCGGAACGCGCGCGAAAGTAAGCCCGTTGACGAGCCTCGACTTCGTCTCTAGACTCACTTGAGGCCTTCCGCAACGACAGCCTGCATCACGGTAAGCGCCTCCTGCAGCTGCGACAAGCGGGTCTTGAGCGACTGAATCTCAAGCTCGGCCTTCTGGAAGTTCTTGCGCGTCGCGAAAAGCTGCTTGAGTATCTCGCCCGGGTCGAGGTCGAGGTCGTTGAGCTCCATGCCCTCGGGAATCGGCACGAGCACGGACTTTCCGCAGTCGGAGCAGGGAATCTGAAGCCCCGCGCCGCGATAGTCGATGACAAGGCTCTTGCCGCAGTAGGGGCAGTCGAACACAATGTCGGTGTCGCGAATCTCCGCAGCGAGCGGATCGTTGTTCTCGGCAATCTCCTTGCCCTGCATGTCTTCAGCCATTGTAGAAACCTCCTTGGAGTTTGGATGCTATTATATAATAAAAACCGCCGGAGCGCAAGATGGCCCGGCGGTTTCTGGTCGCTAAGACCGCAAAGCCCTTAGGCGTTCTTCGCGACCTCGACGATCGCCTTGAAGCCCGCGGGATCCTGAATCGCGATCTCGCTGAGCATCTTGCGGTTGAGCACGACGCCGGCCTTGGTGAGACCCGCGATGAGCTTCGAGTAGCTGATACCCTCGGCGCGGGCGGCGGCGTTGACGCGGGCGATCCAAAGCTGGCGGAAGTCGCGCTTCTTCAGCTTGCGGTGCTCGGTCGAGAGACGCATCGCGCGATCGACAGCCTCGGTCGCGGTACGGAAGAGTTTGGAGCGGGCGCCATAGAAGCCTTTCGCCAGCTCAAGGCGGCGACGGCGGCGTTCGCGGGAAGCGGGAGCATTTGTAACACGCATTGTCTTCTACTCCTTATCGATTAGCGACCCTGAAGCGCACGGGCGTAGGTCTTGGTTACTGTGGTGTCGGCGACTGCACGACCGCGGAGATTGCGCTTGCGCGTACGGCTCTTGCCGTTGTTGAGGTGGGCCTTGCCACCCTGCGAGCGCATAACCTTGCCCGTGGCCGACATTTTCATGCGCTTCGTGGCGCACTTCTTCGTTTTCATCTTAGGCATTGCTTTATTCCTTATTTGTCTCCCTTACCGGTCGGGCAGTCGGTTGAAAGGCCCGATCCAGACGGAAGAGCGCGTATTATACGCTTTTTCGTCCGAACCTGTCAAGGGGGGGGCTAGAGGGATTGTCCGCCGTCGACAGGCACTATGCAGCCGCTCGTACGCTTGGCGTCAAGCAGGAAGGCTACCGCCGCGGCGACATCCTCGGGTGTCGGTCGGCCAAGCGGAGTCTCGCCGGCCAGTTCATGCACGCCCTCGGGCGGCATCACGGGCCCAGGAGCAACGGCGTTCACCCTCAACATCGAGGCGAACATGGCTGCGCTCCGGTGGGTCCATTCGAGAAGCGAGCGCTTGCTCTCGGCGTATGCGCCCTTCTGCTGTTCCGCACCCTCGCCGAGCACTCGGCAGTCGAGCACGTTCACTACGCATCCGACGCCCTCTTCGCGTCCCGCCATCAGCATGGTGAGCTTTCGGGGGCTTTCGAGGTTCAAGATCGACATCGCCGCATCGTCGCCGGTGAATATGGCCGCATTGTTCACCAGTGCGTCCGGCGGCCTTCCGCCGAGCTTGGCGCAGGCGGCGGCGAAAAGTCTCGCGGCTCCCATCGGTTCGGAGAGGTCGGCGACGATGTCGGCTCCAGCGTCTGCGCGGTGGGAGGTCGTAAGCACCTTCCAGCCGTCTTCGCGAAGCCGCGCTGAAATTGCGAGCCCGAGGCGGACAGTTCCGCCGGTCACTACGACACTCTTCATGGGCGGCCTCAGACTCCGGCGAGACGCCTGAAATACTCGATCGTCTTGGCGAGACCTTCCTGAAGCGGAACCTTCGGCTCCCATCCGAGAAGCTCCTTGGCAAGCGTTATGTCGGGCTTGCGGCGCTTGGGGTCGTCGGAAGGTATGGGACGGTAGACGAGTTTCGATGTGGACTCCGGCAGCTGGCGAAGCGTCTCTTCGGCGAGCTGCTTGATGGTGTATTCGCCGGGGTTGCCGGTGTTTATCACGGGGGCGCCGAGCCTGTGCTTCTCGCAGAACGCATCCACGGTCTCGCGGGGCAGCGACATGTAGCGGCGGATGGCCTCTATGAGATCGTCGCAGTACTGGAAGCTGCGCGTCTGCTCGCCGTCGCCGAAGAGCGTGATGTCCTCGTTGGCCAGCGCCTGCATTATGAAGTTGGATATCACGCGGCCGTCCTTCGGGTGCATGTTGGGGCCGTAGGTGTTGAATATGCGCACCATCCTGGCATCCACGCCATACTCGCGGCGGTAGTCGGCGGCAAGGGTCTCGGCGCAGCGCTTGCCCTCGTCGTAGCAGCTGCGTACGCCGATCGTGTTGACGTTGCCCCAGTAGCTCTCTACCTGCGGATGCACTAGCGGGTCGCCGTAGACTTCGCTGGTGGAGGTGTGCAGAAGCCGCGCCTTGGTCTTGAGCGCAAGGTCGAGCATGTTCATCATGCCGAGAACGCTCGACTTCATCGTCTCGACGGGGTTGTGCTGGTAGTGTATGGGGCTCGCCGGACACGCCAGGTTGTAGATCTCGTCGAACTGCCCCCAGAAAGGCTGCGTCACGTCGTGCAGCACGAAGGAGAACCGGCGGTTGTTGAAGAGCTCAAGTATGTTGTTCTTCGTGCCGGTGAACAGGTTGTCGAGGGCGGTAACTTCATAGCCCTCGTCAAGCAGCCTTCTGCAAAGATGGCTGCCGAGAAATCCCGCCGCGCCGGTCACCAGAGCCTTCTTCGGCAATTTGAGTTCCATATCGATTCTCCTTGTGTCGTAGGTTTGGGTATTATACCATATTTTAGCGCGGGGCGCCCTGAAAAGCAAAGCCCTGCTCCTCGAGGAGCAGGGCCGATATGTAGCGGAAATCACTCCGCCATATGCTTAGGTGCCGAGCTGGAGGCGCGCGAAACGCTTGATCGTCAGCGTGTCGCCGAGGTTCTTGGCGACGCTGCCGAGATACTTCTCGACGGTCGTGTCGCCGTCGGCGACGTAGTCCTGCTTGGTGAGGCAGATCTGCGTGCAGAACTTGGCGGTCATGCCCTTCTTGATGCCGACCAGAGCCTGCTCGGGAGGCAGCTTGCCCTTCTGCTCCTTGAGCGCGTTGAGCTTGATCTCAAGCTCGGCGTCGATCTCGGCCTGGGGGACATCCTCGGGGTTGACGTACTTCGGGGCGTTGGCGGCGACCTGCAGGCAGATCATGTGCGCGGCCTCGGCGAGCTCGGGGCTCGCGGACGTCTCGGGCTTCGTGCAAGCGATCTCGACGAGAACGCCGATCTTGCCGCCCATGTGGATGTAGCCGGAGAGCACGCCCTCGCCCTCGAGCACATAGCGCTCGGCGCGGCGGATCTTCACGTTCTCGCCGGTCTTGGTGAGGAGCATCTTGTAGTCGTCGTTGAGCGTCTGCTCGATGTCCTTGCCCTCGAGCGCGACCTTGGCCGCGTCATCGACGAACTTGACGAACGCATCCGTCTTCGCGACGAAGTCGGTTTCGCAGTTGACCTCGGCGAGAGCCATCGACTTCTTGTCGGCGGCCTCGGCGAGAGCCACGATACCCTGCTTCGACTCCTTGTCGACGCGCTTGGCGGCGACGGCGAGACCCTTCTCGCGGAGATACTTGACGGCTTCCTCCATATTGCCGTTGGTCGCGGTAAGGGCCTCCTTGCAGGCGCCCATTCCGGCGGCGGTGGCCTCGCGGAGTTCCTTGATCTGCTGAATTGTGATAGCCATTGTAGTTAGTCGTTAGTTGTTAGTGGTTAGTCGCTAGTTACTCAGCGGCGGGAGCGGGAGTCTCAGCGGCGGGCGCGGCCTCGACTGCAGGCTCGGCGGCCTCGGCCTTGACGGCGGCCTCGGCCTCGACGACGGCGGCCTGGCGCTTGGCGGCGAGATCGGCCTTGGCCTTGATCTCGGCGGCCTCCTTGGCCTTGCGGGCGGCGGCCTTCACGCTGGCGGCGACGGTCGACTTCTTGGCGGGCGCGCTCTTGGCGCCGCCCTTCGCCGCGACGGCCTTCGCCTTGCGCTCGGCGCGGGCAGCCTTCTCGGTCGCCTCGCGGGCGGCGCGCTCGGCCTCGCGCTTGCGGTTCTCCTCGGCAGCCTTGGCGCTGTACTCGTCGTTGGCCTCCTTGATGACCTTGACGAGACCGCCGATCACGAGCTCGACGCCGCGGACGCTGTCGTCGTTGCCGGGGATCACATAGTCGATCGGCTCAGGGTCGGCGTTCGTGTCGACGATCGCGACGACAGGAATGTGAAGGCGCACGGCCTCCTTGACGGCGTTGGCCTCGCGGACCACGTCGACCACGACGACTGCGCCGGGCAGCTCAGCCATGTCGGCGACGCCGGTGAGGTTCTTCTCAAGCTTGTTGAGCTCGCGACGGAGCATCGAGGCCTCCTGCTTGTGGGGCGAAAGCTCGCCGCCGTTGGCCTTGGCCGTCGCCTGGAGCTGACGCATGCGCTTGACGGAGCTGCGGAGCGTCTTGGAGTTGGTGAGGGTGCCGCCGAGCCAGCGCTCGGTCATGTAGAACTGCTCGACAGACTCCGCAGCGCCCTTCACGAGCTCGGAGACCTGCTTCTTCGTGGCGACGAAGAGAACCTTCTTGCCGTCGAGAACGGTCTTCTTGAGGAACTCGGCAGCCTCGTCGAGAAGAGCGACGGACTGGGTGAGGTCGATCACGTGGATTCCGTTGCGCTTGTCGAAGATGTAACCTTTCATCTTCGGATTCCAGCGCTTCGTCTGATGGCCGAAGTGAAGACCGGCATCAAACATGTCCTTGAGCGTAATACCCGTGAGGGTAGATGTAGGCATTTCCATTTTCTGCTTCCTTTCAATCTTTATGTTTCAGATTAATCCGCTTTGTCCGGGATTGGAGAACCCGAATCATTCGCTTCATCTCCTCCCACTCGGGAAAAGAATGGTGCGTAGTATATCATATTCTCCTCCCCCGCGCAAGGGGGGAGGAGCGGATTTTCACCTCCTTTCCCCGCCAACACCCCGTTTTTCAAGCTACTGGCGGGGTCCGTCCCCAAACACCTTGTCTTATCTTTCATCAGAATATCGCTTACCATATCGCTTATCCCAGCCTTTTTTATTATGCGGCATCTGTGATAGACTTTCCTGCACGTCGCCAAACATCAATGGCATTAAATGCTTATGACTGTCTCCCTTTACATAAACAAACTCTCCGTACTGAAAAACCATGTAATAGGAATTCTTGATGTCCTGGCTTTTTTCTACGATCGGATTCAAATCCTTATGCCGCTCGACAAAATCATTAAACTCTTGTTCTGACGTGACAAACCCCTTGGCATCAATATTCACATCTTCCCGTATGGAAGTACACAACAGCTTCCATTTGTCGGGCTTGACGCGGCATATCAATTCATGGAAATCTTCATTGCAAGTTGGCTTCATTACCTGCGTATTTATTTTTAGGCGCATGCCAGCCGCTCGGATATGATCAGACAGTTCATACAATCTCTCGTTAGTCAACACTTCGCCCTTTTCCGTAGCCCGCCCTATCTGCCTATTGATATCCTCGTTTGTGCCGTCGACGCTGATACCGATCATATCTATCTTACCCTTGTTGCGATCAATGAATTCCGGCGTAAGGCAGAATCCATTAGTGATAATCGAAACCTCAACACCATACGACTTGATATGATCTATCAACCCCTGAACAAATGCCGGAGAAGCCAACAACGGCTCCCCTCCCGCGAAATTAAAGCGTTTTACCATTACCGAAGAGACGATCTGATCGACTATTCTTTTCCACGACTCCAACTTCAGCATAAACGTGTCGCACGGGAAATAGCATGTCTTGCACTTAAAATTACATGGTCCGATATAATGGAGATTAACAACGATCCCCTCGGCTTTGTTTTTAATTTTTTGTTTATATTCCGCTGCCCTCTGCCTGAACAGTGTCAGTATTTGTTGCGCCAATTCCGCTGGGAACCTTGTGTAAAACGACAATGCCTTCTCTATGCGTTCTTTCAACCAATCAACATGCGTTAAAATGTCGGCAAGTCTGTTTTGGTTTGAGGCTAGTCGCCAATCGGACTTGCTTTCAACACCACATATCTTATGCCCTACGATAAAGCGGTATCCCGCTTCCCGCAGCGTGTCCGCATCGTCCCCCCGCATCAGCAACCTTAACGCCAAAGACAAATTGGCATTGCCTTCGCCACAATCAGCGGCACACTTAAGCAGTTCAAGGCTCTTCTCCAAATCCATCGGGACACCATCGCCCGAAGCAAGCAATTCCGAAAGGTTCAGCATTGCGCAGGCATTGCATTGCTCTGCCGCTTTGCGTAGCCATTGGACTGCTTTGCCAACATCCCTCCGCACCCCTTCTCCTACATAATACATTCCTGCCAGATCGAATTGCGCCAAACTATAACCAGCCTCTGCCGCTTTCTCCTGCCATTCAAACGCATCTTTGAAAACAGTCTTCTCTGTCCAAGATTCCAACAAAAGATTTGCGTATTCATTTTGTGCACGAACATTGCCATTCTCAGCTGCCAGCAAATACCACTTTTTTGCTATGGCAAGACTACTTTTCTTTAGCAGCCTACTTGTGCAGAACCTGGCCATCAGTTCCTGCGCAAGGTTATCTCCATCATTGGCCAATCGCTCAATTCTGCCAATGAAACTGTCAAGCGGCTCATTACTATAACCGAAATGAGCCATCAACAAATACCGTGTAGCTTTTGACAAATGATCTTTGTAGAAATCCGATTCGATGTATGGCGCATTGATGATGCGTTGGGCATAATGCTTGGCATCATCCCGATTAGCGCCATTGCTTGCAGCCAAGTCAAACAATATATCAAACAATATACATGTAGCGTCTATGTTTCCGTTCTCGTCAGCAACCTTCAGCCAATGCAAGGCTTCTTGCATATTGCCCGTTTGCATAAACAAAACAGCTATAATCTTCGCAGCATCCACATCGCCCATATTTGCAGCACGGCGCAGTGTGTCAATAGCAACAGGGTTGAACCCACGGCCTTGCTCTTCGGAAAGTATTTGCAACCTAAGGCCCTCAGCCTTGGCTGAATTATATGCATAAGGGTATTTCATAACTCGCTCCTGTTCATTAATTAGATTGTCCGCAAAACTCTTGCATGTCCGCATCAGAAACAACATCTTGATCCTTGTATCCTTTTGCAATGAGGAAATCTGGTAGGCGCAATGTCGAATGGCCTGCGGACTCATCGTAACGTCCGCTCCTGAAATCGCAGAAGACAACTTTAAACATTATATGCCGTTCATCTGCAAATTTTTTCACCGCCAGATACTCGGCAGGCACTCTCAGATCGCTTATGCACACATTAGTCCCGTTTGGGAGGGCATCAATCTCTCTTAACAAGCATTTCACCAAAAATTCATCGTCGTACTTCCTGATACCTTCAGCACCAAGTTTTTCAATCATCATCTTGCCGGTCACAGCCCTATCGCCATCTTTGAATATCACCGTTTTACGCAGTTCATCATACCGCTTATTTCCCTCTTCTTCAGACAACCCGATCATACTGAAGAAAATGGATCGCAATGGATCAGCGAATGCCAGTTTCTTGTATCCACGCTTTTCGACAAGCTGCTTGGACTGATGATCTTTTCCGGACCCATGACGTCCGACGAACGCCACAATCTCTTTCATTTTGCCGCTACTCCTTTTTATAGTGAAATTAAAATTTCAAGTAACCACAAACAACAATGGGCACTATAGCAAATGGGAGCCCACACAGTCAAGCAACCATACCCCTCGCACCACCTTGGCTGACAAGAGGCAGTGGTTGCAAGTTTGCGAGCGCAAGGGGTGGATTATTGCAGTTGCTGCTGCTTTATCTTCTCGACGAGGTCCTTTACGACAGAGTCGGCGTTGTCTGTGTAAGCCGTGAGCCAAGTACCGTCGTCTGCCGCCATCGAACGACGCTTCGACTCTACAAGCGACGACACATCGCCTGTTTTCGTTCCGTAACTGATGGTGAGCCTCATGTCCGAGCGCACAGTGACCGACACAGTCCAGAATCCAGGCGTGAACCATCCCCAGAACTGCGACACTTCAACCCGGACCGGCACTACGCCATCTTCGAGCCTGCCATTCTTCACCACCTCGCAACCGGCCTTGATGAACGACTCCTCCACCAATTTGCCAATGTGCCCGGCGACGGTAAAGCCGTTGCGCGCTGCGACGGCGCCCATTCCCATGCCATAGCTGTTGCGCTGCCGCCCTATCAGGCATGCCTTGTCGAGATCATCAGCTCCCCAGCCCACGGAGGGCTGGGACGGATCGCTTGGCGACTCCCCGAACACGCGTTTGTCGACTACCGTGATGGAAACGCGAAGTTTGCCATCGCCCTTTTTGACACTGGCTTTTGCATTCGACAGTTCGGCGGAATGTATCTTAGAAATGTCGATCTCCCGCAATCCCGTCACACAGCCTCCGCAGAGGCATGTGACGGCAAGAGCTGCAATGGACGCACAAAGTAGGCTTCTCATAGCTTGAACCTAGATTAGAAGTGACCGTTGACGACAGGAAGGATCGGCGCCCAGCCGTTATCGGCGATTATGTTTATGATTCCGACTTGAACTCCCTTGTCGACCCTAGTGGCGTAGTTGATCAACCCTATCTGGCAGCCAGTGACAGAGCCGGCGATGTTGCCGCAGAAGATTCCATAAATGATTCCGAGCTGAACTCCATGCAACTCATTGGCATGGTTGACAATGCCAAACTGTGCTCCATACATTTTATCGGCCCCGTTGAAAAAGCTCGTCTGGACGCCTTCGAACGAGCCGACCGAGGCATTCAGAAGTCCATCCTGCCATCCACGAAAAGAACCCGAGAGATTGACAAATCCCTTCTGAACGCCAATGGAGCACGAGCCCGGGGTCGTCTGATCGGACAAACTCCCATTGAACAGACCGACCTGCAAACCATATAGCCGCCCCCGAGTGAGGTTCATGCCGCCCAAAGCGATGCCGGAGAATTTTCCGTCGGTGCCGTTCAGGAGGCCGACATCAATACCTGCAAAATCATTGCAGAGTCCATAAATCAGCGAAAGGCGCAAACCGGCAACATCATAGTCGTCAGATGGCAACTGGACGGGATTGCAAATCGAAATCATTAATGGCGTCGTTCCAGCAGAGGTGCGGCCATAGTCGTTGTCATAGCCATAGGCATTTGCCTGCATTGCAACACCGCAGACTGCGAGCTCCGCAATGGTGGCCATCATTAATCTCTTCATTTGTGTTTTCCTTTTTCTGCCGGGCCTTGTCGTGTTGGATGCGGCGCCTGGGTCCGACAAAGAAAGGTGACGCATCCTGTCTGTTCACATCTTTGGGAGGCATCGCCAAACGCCTGGCAGAAAACATGAATGAAGAATGCGCCACGCGATTACACGTAGCGACTCTTCGTACTTCACTTTCTGCCTGAAAATTTGGCGATTTTCCCAAAAGCTCCGTACGCGAGTTGCGTACTCTCCATTTCGAAGGCAGGCGGCGAACCGCCGAACTTTCGCAGGAGTCGCGGCCGGTCTTACAACCGGGCCGCGCCCATGGATTTCTCCCAAGGGCGATGTGTAGTATAGCAAAAGCCAGCCCACACGGTCAACCGCGTCGAGAGAAACCCATGTCGCGTGGCGCAAGAAATACTCCTTTCATGATTTCGGAGCATAGTATACCAAAGCGCCGCGGCAAGAAATACCCACGTTCTTCAGGAAATTCTATAGAGCGACTCGGCCTCTTCGAGGAATGCCTCGTAGTGCTGTAGCGCCATATCGCGAAAGTCTATCTTATGCAGCTCCTTCGCCTGATCCATGGCAAATGCGGAGACTCCCACAAAGCATAGCATGTTCCCCGCAAAGTCCTTGTAGTATTTTTTCGTAGCCTCGATGTCGTCCTTGCTTGCCCCTGCCGGAATCTTCTTCTCCATCTCCGGCCACAAGACGATATCAAACAAGACTCCTGCAATGCGACGCAGAAACTCTGGCTGTATGAACCTTGTTGGAACTAGAATGCGCGCCTCAAAATCCTCCCGCGTCATTTTAAGACTTATGATCAACTCTTCTATCTTATGGCTGCGCTTCTTGAATCCATTGCGGACTAACCTGGAAACCGACCGCACAAGCGAGCTGGAATCGTCATTCAGTATATCGCGAAACGGACGGCTCTCTCTGGCGATTTGAGGGCACGCATCAAACAGCGCCAACGCATAGAGAAAGAACAAACACAAAATCTCAAACTTCGGCTTCTCAGCGGCAGACTCTATTATCGACTGCAACTGCGGCAACAGGTAACTGCCAGCGGAGCCTCTCCTTAAAAACCGCATAATGTCTTGATCCACGAACCGCACCATATCTGCGTATTCGGGGAACCAACCCATCCTGTCCCTGAACGTCTTTGCAAACAGTTCGTGCCAAGTCTCGTCATTATTGGCGGAAAACGCCTGCCAAGCCTCTTGCAGAAAAGTTCCTGCCCCGCCATAGTAACCATCGCGCATGCGTTGCAACGTTCTTTTTGTGGGCGAGCTTTTGCCATCCCTCCATTTCCGCGCAAGCTCCAGGCACTTCTTTTCGTCATCGCTTGCGGGGCCAAAGCCCATCATAAGGCCAGTCTTTCCTTTACGCTTCTGCGTAAGGAAAAGCAGCAAGAGAAATGAAGAGACTTCAAGCATTCCAAAAACATAGACAGGCGCATGGGGCGCCTGTCTACAATGTCCAAACCTGGCAAAAGACTACTTGTTGGCCTTCTTGACGAGATCCGCCAGGACGGGATCCTTCTCGACGATCTCCTCGTCGGTAAGGCCCTCGATCTCGTGGGGAAAGACTATCCAGTCCAACCCGACATCCCTTACGAAATAGTCGGGCTTGAGCTCGGTCTGGTTCTTCTCCGGCTTCCAGTAGACGCAGGCCATGCGCATTTCTGCGCCAGTGGATTCGATGCGCTGCTTGACCGCCGCGGCTGTCTTGCCCGTATCGAACACGTCATCGACGACAAGAACCTTGTCGCCCGGCCTGAGCATTCCGAAGATGAGGTCGCCGTGGGTGAACACGACGCCGCCCTTGTTTTCGCCGATGCCGGTGTAGCTGACGGACTTGAGCGGGATGTGCTGCACATTCCAGCCCGTCACCTTGAAGAACTCGTGCACGGAGATGCCGACGGGGGCCCCTCCGCGCCAGAGAGCTATAAGGATGTCCGGCTTCCAGCCGGACATCCTGACCTCTGCGGCGAGCTTCCAGGTATCTTGATGATACTCGTTCGCCGTCAGGTAATGCTTGTCGTTGAGACCCATTAGAAGTTGACCGTCACGCCAGCACCACACCAGACAAAGTCCTTATAGGAGCCATAAGCGGCACCATGGCTGTGGTCGGAAGCATCACGAAGGTCCTTGTCCATCGTCGTGCAGTAGGCGATCTTGGCGAAGAGACCGAAGTTCTCGGTGAGCTGGTAGTTGGCATCGAGCTGCAGCTTGGCAGTGGCGAGACCTCCGTTGTGGAACTCGTTGAAGCCGGCAGTCGGGAAGCACCAGTTGTACTTGTGATCGCGATAGACGAACACGAGAGCCGGGGTAAGAGTGAGCTCGTCGGTAACGGCGAATGCACGACGGACACCAAACTGGAGAAGGTCGGCATTGTTCTCATGATACTCATGCACCCAATCGAGGAACGGCACGAGGAACGGGTTGACGAGCGCGAAGCTGTGGTTCCAGTCCATCGTGGTCGAGGTCGAACGACGACCGCCCCAGGGGGTGTTGATGCCGTTGTGGCGGCGGTGGGGGTAGTAGTACCATACGAGTGAAGTGCGATAGTCGAGACCGATCGTCTGGTCATCATCGAACCAGAAGGTCTTGCCCCAGTGAACATTGTAATCCCACTCATTGAACGCCTTGCCATAGGAGGCGCGACGCTTATCAGTGAGGTCGGTGTTCGACCAGATGCCCACACCGATGTAACCGAGGTTGGTGTCATCCCAGTTGAGGTTCATGTTGCCCTCGATGTAACCCTGAGCCGTCGGCTCGGAATTGACGAGCGAACCGTAGAGCTGGTAGCCCGAGTAGACGCCGTAGTTGCCGAAGCCCCAGAAGAGGGTGTCGACAGGCTCGGAAGCGGGAGCGGCCTCGGCGACGGGCGCCTCTTCGACTACGGGAGCAACCTCAACGGGCTGTTCAACGGGAACGGACGCTTCAACCGCGACAGGAGCGGCCTCTTCCACCACAGGAGCGGTGGCTTCTTCGGCGAACGCGCAGAAAGTCGCTGCCGAGCAAAGTGCAACCATAAGTTTCTTCATTTGATTAATCCTTTTTAGTTGTCATTGTCTCTGGTGGTTCCAGAAAACAAGTGCGTTAGTATATCATTTTCCGGGGTACTTTACAAGTGACGTGACGTCATATTTCGAAAGAATGGTTTTAACTGCACCAAATCCCTCGAGTTCTATCGCAAACATCATCTTAACGACCTTGCCCCCAAGCCTTTCCACGAGCCGTGCGCTGGCAAGCGCAGTGCCGCCGGTCGCGAGCAGGTCATCCACAACCACGATCCTCTCTCCTTGGGAGATGGCATCCTTGTGCATGTGTACGGTCGCCCGCCCATATTCAAGATCGTATTCTTCGCTGATCGTTTCGCGCGGCAGCTTGCCTGGCTTGCGGATCGGCACGAACGCACACCTCAGGCGGTCCGCCAAGGCGGCGCCGAAGATGAACCCGCGAGAATCAGGGGCGGCGACCTTGTCGACGTGAACCCCAGACAGCGCGCGCTCCATCTCGATCATGGCTAGACGGAAACCCTCGCCCGAGTCGAGGATTCCCGTCACGTCGCGGAAAAGGACGCCCGGCTTCGGAAAGTCCGGGACGACCTTTATGTACTTTTCAAGCTTGTTTTCCATGGCAATGGAATTCCGCTTACTTCTCCTTCACGCCGCCGAAACGGTCCGCATCCTTGATGGATGGCGCGGTCTCGGAGAACGAGAAGTCCTTCCCAGGCAGCACGGCGTTCAGCACTATGCCCATGAGCGCACCGACCGCAAGGCCGGAGAGCGATATGTTGAGCGAACCGACGCTGAACTTGATCGCGCCGGCGCTCGAGAACGAGATGCCGAGCGTGAGCACGAGGATGAGCGCGGCGATGAGCATGTTGCGGCTCTTGCCGAGGTCGACCTGGCTTTCGACGAGGTTGCGGACACCAACTGCGGAAATCATTCCGTAGAGGATGAAGCTGACGCCGCCGATCGTCGCCGCAGGAATCGTGCCGATGAATGCAGAGAACTTCGGGCAGAACGAGACGAGAATCGCGAGGCACGCCGCAATGCGGATCACGCGCGGATCGTACACCTTCGAGAGGGACAGCACGCCGGTGTTCTCGCCGTACGTCGTGTTCGCCGGAGCGCCGAAGAGCGAGGCGAGGAACGTCGCAAGGCCGTCGCCGAGCATCGTGCGGTGCAGACCAGGCTCCTCGAAGAAGTTGCGCTTGACCGTCGAGGAGATCGCCGACACGTCGCCGACATGCTCCATGATCGTCGCGAACGCCAGCGGGAACACGATGGCGATAGCGCTGACGATGCGGCCCCAGTCGTGGTTCGCCAGGATCGGGAACACCGTGTTCTCCATCTTGACGGGCAGGCCGATCCACGGCGCCGCCGTGACAGCCGAGTAGTCGATCGCATCGCCGACGCCGATACCGCCGAGAAGCACGGCGACGAGGTAGGAGGCTATGACGCCCATCAGGATCGGGATGATCTTGAACATTCCCTTGCCGAAGATCGAGAACGCGATCACCGTGATGATGGCGACGAGCGCGACCGGCCAGTTGGACGTGCAGCTGTTGATCGCGACAGGCGCGAGAACAAGGCCGATGCCGATGATGATCGGGCCCGTCACGACCGGCGGGAAGAACTTCATGACCTTCTTGACGCCGCAAGCCTTGACGAACCATGCGACGATGAAGTAGATCAGCGAGGACGACGCGACGCCCAAGCAGGCGTACTGGAGCATCACCGTCTTCGAGCAGTCCTCGAATCCGGCAGTGCCGGCCATTCCGGCGAGCGCGAAGTATCCCGCGAGATACGCGAAGCTAGAGCCCAGGAATGCGGGGACGATGCGCTTCGTCACGAGGTGGAAGAGCAGCGTGCCAACGCCAGCCCAGAGCAGCGTCGCGCTCGTGCTGAGGCCCGTAAGTATCGGCACGAGAATCGTCGCGCCGAACATCGCGAACATGTGCTGCACGCCAAGAAGCCCCATCTTGGGCAGACCGAGCGTACGGGCGTCGTAGACGGCATCCGCAGACTGGTACTTCCTGCGAAGCGTCTCGATGGCCCTGGCGAGCGCATACGACTCCTCGCTGGTTACGACGCCGTCCTCGGCGATGTCAACGAGCATCTTCTCGAAGGCCGCAAGGTCGGCATCGTCCTTGGTGAACGGATGCACCATGCCAATCAACGCACGGGTCTCCGCCATGTCGGCCCGTCCGTCCTCGAACGTGAACCTCTCGGCAGCCAGAAGCAGCTGCGAGACGGCCCAGATTCCGGAATTCTTTGTTGCCATTTCTACTCCTTATGTTTTTATTTGGCTTACATGAGCGCGTACTTCGCGATGAAGAGCGCAGTCAAGATGTACATGATCCAGTGGATGCGCTTGAAGTTGCAAGCGAGCGCATTGATCACCGTATAGGATATGATACCGAACATGATGCCGTCGGAGATCGAGTAGCAGAACGGCATGGCGGCTATCGCAAGAAACGCAGGGACCGCCTCGCCCGCATCGCGCCAGTCGACATCGGCGCACGAGGAAAGCATCATGTAGCCGACGATGATGAGCGCAGGGGTCGTGGCGAAGCCGGGAATCGCGAGGAAGATCGGCGCGAACAGGATCGCGAGGGCGAACAGGGCGGCGGAGGTGACGGCCGTAAGACCGGTCTTGCCGCCGGCCATCACGCCGGACGCCGACTCGACGTAGGTCGTTGTCGTCGACGTTCCGAGCACGGCGCCGATCGAAGTCGCTATCGAGTCGGCACAGAGCGCGCCGGAGATTCGGGGCAGCTTGCCGTCCTTGTCGAGGAAACCACCCTTCATCGAAACGCCGATCAGCGTGCCGAGCGTATCGAAGAGATCCACGAAGAAGAACGCGAACATCACGACGAAGAAGTCGAGCGTCTTGATGAGCGTCCAGCCGCTCTTGACGACCACTCCGTCCTGGGTGTGCGTCCAGCCCTCGGGGTTGAAGAGCGCGCCGACCGTCTGGCCGAACTCGCTGAACGTATTCGCGATGTCACCCATCGTGAAGCTGGGATAGGTGGAGAAGTATCCCGCCGCAGGATCAGGCACATACACGCCGGTCGCCTGGGCGATCATGCCGAGCACCCAGGTGGCGATGATGCCGAGCAGGATCGCGCCCTTGAGCCCCTTGACGAGCATGAAGCCGGTCAGCAGCGTGCCGGCGAGCGCCAGAACTGCGGTCACGCCCTGGGTATGGAAGTCCACCGACTTGAAGTTGACGAGCGCAACGAGCGTCGCCTGGTTGTCGACGATGATTCCGGCGGTCTTCATCGCGATAAGGCAGATGAAGAGGCCGATTCCCGCCGCAACGGCACGCTTGAGCGTAAGAGGAATCGCATTGAATATGCCCTCGCGGACAGGCGTCAGCGAAAGCGCCAGGAACACTATGCCCTCCACGAACACAGCCAGCAGCGCGAACTGCCAGCTGTAGCCCATGCCCAGCACGACGCCGAACGTGAGGAACGCGTTGAGGCCCATGCCTGGCGCCAGCACGAACGGATAGTTCGACATGAACGCCATGAGCAGCGTACCGACTACAGCCGAGACGGCCGTCGCGAGGAATACGCCGCCGCGCGGGATTCCGGCGATGGAAAGTATGTTGGGGTTCACGGCGAGGATGTACGCCATCGTCATGAACGTCGTGATGCCGGCGACGACTTCGGTCTTGACCGTCGTGCGGTTGCCGTTCAGCTTGAAGAGCCTGCCGAGGAACGTAGTCTCGGGCGCCGTTTCGCCGGTCTCCCTGACGAGCCACTTCAGGTGGGCGCCGATCCTGATCGACTCCTCGCCGGTTATGACGCCGTCTTCGCGAACCTCTTCGAGCGCACGGACGAACTCCGCCATCTCGGGGCTGCTCGCGGCCAGCGGACGGGTGAAGTTGAGCAGCAGTTCGGTTTCGGCCTTGTCGACCTTGCCGTCCTCAAGGATGCCCCTCTCAAGACTCCTCACCGCATTCAATACTTCTGGGCTTAGTGTTGCCATTTGCTTGTTCCTTTGTTGTTCTTCAGTTTTCAGATTTCAAAAGCGTTCCTGTTGTAGCCGGTCGTCATCATATTGCGCCGCGCAGGTATCGCGATCATCAGATTAGAAACCATGTACGAGCGGAGCGACGATATCCTGGCATCGGCGTCGGTTATGTCGAATATCTCGCCGTCGTCCCGCATAATTATGCGTATGTTCTTGCTGAAGTCAAGCGTGACCTCCGCGGATATCCGGCGCCCCTTGTTGTGCTCCTTTACGAGCATCAGAGTCTCCTCTATGAGAAGCGAGATGAAATTGGCCTTGTTTTCGACCGAGCAGTGGCGCACGACGAGAAACTTGTAGATACGCTCGGAAAGCTTGCATATCTCGCTCGGCTCAAGCGCCAGATCGAAGACTCGCGAGCGCCTCAGCTTTTCGCGATGCAGAAAATGCGGCAGCGCCTTAGAACCATAGCGAACGGTTATGAATGCCGCAATAGCCGCGATCGCCGCATAGGGCGCAATCGCCAGGGCGGACCAGACGCCATTCACCCCGAAAGCCACGCCGAGCGCCGGAAACAGCACTATCGGCATGACGAACAGGGCGAGCAGAGTCAGCACAAAGGCGAGGTTTTCCCTCGATATGAAGGTGAAGTAGGAGTTGAAGAGCGAAACGGTCGCCATGCCTACGAGCCCAAGCGACACCAGCCGCACCGCTGTCTTGGCCGGCCCCACCAGCGCCGGGTCATTGATTCCAACCATCATTAGGATAAGCGAAGGGAACGCGCAAAGGACGAGCGTAAGGAATGTGCCGGAAGCGCCGGCGGCCACTTCGCCGTAGCGGAGGATGCGCCTCGTAAGCCTGTCGTTGCCCTCTCCTATATATACGCTGGCGATTGGCTGCATGGCCCTCGGAATGGCGTCGAAGACCTCTATTAACCCCAGCACCGCCACGACAGCAGCCAACACCGGCAGCACCCCCTCGCCGAAGCGCGTTATGACGAACACGTTGAGCGCAAGAATGAGAAGCGCGTCAAAAAGCTTGCTCGACGCGTCGCCTATCGAGCATTTGCAGATGCTGAGCGTATCCTTGAGCGAGAAATGGCGCACGAAGCGCAGCGAATTCGTCTTGCGCCTGAAGTGCAGCGAAAGGACGCCGAGCGAAAGGATGTGCCCCAGAACCATGGCTAGCGCGCACCCCGCGAAGCCGGCAGCCGTCGTAAGCAGAAACGCCAGCACGAAGTTGCTGAATATCTGCACGACATAGGCCCATACGCAGATCCTGCCGTCGCCGTCCGCATAGCAGATGGACGACAAATAGAAGAATAGCGGCTCCAGAACCGCACACGGCGTAAACCAGAGCCAGTATTCCTTAAGACCCGCCAGCACAGGGCCCGTCACCCCAAAAGACTCGGCCGCCCTCACCCTGACCATAAGCAGGATTGCGGCGGCCGCGAACCCAAGCATCAGCGCGCTCCATAGTCCCTGGGTAAGGAACTCGCTAGCGCGCCGCTTGTCGAACCGCCCCATCTCGACCGAGTAGAGCACGCTCGTGCCGGTTCCGACCAGCAGCGCCAGGAATGCGACTGCGTTCGTGACGGGCTGGATCAGGCCGATGGACGAAAGACCGTCCTCGCCTATGACATGGCCGCAGACAATGCTACCCGAGATGCCCGTCAGGAACTCCGCAACCATGGCAAAGGCTGCGGCTGGCAGGAACCTCAGGAACTTGTCCAGGGCAAACGTCATCGGACGTTCAGAGCGTGCCGAAGATACGGTCGCCGGCGTCGCCCAGGCCGGGCACTATGTAGTAATGGGAGTTGAGGCGCTCATCCTTCGCCGCCGTGTAGACCGGCACGTCGGGATGTTCGCCCTCGAACTTGGCTATGCCTTCGGGAGCGGAAATGAGGTTGAGGAACTTTATGCGCCTGTAGCCCAGCTTCTTGAGCTGCATGACCGCGTCGCAGGCGCTGCCGCCGGTCGCGAGCATGGGATCGATCACAAGGGCCAGCTCCTCGCCGTCCTTTGCCGGCGGAACCTTCGCGTAATAGGGAATCGGCTCGGCGGTAGCCTCGTTGCGCTGCATGCCGAGAACTCCGACCTTCGCGTAGGGCAATACATTCAGCATCGCGTCGAGCATGCCCATTCCGGCGCGAAGTATCGGCACGAGTATGATGCGAGGCTCGTCCACCTTTATGCCTTGGGCCTTGGCGACGGGCGTGGTGACGTCTACCTTCTTGACGCGGACGTCCTTGAGCGCCTCGTATGCGAGAAAGGTCGTTATCTCGTTCACTAGCTCGCGAAACAGTTTGGGCGGGGTTGCATGATCGCGCATAAGCGTGACGCGGTGGCCTACCAGCGGATGTTCAAGTACGACGTGCATCATCTCCTCCTTGGGTATTTGAAGAAATATTATATCATATTTTCCGTCGCCGCACCACGGCTCAACTTGCCGAGCACGGCAAAACCATCACCGGACAAAAATCCCGGCACCTAAGCCAAGGTGCCGGGCCCTGAACAACCAAAGAACAGGATTAATCAAATCAGAACGATGCCGTGAGTGCGAGGCCTCCGACGAAATTGGCGGAATCGCGATAGCGGTCGGCCGCGCTGCCGCTGCTGTCGGCATTGTGCTGGCGTGCTCCGTCGCGCATCGTGCCGTCGAAGAGATAGTCGTAGTAGGCGACATAGCCCGAGAGCGTCAGGTTGTCGCAAAGCGTCCACTCGGCAGTCAGCGAGAGCGAAGTATCCATCAGCCCACCGTGGTCCAGCGGCTCGTCAGAGCCGGGACGCTTATTGAAGTAGCCGCGCACGCGTTGGGTGTTGCCGAAGCCCTGTCCCACGGCCGGACGCAGCGAAAAATCGTCGGTAAGCGCGAAAGTATGGCCGATTTCGAAGTTTACGTAGGTTCCTTCGTCCGCCATTAGATCACGCTCGACCGCGAGAGTCGGCTCGAGCCAGAGATCGCCGAGCGAAAGCTCGAGGTTCACATACTGGGTGTCGTCAACATCATACTTGCTTGTCTCATCGTTCCAGTTGCGGCGAGGAATGAACTCGTAGATGTAGTTTACGTCCACCGAGAGCGCGCCGAGCGTCTCGCCGAGATCGAAGTCGTGGCGAAGGCCGACTATTGCGTCGAGCGTGGAGTAGCGTCCCGCGCGGCCACCATTGCCCCTCGTGATGTCGAAGATCGACTCCACGCCGAAATAGAGCGTGTCGAAGAACGAAATCTCGGCGGACGGGGTGACTATCGGGTCTTTTCCGTCAACCACGCCGTAGGTCATGTACTTCGAGTCGAACGCGAGGCCGAATTCGGCGGAGACCGGAATCTCGTCCTTCGCCTCCACCAGCACTTCGGGTTCAGTGTCGGCGTCGGCGAAAACGCTTGTGGCGAGCGCCGCTACTGCGGCCATTGTCATAAGTTTTGTCGTCATTTTATGTATTTCCTTTATTGAGTTGGTTTAGCATATGTATAAATCATTTATCGCATCCACAGCTGCACGCGCCGCCTCCGCAGCATTTGCGGTTGCCGCCGCATTCGCAGGGAGCACCCTTCTTGTGCGTGCGCCATGCTGCGAAGGCCGCAAAAGCAACCACTACGGCAAGGACTATCGCGGAAGAAAGGTTCATATTACGCAACCTCCTTGCGAGCGGGACGAACTATGAACCAGATTGCGACCAGGTCCGCAAGAATCGCGACTGCCGACCAGAACCCAAACGAGCCGCCTGCAATCAGCATGCCGATCTGATAGACCGAGAGCGACAGCAGGTAGCCGACCATAAGCTGGAAGCCCAGAGCAAGCCATCCCCACGCCCTTGAGCCCATTTCGCGGAAGGTCACGGCGATTGCGACCATGCAGGGCGGAATGAACAGGTTGAACATCATGAACGAGAGCGCGGCGAGCTTCGGGAAATCGCTCATCGACCCGAAGAGAGCCGTCACATTCGAGGCTGTCGTAGCGCCGTCGAATCCGGCGGAGACGAGCCCAAGCGTCGCAGTCGCCTGTTCCTTGGCGATTTCGGCAGAAACTGTCGCCGCCGCGCCCTGCCAGGATCCGAAGCCGAGCGGCGCGAAGAGCCAGGCGATCCAGCCTCCGACGGTCGCAAGGATGGACTGGTCGATCTGCTCGTCAGAAAGCAGGTTGAAGCCGAAGTCGAAGTGCATTATGAACCAAAGGAACACGCACGCCGGAAAGATTATCATGCCGGCCTTGAGCATATATGCCTTTACGCGGTTCCAGGTGTGGTGCCAGATGCCGCCTAAAGTCGGCATGTGATAGGCGGGCAGCTCCATGACGAATGGCGCGGGCTCGCCGGCGAATGCGCGGGACTTCTTGAGCGCAATGCCGCCCAAGACGATTATGGCGATGCCGACGACGTCCATAAGGGGCGCCACATACCACATTTCACGGAAGAATACGGCGGAGAACATCGCAATGATCACGGTTTTCGCACCGCACGGAATGAATGTCGCAAGTATGATCGTCATGCGCTGGTCGCGCTTGTTCTCGATCGTCCGGGCGGCCATTACGGCAGGCACGCCGCAACCCTTGCCGACAATCATCGGTATGAAGCTCTTGCCGCTCAATCCAAACTTGCGGAAGAGACGGTCCATGATGAACGCAACGCGCGCCATGTAGCCGCAATCCTCCAGGAAGCCAAGGAAGAGGAAGACTATGAAGATGACCGGCACAAAGCCGAGCACCGTCGCGACGCCACCCCACGCACCGTCGTTCACAAGGCTTGCGACAGTATCGCTGACGCCCAGCTTTTCGAGCGCCGCGCCCAGCATGGACCCGATGCCCGGCACCCAAACGCCGTATTTCGCGGGATCCGGCTCTTCGATCTCCTTGGCCGCATTGTAGACGGCCTCGTCAATCTGCCACTCGTCGGCAATCTCGCCGGTTTCCTCGTCCTCGATAGATGCGGATGTCTCGCCGGCCTCCCATGCGGCTATCGTGGCCTCGGCCTTCGCGAAGTCTTCGCTGGCGGTTGCGTAGTCCTTGCCGTCGACCTCGTGGGTCGTGAACGGCAGATGCCATCCATCGGAGAGGAATTCGTCGTTGGCCCAGTCGGTCAGCAGAGTTCCGGGACCGTTCTCGGCCACTGCGAGCCACCACATGACGCAAAGCGAAACGAGAAAGATCGGCAGAGCAAGAATGCGGTTCGTGACAATCTTGTCGATCCGGTCAGAGACAGTCAGCTTGTTCTTGCGCTTCTCGCTTCTCGTGAGGGATCTGTCCATCAGATTCTTGATGAACTCGTAGCGCTGGTTGGTGATTATCGACTCCGCATCGTCGTCAAGCTCCCTCTCGCAGTCGCGGATGTGCTCTTCGATATGCTTCATCTCGCCGACGCCAATCTTGAGATCTTTGATGATCTCGCGGTCGCGCTCGAATATCTTTATCGCATACCAGCGAATTGCGGACTTCGGCACCTGTCCCTGTATGGACTCCTCGATGTGGGCGATGGCGTGTTCGACGGATCCGCTGAACACGTGCGCCACCTCGCCCTTGCGGCCGGCCTTGGCCATTTCGACCACCTTCTCCGCCACCGCAACATCGCCATCCTTCTTGAGGGCCGAAATACCCATCACCTCGCAGCCGAGAGCCTTGGCGATCTTCGCGAAGTCGATGGTGTCGCCGTTCTTCTTGACGACATCCATCATGTTGACCGCCATGACCATCGGCAGGCCAAGCTCCGCGAGCTGCGTTGAAAGATACAGGTTGCGCTCGATGTTGGTGCCGTCCACGATGTTCAGTATGGCGTCGGGCTTCTCCTCGACGAGGAATTTGCGCGAAACCTTCTCCTCCAGCGAATAGGGCGAGAGCGAGTAGATTCCGGGCAGGTCCTGGATTACGACATCCTTGTGTCCGGCAAGGATGCCGTCCTTCTTCTCGACCGTAACGCCCGGCCAGTTGCCGACGTACTGGTTGGACCCCGTAAGCGCATTGAATAGCGTCGTCTTGCCCGAGTTCGGGTTGCCGGCGAGCGCGATCTTAAGATTAGCCATGTCTAATACTCCCTTCAAAAAAATGTCAGGCGACCTCGATTGTCGCCGCTTCGCTCTTGCGGATCGACAGCTCGTAGCCGCGGACCGTCAGTTCTATAGGATCGCCAAGCGGCGCAACCTTGCGAACCGTGACCCCGGTGCCTTTGGTGAGGCCCATATCCATCATGCGGCGCTTGACAGCGCCTTCTCCGTTGAGGCGGACGATTTTGCCCGTCTCCCCGACCTTCAGTTCGTTCAGTGTCTTCATATCGTGTTGTCCTCTCGAAATCGTTATGCGGCTTTGACAATTATGCGCCTCGCGAGATCGTCATTGACTGCGATGCGGCTATCCTGCAGACCGAGAATCATGCTGCCGTTCGCAACCTGCACGACACTTATGACAACGCCAGGCACGAAACCCAAAGACCCCAGGTGCTTGCGCACCGTGTCGGTTCCTGTTATGGCCGTCACTCTCGCCTTCTCTCCTACTTTCAGCATCGCCAGTGGCATATCTCTCCTTAGTTACAAATGCTAGTCTCGGCTAACATGGCGCATAGTATAGCACATCTTCGCCGAAGTTAGCAAGGGGAAATTTTACAAATCTAACTTATCTTCACGAAAGCAACAAAAAGGGCGGCCAAAGCCGCCCCTTATCTTCCGCATCTATGCGATTGTTTACTTCGTAATCTTGATCTTGATCTTGTAGTACTTGACGCCGCTAGGTGCTGTTACTGTAGCCGTTTCGCCGGCAGCTACATTGTTCGCAGTCTCACCGGCTATAGCTTGCTCATTGGAACCATCGCTATTGCACTCTACCACATCAAAGGTTACTGTGGCACCAGTTGCGCCATACTTAGCTGTGTCAACATTGCCGATTGTAAAGCCAAGGGCATCGCCAGATGTCTGAACCGGAGCCGTGTAGGGCTTTGTGGACGGACTTTCGAGCCCAAGAACAATGCTCTCCCATACGGTAAGGCCGTTAGATCCCTTAGTATTGAGAGTCTCCGAAGTGATCTCAGATATTTGCATAGCTTCCTTAACGGCATCAACATTCGCCGCAGGGACAACTACTTCAAATTCCTCGTAGCCAATCGCGGCGAAATCACCAAAGCTACCATACCCGGCAAGACCAACATAGGTTAGTGTAGGAAGCGCAGACTCGCTTGTGGTTACTGTTTGAGATTCATTGCCAACAATATACTTGATCTTCAACTGCGAACTCTCAACAAAGAACTCAATGGCAACATTGTACGAAGTGCCCTCTGCAGGCGCGGTCGTTATTCCCGACGAAAGATCTACCCACGAATCTCCATCCCAGCCATACCACTTATTATTCGGGCTACCAGCTACGGCAACGAGTGCAGCCTTGGGTAAAGTCTCTCCAAAGACAGTGTTATCCGGGACGCTCGCATTGAGCGTCACCGTCATATTGCCCTTTACGCGATACCTTGTGGCGCCAGAGAAAGTTCCTGCATACTTGAGAGGATCTGAAGCCGCAGTATCCACATCGATTGTAGATCCTGTACGGCTTGCCGTTCCACTCGTCGGAGAAGTCCAAGGGGTTCCAGAGATTGTAGCGCTAGACGCTGTAACGCTGAACAGCAAGTTAGTGGATTCAACAGTGGTGGTCGTGCCATCCGCCCCCGCCGTTGCGACGAGGAGACCTGTCATCGCAAGTGAAAAAAGAAATTTGTTGCTCATTGCTATTACCCTTTCCCTAGTCTTTGCAATAAATTGTATCATATCCCGCCAGAATTAGCAAGGGGGTTTTTTCAACTGGAAACCCAAGGGGCTATGGCAATCACCCCTTGCGCAGCAGGACTGGTTTGAACGGATCGTCGAATTCGCGGCAGAGGGCGTTGAACCAGTAGGCGCCCGACTTGTCCTGCGAGATTCGCGCAATCGTCTGCACATAGCGCTGGAGCGAACTCGCTCCCGCGCCTGCGAAACACAGCTTTTCGTTGGCGCCCGACTTCGGCGTGTGGTGAAGTATCACCGTCGCCGCGTCGAACTCGGCCAAGGTCCGCCTCACCTTCAGGAAGTAGGCCGAGACGAGGGCGTTGCTCGATTCGTCCTCGACCCCGTCGCCCGCGATGAGAAGCCCCCAGCAGTCGATGACGAGCACATCCACCTTGCCGATCTCGCGCATCGCGGACGCGATATAGTCGATCGTCGGCGAATAGCGGCAGTCGAGGTAGTGCAGGTTGGCGAGCATTGAGGTGTCGCCCAACTTGGAGAGCCGGTGCCAGAAGAGGGCGGGTCCGTTCTCGAAGTCTGCGTAAAGGCAGGTGAGCCCTTCCGCCGCCTTCTTCGCGCAAATCTTCAGCGCGAGGGTGGTCTTGCCCGCCTTCGGGTCGCCCGAGACCAGCGCAAAACTTCCCCGTCGGCAGAAGTTCAATACCGGCTCCGCGAGCGGCGGACTCTCCTTCGCGAGATCCGCCGCGCTCACGATCTGCGGCGCAGGGGCGTTTGGCGGCTCCTGCATGGTCGTCGAGAACATCTTCAAGGTCGAGCCGTCGGCGCTTATCGCCGCCGTCTTGGAGCCGTTCGTGAGAGAGAACCATCCGTTCGAGGCGCGCGAGCCGACCTGCCAGCCGGCGGACTTGAGGGTCGCCAAAAGGCTGGAGCCGCCAGCTGCTCTAGTAGTTCTAGAACCACTAGCGCCGCTAGAACCGCTAGAAAACTCCGGCAGCTCCCCCGCCCAATCTATCAGGCAGCGCGGGTCGCAGAGCCTGACGAAACTGCCCCACGTGAGGTAGTCGATCTTCGCCTCGTGGTCGTGCTCGATCCTGGCGTTCTCGTCGCAGCGGTAGAACTCGTGCCATCCCTTGGCGCTCTCCTCCCAAACCACATTGGATATTGGCTGTTGGCTATTGGATACTTCCACATTTTCACATTTGCATGGCATTCCCTCCTTCGTATCGTGGTCGATGCAGAGCTGTCCCTTGTGGAGGACGACCCCGCCGCGCCTCGGCCTGGGGCCGAACCACCCGACGAGCTCGGCGTCTGTCGGCAGCCGCTCCGAGAAGTCGCGCCAGCTCTTCGCCGTCGCGAAATGCGCCTTGGGGCGCTTCTCCTCGTTCGTCTCCGTCGGCACAACGCTCCACCCCCGCGCCACCAGCGCGCGGGCGGTATCAAGGTCGATAAACACATTTGTATCTGACATGGTCTTGTCTCCTGTAATGGGAGCCCCCTTGAAGGGGCTCCCCTTGGTTGGGTTGCTAGGTTTACTAGAGTTGCTAGAGTTTCTAGAAGTTCTAGGGTTGGGTTTCTATCTATACTACTCGTTTGAGGGGGCTCGAAAAGAAAAACTTTTTACCCGCGGCGAATGAATTTTACATAAGCGAGGGCTTCGCGCATTTCCTCGACTAGAATCGGCAGATATCTCGTCTCCGCCAGATACTTGCTGGTGCCAAGCCCGGCGGCGAAGCCCGCCATCAAGCCACCAGCCCTCTTCCAGGCGCGCCAGATCTGCTTCGCCCTGGGCGAAACCATCATAAGCGCCGCCTTGAAGTCGCTCCTCGAGCCCCCAGCCATTATTTTCGTGTCGTCGTTCACCAGCCGCATGTCGCGGTAGTCTTCGCGGCGCTGCAGATCGGCGAGCCGGCTTCTGACGGCGCGCTTCACATAGGCCTCGACATTGCCGCCCTTTCGCTCGGCATCCATTCCGGCCTTTATCGCGGCGCCTACCGCCTCCTGGAACATGTCCCTCAGCGCCTCGTCGCGGGTTATCCCGCGAAACCTGCCGAAGCTTCTCACCACCTTTACTATCCATTGCCCCTCAAGCTCCGGCGGCAGCTCGGCCGCTATCGCATTGAGGTTGACGCGTCCGATCGTGGACTCCTCGGAATACGTTTCGCTGATTCGCCTTGTCGTTACCCTTGTCGTCTTGTTCATTGCTTGTGTTTCCTTTGTTTTGCCGCCGGGTCAATTCCCGGTTCGGACAACACAAGCTCGGTCCAGGTGCGATTTTTACAGGTTTCAAAGCCGCAAAAAACCCGCAGGAGAATCTGCGGGTTTCAATAAGACGGCAAAAAGCCGATTCCCTTGCGAGAATCGGCCAATTAACTTTTTCCTAAATTATTTTTGCCCTTGCGGCTTTTTACAGGTTTTCGCGGCGTCTTGCGAGTTCCGCCTGCATTCCGCCGCGCATCCTGTGGAGCGACTCTTCGCTCTTGTAGCGAATCTTTTGCGCGTTCTTTATTCCGTCCTTTACGGCGCGGGTCGATCTGAAGCGCTCGATTATGGCGGCGAGGATCGCCTTGTTCTCTGGCGTCGGATGTTCGCGCAAATCTGCGGTATAGACGACCGCCCTGCCGCCGTACATCCCCTCGGGCGGGGTCGAGCCGCGCCGTCCTTCGGTGCGCGCGAAAGACTCCCAGTTGGAGACCATGCTCTCGTTGCAAACCTCGCCGCCGCAGGCGGCGTTGAACATGACGGCGACTTCCTGCTGCGTCATGTAGTCCGCAGCGCGGCCTTTCTTGCGCGGCCTTCCGCCCTTGTTCTTCACGGCCTTCGCGACTTCCTTGCCCAGAGCCTCCTTGACGCTTTCTTCAATCGCGACGATCTTCACCTCGGCAGGCTCCGGCTTCTGCGCATCGTCAGGCAGAACCTTCGCGCATTCGTCGACTAGGGTGCTTTTTAACAGGCTTTTCAAGAGCTTGATGTGATCGGAATGCAGGAACTGGAGCTTCGTGGCAAGTCCCCTTCTGTCCTTGCCTTCGTTGCTCAGTTTCACCAGCGCAAGCATCTCGTTGCGTAACCATCGCCAGAAATCGGAATCGCGGTCGTCCCACTGCTCGCGCACAACCTGATCGTGCGCAGCCGCATTTTTCTGCGCAACGGGACCCTTCTTCTCGCCGCTTTTGGCGGACTCTTCGCGCATCCTCCTTATGAATTCCTCGACACCGTGATCGAAGATATCCTGCTCGATTTCGCCGACCTTCTCGAACGCACTCGATCCCATGGTCGCCAAGGTGGCGTCTATGCTTCTGGCCATCTCCTCCGCCGCGTCGGCTTGATCGCGCATTGCAAGCCGCATGTGCGACTCGAATGTCAAGCCGATTGCCCCGAATATCTTCTCGACATCGCCAAGATCCGGCTCTACCACCTTCATTTCCCACTCTCCAATCCAGCGTGGCGAAGCCTCGCCTTCAATGCGGCGATTTCGCGCCTGAGGCTGGCGTTCTCGGCCTTTAGCGCCGCGATCTCCTCGTTCTGCGTCTGGCGGCGGCCAAGACGCGCTGCTGTCATGCGCTCGCGGATTCCGCCGTTTTCGGTGAAATCGGACTCCTTGTTCTTGAGATGCGTCGCCATCATCCTGTCGACCATGTGGCAAAGCGTGTTCGCGCAGTTCGCAAGCTCCTCGTCGGTCCACTTCTCGAAGAAAGGCTCGTATTCGGCGAGCTTGTTGTGAGCCCTGCAGAACTTCAGGAGCCCGTCATAGCGCGGATGCTTCGCGTCCCAAAGCTCGAGGCCCCGCGAGCGCAAGTAGTCGACGTAGTCCTCTTTCAGCTCCTTGAGGCTCGCACGCGCTACGTTGAGAAGCTTCAGCTCCATCTCGGTCGAAGTGACGCCGTCCGCGAAGCCCTCGACGATGTTCTGCTTGCCGCTGCGCGCGGCCTGAACCATCTGATCGACTGTTCGGTCGCCATGCGCCGGCAGGAAGCGCCGGCAAAAGACGTATGTCATCTGATACAAGACAACGGCCTTCTGGTAGAAATAAAGGTTTTCCCAGTTGGTCTGGGGCCTGAGAATCTTCGGCGGCTGGCCAGACCCGCCAGCTTCTCTGGAATCTCTAGAGCCCCTAGAATTTCTAGCTCCGCCAGTTGAAAAATCGTCTTTCATCATCATCAAAATATTATAGCAAATATTTTTTCTTTTTGGGCCTCCTCAAACGAGTAGTATAGATGTGCAGGCGATGCGGCTGGCACCCGGACGCAATGATTTACGCGATTCGATGTGTGCCCCCATCGCCCTTTCATTCCTCACAACAAACCAAGAAAGGAAAAAAAACAATGACAAAGACAGAGATCAAGGAGAAGCGCACGGAGCTCGTGAAGGTGCTCCTGGAGCTGAAGTCCGCGAACAACCGCAAGGTCGCGCTCGTTAAGGCGCTCACGCCCGACTTCGAGGAGAACGAGGCCGAGTACCGCAACGGCATCAAGACCGACGCGGGCGTGCTCATACGCAAGCCCTCGTGGAACGTCGAGGCCAAGCCCATCGTGGAGGTCGCGTGATGAAGAAGCTGATCGCCGCCGCCGCGCTTGCTACGCTCGCCGCCGGCTGCTACATCGGAAAGGCCGAGTTCTCCGGCGAGGAGATGAAGATGTACCCGCTCTTCGGCATGGCCGCCGAGCCTGCGGAATGACCCATAGGGGTGATGCGCCGCTACCCTTAGGGGTAACGACCTCTTACCCCTAGGCATGAGAAGCTCTTACCCCTAAGGGTGGCGGAAAAGCCGCCCCCGGGGGTGGCAAACAAACACAACAACAAACAAAAGAAAGGAAAACACGACATGGCAGAAAAGCCAACAGTGAAGTACGAGGTCCGCGCCCAGCGCGACCCCATCAACAACGTCACGATCTACGTTCCGGCGATCGTCGACAGGAACGCCGCGAAGAGCCTCGCGACCGTCATCGAGAACGCGATCGACCGCGGACTCATCGTCGGCGTCAAGCCCTCCGCCGCAAACGGCATCGCGACAGGACTCTGCGAGCAGCTGTTCAAGGAGTTCAAGGACGGCAACTCCGTCAACTTCGACGGATACTTCTACGGCCGCCTCTACCTCGACGGCACGGTGGGCGCCGACGGACGCGTCACCGCCGCGAACTCCATCAACATCCGCCTCGTCAAGGGCGTCAAGTGGGCGCTCGCCGCGAACGACTTCTCGTTCACGAACATCGCCGACGACAAGACGCCGGTCGTCGAGTTCCTGATCTCCGCCGCGACGGGCGCGGTGCGCGGCAGGCTCATCAAGGGCCAGGCGATACTCGTCAACGGCTCCACCTTCGGCAACGACGCGGAGAGCGTGTCCGCGAGGTTCGAGTACGAGGACGGCGCAACCGTCGAGGCCACGGTCACGAGCTGCGGCGAGAACCTCATCACTGTCGCATGGCCCGACGGCCTGAGCGGAGTCGCGGACGGCACGGAGGTTACGCTCACCGTCACGCGCACCGACGGCGACATGGAGTACGTCTCCATGCCCAAGACGGCGACCATCGTAAGCGCATCGTAAGGCAAGGGAGGTGTGACATGCTGCAGCTTACATTCAAGGTCAAGGCAAGCACGCCTCAGCCCGACCACGAGATACTGCTCGTGAAGCACGGGGAGCGCGCCGACAACGAGATCGCGTTCGACGAGACGAATCCCGTAGTGTGTACGGTCGCGCACCACAACGGAGCGGGCTACGAGCTTAAGGCCGAGAAGCCTGTAAAGGTCGTGCTCGACTACGAGAACCAGCGCCACGTCTACGCAGTACTCGACACGCAGACCATCGTGAACGCAACCGAGACGACCGTCTCGTTCATGAACGATGAGAACGACACCGAGGAGGTCGACGGCAGCTTCTGGAACCACGACGTCGAGCTTACGCTCTACTTCGCGGATGGCGGCTC
>JAFPUH010000020.1 GCA_017395505.1 Kiritimatiellia bacterium
ACACCACCGACCTGAAGCCCGTAAACGTCATCCGCACATTGATAACCAGCTCCTATCTGGACACCGTATATTGACTCTGCGCATCCGCTTAGACAGCTTGCCTGTAACCCATAGACAGGACAATCTTCTCCGCTCAGCAAGCACAACGACAATCCCGCCACATTGTCGCATGGGAATGGAGGTATTGGCCTAGCCATCCCGAGGCAGGTGGAAACCGGGAACCAGTCGGCTGAACGCCCACCCCATGCGCAATTAGTCAACAGCACCATCGCCGCTCCCGCGACGGCCCGCGCAAACATCTTTCGAGTATTCATGATTTCGTTCTTTTCGGTTTTAGTCTTTGACAGGATTGGCGGTTGCCTTGGCGCGGCGGCGAGACAGAAGCCGCCTCGCGTAATCGCGGATGTCAACACTTGCATCGTGCAGACATTCGGCCAGCATGTCGTCCGTCAGCAAGCCGCGCCGACCAAGTTCGCGCACTACCCTCTCGCGGCAGCATGTACACGCAATAGTCTCGTACAGGTGATTCAGCATTCGCACGGATAGCCGGTCGCCGCACTTGCTCTCCGGTATTCGCGCCAGAGCGGAATACACGTCATGACTCATCTCGCCAAGCTTCTTCAATGCGGCAAAAAGCAAGTCGTCGTCTGCCTCCCGATAGTTGACGGTCAAGACTTTGACCGCCTCATACGATACGCCGCGCTCTTTAATCATATCGAACGCAAAGTCATGGACGTGCGGGTTTTTAATCCCCTCTAGCACACCAAGCGCCGAAACCCGCAGTCTGTCGTCGTCCGATGCCGCATCCCGCAGTACGCAGTCCAGCGGTAAATATTTCTCGCATTGGGAATCTGGTCCAGAAAACATGTCAAGTAGTCCCGCCCTCGTCTCGCAGTCCTTCTCCACCACATATAATTTAGCAAGACCCTCGATGTCCTTTGTGCGACCATCAAGCCGCCATCGGCGCACCATGTAACGAATGCCAAAAGTGCCGCGCTCATTGATTTGGTTGTAAACCTTCCTGTAGCCAAGCGTCGGGGGTTCTGTCCTGCATCGTTCTTCATCTGCAAACGCCAACGCCGCTTTGTATGCTTCCACTTCTGCGGATGGCTCAATGCTACCAACTAGTGCCGCAAGTCTGCGGTCGCCCAGGGGAAAACCAACCGACAAATGTACGCTTTCGGCGAGACTGTTCCAAAAGGCATCACGCAAGCAAAGCCGTCCAACGTCTCTTGCGATGCGCCCGAACATGGACTGTGCCGCCACCGTCTTGGTATCGAGCAACAATTGTTCGCACAGCGCGGCGAAGTTGTCCGGCTCCGGAATGTAGGGCGCGGCTATTCTCTCAGGGCGGATGCGGCACAGTCTGCCGTAAAGCACATCGTAGCCACGCTCAAGGATCCGTCGTGCCCTGCGGTTGCCGTTTATGGAGAACAATGCCAGCAACTCGCACTCCTGAACGAACAGCCAGTGCCCATCAGATTTGCGCATGGACGAAAAGAACCGCTTTTCCACGATATCAATGAAAGGATTTGCATCTGGATATTGGTTGATGAGGTCGTAGAGAAGAAGCGCACGCGAGCCTTCGATCTGCGGATCATATCCCAGAGCGCGTCCGCATGCCCACTCGACGAGTGGACGGAACTTGCGTCTGGCGGTCTCCGTCGCCAGCATCGTGACACATTTCCCGACGCCGCGCAGCAACGCTTTTCGGTAAATGCGAAACTCCTTATCCAACGTCATTTCGCTTCTCCTTTCGCTTTTCCTCTCCCCTCTCGCGCGAGGGATGAGACGAGGATCCCCCTACGCAGAGCGGCGGAGGACAATTTCATTCTTGCAAAGGGTTTCATGGATTGCTCCTTTCGCTCATTTTACGACAGAAGAAGCAGTGTCGTCTTCGGCTTCTTCGACCAGGCTTGAAAAGAACTCCTGTATATGCAACTCTTGCGACGATAGTATTTTCTGCGCCTTCTTCATCCAATAGATACCCTTGCGATTATCGTCATACACATTCTTGTAGAGCCATGCGAGTTCAATCATCGCATCAACGCATCGTGGATCAATCCGTATTGCCTTGCGGAGGGCTAATTCAGCATCTCGCAGCGAATATCGATCGTCATTGCTGAGTTGTATAGCCATTCCACGCCATGTAAGCAGATACGACGTCTCGTACGATTTGTTTTGTTCTATCAGTTTCAGGACATCGTCATAACGACCTAGCTTCCAGTTTCGTCTTATCTCTGCTATTAGCTTCTTCATCTTGCTTCTCCTTTCGCATTCCTTCTCCCCTCACGCGCGAGGGATGAGACGATTATGGTTAGTCTGCGATTTGCTTGAGCTGCGATGAAATCACCGAAATTATCTTCGCATATACGTCGCTCGGCCATTCTGTCGCAAGCTCTTGCGCAAGACTCTTGGCGTGATGCAGTATCTTTGAGGCGATGGCGTCAAGACGGCCCAGGGCAAGAGCAGGGCGCATTCCGGCCTTCTGTGCCATAATCGCAAAGTTCTCGCGCCTGACGTCTGCAAAGCGCTTCGCCCCGCCTATTGTCATTGCGCTGTCGCCCGACAAGGCCGGATATACGAGCGTTGACATGACATCATAGATTGGCGCAAGACTACGTCCGCCATTCTGCAGATACAGAATCGAGGAATTCTTTCCGTGCGCATCGGCGTTGCCTATAAGGAAATTGAAGATCATCCTGTCTATGAACGCGAGGCGGTCTGCCAGCGAGAATTTCATCTCCTGCATCGCCTTCATGCAAGACGCAAAGGTCGGACCTCCTTCGCTTTCATACTTCATCTCTCCTGATACGCCCAGCGCCTGGCAGAAGTCTTCCTGATGCAGACGACGTATTTCACCGCCGACGGATTCCCTGTCGTATCTTTCCGTCCAGTAGTATGGTTCGCCCTTGATGCGCATGAGGCCGCATTTCGCCGTCTTTAGCCCCAACCTCGCCGCGAGCGACATGGAGAAGAACTCGTTGAAGACGCTGTCGGCATAATCCTCCGCAGGCGGCTTGATGATATGTGTCGATGGCATCCCGAACAGCGGAAGCGCAATCCGTCCATTTACAATCCGCGCGATCAGCTTGTTTTGCGCACCTGATCCAGATATGCGATACCCGGCCACGCCATTCACGTAAAGAGGTCGCTTCCTTAGCGATTTCAGAACCATGCCGGCCGCATCTTCATCAAGCATCTCCAGCCGCGCGGCTGATTCCACCTCCTGCGGCGCGCCTTCAGGCCACAGCGAAATAGCGCCGGCGCAATCCCCTCCCAAGGCCTCGAGAAACCCGAATATGTTGTGGCGCGAAACATGCAATATCGGACCAAGCTTGCGCCTTACCTGGTCCGGCGGAAGCAGGTTCTCGAAGAAGACCGTCGTTGTCTCGGTATCGAACGGCTCGGACCGTAGAGGCAGAGATCGGGAAAGCGGCATGGACATGGAATCGGCAAGATATTCCGGATCGTATGAGAACCGCATCTCGTTGTGGTGAGAAGAATAATCCAGACGGCCGACTGTTCGACCGAGCAGACGGACAATCAACGCACCTTTCCTTTGAACGGCAACAGGCATAATCAAACTCCTTCCGGCGACGTCAAGGCAATCGAAACCCCCAACGTGTCAAGCACCTTCAGCAGTTTTCCGGTTTGAACCGTATCCTTGCCGGCCTCAGTTTCTACGACAAAGCGTCTGCCTACATCAGCCGCCTGAGACAGCTGAAGCTGCGTCACCCCTTGCCGTTTCCGCTCCGCAGCAATGAATTCGCCAAGCTCTTTCATGTTCATAACAACCTCCGTGTTACCGAGCGGTATCATACCATATTTAAACCGACTCCGTCAATCCTCAATGTTACCGTGCAGGAACATTTGCGAGCACACGAGATTAGACAAGTTGCCGCAAATTGGTTCGGTAACTTTCACTTCAGCGGAATGCGGTAGGATGAGGCGACGACAAGTCCGCTCTTGAATGTGACAGTCGCGCGGAAGTAGTAGCGGAAGCGGTCATGGCAATCCGACGCTATGCGCGGCATTTCAAGCGACACACGCCCCGACTAACATCACGGCCGAGATGGCGAACATCGTGCGGAAGTATCGCCTGAACGGGCGCATCGCCAGCGCCACCGTTTCCTTCTCGCTCTTCTCGCAAGTATATGTCAGCTCCATTATTTTGTTCCTTTCATTGTTCCCGCCGCGAGCGCGAGGGATGAGACGAGGATACCCCTACGCAGAGCGACGGAGGACAAGTTGATTCGTGCAAATTGTTTCATGGGCGATTTGCTTTCCGCTTGTTTTCTGCGCGGCGCTTAATCTCTTCATCGACACTAAAAGCATCAAGATCTAGCCGCTTGAGTTCGGCGAGTTGTTCGTCGGTAGCACGTCCGCTCTGTGCAATGCCATCCGCCAATCTACGAGCGCGTTCAACGTCACCGATGTTTTTCGCATCAATCGCCTCCCTAAAGAACCATTCAACCTCCGAGTCGGGCAACGCATCGCTCTTCAATACATCTGAAAGCCAAATAAACAGTCGCTGATTCTTGCGGATTTTATTTGCAATAAATAAAGCCTGTTCGCTTGTCAAACCCTCTTTAGCGTTGTGATAAAGCCACCTTGAGAGCTCCTGGCGCCGTGGCATTTCGTAAAAGCTTTCATCCGCCAATGCGATGGAAATGTTGCTGTCCAGCAATTCACGTATTTGGCGGAGTTCTTCCTCTTGCTCTTTCTTTTTACGCTCGCTCTCAAGGAAGTTGTCGCGACGGCACATATCGACCGGAAGACATAGCGTGTCCCAAACAGGAGCGAACACGGCTATCTCTGCGCCATAGCAAGCAAACCCGACAGGTATAAGAGGGAAACATGGCAATGGATAGTTCGCACCGAGCAACATTCCGAAGGCCCCAACCGACGGAGGAAACTTGCCTCTCGTCATGCTTTTCGTCGCGACATAGTATTCACCAGTCCTGTCAACCGTGCAACACCCCGCCGCGAGCGCGAGGAATGAGACGAGAATCATTCGTGCAAAGGGTTTCATGGGTTGCTCCTTTTCGGTTGGTATGTCGGCGTGCCGTCAAGATTGATGACATATCTGAAGTTGCGTCCGTAGGAGTCCGTGCCGGGCTGTTTCTCGCCGTTGAAGTCGCCGTTCTCACCAACGGTCCAGACAATGCCGCGTGCGGCATCATAGTTCAACGCGGCGTTCGCGCCAAACGGATCGTCCGGCACACGAGGCATAAACTCCGGCACAAGCGCGGAAAGCGACTCGGGACGCACTCCGTTCTTGCGCCGATAGCGTTCCGCCGCAACGACAACTTCCGCAGCGGCCGAGTAGAACTCGCTCCTCGCCTCGTCCTTGGCTAGAACATCCCATGCAGGGCAGATCGCACTCAAAAGTTCACGTCCTTTGTTGTTTGGAAGCCAGCGGTTTATGCCGGAATCCATGGATTCGACCTCTGCCATGAGACCTTGCCAAGCCTCCTTGTCGTAGCCGCGCTCCACCATGTCGCACACGCGCCGCACCAAGTCGTGATACAGGCGCCTCGTTCGATTCGGTTGATATACATAGCGTGCCAGTATCGAATGGCCCTGCACGGACTCTTCAATCTGCCTGAACGCGAACTCGCCCCACCAGAACGTCTCGCGTCGCGCCGCCATGCAAAACGAGTGCCGTTGCGACTGCACATCCGGGAGAGAACGCAAAAACTCGGCGAGCACCGCAAGGTCGTCATCGGTCGCGCACGGCGCATTGGCGAACTCCATTATCCCCCATATGGCATTCCCGGCCAACGAATTCGCCAACTCCCAACAGACCACGGACTCCGCGCCGCCGCGCATTGTTGCGGCAAATGACGCCATCGCACGAATGGAATCAAGCGCCTCCGTGCGATACCCAAGCGCAATCTGCGCCTCTAAATCCCAACGCATCATATGGAGCATTCGGGCGAAGTCGCCGGGGGAGAAGAATCCGTTCAAGCAATCCTCCCGAAATGCAGTATCGCACCACACGCTGCGAGTCGAGGCTTCGCGCATCAGCGCAAGCGCCTCGGCGTTCGCGGCGACAAGCGCAGCCTTTCTCTCCTGCGACGGCCTGGTTTCGCCAACTTCCGGCCACTCGCGCACCGCATTCGTCGCGGCTACATACGCAATGTATGCGTTCCACTCTGGCGGAGGTGTCTTTTTGTGAAGCGGCCCGATAAGTTCGTCCTGTGCTTCACAATCGTGCGTCACCCACCATAGCGTTCCCGCCGCGAGCGCGAGGGATGAGACGAGGACCCCCCTACGCAGAGCGGCGGAGGACAAGTTGATTCGTGCAAATGGTTTCATGGGTTGCGTCCTTTCTTGTCAAAGCGGAGGATCGTGCCCTCGTCGTCAGCAAAGGCTCCGCACTGCTCAAGACGGTTCTTCATGGTCTCGAAATCGCCGCATGATAGCCAGCTGCCGAACTCCCAGAGCCTCGACATGGCGGAAATAAGCACTTCCGCCTCGCCGTCGCGCGAAAGTCGCCTCAGCGCCCCGATGTAGTCGGGACGGAACACGGTGGGAACGATGATCTTCGTCTGCCCCGCCGCCGTGAGTTCGGCGTTCATCATCAGGCGCGAAACGCGTCCGTTGCCGTCCGCGAACGGATGGACCTCGCTCGTGACGAACATGATGAACACCGCCCTCGCGAACGGATGCCGGATCGAGCGCGACATGTCGAATCCGCGCTTCAGCGTTCCGCGCACCCGGTCGAACGATACGAAATGCGTGTTGCCGGCGCGATTGTCGCGCGTCTTGAACAGTCCAGGCCCGCACGACGGACGCCCAGACATGATCACGCGGTGCCGGAATCGCAAGATCTCCAGAAACTCGTCCGCCGTCTCCGCCCGTCTGCACATCTCCCGACGGTTGGACGCGATGGCGTAAGTACCGAGTATGTCGTGGCTGTCGGCATCGCGCGCCGGAATCGCCACGCCCGTCTCGACAATGCGTCGCGCCTCGTCCAGCTCGAATGCCGTTCCCTCGATATAGTTCGAGAAGTAGCTTTCGAAGAACGCAAAGGTGGTGTAGTCGGCATCGGTAATGTTCGCATCGGGATATAGCGAGAACTCCTTTCGGGCAAGATGCTCCAGCAACTTGCCGAAAAGCTCGATTCTATGGCTGTCGAAGGGCTCGCCCGCCGCCCTCGCCAACGCCACGCTTGATTTGAGCGCATTCGCCGGACGTGTCGAAAGGAGCGCCCCGACCATCCTGTCCAGCCGCGCAAAAGCATACGCCATCCCCGTCGCCGCCGCAACCGTCCGCGCCTCGTCGCGCAACTTGTTGAGCGCCGCCTCGCCTCCCGCCGAAAATTCGGCCTCCAGCCGCTCTTCCACCGCCTCCACCGGCAAGCACTTCTTCACTCCGCCTTGCGTCCGGTCCGGCTCGAGATTCTCCAATACCGCACGCGCATGTGACGAGACTCCGAGCCCCTCCATAAACGGGTAATCCGACGGCAGCGAATCCGGCGTGGCGACAAAGTGGATTACGACTCCAGGCAATGATACCTTTCGCGTATACTTGTAGCCGAGAAACACCCTCCCTTCGTGCGGCGCATATTCGAACGCCGTCCGGTACGCAAGCCGCGCTCCCGGCCACAGCTGCCCCACAATCGTCCAGAGATTGCGGCGCACGATGTTATCCGGCGAATCCGTAAGGTTCGTCGTATAGAGGCGCGGCGCAAGTTTTGCAGCACGCCCATCCCGCTTTAGCCGGGCCAACAACTTCGCCGTTGCCGGGCTTGCCGACCCGACAATCACTTCGTTCAGACTTTGCAGATTTCTTTCGATCATGGCCGTACTTTCTCCCTCGTTCGGCAACAATTTTCCAACAACATTTCCAATTAGGTGATAATATTATATCATATTCTCCGCCTGATTGCAAGAGGGAGTGTCACAAAATCAACGTTTTCTTGTTTGTTTCTCCTCGCCCCCGCACCGTGCGAAGGGAAAGAAAGCATGTGTTGAATGTGCAAATATCCAACAGCCAACAGCCAATATCCAATTTGCCCCGCCATCATTGAATAATGGATACTGGATATTGGATATTGGATATTTGCACATTTTCACATTCCCCTCTCCCCCTACGCAGAGCGTCCCCCTTCGCCAAGGCTACTGAGGACAAGACGGAGAACAAGTTGATTCGTGCAAAGGGTTTCATGGGTTGCTCCTTTCGATTTCTTTTTGGTTCTCCCCTGCAAAATTGAAATGCCACCGCTCATTGAAACTCATGTTATCGCCAGAGTCGGAGCATCTATCTATGAGGTATCCGTCGGCATCGTAGATTATGACTGCAGGACCAGACGGCAAAAAGCCGATGCAGGACAGGACTACCGCCGTGTAGTTCGTTCCGTTCTGCGTGAAGTCTATCGTCCGCGACACCTCTTGCGGTTCCGCCGCGATCAGCGCGTCCTTGGTCGGATAGTCGCAAAGCCGCGCGAATTTCCTCATGCCGGGAATTTCGGGCACTATTAGGAATGCACAAAGAGAGGCAATCACAAATGGAAGCGCGATCAGCGTCCGGTATGCGACGCGTGCGACCTTGCGCCACCATGCCAGACGCTCAATGTCTTCTGCGGCGGCGGCACACGCGTACCACTTGTTTGACTGCGGGAGTCGCAGCAACACAGCCGCGCCGACAAGCGGGACGATGACGCACCATGCCCACAATGACGGATTGACGAGCAAAGCGAAACTAGCACAGGCTACAAGCGTTACGAGCCCGCGAATCCATGTCCGCCCACGATGAAGCTCCGCATCGACCGCCAAGCCCCAAGCCGACCAAATCCAGTCCTGCCAGTTGCGAAATCTCCCGGACTCTAAAATTCGGCAGACGACAACCGCGCACACCACGTCAATCAGCAATGTCGCCGCCTTTACCGTCCATGGCTTTGGCGGCACAACACCATTGCCTACTGGCAGCTGGAATTGGATACTTTCACATTTGCTCATTTTCATTTCCCTTGCATTGGTAATTGGTATTGGCAATGGCAACCTTTCAACATTGGCAATATTCTCCTCCAGCCCACGCTTGCCGTCATCCATGTATCATTTCCGCTTCGCTTCGGCGACAAGGTCGAGGGTGGTTTGCCACCAACCACGGATAAGGCTGCGAAGGTTGTCGAGGCGCGACGGTTCCGGCAAAAGTTCTCTGCTTGCAAGACTGATTACGCCCACCGCCCGCTGATAGTCCCAAAGTTCGCTGATGTAGTCGAGCCGCGCCTCGGACGGAACGACAATCGGCGGGAAACCGGCGCAAAGGACGGGCAAATTGGCGAGCAACCGGGCGATTCGGCCGTTGCCGTCGAAGAACGGATGTATCCGCACAAACGAGACATGCGCGAACAGATACGCCTCCAAAGCCGAATCCTCGTCCTTGATGTCGCCAAACAAAGAGTTGAACGCCTTTATCCAGTCCCGCATCAGCTTAGGCGTTTCGTCGGCAGCGGCGTAGGGCATATAGACGCTCCTGGCCCCATCAGCTCCGTAAGTGCCGTTGTCCTCGCGCTTCCATGCGCCAACGGGCTTGTAGATATCGCGCGTCTCGTCCGGCACGACGATGCGATGCAGCGCAAAAACATCTTCTTCGGCAATGCGCCCCTTGTCGATGAGCGAGCGCACGAAGTCGACGCCGTTCGCGTGGGCGACAACATCCTGATGATCCTTGAGCGGCTTGCCCTTTACCGTGAGCCCATACTCCAACACCGCCATCGTGTCGCCCAGCGTGAGGGTGTTGCCCTCGATGGCCGTCGAATCATGTGTCCAAAGCGCCCGAATCGCCTTTATGAGTTCCGTCCGTCTCGACTCGCCGATCCCATCCAGAAAATTGCGCCGCCTCGCACCATGCGTCCGCAAGAACGAGGCGACAGCATTGTGGGATATTGCGAGATTATGCCGAACACGCATTTCTTCGGCAATCGCCCTCACGCTTACGCCGTTCGCCTTAAGTTCCTTTACCTCGGCCTCGTAAGGCGCGAGCTTGGACTGAAACGGCTTACCGCCTTTTGTAACATCTTTCTCAACCATGACACGCGCATTGTAACAACTTTTTCCAATTATGTCAATGATGAAGCTGTTACGGCGCTATCCCCTTCCTTTTTAAACGTAAAGCGCCACTTGCGGTTTTGGTCGCGCTTGGAGGCGTAGGCGATGCCGATGCGCGGGGCGGAGGTGTCCTCCTCGCCGCTGTACGCCTCCGTCTCGGTGATTCGCCGTCGAATGACCGTGCCGTCGTCGAACCGACGGCAAAGCCACGCGCCGACAAGCGCCTTTGCACCCCGCGTTGAGCCGCCTCCTGCGCTCGCTTCGCTCGGGGGATACCCCGTCACCGCGTCAACCGCATAATCCTCCGAAGTCAATCTTTGCATTTCATTGTTATGGGTTGTTCGTTCGAAATTCCTACAAGGAGTTTCATGGGTTGCTCATTTAGTTCATTTCGTTTCAATCTTTGCGCCGCAATGGACGCAAACGACTGGCTCGCCTTTGGAGATGGCGCGATAGCGCGCGTGGTTCTCCTTGTCAAACGAATCGCGGTGCGGTATTGCAACGCGTTGTCCACATTTAGGACAAAGAAGATTGTCGTAGGCCGACCATTCAAAAACTGCCGCCACCGCGCCAACCACGATAAGCAATGTCACGGCAATTGCGGCACCAAGCGCACCCCCTATGAAAATATTGCAGCAAACAAATGCGACCATGGCAAGCGCCATGAAGACAATACCCAATCTGCAATATAGTCTGAACTTCCTGAAGTCAGATTTCATCCCGCGTCTCCTTTTGCTTCGTCTCTCACAAGGCCGTGCAACGCAATTTCCTTGAGCGGCGGCCAAGTATCGCGCCGAGGGCGAGGCATGCCGCAATCGGACCCACACCACAAGAAAGAAAATCAAGGGCTAATGCGTTCAGCATAGGGAACGCGAGCAGAAACAGCCCGACGATGCCTGAATACACACTCATGAGTCCGATTCGATCCCTTATGCGCAAATCCGGCCACGCAAACGAAGTGTACGTAAGAAATCCAATTGCAATGGG
>JAFPUH010000021.1 GCA_017395505.1 Kiritimatiellia bacterium
ATGACGAAAATCAAGATAGCGGATCTCGACCTCAGCTTGCAGACGCGGGCGGGGACGGACGCGGAGACGATAAACAACTACGCCGAGGCGATGGCCGACGGCGCGCACTTCCCGGACGTGACGGTGTTCACCGACGGCGAGAGGTACTGGCTGGCCGACGGATTCCACCGCGTCATGGCCGCGAAGCAGAACGGCAAGACGGCGATATCCGCGGATGTCCACAAGGGCACGGAAGACGACGCCGTGGTGTTCGGCGGGACGGCGAACAACAAGCAGGGCAAGCGGCCGACGATGGCCGACGTGCAGCACTTCCTCTCGATGGTGTGGGAGCGACGCGAGGCGATCTTCGGAGGGACGCCGACCGGCGGGAACCTCGCGGAGCGGTGCGGGGTTTCGAGGGCGACGGGCGAGAGGTTCGTGCAGAGGAAGCTGGCCGAAATGCCGAAGGCGCCGAGCCGCCCTACTGCGTCAAAGATACAGTCGAAGATGCCGACGAGGCCGACAAAGCTGATCGGCGCGAACGGCAGGGCGTACCCCGTCAGGCCGGAGCCGAAGGCCGCTCCGAAGGTGGCCGAGACCCCTTCCGCGCCAGTCCGTCCTACTGTATCAAAGACGCAGTTGAAGATGCCGACGAAGCCGACGAGACAGCACCCCGTGATGCCCGTGGACAGATACGGCACGGAGATTCCGGTCGAGATGCAGGAGGCGTTCGAGTCGAGCCCGCTTGCGGACATCCTCTCGTGCATCAGCAAGGCGCGGGTGGCGCTGTGCAAGGGGTTCGACGAGAAGGATCCGGCGTTCGCGGCGGTGCGCCAGGACGCGCTGGTCAACCTCAACAACGCGTACAACTTCGTGAACGCTGCCGAGCCGCACTGCGTGTGCCGGATGTGCCAGGGGAACGGGTGCAAGGCATGCCACGAGCGCGGGTGGCAGACCGAGGAGGAGTACAAGCGCAACCCGAAGGAGTTCCAGGCGAAAGGCGGTGCGAAATGAAACTTGAAATCGACGAGACGGACTTCGGTTTTATCACGACCATACTCTGCCGCGCAAAGCTGATGTTTGAGTCGCTTGGATGCGACCATAACGTGTGCGCCGCAAACCGCGACCGCTATCGCGAAGATGCGAAGATGGCTCGGCATGCGCACGAGATGATGTTCGATGCAAAAAGGAAAAGCGAGACAGCTACCGCGTAGCCGTCTCCGCATGGGCAAAACGAAAAGGACAACAATGAGACTTCGCGACTATCAGGAGGCGGCGGCCGAGGGAGTGTTCCGCGAATGGCAGGAGCATTCGTCCGCGCTCGTCGTGCTGCCGACCGGCCTCGGAAAGACGGTGCTGTTCGCTGACGTCATCCGGCAGATGCACGAACGCGGGGCGCGGGCGATGGTGCTGGCGCACCGCGAGGAGCTGATAACCCAGGCCGCCGACAAGATACGGCGCGTCACCGGGCTGGAGGCGCAGATCGAGATGGGCGAGTACCATGTCACCACGATGTTCGGGGAAATGCCGCCCGTGGTGGTCAGCACCGTGCAGACGCACTGCGCTGGAGGCGACGGCGCCGGACGCATGAGCAAGTTCGACCCGCAGGACTTCGGGCTCGTCGTGATCGACGAAGCGCACCACGCCACGGCGGGCACGTACCGCAGGTGCATCGACTGGTACAGGCAGAACCCGAACTGCAAGGTGCTGGGCGTGACGGCCACTCCCGACCGCGCGGACGAAGCAGCTCTGGGCGCGGTGTTCGAGTCCGTGGCCTACGAGTACGGCGTCCTCGACGCAATCAACAACGGATGGCTCGTCCCCATCGAGCAGCAGATGGTGACGGTCGGATCGCTGGACTTCTCGAACATCCGCACCACGGCGGGCGATCTGAACCAGGGCGACCTCGCGGAGGTGATGGAGGACGAGCGCAACCTTCAGGGCGTGGCCGTCCCGACGGTGGAGATATGCGGCGACCGCCGCGCCATCGTGTTCGCGGCCACGGTGGAACAGGCCGAGAGGCTGGCCGAAATCCTCAACCGCTACAAGCCAGACCGCGCGGCGTGGCTATGCGGAAAGACCGACAAGGAGGACCGGCGCAAGATGCTGGCCGACTTCAAGGCGGGGCACTTGCAGTTCGTGGTGAACGTGGGGGTGCTGACCGAGGGTTTCGACGACGCGGGCGTGGAGGTGGTCGTGATGGCGAGGCCGACCAAGAGCCGCGCGCTCTACGCGCAGATGGCGGGACGCGGCACGAGGCCGGCCGAGGACATCGCGGGGAAGCTGGGCGACGTACCCACGGCGCAGGAGCGGTGCCGCATGATACGCGAGAGCTGCAAGCCGTCGTGCCTCATCGTGGACTTCGCGGGGAACGCCGGACGGCACAAGCTGTGCTGCTCGGCGGACATCCTCGGAGGGAACATCGACGACGAGGTGGTGGCCGAGGTGTCGCGACGCGTGAAGGAGAACGGCAAGCCCGTGGACATGGCCGCCGAACTGGAGAAGGTTAAGGCCGAGGTCGCGGAGCGCAAGAAGCGCGAGGCGGCGACGAGGACGCGGCTCCAGGCGCGGGCGAACTTCCTCGTCACGAAGATCGACCCGTTCGACCAGTGGGACCTGACGCCTGTGCAGGAGCGCGGATGGGACAGGAACCGGCACTTCAGCCCGAAACAGTCGCAGGTGCTTCTGGAGCGCATCGGGGTCGATCCCGAGAAGATACCCTACGGACAGGGCAAGCAGCTCCTCGACGAATACTTCCGCCGCTTGCAGGGCGGCATGGCGTCGCTGAAGCAGGCCGCGCTCCTGAAGCGGAGCGGGTTCCACATGCCGCTCAGGCACGACATGGCCGGGCGGATGATCGGGCGTATGCGCGAAAGGCAGGGCTGGTAAATGAAGCGGAAGTGCGAAGAATGTCCGGCGGACGTCCAGGCCGTGTGCCGACACGCGTTCGGGAAGTTCTGGGGCGTAAAGTCTCACGGCGGCGAGGGGTGCGACTACCCTCTCGACGGCGTGGCGAAGGCGTGGTACGCGAAGGGATGGAAGCCGGGAACCGGCGCGACGGCGAAGCTGACCCTGCCACTGGAGGATGCGCCGCAGATGCCGACGCGCCCACGGCGCCCTACTGCGTCAAAGATACAGTCGGGGATGCCGACAAGGCCGAGGGTGTCGGCGGCGATTGCACGGCAGGCAGACCTCTTTTTCGGGAAGAAGAACTAACACACACACGAAAGGAACGAACATGAAATACCAAGATTTTCTGAAGACGAAGCAGTGCCACGTCAAGCCGGTGGGATTCGACGTGGATGCGGGAGAAATCAACCAGAAGCTGTTCGACTGGCAGGCGCAGATAGTCAGGTGGGCGCTCCGTCGCGGACGTGCCGCGCTGTTCGAGGACTGTGGACTCGGTAAGACGGCGCAGCAGCTTGAATGGGCTCGGCTCGTGGCGAACCATACCGGCAAGGCCGTGCTGATCCTCGCGCCGCTTGCCGTCGCAGACCAGACCGTGCGGGAGGGCGAGAAGTTCGGCGTGGAGGTCAACAGATGCCGCGAGGGATCCGACGTCAAGTCCGAGGCCGTGAATGTGACGAACTACGAGCGCATAGACAAGTTCGACCCTGCCGACTTCGGCGGGATAGTGCTGGACGAGAGTTCGATACTCAAGGCGTACGACGGCAAGACGCGCAAGCAGATAACCGACTTCGCGAAAGGCATAGAGTATCGGCTGTGTTGCACCGCCACGCCCGCACCGAACGACCTGATAGAACTTTGCAACCACGCCGAGTTCCTCGACATAATGAGCGGTAAGGAGATACTTGCGCTGTTCTTCCGGCAGGACGGGAACACGACGCACAACTGGAGGTTGAAGGGACATGCCCGTGAATCGTTCTGGCAATGGATGGCTGAATGGAGCGTGGCGATACGCCGTCCGTCCGACGTCGGCTATGATGACAAAGGATATGTGCTGCCCCAGCTCGTGATGCACGAGGAGGCCGTGCAGAACGACAGCCACGAGGGGTGGCTTTTCGCGATGGAAGCGAAGACCCTTGCGGAGCGCAGGGCGTCGAGGCGCGACACTCTGGAGAAGCGCGTTGCGAGGGCGGCGCAGTTGTGCAACGAATCGGGCGAGCAATGGCTTGTGTGGTGCGACCTCAACGCGGAGGGTGACGCGATAGCCGCCGCGATTCCCGATTGCGTTCAGGTCAAGGGATCTGACACGAATGACCACAAGGAGAAGACGCTGAACGACTTTGCGACCGGAGATCTGCGCGTCCTCGTGTCGAAGCCGTCTATCGCCGGTTTCGGTATGAACTTCCAGTCGTGCCATAATGTGATATTCGTCGGACTGTCTGACAGCTATGAGGCGTTCTACCAGGCGATACGCAGGTGCTGGAGGTTCGGCCAGAAGTGCCCGGTGCAGTGCTACGTGATATGCTCCGACTCTGACGGCGCGGTGGTAGAGAACATCAAGAGGAAGGATGATCAGGCCCGTACCATGTTCGACGAGATTGTGCGGCACTACGCGCCGAGAATGTCCATCGGCGCGACGTGCAGGAATGAGATGGACTACCGTCCGCAGATCCCGCTTGTATTTCCGCAGTGGCTGAAGTCCGTTGCGTGACAACCAAAACCAAAAACGAAAGGAAAGACAATGAAGCACAAAGCAAAATGCCTCGACCAGATAGAGGGCGAAAGGTTCAAGGCGTTCAACGGCGACTCCATAGAGATCGTCGCGGAGATACCCGAAAACTCGATAGGGCTTTCGGTGTTCTCGCCGCCCTTCCCCGGCATGTACGCGTACACCAACTCGGCGCGGGATGTAGGGAACGTGCGCAACTTCGCGGAGCTGGTGGAGCACTTCTCGTATCTTGCCGGGTCGATGCTGAAGGCGACACAGCCGGGGCGCATCTGCTGCGTACACTTGACGCAGGAGCCGGTGTTCAAGGGACGTGACGGGTATGTAGGGCTGCGCGACTTCCGGGGCGACATGATACGGTGCATGGAGGCGGCTGGATGGTGCTACTATTCAGAAGTCACCATCGACAAGAATCCAATGCTGAAGGCAAGCCGCACGAAGGAAGCGACGCTGCTGTTCAAGACGCTGGCCGCAGACAGCGCCGGATCGCGCCCTGCTCTGGCCGACTACATTGTAGTGTTCAAGAAACCGGGGGAAAACTCGAATCCGATACGCGCCGGAATATCGGAGCGGTACGACAACCGCGAGGGATGGATAACTGGCGACGAATGGTGCGAATGGGCTGCGCCCGTGTGGTATCGGAAGATGCCTGCGGAGAAGTCGCCGCATTATCCCTTCCAGGGGAATTACCCATCGAGGCACCAGGACACGGACGGCATAAACGAGGGCGATGTGCTGCGCAACTTCACCGAGGGGCGCGAGAACGACGACGAGAAGCACCTCTGCCCGTTGCAGCTCGGCGTGATCGAGAGGTGCGTGAAGTTGTGGAGCAATCCCGACGATGTTGTGCTTTCGCCATTCATGGGGATCGGGTCCGAAGGGTACGTGGCCATCAGACACAATCGCCGGTTCATAGGGTGCGAACTAAAGCCGAGCTACTTCCGCGTGGCGTGCGCGAACCTTCGCGATGCGGAGAGACGTAGGCTAAATGTCTCGGATGACCTATTCGGGAATGTCGCAGACGCAGAGATCGGCAAATGAGAACCGAGTACATATTCCCCACGGTGCTGATCGCGCTCGACGTGTGCGCGGCCCTGCCCTACGCGTGGCACGGCAACTGGCGCATGATGGTTTACTGGCTTGCGGCCGCGACGCTGACCGCTTGCGTGACTTACACGGGAGGCAAGGCATGAGCGAACAGACACAAGAGCCACATCTTCCGACAAATGAGATTCTGAGGATTGGAAGAGACTTTCAGAAGTCCGACAGCTGGCGAGGCGCAACCTTCGACACGGCGAAGCTGCTATGCGATGAGATCGAGCGCCTGGCGCGGCGCCTGGGCAGACTCGAATACGAGCATTCGACCGTCATGAAGATTCTGCGGGACGTCAAGCTCTACCCGTCAAGCCTCGATCCGCATGACGACAACTTCGACAGGCCGTCGTGCGACGAGATGCACGCCAGCTACCGCGCCGTTTGCCGGATACGGATCCTGTACCCTGGCGAAGAAGGAAGGGGCGCGAAATGAAACGCCCGATAGTTTTCCTCGACCTGTACTGCGGGGCGGGAGGGTTCTCGACGGGGTTCTCCGAGGCGATGCACGACCTCGGGCTGACGTTTCGCGAGATAGCCATAAACCACTGGAACCGCGCGGTCGAGACGATGAGGGCGAACCATCCGGGCGTGTACGCGATGCAGATGGACATAGACGCCACGACGCCGGACGACATCGAGACGGATGTGATCGACCATCTCCACGCGTCGCCAAGCTGCACGCACCACTCCAGGGCGAAGGGTGGCAAGCCGAGGTCGAACCAGCTCCGATCGCAGCCGAACGAGATATGGAAGTTCGTGGACAACAAGCACGTCCGCTGGATCACCATTGAGAACGTGCCCGAGTTCACGAAGTGGGGGCCGCTCACCCGCAAGGGCAAGCCGATCAAGCGCATGGAGGGGTCGTGCTTCAGGGCGTGGCTGGCGCAGTTCACGGCGAGGGGCTACGACTACGAATGGCGGATCCTCAACTGCGCAGACTACGGCGACGCGACGAGCCGGAAACGGTTCTTCCTGATCGCGGTCAAGCGCGGATGCGGGAAGATTCGCTGGCCGAAGCAGACGCACGCCGAGGTTCCCGGACCCGGGCTGAAGCGATGGCGCGGCATGAATGAATGCCTGGACTACTCGGACATCGGCAACTCAATCTTCACGCGGAAAGACCCGCTCGTGCAGAATACAATACGCCGGATCGCATACGGGCTGCGCACCTTGTGCGGCATAGACTTCATGGTCGACCTACTCGACCTGCCGGGCAAGGACTCGTGCAGAGTAAGACCACTCGACAAGCCGCTGTTCACCCAGCCGACGCTAAACCGCACGATGATCGTCCGCCCCTTTCTTGTAAAGCTGAACAACCACGCCACGGTCGAGAATGTGGACAAGCCGCTTACGACGGTGACGACTTCCGGCAACCATCACGCGCTCTGCACGCCGATGATCGTGGAACTGATGAACAACGGGCGCGTTCGTAGGGTGGAAGAACCACTTGGAACGCAGACATCGCACGACCACTACGCGCTTGTGAGTTCTTTCGTCCTTGGCCAGCAGGGAGGTGCGGCGCTCCGTCCCGACGGCGAGCCGTGCCCGACCGTGGCGACCGGCGGAGCCATCCGCAAGGTGGATGCGGTCATACTCGACATGAGCCGTCCGGCGGGGCCGGACTCCGGGCACGTCCGCTCGTCGAAGGAGCCGATGCGGACGATCACGACATACGACAACGTGCAAGGCGTGTTCGCAGTCCTCGAAGACGGGCGGCTGCTGGACGTGCGGATAAGGATGCTCAAGCCGAGCGAGCTGGCCGCCGCCCACTCGTTCCCGAAGGACTACATGCTCTCGGGAAGCAGGGCGGACCAGGTGAAGCAGATCGGAAACTCGGTGCCCGTTAGGACGGCGAAGGCCATCGTGAAGGCGATATTCGGAAAGGCCGCGTAATGAACACAACATCAACAGACGGATGGGACGGCGAGGAATGTCCGCCAGTGACGACCGCGACGGTCTGGGAAGTCGAGCTGATCCCGTGCCCGGTGTACGACCCGCCGCCGTTCAACCCATCGATGGACGGAATAAGGGACGCGGCGAGGCGCCACGACGCGATGGCCAGGCGGAAGTACGCCAAGCCGTTCAAGTGGTTCAAGTTCAATAGGGCGAGGAGGGCAAGCGCGAAATGAACGGATGGCGTAGAGTGTCGAGGCGCGAGCCGTGCCCGATATGCCAGCATGGCGACTGGTGCGGCGTGTCTTCGGACGGCGTGGTGTGCCACTGCATGAGGGTAGAGAGCGCGAACCCATGCCCGTCCGGCGGCTGGTTCCACTTCTTGAAGGAGCGCCCGAAGCGGATGCCGGTGCGTATGGGGCCGAAGCCTCTCGTCCGCCCGAGGATGTTCAACGCCGAGCTGACGATGGCGGGGTTCCGCGCCGAGTTCGAGGCTCCGGGCGGCGAGAAGGACATATTCGACTCGCTGATCGAGGTCGCGAACGACCTGAACCTGTGCGCAGCCGACATCGACCGCCTTCTCGTCGGGCGGAGCGCGTTCCACGGCGCGTGGGCGTTCCCGATGCTGGACGGCATGGGGAAGTGCGTCGGGATTCGTCTGCGGGAATACGGCGGCAGCGGCAAGTGGTCGGTGGGCGGATCGCGTGACGGCCTTTTCTACGACCCGGAGATGAAGCCGGCCGAGACGGTGTACAACGGAGTGCGCGGAATGGAGCTGGTGGTCGTGGAGGGAGCGACGGACTGCATAGCAGGGTACGCGCTCGGCCTGCCCTGCGTGGGGAGGTCGGCTTGCGCCACGGGAGCGGACGCGCTGAAGGAGCTGTGCGCCCGTCTCCTAGTCTCGCGCGTCACGATCGTGAGCGACAACGACGACTACAAGTTCCGTCCGGACGGGACTCCGTGGAAGCCGGGCGCGGAGGGAGCGCAGACGCTTGCGCGGAGGCTGGGGCGGACGTACAGGATCGTGACCCCGCCGAAGAAGGACCTGCGCGAGTGGTACTACGCGGGGCTGACCGCCGAGACCTTCTGGATGGTGGCCGACCTCCAGCCGTGGCGCAGGGCGTCGGGCCTCGGACCCGTGCTCTTTCCCCCTTCCGCCCCCAAGACCCCCACTATCCCCCATACTCAGTCATCGGTAATCAAGAGACCTACAAGGAGACCCCATACTCATGAATAATAATTATAATAATACTTATACGCGTACGTGCGCGTGTGAGGCCGTGAAGATACGGCTCGACTGCATACCCCCGACGGCCACGGCCCAGCAGAAGGGAGCGTTCGTCTGCGGAGGCCGCGTCCGCTTCTACACGAAGAAGAAGGTCCGGCAGAGCGAGAACTTCCTGGCCGCGCTCCTCTCGATGCACATCCCGGACGTTCCGTTCTCGGAACCGGTGTCCCTGAATGTGCGCTGGACGTTCCCCTACCGCAAGAGCGAGCTCAAGCGGATCGTGAGGGCCGCCGTCCCCATACCGCACCCTGTTCGGCCAGACCTCGACAACCTGGAGAAGAACCTGCTGGACGTTCTGACCCGCCTCAACTTCTGGACGGACGACTCGCTCGTGACCGAGAAGCTGACGTCGAAGTGGTGGGGGCCGAAGCCGGGGATTGACATCGAGATACGCCCGACGGCGTTTTGACAGGAGGTCTAAACACGATGAACTGCACCCCAGAGAAATGCCCGCACAGGGCGCTGATGGAGAAGGCGAGGAAAGCGTGCCTCGCCTGCGACCACCTTCTGCCCGCCGGGCACGGAGGCGTGAAGTCGTACGACGCGATGGGCGAGAGGCTCGTGCAGCGCGAGAAGATCGCCTTCGACCGCACTCCGCGAGGACAGGTGACTACCCTTCCGGCCGAGGTGGAGGAGCGGACCGCCGAGCTGTACAGGCGATGGTGCATGCTCGACACCATAGACGCCCTGCTCCTGCTCTACGTGTGCAACGGAGGGACGTGCACCACGTTCGGCGCATACCTCGACAGGGTGCGCAGGACAATAGAGCGCATGGACGTGATGCGCGGCAACTACAGGGCCACCGCGTGGGCGAGGTTCCAGAGGCTGATCCAAAGGTTCGCCCCGTTCCTGAAGTCGAAGCTGCACGCATGGGACGACGGCCACGGTGGCGCCGTGCGCAGGGAGCGGGAGGACGCCGAGAGAAAGGACATGCAGCCCGACCTCTTCGACTTCATGGGGGGTGAATGATGCTAAATAATATATATCCGCCAGTCCGGCTTGTCAAGTTATTTTTCGCGCCAGAGGCGCACAGGGCCGTCCAGGACGCGTCCGCGCGTTTCCCGCGTGTTTGTATTCGCAATCAAATGGAAGCGCCCAGACGGCGGATTTCGAGCCTTGCGCGGTGGGGATAGGTACTCCCGGAGGGGGCACGGGCCTTCCGATGCCCAAGGCGCGAGATCTCGAAGAAAAATGTAGTGACGTTTTTTCAGAAAGCAAGGAGGTCAACGATGCGGAAAAGGACGAATGCGGCGTCGGCTCTGCCGGAGGTGGATGCCGACGAAAACGGCGGTATTGCCATTGCGGAGGGAGCCGCGCGGGTGGATATGTCCACCCTGCGCGAGAACCCGAACAACCCGCAGAAGGTCGTGGAGTCGGAGTTCGGGAAGCTGCGCGACTCGATGCGGAGGCTGCACCGGTTCCTGAAGGCCCGTCCCCTGCTCGTCGAGGCCGACGGCATGGTGAAGTGCGGAAACAAGCGGCTGAGGGCTCTGAAGGAGAACGGGGTGCGGTTCGTGCCCGCCGAGTACGTGAGGCGGCTTTCCGACTACTCGCCCGAGGAGGTGCGCGAGTTCATCCTTCAGGACAACTTGCAGCGCGGGGAGTGGGACGCCGAGAAGCTGCTGGCGCAGTACGACGCGGACACGCTGAGGGCGCTCGGCTCCGAGTTCGACGACCTGATCGCGGAGTTCGAGAGCAAACGCGGGGACGAGGACTTCGAGTATTCGTCGAAGATCGAGGCGCCGCACTACAACATCACGGGGGAGAACCCCGCCGTGGACGAGCTGTACGACACGGAGAAGGCGGACGAGCTGGCGCGGGAGGTGGACGCGGCGAACGTGCCGAAGGAGGTCAAGGCGTTTCTGAAGGCGGCGGCCATGCGGCACGTGGTGTTCAACTTCAGGAACATAGCCGAGTACTACGCCCACGCCGACGCGAAGGTGCAGAGGCTGATGGAGAAGTCCGCGCTGGTGATAATCGACTTCGAGGACGCGATACGGAACGGCTTCGTGATCGTGTCCGAGAAGATGGACGCGCTGCGGGCGAAGGAAAGCGAGGGCGAGGATGCGTGACGACTTCTGCGTGTTCATACTGACGCACGGCAGGGCCGACAACGTGATAACAGCGCGGACGCTGAAGCGGCAGGGCTATACAGGCAAGACCTTCTTCGTGGTGGACGACCAAGACGGCCAGGTGGGGCGGTACCGCGAGAACTTCGGCGCCGAGAACGTGCTGGTGTTCGACAAGGAGGATGCGTGGCGGAGGTGCGACCCGATGGACAACGCGCACCGGATGGGCGTCATCCTGTACGCGAGGAACGCGTGCTTCGACCTTGCGCGGAAGGTGGGCGTCAAGTACTTCCTGGAGCTGGACGACGACTATAAGCAGTTCTGCTTCAGGTGGAGGAACGGCGACAAGCTGGACTGGAAGGACATGGACGACCTCGACGCAGTGTTCGAGGCGATGGTGGAGTTCCTGATCGCTACGAACGCCGACACCGTGGCGATGGCGCAGGCCGGCGACTTCGTGGGCGGGATAGGCTCGACCGCCGCCGGGCATCCGCTCCTGCGCAAGGCCATGAACACGTTCTTCTGCCGGACGGACAGGCCCGTGAGGTTCCAGGGTTCGATAAACGAGGACGTGAGCATGTACGCGCTTGCCGGGCTGCGGGGGCGTCTCGTCCTCACGCTGACGTCCGCGATGATCGTCCAGATGGTGACGCAGACGAACGAGGGCGGCATGACCGGCACGTACCTCGACGGCGGCACATACCTCAAAAGTTTCTACTCCGTGATGGCCGCTCCGTCGTGCGTACGGATCTCGATGCTGCACGGCGGCACGAAGGACACCGCCCAGCACTGGCGGATCCACCACCACGTGAAGTGGGAGAACTGCGCGGCGAAGATCGTCAGCGCGAAATGGCGCAAGGGGAAATAGCGCGGGATGGCGGTCGCGGAAACAGCGAAGGTCGAGGCGTTGGCAGCCCAGGGATTGTCGAGGGTCGAGATCCGCGGGCTGCTGAAGCGCGACCTTCTGCCAGAGGAGGTGCGGGCCGTGGCTGCTGGACGTGGTGTGTGGAAGCTGAAGGAGGCGAGGCGCAAGGAGGCGAAGGGCGAGGCGAAGTCCGGCGCCGAGCGGATGCGGAAGATGCGCGCGAACGAGGGCACGCTGGAGAGGCGGGAGCCCGAGGACGCGAAGCGCCGCAAGCGGCTGGAGAAAGACCCGGAGAAGTGGCTGCGGTGGTACTTCCCGAACGTCTTCACCCTTCCCTTCTCGGACGGGCACCGCGAGATAATCCACGCCATCGTCTCGAACGACGCGCAGGGCAAGGACACCGTGGTGGCGGCTCCGCGCGGCGAGGGCAAGACGAACATCATGCGCTACATGACGATATACCTCGTCGTCACCAAGCGCGCGAAGTTTCCGGCCATGGGAGGATGGCAGAGCCGGTCGGCGTCGGAGGCGTTCTCGACATGGGTGATTGCGATCACGTCCGAGCGGCTTGTCGCGGACTATCCCGAATACTTCGCGCCCTTCGCCGTGTCCACCCACGCGAACCGACTGCCGAGGCTCCGCTGGCAGGGTGAGGACAGGCCGACCGGCGCGGCGATAAAGTCCAAGCTGATGCAGATCGTCTTCCCGGACGGGCTCGGCGCGATCGCCGCCGGATCGCTTCAGGGCGACGTAAAGGGCTTGAACATCACGACGGCCGACGGCTTGTCTCTCCGCCCCGACAAGCTGCTTCTCGACGACCCGCAGGATGTCAAGCGCGCGGCGGACCCGAAGTTCGTGGCCGACACGCTGAAGCAGATAGACACGCAGTGGCAGTGCCTGGCGGGCCCGGACAAGCGCATCTCGATGATGGTGGCCTGCACCATCTACGCGCCCGACGACGTGGGCGAATCCCTCGGAAAGAGGCGCAACACGGTCTTCGTGCGGATCCCGCGCGTCGTGTCGTGGCCGGTGGGGTTCGAGAAGGCGGAGTCGTTGACGCGCCAGCTGTGGGACAGGTGGTTCGACCTGTACGACGACGACAAGACGCGGGACATGGCGTTCAGGTTCTACCGGCAGAACCGCGCCGCGATGACGAACGGCTTCACGGTCTCGTGGAAGTACCGCTTCGACAGGTCGAAGGGAGACCCGGACGCGATGTTCAGCGCGATGGTGGACTACTACACGAAGGGGCGCGAGGCGTTCTTCTCGGAGTACCAGAACCAGCCCGTGGCGCACGAGACGAAATACTACGAGCTGACGCCGCAGTGCATCATCAAGCACCAGATCGAGCTGCACGAGAACGAGATACCGGAGGACGCCGTCTTCGCCTCGCTGTCCACGGACATCAACTACTCGTACGGCCTGACTTACGAGGCGGCGGCAATCAGGCGGGACGGCTCCATGCACGTCTTCGCCAAGGGCGTGTGGTGCCAGGAGCCGCTTCCGATCTCGGCCAAGAACACGAACCAGGAGCAGAGGCAGAGGCTCGTCAAGAAGGCTCTGGAGATCATGGCGGAGTGGGTGGACGTGCAGCCGTGGAAGCTGGACGTCTGGTACATCGACGCCGGCGGCGAGCAGTTCGACACGGTGACGAACTTCTGCCGGAAGGCGAAGAAGAGCGGCAGGCTGGGCCGCGCCATGATAGGCCGCACGGGGAAGACCTACGACCCGTCGGTGAAGACGTGCGTCGGGCGGGTGCGCGGCAGGGTGTACCCCTGCTTCACCCGTGACAGCGGCAAGTGGTACTGCTTCGACGCGGACTACTACAAGGAGCTGGCGCAGACCTCGTGGATCACCCCCGAGGGCGAGCCGGGCAGCTCGACGATATACAAGGGCTCGCACCGCGACTACGCCGACCAGATGTGCCGCGAGGTGCTGGAGGCCAAGGGCGTCATCATGGGGCGCGGAGGCCGGACGATGGTGGTGTACAAGTGGAACACGCTGCCGGGCAAGCACGACCACCTCGACACCCACGCGATGAACTACGCCGCGGCGGGGTACGAGGGGGTGCTGTCGATGTCGGTGGAGTCGGACACGGGCACGGGCACTCACGGCGCGGGCGGCAACGCCCCGAAGAAGAACAGGAGGAAGGTCTACCATGGCTAAGAACAGGCGAAAGGTCTACGAGGACGTGATGCGCGACGAGACTGCCGACGGCATACCGTGCGCGGAGTGCGGATGCCGCCATTCGTACGTCGTGCGGACGGTGAAGATGGGCGAGGTCGTGCGCCGGACGAGGCGATGCCGGCACTGCGGCAGGGAGTTCTACACCACCGAGTCGTCATAGCGCTCTACTGTATCTTTGACGCAGTAGAATCGACCTACCAACTGCGTCATTGACGCAGCAGAACGACCCCGCCGACTGTATCTTTGACGCAGTAGGATCCGCCCGGAAGCGCGAAACGGAGTGGCGAAGCGCCGAAAAGTGCTACATATAGCAGCAAGCGCCTTTTTTATCGCTTGATAATCGGCTATCATATACGCGCAATGGCAGAAAACCACACAGACGCGGCGAGGCCGCAGACTCCTGGCGTGTCCGACTCCGACTTCGCGGAGGCGGTCGCGAACCCTTCCTCGTTCACAGTGGACGGGCTGTCGCAGACGAACCGCTCGATCTCCGACCTGATCGCGGCCGACAAGTACCTGCGCAAGCGCGCGAGGGCAGGACGCCGCCGCCATCCGCTTTCGGGGATGGTGTCGCATCTGATACCGCCGGGGACGTGTGACCGATAGGAGGCACTGCATGGCGAAGAAACACCAGAGGGCGACGTTCGAGGGGGTGCAGGTAAGCGCCCGGTTCGACAACGCCCGCCACACGCCCGACACGGACTCCCTTTTCCGCAACGTGGATTCCCTCGCGATCACCGCCGCGCTGTCGCCCTCGGTGAGGCGCACGGTGCGCACCCGCGCGAGGTACGTCGTCTTCAACTGCCCGTACGCATGGGGGATGCTCGATACGCACGCCTCTTACGTCGTGGGCTCGTGGGTGTCCGCGTCGTTCCCGCGTGGAGGCGTGCCGGAGGAGGTGCGCGACAAGCTGGTGCGCAAGTTCGACACGTGGGCGCTCAAGGTGGGGCTGTGGGAGAAGCTGCGCACGATGGTGCGGGCGAAGACCACGGACGGCGAGGCGTTCGCCGTATTCTACACGGACCCCACCATCGTGGACAGGAAGAACCGCGTCACGCTGAACCTCGCCGTCATCGAGTGCGACCGCGTGGAGTCGTGGTCGGAGGCCGTCACCCGCGAGAACGAGACGGACGGCATCCGCTTCGACCCCTACGGACACCCGACGGAGTACCGCATACTCAAGTACCACCCGGGAGACTACCGCTCCATCAAGAACATCAAGTACAGGGCGGGCGAGTGGACGAAGGCGGCGAACGTGATACACTACTTCGACGTGCTGCGGCCCGAGCAGGTGCGCGGCGTCTCTGACTTCGTTTCCGCGCTGGAGATTCCGGCGGACCAGAAGTCGTACCGCTCATCCGTCACCACGAGCGCGATCAACGCGGCGAACATCAGCGGAGTGCTGGAGACCGACCAGCTGGCGGAGTGCTTCGACGACGAGGACGCGCCCATCGGCAGGTGCGCGATGGAGGTCAAGCCAAACACAGTCTTTCAGATGCAGCGCGGCGCGCTCGTGACCCTTCCGGAGGGGTGGAAGGTCCACCAGCTCCAGGCGCAGCAGCCGACGTCGCTGTACCCCGATTTCGTCCGCGCCCTGATCGCTGAAATGGCGCGGTGCATCTCCATGCCGGTGAACATCGCCATGTGCGACTCGTCGCAGCACAACTTCGCGTCCGCGAAGATCGACCACACCGTGTACGGCGACAAGATAAACTCCATCCGATCCACCCTCGCGACGAAGGTGCTAGACCGCATCTTCTTCAAGTGGCTGGAGGAGTACGCCGTGCAGGAGAGGATCGACGAGACGACGATGGAAGCGCTTGCGGACGTCGAGTGGCTGTTCATGGCAAGGGGCAACGCGGACGTGATGAAGGACGCGTCGGCCGACAACACGCGGCTCGGAAACGCCTCGCTTTCGTACGAGACCCTTTACGCGAAGGACGGCAAAGACTGGAAGCGGGAGGTGCACCAGGCCGTGTCGGAGCGCGCGATGATGCTGGCGTGGTGGCGCGAGGCGTGCAGGATGAACGGACTGCCCGAGGACACGCCCTGCCCCTTCTTCGCGAAGGACGCCGCCGCGAAGAAGAGCGCGCCGACCGAAGACCAGGTGGAGCACGAATCTCAGAGGAACCGGAACCCGAACAACCGGGCGAAGGTGAATTGACGGACAGTCCAAACGTGAAGGAGAACTGACATGCCAGATGATAAGATAGCTGAACTTCTGAAGAAGCCCCTCGTCGCCACGGGCACGGTTTCGCTCGTCGCCGAGAAGGACGCCGAGGGCAAGCCCGTGGAGGGCAACAAGAAGATGACGATCACCGCGTACAACGGCGGGCTGATGAACGTCGCCTGGGGCTACCCGGTCGGCATCGAGCTGTCCGGCCTGAAGTGGCGCGAGGACAACGCCGTGCCGATCCTGTGCCAGCACAAGACGTACTCGATCGACGCGATATGTGGACAGGCGACGAAGGTGTCGCACGACGGAAAGACGCTCACCATCGCCGCGGACTTCATGCCCGTGTCCGCCGACGCGAAGAAGGTGCACGACCTCGCGAAGGCCGGCTTCAAGTTCCAGGCGTCCGTGGGCGTGTCCGCGAGCGACGTCATCTTCATCGACGCGAAGCAGTCGTATAAGCTGAACGGCGAGGAGGTCAAGGGCGAGTGCTACATCGTCCGCGCCGGAACGCTCAACGAAGTTTCCATCGTCCCGCTGGGGGCAGATGGGTCAACCCAGACGGCTATTGCGGCCGCCGCTAACACAAACAAGGAGGGCACTATGCCTGAAGACAATAACAAGCCGGTGCAGGCTGGAGCACAGCCTGACGCCGCAACCGTGGAGGCGGCGAAGACCGCAGAACGCGAACGCGCCGCTTCCCTTATCACCGCGTGCAAGGGGCACGAGGACATCCTGGCCAAGGCCGTCACCGAGGGCTGGACCGCCGAGAAGGCGGAACTGGAATGCCTCAGGGCGGAGAAGGCCGCAGCGGAGCAGGCGAAGATCGAGGCTGGCCGCACCGGTGCACCCGCGATCATCGACCTCAGGGCTTCCGCGCCGAAGGACGCAAAGACCGTGACCGCCGCCGCCTGCATGGGCGCCGCCATGCTCGACAAGGACGTGGAGGCCGCGTTCAAGGACGTTGACCTCGACGCCGCGCACGACCTGCACGTGACGCGTCTTTCGGACGTGTTCGCCGCGTTCGGGTTCACGTACCGCCTGGGCGACGACGCCTCGATGATGAAGGCGATCAAGGCCGCGTTCTCGAACTCCGACATCCCGAACGTCCTCTCGAACGTCGCGCACAAGTTCGTGCTCAAGGGCTTCGGAGAGGTGGGCGAGAGCTGGCGTGCGATCGCCAAGCCGCGCGCCGTGCCGGACTTCAAGGCCGTCAAGGGCGTCCGTCTCGTTCTGGGCGGTCTCCTGAAGTCGCTCGCCAAGGGCGGCGAACTTCAGCACGTCGACCTCTCGGACGACGCGCGCTCGATCCAGGCCGCGACGAAGGGGTCCATCGTCGGCATCCGCCGCCAGGATCTCATCAACGACGACCTCGCGGTCCTCTCGGAACTCCCGGAGCGCTTCGGCCAGATGTCCGGCCGCACGATCAACAAGGACGTGTTCGGCGCGCTTTCGACGACCGCCAGCGACTACGGCGCGAACACCACCGGTGCGCTTGCGCTTGACGCGCTCTCGATGGCCTATGCGCTTGCGCTCGCCATCAAGGACGCGAACGGCGACCCCCTCGGGGCCATTCCCGACCGCATCCTCTGCTCGCCGTCGAACTTCCTCACGGCGAAGGCGATCTACCAGTCCGAGCACATCGTCTCGGGCGCGTCCAGCAAGACGCCGCGTGACAACGTGATGCGCAACATCCTTGCGCCCGTCACGTCTCCGTTCCTCTCCGGGACGAAGTACTGGCTGTTCAACTCGGCGTTCGGCCTCGTCGACGTCGCGTTCCTCAACGGCCGCCAGACGCCCGTGGTGGAGACTGCGGAGGCCAACTTCCACCAGCTCGGAATCGAGATGCGCTGCTACTACGACTACGGCCCGTCGGCCGGCGAGCTCAAGGCGGCGGTGTACTCGACCGGCGCGTAAGGTTCTGCGGCGTGGCCGGCGGACACTACCCCCGTTCGCCGCCGCGCCCTTCTCAAACACTCCAAGAAAGGAAACTGAAAAATGGCTATTGCAGCAACTTCCGCCAAGTTCCGCAAAACTGGCGACACGCTCGATTACACCCCTTCCGCCGCCGTCAAGGCTGGCGCCATCGTCAAGGTTGACGGCCTTCTCTGCATCGCGCAGTGGGACATTCCGGCGAACACGACCGGCGTCCTGAAGGTTCTCCACCGCGGCGAGGTGGTAGAGGTGACGACCGACGAGGCGATCGGCGCGACCAATGCGGGCGTGGCGATCTACGTGGATTCGTCCGGCCTCGCCACGAAGACCTCGACGAGCAACACGCTCCTCGGGTACACGGCTTACGCCGTCGCATCCACGGATCTGACCTTCTCGGTCGTCTGCTCCTAAGAGGGCAAGGGGAACGTGCCGATGCACAAGCCGAGCGAATACCTTCCCGCCGCGCTCGCGGGGCTTCGGAGCCGTCTGATGCCGGACTGCTCCGAGACCCTGCGTCACGGAGAGCATTCCGCCACGGTGACGCGCACCGGCAACCCTTCACGCGGCGAGGACGCATTGACGGATTCGGAGGTGTCCGAAGATGTCCGCGTCCTGGCCACCGCCGCCGACTTCCCCGAAGTGTCGAAAGGCTCTTTGGTGGAGATGTCGGGCAAGTGGCGCATAGTGACGAGCGCACGGACTGATCCGGCGTTGGCGTCGCTCTCGATAGGCTTGTCCGCGCCTCTCGATGAAGTCTTGGTGAAGTACCGCCGCCCCGGTACGCAGATACGCCAATCCATCGTCGCGCTGGCGGTGGAAAAGGAGGTGTTGGACGCATGGGGCGACAACTTTGCGCCCACCTCGACACGCGGATGGTTCGTGGCATTCTCGCAAACGGATTGGCTGGAGAACACGGAGCCGCACATAGGCGACGAATTGGAGATAGACGAGCGCACGATGCGATGCGCCGCCGTTGCGAAGCGCGACGGCTACTTCTTCCTCACTTGCAGGGCGAGGAGGTGAAGCCGTGCCAGCCGCCTCAATCGCTTTCGAGTGCGAGGTTTCGCAAAGGGGGCTTGCCGATTTCGTCAAGGCACTTTCCCGCTACCAAAAGGAAACGCAACGCGACATGCGGGGTGCGTTGCGTTCCGTGACGATAGACCTTGTGAAGTCGCTACGCGCCCGAACGCGCAAGGCCCCCAAGCTTGTAGCCCGCGAGGATGTGCGCTTCGGCGAAAGCGATCCGAAGTACATCACCGGCAAGGACAGGCGGCAGTTCCGCCGCGTAGTAGTTTCCCGGTGGTTTTCCGGCAAGCGGACGCAGAAGGTCCATTGGCAATTCGTACAGGCGAAGTACAAGACGCACATGGGCATGCGCAACGGCAATTGGCAAGGCATAGTGACGCGCAAGGAATCGAGCGCGGCCATGCTTCGCCAAGCCCGCGCAAACTTCGGCAAGGTTCGGCAATGGGGCCTCGCCAAAAAGTCGTGGGGATGGTTCATGCACTCGCTCTTCGGCAAGTCCACGCAGGACGAAAACCCTCAAGCCCGCATCGACGGGCGGATGGTTGACGGCGGCATAAAGGAAACGCGCCAACTCTTGCCTGACGGGTCCATAGACCTTCAAGCACCCGTCAAGTGCGAGATAGACATCGTGAACCGTCTCGACTACATACGCAACGCCCTTCATCCGGGCGCATTGTCTCAAGCGGTGCAAGCCGCCACCAACTCCATCAACAAGAAGATTGACAGCGGGTTGAAAAGTAGGAGGTTCGGATCGTGAGGAAATCGGTAAGCACATCCCTTGAGACGAAGATACTTGAAGCCCTGCGCGGGCTTGAGCCGGGCGTACAGTGCGTCGGGCTGATGGAAGTGTCAGCGGAAGGTGTGCAGAAGGAGCAGGACTTGTCGGCGGTGCAGGTGCGCGTGTACAACTTCGCGCAGTTGACCGAGAACGGCGCAATGTTCAGCGTGGCGGCTGAAATCCGGCTGAACGTTGAACAGGCGGAAAGCGCGAACGGCGCGGCATTCCTGCTGGCGCATGAGAAGGTTGCGAAATGGCTTGAACACGTAATGCTCGATGCAAACTGCGCGGAGCTTGACACAGACGAGGCGTTTGTGGACGGGTTGCAGCGCACGGGCGGCGACAAGGACTTCGACACATCCGGCGGCGTGTGGTTTGCCGTATGGAACATGACCCTAACGGGTCGCATCAAAGAAGAACAGGAGGCTACAAATGGCTAATGCAGGATTCAACGCCGCAACTGACATTTTCAGTATGGGCGACAAGTGGGCGGTGCAGAGCAACGCCATGAACGCAAGCGGCTCGACGGCGAAGTGCCCGGACGGGAACGCCGACACTACGCACCGCGACCAGTACGCCGACCGCATTGCGCCGTCGGCTGAATACACGCTGAAAGGCGACAATCCGACGCTGCCGGACCTCGGTAACATCGTGACAATCGCCTCGAAGAAGGTCATGCTTACGAAGATCGTCATAAAGACGGTCAAGGGCGCGGCACCGACGGCAAGCGTGAGCGGCGTGGAAGTGGAAAGCACCGCGACAACGCGGCGCAAGTACGCTTGCGGCACGATCTACCTCTCCGCCCGCCATAAGGCGCAGGACATCTTGAAAATGCTCGGCGACTCCACGCCGTCCACGCTTACGGAGGCCACGTTCACATTTTCCATCACCCCTTCCATTGCAGACCCGAAGGGCGTTATTGTCGGCAGCGACTGCAACGACGGCGAGGTGGTTGCGCAGTTCACGCACACAAGCGGAACGGGCGAGGCCATATCCGCGCCTACCATTACTGGCAGCACGACAAAGGTTGTTTCGGAGCCCGTCAGCACGACAAGCCCCGAGAATGACTACGTGACAACGACCTACTCCGTCACCGATTCCCTTACGGGTTCGGAAACTGCTGCGGCGGCGTAAACGGGAACGGAAGCGCGGCATGGTTGCGGACTTGGCAAAGGGCGACTTTGAAGACCTGCAAGCGGAGGGGCTGAAACCGACGCTGGAGGACTTCGACCGCTTGAACCAGTTGGCGTTGCGGCTGGAAGACGGCGCGGAAACCACGCCCGCCAACCATCCGCGCATCGGCTGGGCGGGCGACGTGCCCTTTCATGAGCCGACAGCCGCCGCGCTGATGTGGCTTCACGACTACGCGGAACGCGCATCCCGCGACGAAGAGACGCAGCAATGCTGCTTCTTCTTTGCCTGCGCACACGCCAAAGACCCTTCGGTGTTCGAGGGCCTTGAAAACCCCAAGCAGATCGGCAAGGCGGTAAAGGCCTGGCTACGCAAGACACCATGCACGGTGCGCGAGATGGCAAGGGCTTGCCATTACGCGGTATGGGGCTTTGCGGACGCGGTGCCGGCTGTCACGCCCATGAAGATGGAGCATTTGCGCCGCAGCGGAAAGACTGCCGCTGTGCAGAACATCGAGCGGTTGGAGAAGATAATGGGAGCGGCGGCGGGATTGACGGGCATGTCGTATCTTGACTTGCTCTCGCGCACACCTTCCCGGCTGAACGCGATGGTGGTGTCCGCCCAAATAGAGGCGGGGGCCACCGTGAGCCGTGACATGGCAAAGGCGCAAGTTGACTATACATGTACCCTCGACGAGATCCGGAACAGGCTCTTGAAGGAACGCGGCGATGGCAAGTGAGATAAAGATACACCTTTCGACGTACCTCAAGGATGCTGGCATAAAGGCCACGCAAACGCAGGTGGAGAAGCTTTCGCGCGACATCCAGCGCATGAACCGCGACACGCAGCGCGAAACCGAGAAGACCCAACAAGCGTTGGGTCGTTTGCCGGGAGTGTTCGGTAAGATACAAAATGCGGCGACCGGCACCTTCGGGTCGTTGCTTGCTGGCATAGGTGCGCTCAAGCTCGGCATAGACATCGGCAATTGGCTCCAAGAGAAGGTTATAGCCCCGCTCTTGAAGTTGAAAGACCCGATAGAGGAATTGAAGCGTCAAAACCGCGAGCTTGAGAAACAGGCGAAAGATGCCGCCGACAAATGGGAGGAGGCTTTGACGCGATGGGCCGCCGGTTGGGAGAGGGAGGTGGCCGGAGCGGAGAGGGCGCGGCAGAAGATCGAGGATTTGACGCAAGCCTACCTCAAGATGCAAGCGGCGCGTGAGCGCGTGGCGAGTGCGCAAGGCGATGCGGCCATGCTCAAGATGCAGCGCGACAAGTTCGACGCTATGGCATCCGCGCAAACGCCAGAGGAGGCAACGGCCTTGGGCAAATACCACGACGTGCTTATCGCCGAGGAGCAGATGAAGCAAAGTTTGGCGAAGCTAGACCGCGAAGCGGAGGCCAGCGCGATGAAGCAAGCTTCCGCCGAGGAACAATTGCGGGAGGCGACAAACAAGCGCGTCCGCATGAAGCGCGAGATGGCGGAGCTTGATAAGAAGATCGACTACATGCAGTCCCAACAGTCCGTTCAGGACTTGGGCTTTGACAGATCCGTCAAGGAAGAGGAGAAGCTTCTGAAGCGCAAGGAGGCTTTGCAAGCCCAAATCGACGCGGCAGACCGCGACGTGGAGAGGCGCAAGGGCGAAGTTGACGCTATGGCGGCCAGCCGCGCGGCGGAGACTTTGGAGCGCGAGAACGCAAAGAGGCGGGCGGAGCTTGAGATCGACGAGCGCAAAAAGGCGTATGACGATTATGTGTCCTATGTGGAGGAACGCGAGGCGGTTGCGGCGGCTGACGAATGGAACCGCCGCCAGGAGGAAATGCGTCTCGCGGCGGAGCTTGAATTGCGCGAGAGGCAACGTATCGAGCGCGAACTTGCCGCCCAACGCATAAGCGAACTTCGCAACGAGCTTTCTGAGCGGCAACGCATGGAGAGCGATGCGCAATCCCGCCAAGCCGCCGCGCAAGGCGCACTTTCCACCGCTTGGGGTTGGTATCGCAATCAAAGCAGTATGCAAGCCGTTATCGACGAGCAAAAGGCGCAAGCCGCCGCCGAGGTGCAATGGCAGAAGGACTTTGAGCGGTTGAAGACTTGGCGGCGCGATTGGCGTACCGCTGAATTTGGATCGCTCTCCGCATCCGATGAGGCCGTTCGGCAGGTGGCTTTCGCCAAGGAGGAAAAGGCGGCGGCCGACCGAGCGGCAATCGAGACGGCTGAATCGGTGGCGTGGATAAAGAACCATCTCGAAGCGATAGAGGCAATGGGGGATTAGACATGGCCTTGATAACCAACATATCAAACGCAACCGGCGTTCTTATCTCCAAGGCCCCGCTTGTCGGCAAGGTTGACGAGCAGACCCTTGTTTATGAGGATCCTTCCGGCAACAAGCATTCGCTGATCGTTTCGTTCTTCCAAGAGGGAACGCAGACCATCACCCGGTACGACGGCTTCGACGAGACTACCGCAAAGGCATTCGCCGCTGCGCACACGGTTCAAGACACCATATCGGTTGCCGTATACTCGGTCAACAGCACGATCATTGACGGGCACGGCGGATATTTCGACGTTCACCATGCTTATGTCTCGGCGGCTTCCCGCGCGACCGTGCGCCACAAGGCCGGTCGCATGTACTTCGTGGAGGTCGAGGAGATTTCATGCACGGTCACTAGCCAAGTCGGGGTAGGGCAATGAAGCGAATCGTATGCAACATCCGGCCAGGGTTCTCCGCGCTTGCGCAACTTTCCGCAAAGTGGTTCCACGCCGTCACGGACGCGCTGAACAACATGAGCGGGAAGAACGGCATCCGCATAACCGACAAGGGCGACGGCGGCAAGCAGGTCGAAATTGACATCCCTGCCGCGAAACAGGCTTTGTCCATCCCGGAAACTTTCACGGGCGACATCGTTGACAAGACCGATTCGCCAAGCGTTTTCGATACCAACGGCGACACATGGACTTGGAAAGCGGGGGGCGCGAACGGATTAGAGATGGATTGCTACTGCAAGCTCGGCCCGCAGCAGACTGGCTCCACATACTCGGTTTTCCAGCGCGTTCGAATGACGATAAGCAAGGATGGTCTCGTCGTAAAGGCCGAATTGAAGTCCGACAGGATAAGGTTGCGGGCGCAGAACGGATAATGCCGTTGACGGATGGTCTAAATGTGGAGGAACTATGGATCAGACAAATGCGATAGTGGATTGCGACGTGGCGCGGCTAGATGCGCCATTGCGCCCTTTCAAGGCTCGCGCCGGGCACAACTTTGTCGCGCTCTTCCGCCGCGTTCCGGCGGACGTGACAGGGCTTTTCGTGCGCATATTCCGTGCGAACGACTCATACTTCGATGTGACAGCGCACGAACATACGGACGGGGGATGGACGGTGCGCATACCCGCCGCTTGCTTCCCGGAAACAGGCGAGTTCAAGTATGAGGTGCACGCAACGGCTGCGGACGATCAACCCGCCGCGATTGGCGAAGGCAGATTGGTCGTAGCCCCCTTCTCGACCACGACGACGCCGCTTGCGATAGGGGCTGTGCAGGAAGTCGCGCAACTACCTTGCGCCGGCGGCGGCTTCGTCCAAGTTTTGATGAAGTGGGATGGGTACGAATGGATGCCGGAGGCGGTGCATTCCGCAACGGCCAACGAAGGAACGGAGGAATCATGAAGCGCGTAATGTTGTCGGTTTTTGCGGCTTGCCTCGCAATGTCCGCGTTTGCCATCGCCGCCTCGCAAGCGTGGGTGACAAACTACGTAGCGCAGGCCATCGCCTCAAGTCGAGCGGAAATGGAGGCTACGGCCACCGTGACGGCGGCGAACGGCACAACGGAGTATGCCGTAAACGCCGGATCCGGGCAAGTGCGCTTGATTGTGGAGGATGCTACGGACGCGGCGTTGATCGCGACCAATTGCACCCTTGCGGCCCAATTTTGGGGCGTGACGAACGGATGCACATTCGTGTGGAACGGCGCAGGGGCTTACATCAACCCGCGTGGTAGGGTGTCATGCACGGCGACGAACATGGTCTATCGCGGCGTTGCGTCCACGTATTCGGACGGGATGCTGCACTTCGAGGAATACTTCGACGCGGAGGCCGTATTGATCCAGCCTAGCGTCTCTCATTCGATAACCAACGGCATGGTGGAGGTGGCACAATGAAATACGCGGCATACGGCCTGTTGGCGGCGTTTCTTGCGCAGGGGGTATATGCAGCCATACCCGACAGCGCAAGCGGCTGGTACACGCCGGAGGGCGGCTTTACGACGAAGGAACGCCACGGCATCGTCATTACTGTGGATGACGATACCGGCATGGAGAGCGTTAGCTACTGCTATATTGACGCAAACGGCAGAATGCGTTTTTCGGAAGAAACTTCGGCCTCATGGACTGATGTTATGAACGACGCAACGCGCAATGCCATACAAGCTTTGATACTCGCCCAAAACAACAAGGAGAGCATCGAGAGGATGGGCGAGCTATTGTATGACTTCACCAGCAAGACCGGCATACACGTCACTAACCCCAATACCGGGCAGAGCTTCACGATACGCTTCACGGGCGGAACGCTCGGCGAATCCGGCGGCAACACCATAGAGGGCCAATCTGATGCGAAAGACCCGACAGACAATCTTTCGATAGGCTGGAACGACATCGGAAAGATCGAGATAAAAGGATGGCAGGATGAAGGGTCGAGAACAATGAACCCGCTCGCTGAAGCGTTGACCAAAGAGCGCAAGAACGCATTAGACAACTACGAGTTGGTTGTCCGCAACGGAAGCCACGGTCTCAACTATGTGCAACTCGGCACACTCAAGACCGGCGGCGCACCCGTTGACGATTGCTCGATAACGACCAACACAACCAACGGCGCGGAGTTGCAAGGCTACGCATCGCTTTACGGATGGCGCGGAGCCGACGATGAAACGCTGGCGAGGAAAGGCGAGGACGGATATTTGGAGTGGATAGGGCCGGAGGAATTGTTGGACGGGCTTTCGCTTTCCACAACCGATGTGGACGGCAAGAATGCTATCGAGATCAAGGACACCCACCGCTACGCCGGAAAGCACGCAAAGCACTACTTCGGCACAGGTGCCGACAAGGGCGGGTCGTTGGGTTGGCATGAGCTGCCGAACGTCACCACCAATGTTGTGACAGGCGACGGTGCGACAATAGCGAGCAATCCGAACATCCCCGGCGTGACACCCGACGAGGACACGAAGTACCTTGGACTGCACGGATGGAACTACGGCTATGGAGGGATCGACCCGCTGTTCCTGGTGAACAACGGCGGGGTGTTGGACTACCTGCCCTTCCCTGCGTTGACGAATGCCGCTTGCGCTTGCACAAACAAATGGGATGCTCTTGCGGAATGGATAGAGGATTGCGAAGTTGGCGAGGACGGGATCACCTTCCCGGATTCCACCCTCGACACCTACCTTTTCAACACGCTTGGCTACATATACTCGACTACGCCAGCAAATCTCCATTTCGACAACAACGGAGATGACATCATCGCATCCTTCGCGGCACCAAACAATTGGGCGGATGGTGTCAGCTTGGACGTGAACGATCTAGGCGAGTATCAAATACATGGCTTCGCCGACAGCAACAAATGTGCTGCCGATATGAGTTCTATGCTTTCCAATCCAAAGTCAAGTGACGCAACAACGCATCTTTTGTTGGCAAAAAAAACAGACACCGGAGATATTCATTATGTATCAATTGGTGCTGGGCTATTTGGCAGTGAAGTAGACGACATAACCATAACGACCAACACGGCGCATGGCGCGATTTCGTCCGGTATGGCGAGTGTCTATGGATGGCGGACCGCAGGAAACGACACATGGCTATCAAAAAACCAAAGCGGCAATTTAGAATGGCGCAAGTTGTCGGTGCCTGATACAGACGACACAACCATAGCGACAAACGCCAACAACCAATTGGTGATAAAGGGATTCACCGAAGCGTCTAACAATTCAATTCCTTGGAAGGATGGTAAAGGAGAATTTATTTGGGGAAACTTCTCATCCGCGACAAATGTGATTCTTGCTGGTGCAGGAATCAATATCGCCGACAACGGAGGTGGTGCAATTACGATCTCCGCCATTGACTATGCGAGTGACGACCAATATCATGCACATACAATAACGGTAGTGACCGCCGTTCAATATGACGAATCTCTGCATAAGTTTCAAGCAAAAACGCGCACGATCACATTTAAGGGCATTGTTGGGGATGAAAGCGATTGGACGGATGTGTTTGAAGCTGTCTCGCACAAATCTGAACATGCGCAAGAGGAAGACACTCCATGAAAAAAAGCATATTATCTTATCTGGTAGTTGCCATTGCGATTCATGCTTTTGCGTTTGACATCTCATTTGGCATTTCAGGGTATGATCCCATACTTCAACAAACACTCGGCACATCTTCTCCGTGGTTTGACATAGTTGGATATTTTGCCAGCAACCAAGAGATCCCTACTGAAGACGGCTCTATCACAGGCATGCCTTGTCTCATTGCACGCGGCAGCGGCGAATGGTCAGATATGGCTTTTACATTTTGCCCACGACGCCTAAACGAAGATACGGATGGGCTTTATGTGGGGACTTATTCTGAAAAAGCATGGAATCATATTGCGACTCTTAGTGGAGCATGGACGTGCAATGTAATATCATATTTAGATCCACAAGATTTCTATACCATTGGCACTTCGGGATATAGCGGATCAAATTTTGTGTTCACGATCTCGGGCGATCCTTACAGTGTAGTGTATAATCAAACCAGTTCCACACAAACGATAAATGGCGTGACTATCCCATTGGGGGAATCTAGGCGATTGTACCTTCCGTTGCGGCTTGCTTATTGGCCTGCGTGGGGCGAAGGAAACAATAAATACTATTTGACGGATCTTGATGGGAATGCCATCAAGTATAATATGCAAAATTACATAGGCTCCAATTGGCGTGGATGTGGTGTCGGTTGGAGTGGTGATTTTGTCATCCGTGAATATGGCATTGATTATGATACAAACACCGTCGAACTTACCGAGCACTTGCTTTTCGCGGATGTAAACAGCACTAATGAATATAAGCTTATGTATGGCGAAACCGGAAAATTGGTTCGCGAAGGATTCCAAGTAGTATCGACAAATATTCAGCTTATGACATGGTGGGATTTCACACAAAGCGAATGGGGGAATCCCAAGGCGAAGATAAACGGTGAAATCGTATGCAATGGACATGCCACTACACATATAATCCCGTACACAATCAATAACAACCAACTTGTGATAAACGAAATGACGGGAAAGGGGCGCTTTGAATTTATCATGTCACAATCACCAGAATCAGGAAAGTCGGGCGGCTCATGTGTAATGCGTTGTTGGGACGCATCTTATGGCAGCAATACGGCTGATTACGAGAGAACTCCAACAGATCACAAGGCAGAAGTTTCGGCTGGATTGGATGAAGCGAAATTTATCTTTACCGTAGACACATTTAATGGGACTTGGAAAGTAGAGCCGAATTGACAGGCTGTCTAAATACGGAGGACACTATGGCTATACCTGTAATCAAGAAAGGCGACACCAGCAAGGAGATAGTCCTTGCGTTGGTCGACGGCTATCCGTTCGCCGGATGTACCTTGCATGTGGGCTTCTGCGATGTGGAGCGCACGTTTGAGAATTTGACAGCCGGCGGAACGGTTGCGCTCTCGTTTTCGGCCGAAGAGACGGCTGGATTCCCGCTCGGCACTTCGCATGTGACGCTCTCGCTTCGAAATGCCGCCGGAAGCGTCCGCACACTTCCCTTCGCCAAGATAAAGGTTTCGGATTCATCCTCGGAGGTCTACGATGCGGCAATCACAATCGACCCCGGAATGCTGAACATTGAGGAATTGCCGGCGCGCTTTAATGACGAGGATGTGCACGATCGCGTAAACGCTATCATAAGTTGGATGAAGCGCATAGTGCCGATGGTCGCATTGTGCGCCCTTCCCGCGTTGGGCGACGGGCTGACGGTCTACACCGCGCAGAAAGGCCGCGTCTACAACGACGAGCAGATTGTCACAAACGTTGTTCTAGACCTCTCCAGCAACAATACGCAACTTGTCGAAACCATACGCGCCGAGGCTCCCGCACCGGGCGACTACGCGACCGTCAGCAACAGGGCTATGACTGCTCTGCAAAGCTTCAGTGAGACCGATCCGAACGTTCCAAGTTGGGCAAAGGCTTCAACCAAGCCCTCGTACAACTTCACGGAGATATTGCAGAACTTCACGACGCTTTGGATCGGCTCGCAGGGGAACGCCGGGAAGGTGTTCAAATTTCTTGCTCAGGGCACAAATCCCACCGTCGGCGGTGTGCAGGTCGCTTGGTCTACCTCCAGCGACGACAACCTTACGAGCTACTTCTACAACGGCGTCACCGCGAGACGGAACGGCACCGACAACGAGTATCTTTGGGATTCCACGAACAACGGCGTCGCCCGCCTCAAGGACATACCGACAGTCTACGCATGGGCCAAGGCATCCACAAAGCCGTCGTATTCCTGGAGCGAGATAGGGAGCAAGCCCAACTTTGCGACAGTCGCCACGTCCGGCAGCTACAACGACCTTTCAAACAAGCCGACGATTCCCACCGTTCCGGCCGGACTGTCCGGATTCGAGAACGATGCGGGGTATGTTGACGCGACCGCCCTTGCGTCGGCCACAAATGCGCTTGCGGCGACGATACCCGAACCCGATGCGCTCGCCACCAACCTTGTGCAGACCGTAATCAACAGTTCCCTTTTCAACCTCACGTATGACGAGCAGCTTCAAGTCACTTGGCAGAAGGTGGCGGAGGGCGGCGCGTTCTATGAGAAGTGCTATACGAACATAAACATGATTGGAGTATCTCCATGAGGCGGCTTGCGTTTCTATTCGCCATCACACTTTCGATGTGCGTTGGCGCGGCGGACGGATTCTTTGTCGCGCCGATCTTCTCCGGCATCTACGGATTGGACGGAACAAGGTACGTCGAACAAGACGGGCAGTTGGTCGAGGCAATGCCGATGCGGGGCATGGCTCTTCCCGACAGTGCGGCATTGGAAGTGGCGGCAATAGTATCAAACTCCACCAACATAAACGGGGTGGCCTACAACCGTATCATGATCGACTTCTCGTGCAACTTCGATTGGAGGGGGTGGCATCCGTACATCAATCACGTGTCATTGAACACCCAGCGTTGGCGGCTAGAGTTGCAAGACGAGGCCGTATATCTCGGATCTGACAAGCGCACATCGAACCTGTCCTACGCTTACGAGCATCACGGCTACATCGTCGGCTACGAGCCGACTGCGCAAGTGGCATATTACGAGGTGTCGATAGATTCGGAATCATACGACGGCGACAGCGGCGCCACACCCACCTACTCCCACTACATCGCAACGCCGTCGGGCGAGATTGCCGCCGTCCGGACACAGTACGTCATGATCGACCAACACGGCAACATCACCCCGTCAAACGCGGTAGCCACCGTGACGGAGGCGGCGGCTACGGCCACACGCCTTGCGGCGGCGGAGGTCGCGGCGGTGGCCTACACCAACGCGGAAGCGCAGACGGCGGCGGCGGTGGATGACTTGGCGGCGGCGATAATCGGCAACTCGCTTGTGGTGTACGAGGATGACTTCATGTATTCGCTCGGCGACGCGATAGCGGTCTCC
>JAFPUH010000022.1 GCA_017395505.1 Kiritimatiellia bacterium
GTGGGCTGCGTGTGGCGGCCTCGAATACTCCAATCCACACCGCGCCTGACCAACAGCGCGTGCCTGCGTCAATGTGGGGAAACTTAGGACTAGTTGCGCTGGCGATACTGGTACTTGTGGTGACAGCCCGGAGAGACGGGCAGAATTTTGACACACCAACCAACAAACCAAACAGGAGACAAAACATGAGCGAAGAAGCAAAAGAAACAACAGCCGAGGCGATGGGGCCGACACGGGCCGCAGTCGTCCGGGGAATTCAGATGCCGGCGCACCAGGTGCGGACTGCGATCAAGCAGGCCGTGGCGAGGGGGCAGGTGAGCGAGGAGGACGGCGAGGAGGTCTTTTGGCTTTACTCGTATGCGCAGGAGTTCCACTTGAACGAGGCCGATCTTGCGGTCAAGATGGGCGCGTATGACAAGAATACTCTTTACCAGCTCTTCCGGGGCATGTACGGCGTATTCAAAGACGGGCGCTCTTCGAGCTGGGGCAACATCATCAAGGTCATCAAGTCGTTCAAAGCCGTTGAGCTTGAGGAGATGAAAAAGAAGAATATCGGTATCATCGAGACCGAGGTCAAGCGGACGGTCTTTACGGCGTGCGACGCGGCCTTGGCGGACGGCATGCCGGCGTTCATCTACGGGGCGAGTCAGATCGGCAAGACCACGGCGCTTTTGGAGTACAAGAGGCTTCACAACCACGGGCGGACGATATATCTTCGGATGGGGTCCAACTGGACCAAGGCGCGGTTTGTGAGGGAGCTTGGCATACTCTTCGGCAACGGCATGAAGAAGGCGTTGGTCTGGGACTTGGAAGACAAGATCGTCGGCAGCCTTTCGCGGTACAACCTGCTCATAATCGACGAGTTCCATCTTGCGCTAGAGACGACGAGCGAGCGGGCCGCGAAGGAGATTGTGGAGTTCATCCGGGAGATCTACGACAGGAGCGGCTGCGGGCTCGTATTGAGCGGCACGAAGGTAGGGCTTGAGGGGCTTGAGGGCGGTCGGAACCGCATGCTCTTCGACCAGCTGCGCAGGCGCGGTGTTGTCAAGGTCGTGCTGCCGGACGTGCCGCCGCGCCGCGACATAAACGAGATCGCGCGGACGTTTGAGCTTCCAGCGCCTCAGGGCGAGGATTTGAAGCGCGTCAAGCAGCTCATCCAGACGCGCGGGCTCGGTGTGTTTTTGAAGTACCTGCAAAAGGCCTACGCCGTCACGAAGGCGCGGAAGGTCGCGCTCGACTGGGAGGCGTTCAGGAAGGTTGCGAACGGATATCTCGGCCTCGCGAATATGGCGACGGAGCAGTACTAACAGAGTTGTCAACCTATTAACAGAAAGGGAAACCACAATGGCTACAACAAAAAGAAAAACTATGACGGACGCGCGCGGGCAGGAGGTGCCGGTCAGCTATGTTGCGGCGTACGACAAGGCGAAGGACCGCACCGTGCGGCGCATCGAGGCGAACGCCAGGAAGCTGAAAGCGCAGATGCAGGCGTTTCTTGCGGACGCGGTCAAGGCGATGACGGAGCTGAGCGGGCTCAAAGAGAGTCTTGGCGACCGGGGCAACTTCTCGGCGCGGAGCTTCGACGCCAAGATCCAGGTCAGCATTCGGCAGAGCTGGAACATCAGGCTCGACGAGCGCACGGCCAAGGCGCGGGAGCTGATGATGGACTATGCGTGCCGCGAGCTTGAGCGGGCGGGCGATGGGGCGTTTCTCTTGCAACAGATGATTGAGGCCGCGTTCAAGGTGGATCGGCTCGGGTTCATGCCGAGGCGGGAGGTCACGAAGCTCCTGACCTATAAGGTAAACGACGCGAAATGGAACGAGGGCGCGGCGATTTTGAGGGAGTGCCAGACGACGGAAAAAGGCAAGCGGTACCTGGTCGTCGAGACCAGGCAATCGACGCAGGACGAGTTCAAGATTTTGCGGCTTGATATCGCCGACTGCTGGCCGAAGGAGGCTGGCGAGGGCGAGGCTTAAGCCAACTTAAGGAGGTGACACCATGAGCAAAGGATTTCTGCCATTAACGGCGAGACAGAAGGCCGCGTTTTGGGAGGCGCACCGCGCGGCTTGCGTCAACCAGGAGCTGTCGACCAGGGAGGAGCGCGAGGCCTACCGCAAACTCGTTATGCGCGAGGAGTGCGGCAAGTTGCACTTGGCGCAGCTGAGCCGCACGGCTGACTATGACCGCGTGATGGCGAGGTTCGCCAAGGACGCGGGCGACTGGCAGGAGGCCAGCCGCTTCGCAGTCGCCGACGAAGCGCGGCAGGCGGCGCTGATCCGCATTTGTCTCGCCCAGGTGATGCAGCTCAAGGGCTGCCCTGCCGGAAGCGTGGCGGGCGCGGAATACTTGGCGGGTATCGTCGAGCAGGCGCGGATTCCCTGCGGGCGGGATGTGCGCGATTCTAGCTTCTGGCAGGACGTCGCGCCGGGGTCGCTCTTGGCGCTCTTCCAGATACTCGACACGCACCGCCGGCGCATGTTGCGGCATCTCGCGTCGGATGCGCCGTTGGGCTTCGACGCCGGGGCCGTCTACGCGCTCAAGGAGAGCGGCGACGGCGTGGTCATAAAGTGGGAGCCCGGCGCTTACGCCGAACTTAACCAGTCCATCCATGTCAACGTGAAAGGCGGTAGAATATGATCTTTGAAAAACCGGGAGAGATTTTGTTCAATTTCGCCAAACTTTCATGTGGCGCAATGGACAAGCTTAATGCCATTGGCTATTATGATGCGCCTGCTTCTAAAGGCCACCACCTAGCCGTCAAGGGCGGACTCGTACAGCATTCGCTCAACGTCACCCGCCGTCTTGTTGAAATGTCCAACGCTCTGGGGACGGACTGGTCACGGGAGGAATCGCCCTACATCGTCGGCATGCTTCATGATCTCGTCAAGTGCCAGTGCTACCGTCTAAATCCCGACGGCAAGACATACAGCTATGAGCAGCCCAAGTGGCCAGGCCACGGAACTGCGTCCGTGATGATTGCGACCGTTGAGCTCGGTGTCCAGCTCAATCCTGACGAGGCGGCGGCCATTGCCTGGCACATGGGCGCATTTGGGCTTCAGGGCCGCGCCTTGGACGAGTTCGACGCGGCGCTCTCCGTCTTCCCGGGTCAAATCATAGCCACCCACACGGCAGATTGGGCCGCCGCCAGAATAGACGAGTCCGACGACTTGAGCTCTGAAAGCGAGGCGGCGAAATGATCAAGCGCCGCATAGACTATCCGCCTTGCCAGCACCTTGATCCTAACGATCGCGATGCTTTCGGCAGGTTTTATTGCGAGCGTCGTGGGCGTTATGTAGCACCAGCTGCCACGGTTTACACCGGCAAGCATCGCGCTCGTCTATTTAACGCAGATAAATGTGCGCCGGATTGCTGGCATCGAAGAGGCGAGACGCGCCGTGCGGTTGTCTAATATGAGCACGTCTCAAAGGCACTTAAAAGCCCCTTGCAAATCTCTTGCAGGGGGCTTCAATTTTCGGCTGAGTTCCGCTCTTTTTCCCAACTTGACTTGAATCTTTCCCGAATTGTTTTCGGCGATACTGCTGCTGTATAGACAAGACACATAGGTAACACATCTCTATATTAGAGTGGGAGGAGGCGATTTTCAAGAAGAAGAAAAAAGTTTTTCCTTTGGGTGCTGCTCAAACGAGTAGTATGTATGTGGAGCGTGACTCGCCTCGCCCGTCAGCAGTTGCCGGTTAGGACGTGATTCAGGTGGTGGGCGGCAATGTCGGCCAGGCGGCGAACGGTTGAGATGGGGGTAGGGTTCGCATCGGTCATTCGCCAGCGTGGAAAGAAGCGCGTGACGTGAAGCGGAATCTCAGGCGAGACGGACGCGACAAAACCTGCGATAGCCTCCATATCGGCATCAGAGTCGTTACGTCCAGGCACAATCAGGGTCGTCGTTTCAACGTGGCATCCAGCGTCGTGGAGAATCCGGATTGTGCGGCAGACCGTGTCGAAGTCGCCGCCAAGCCAGTCGTAGTAGTCTTGCGACGGTCCCTTCAAGTCGATATTCGCGGCATCCATGAGCGGCGCTATCTTGGAGACGACCTCTTCCGACGCACATCCGTTAGAGACAAGTACGTTGCACATTCCGCGCGACCTGATCTCCTTCGCGCAGTCGCGTACGAACTCCCAGCCGACAAGCGGCTCGTTGTATGTGTAGGCCAGGCCGATGTTTCGCCTCTCGTCCCTTAGCCGCAACGCAAGGTCTGCAAGCTCAACGGGCGTCGCCGACCGCCACTCCAGTTCGTCACGTCCGTGCTGCGAAATCGAGCCGTTCTGGCAGAACGGACAGCGCATGTTGCATCCGTACGAGCCGACGGAAAGCACGTTTTCGCCAGGGTGGAAGAAGGCGATCGGCTTCTTTTCGATCGGATCGAGGGCGATGGAGGTTATGTGGCCGTAGTTTGCCGGGACGACATGTCCGCCATCTGCCTTGCGTGCGCGGCAGAATCCGATAGCGCCGTCAGTGAGCCGGCAGCGCCGAGGGCAGGCGCCGCAGATTGCGGTCTGCGCGTCATTCATGAAACACCTCTGCCTGGAAGGTCTCGAACTTCGCGCCTTCACGCCATGCGTCGGAAGCAAGGCCGGCTTTCTGCGACAGATAGGATAGCGTCGTCGCGAGATCCCAGCCCTGCTCCGGCGCGACTTGCGGAAGGAACACGGCGAAATGTCCGTTCTTCTCAAGTGTCATGCCGTCACGCCCTGGAACGATGTCGCGCCACGAATCAACCGGCTTTGGCGGAGTGAGAGCAGAGACTTCGACCCGCAGGTTCGCAAGCTCGCGCTCGGTGACGGGCATGAATCTCGGGTCATGCAACGCTGAATCTACGGCGCGTTCTGCGACGGCTTCGGCTAGCGGTCTCATAGGGAGAATCTCGCCGATGCAACCACGAAGAGCGCCGGTAGTCCTGTCGTTTAGCGTCACGAATGCGCCCATCTTCGCCAACGTCGCCTTAGGGGCGTCGGCGGCAAGCTTGCGAACTATTCCGCGCGTGTGCTCTCCACGGACGGCGCGAGTGAGCGATTCGCGGGCGATGCGCAGAAGATACGCCCTGTCGTCGGCATCAAGCACCGACTTGTCTTCTCCGCCCCATTTCGCGCAGCCTGTCGCGGCGAGATAGCAGACGAACCGGGAATAGTCGCCATTGCCGTCGCTTGATGTCGCGTAGCGCGTGCGGACGAGCGAAGTTCCTTCAGGGAATGCCCGCAGAGCCAGCTCGATCGGAGTGTGTCCGCAGATCGTGGCGCCTGTACGCCTTATGACTGCGGCGAAACCCTCCGCATCGCACTTCGCCATATGCGAAAACGCCTCTTCATCGATGGCGGCGACGCGTTGGCGAACGTCTTCGCCTCCGCCTGAGCCATATGGTGTGTAGCCGAAGTCGGCGCCGTAGTGGGTGAAGTCGGATGAGATCACAAGCAGGGTTTCGCCATCCATCAGACGGGATATCGCGCGCGCGCACATCGCCATCTGGTCGCCGCCGAAAGAGCCCATGATCAGGGGCACAATCGAAAAGCCGTTACCGAGCGCGAGCTGAAGAAGGGGGTATTCTATTTGCGCGGAATGTTCCGCGAGATGTACACGGTCGTTGCGCGCGACAGGCGCAACAAGAGCGAGATGGTTCAGCCAGTCGCCATCTACCGGAATGTCGCCTAGCGGAGTCGCCACTGCGTCTGACGCCGGGGCGACGAGGCGGTTTTCTATCCATGCGCGGTGGCTCGGCGCCAGCACGACGACGCGGCGGAACTTGGAGTCGCGCACCTGTCTCACAGCCGACCATGCGGTTTCGCCGGAGTAGTCCCATCCGGCATGCGGAAGTATGAGAACGTTCGGAACTGTAGCCGTGGGCGCATCGCCTGAGGCAAAGGCGGCCTCCCATCTTTCGACGAGTGCGCGAATCTTGTGTTCCGTACCTGGATACCAGGTTCCTGCTATCATGCTTTGAAGCGCCATACAACGTATTCTACCATTTTTCAGTCGCGTGAAAAAGGGCTTGCCGCTGCAGCAGGAATCTGGGGGAGTGTCAGTCGAGCTCTATCAGGTCGCGCCAGTTTTCGCCAGCGGCAATTGGCGAACCATCATTGCCGAACGTCGCAAATCCCTTGCCGTTCGCATCGCAGGTTATCGAAACCTTTGCTTCATCCTTCGCAAGCAGGGTACCGTTGTCTGCGGCGGTGAGCAGCAATATCGCCATACGGCAGGCCTCTTCGATCTTCTGGCTGTCGCGGGCGCCAAGCTTTATGTCTATGTCGAGCATGCTGTCGTGCCACTCGAAGCATAGACCTTTCGCAAGGTTGCCCGCTTTGGTTTCCGCCAATGTCGCGCGGAGCTGCGCAACGGCTGACTTTCTTCCACCAGATTCTTCCAAGTTCATTTTATCTCTATATTCCCTATGTCAAATTTCGAAATTAGACGTGTATTATATCATAATTTTTGCGGCTGTGCGCAAGCAATTTTCATATGTGACGAGTTTGTCGGATTGGAGGAAAATATGATATAATATTACAGATGACTCAGTGTAGAGAGAACTACGAAAAAGCCAAAGAGCTTATCGTCAAGGCGAAAAGGGTGCTCGTTTCGGGCCACCTCAGTCCCGACGGCGATTCGCTCGGCTCGATGATTGCGTTGGCGCGGCTTTTGAACAACGCCGGTGTCCAGGCTTCGGCGTCTGCCGACATAAACTCCCTGGGCAAGCTGGGCTTTCTTCGCGGGGTAAAGGAGATCATACCCGTCCGCAAGCTCAAGCGCCAGAAGTTCGACCTGTTCATTTCGGTGGACTGCGGCGCTTTCGATCGTCTGCCGCCGGAGGTGCGACCAGTGGCTGAGAAGCTGCCGGTGATCTGCATAGACCACCATGTTACCAACACGGCATTCGGAGCGGTTTCGATCGTCGATCCTGATGCGTCTAGCGCGTGCGAGCTTGTTTGGCGCTTCGCGAAATGGATGATGTGGAAACTGGATCCGATATCGGCCGAGGCGCTTTGGGTGGGTATGGTCACCGACACCGGCCGCTTCGCCTACGATTCGACGCGTCCCGGAACGATGCGGGCAGCGGGCGATCTTCTTAAGTACGGTGTCAGGACTACGCTCATAAACGACATCATATACGGAACCTTCCCAAAGCGTGCTATCGCCCTCAAGCGCATTGCGTGGCGCTCGCTGCACATCTGGAAGAACGGCAAGGTCGCAGAAGTCAGCCTTAAGCGCGAGGATTTCCGCGAAGTTCGCGGCACCAAGGCCGACGCCGAGGACATAATCGAGATTCCGAGGTCGGTTGTGAAGAACGAGATTGCGCTCTTCTTCTACCAGATACCAGACCGCACGAAGGAGACTCGCTGCTCCATCAGAACCCGCGGCGACTGGGACGCAACGGTTCTGGCGGCGAAGTTTGGCGGCGGTGGCCACCGCAAGGCGGCTGGTTGCACGATCAAGGCCACGCTCGGCGACGCCAAGCGTCAGATGAGGGCTGCTGTCAAGGAGATGATGAAATGAATGCCGTTATCCTGACTGACGGAAAGGCCGGTCACGAGAACCAGTCCAAGGCTTTCGCTCGCGCATTGGGGTGCGAGGCGGTGCTGGTGCCGGTGCAGTTCAAGTCGAAGGCGCACAAGTCGCTTTCGTACCTGCTTGACAGGCTCGGCGTAAGGACGCTCTCGCTCTTCAAGCCGTTTGAGCCTCCTGCTAAGGCAGATGTCGTGATAGGCACAGGCTCCGGCACGTTCTACGCGGCGAAGTCGCTCGCCGCGAAGCTGGGCGCGAAGTGCGGCGTGGTTCTGTATCCGCGAGGCTACGACATAAAGAGTTTCGGCTGCGTGATGGCTCCCTCGTTCGACTCGCCGGCCAAGGCGGCTAATGTCGTCGAGATACCGGCGAATCTCGTGGCCAGCGACGAGGCTTTCTACGAGAGGGGAGTGGCAACGTTTCGCGAGAGGTATTCGCCGAGCGGCAGAAAGGCTGTGGCGGTGATCGTAGGCGGTCCCAACAAGTGCTCGACTATGTCGGCCGAATGGATGCGCTCCAAGCTGGACGAGATCTTCGCCTCGAACGCAGGCTGTGAGATGTGGGTCACCACCTCGCGCCGCACACCGGCCGATGTAGAGGCTGTCGTAGACTCGTACGCGTGGGACTACCGCCTCATATATTCGCGCGACCATTTCAACCCGATCCCAGCCTTCGTAAAGCTGGCGAACAGGCTATACGTTACCGCGGAGTCGACAGGCATGCTTTCAGAGGCATGCACTTTCGGATCCGCAGAGGTGGTGCCGCTCGACAACCTGAATCCAGGGCCGCACAAGTTCCGCCGCTTCGTCGAGGGGCTTGTCGAGGCTGGCTATGCGAACGGACGTCGCAAGATAGACCTCGCTTCGCAGTTCGAGTCGGCTAGACGGCTTTTGATTGGCGAATGAAGAACGTCCGGCTAATACGTCACTGTCTGTATCTAGCGCTGCCAGCCGCAGCGCTAGTTGCTTTTGGGGTATACTTCCTGCTGGCGAGCGTTCCGCGCATAGCCGCAAACGAGCGCGCGCGCTTCGAGTCGGAAGCTAGGCAAGTTGTGGACGAAATGCGCCAGGGCGAGCTCAAGGCCGCATTAGTCTGGGAGTACGGCGTTGGCGTCATTGAGGGCGACGCCGAATGGCGCGGGGAGTTTCCGGCGCAGATGCTCTGGAAGGACTGGGAGGCTTCGGCTGTCAGGAAGGGTTCCTCGATGTGGGGCGTAAAGCGTCGCGAAGGGGGGCTGCCTGTCGTGTGGCTGCGTGACGGCAGGAGGGTGCTTGCCGCTGAGTGCGAACTTTATGAAACGGACTATGCCGCGATATTCTGGACGGTCGTTCCGCTGCTTCTCGCGCTGATTCTCGCGGCGACAGTATTCGCCGTGCTTAGCCTGCACTCCTACGCGAAGAGCCGTGACGATTTTCTCGCGGCAGCCGCGCATGACCTGGCTACGCCGCTTGTCGGGATGAGATACCTCATCCGCAAGGAGTCGGAAGATGTTCGCAACCTCAATGAGCGGATGATTCGGCTTGTAGAGAACATCCGCGAGTTCCTGATTCTCGGCGGAAGGCGCAAGGCGCCGTCTTGCCGGAATTTCGAGATCGGCAGGGCGTTCGACGAGGCCTACGCCATTTTCGCAGCCGATTATGCCGACGAGACTTCGGGTGCGGTCGAGGTGTCGGGCGACAAGACGCTCGCGGTTTATGCGGACGAAGAGATGACGGTGCAGATAATATGGAACCTTCTTGGCAACGACCTGAAGTATGCTGCCCCGTACGGCAGGGTGTCGGTCAGATTCGAGGCGGCAGGCGGATCCGTAAAGGTTTCGTTCGCCGACGAGGGAAAGGGCATGACGCGATCCCAGATGAGGCATGCGTTCGACCGCTACTGGAGGGCAAAGACGGTTCTAGATTCGGGCAAAGGCGGCTTCGGCATCGGCCTTTGCGCATCTCGCGAGTCTGCGCGGGCGATGGGCGGGGAACTTTCAGTCGAGGCCAATTCCCCGCGCGGCTGCGTATTCACTTTGACTCTGCCCAAGGCCATATGATATAATACCTTAAAACAAATAAGGAGCATTCAAATGCGAAACGAAGAGAACAAGGCTGTTCTGGCTATGCGTGCCGGCTTCACGCTCATCGAAATTCTCGTGGCGGTGGCGATCATCGGCATTCTGGGCGCGGTAGCGGTCACGAACGTCATAGCTTCTATCGAGAAGGCCAAGCAGACCGCCGCAAAGGAGGCTGTCGGCGTGATGTCGAATGCGGTGACGCAATACTATCTGCAGTACAAGAAGTATCCGGGCGACCTTAGCGACCTCATCCGCGACAACGGCGACGGCGAGCCGATACTTGACGGCGGGGAGGGTGCGCTGGAAGATCCTTGGGGCACTGAGTACAAGCTTGAGAAGAAGGGCAAGCGCTACGTGATCGTGTCTGCCGGACCTGACATGGAGTTCGGCAACGATGACGACATCCGCAGCGACACCACCAAGAAATCCGGCGGCGTGAATTGATGCGGAGGGCTTTCACCCTCATAGAGCTTCTTGTAATCGTCGCCATAATAGGCATAATGGTGGCGACGAGCGTGGTGAATGTCGGCGCTGGCCAGCGTGCCGCCAGAATACGCGGTGCGACTCGCGACATCTTCGCGGTAATCCGCCATGCGAGGTCGACGGCGCTGGTGACGCAGCAGCCGAGCGTCATAACGTATTCGACAGTCAAGATTGACGATGACGTGTGCGCCAAGGTCGAGATCAATGCGGCCAAGATACTGAATTCCGATACGGTCCAGCGCGCTGCGACGCTGAGCGGCGAAATGGTGTCGCTCTACGATGGCGACCAATCAGATGGTGACTCGGGTGGGCTCACGGTGGAGGATGTGCTCTTTGCTCCGATTTCGACTGATGTGGTGCGCGGAATGCGAATTAAGGTCTTGAAGGAGGGTGAGCAGCTGGAGCATGCCGACGACGAGGCAAAGTCGCGCCCTAAGATATCCGTCTTCTCAAACGTAGACTACCTAATAGGCAAGCTGAAGGACGCCAAGGCAAAGGAGGCCGAGGAAAAGGCCAAGGCTGACGAGGAGGCCGGAGTTTCGGCTATCTATACTGTTCCTGACGCCGGCGACCAAGCGCCGGTTTCGGTTGTCTGGGAGGTTAATGGACGCACCGAGCCGCACAAGGTATGGATTTTCCCTGACGGCTCGTCGCCCGAGAACGGGCTTTGCATATCAATCGACCGCTTTGGCGCGGCCAAGGTGCTGGGTGGAGACGAGGAGGACGATTGATGAAGCGCGGCTTCACACTGCTTGAGGTGCTTTTGGCCGCAGTCATCCTCGGCTTCGGGCTTACGACGATACTCGTGTCGATGTCGCAGAGCCAAAAGATGATGATTTCGTCCACCTATCTCGAGACTGCTCAGGAGGTTATGGATCTCGGCGACATGGCGTATCCGCTTTCCGACGTGCAGGATCCCGATAAGGATCTCGACGTGCCGGAGACCAAGGCTACTGAACTTTGGGAGAAGATCGCCGGCGATGTGCGGCTGACGCGCGCGCAGGAGGAGAAGTTCCACGGCTACACGTGGGAGCGCGAGGCGCTGAACCGCAAGGCGAACGACGAGGAGCTTAAGCGGCTCGGCAACCTGTACACCGTGCTCGTGACCGTGCGCTGGGGCGATCGTCGCAGGGGCGAAGGCGAGGAGGAGAGCTACGTGACTTTCTGGAGGAAGAGCGAATGACTCGTCGCGCGTTCACGATGATTGAGCTGCTGCTGGCCGTCATGCTTGTTGGCGTGCTGACGACGATATGCGTCTTCACCTTCAACTCCGTAAGCCGCGGCTGGCAGATATCGACAGACTACATGGACAAGATGCAGCGAACCGACTTCGCGCTTAACCAGGTGATATCGGGTTTAAGAAGCATGTACTATCCGCACGACGGCAGCCAGGACGACCGCTACGGGTTCACGCTCACCAACAACGGGGACGGAGACGACCCTGACAGTTCGGACGTGATCGAATGGTCTAAGACAGGCTCCGCGATCGTCGGCAACAAAAGTTCTGTCGCAGACACTGTGCATCGTGTGCAGGTGATGGTTCTCGAGGAGGGCAACAGCGACTACCGGTCGGAGGTTGAGGTAACGGGGCTCTACGCCAGGCAGTGTCCAGACGTGGCGCTGCGCCCCAAGGACAACCCCGACGACATAGACTACAGCTTTGCGAACGACGAGATGTACCAGCCCGTATTGATTGCGGACGGTGTCGTAGGCTTCAACTGCCGCGTGCTAAAGACGGCCGACGAGATCAAGGCCGAGAACGACGACCGCGCATTCGAGGACGAGTTTGCGGAATCCAACGCTGTTCCATACAAGGTCGAGCTGACGTTCCGCATATCAGATCCGGAAGGACGCAGCTACCGCACGAACACTGCGCCTCTGATGCGCATAATACGCATACCCATACACGAGCAGTCGCTTGACGGTTCGACGCCTCCCAGCGCCAGTGATTCGGCAGGCGGACGTGGCGTAAGGGGACCAGGAGGGCGAAGATGAGAAAGGCGAGCGCGCTCATAGTAGTCCTCTGGGTGATCGCGGTGCTGTCGATAATGGTGCTGTCGTTCGCGACCGAGGCGCATCTTCAGACCGGAGTCAACGTATATGTTCGCGAGCGCAACCGCGTCAATCGTCTTGTGGATGCCGGACAGGTGCTCGCAGAGGTTGTGATCTCCGGTTACTCGAACGCGATGGAGTGGTCGAAGGACGAAAACATCGACGAGCTTCTGGAGGAGGATCGCTGGACGTTGGAAAAGCGAGCGCTTAAGAGCGATTCAAAGTGTACGATAGGGCCGATACTCGTGGACGACCGGCGCGACAGGGATGGCAACCTCGTGAACCCGAGCACGGTAACGGTTGAGATCGAGCTGGTCAACGCCGGTGATGCAAATGCCATAAACGTGAACGAACTGTATCAGGGCGGCGACCAGAACTACCGCATTCGCTGGGAGATGCTGCTCACGAGCCACGGTATTCCTGAAGACTACGAGGTCGATACCGACGATGGCCGGTTCAAACTGACCGACCATCTCATTGCCTGCTGGAACGACTGGCGCGATGACGACGACTCCACCACGCAGATCGACGCGATCGAGTGCGGCGCGGAATCGGCATGGTATGAGGATCGATACGACAAGGATAAGGTTGAGGACGAAGACAGGCGCTTCCCGCGCAACGGATCGATTCCCGACATACAGGAGCTTTCGTATGTTCGTGGCTTTCGCGACCATCCTGTCATCTTGACAGGAGGGGTTCTGAATCCAGATGCGGACAAGGAGGACCAGATACACGTTCGCGGAATCGTAAACCTGCTAGGTACCAGCGGCAGCTCGAAGGTTAACGTGAATTCCTGCACTGTCGAGCAGCTGTTGACCGTGCCAGGCATATTCAGCGAAGAGGATGAGGAAGACATGGCTGAGGGTCGTGCCGCCGCCGAGGCGATTGTCGGCGCGCTCCGCGAACGTCCCGACTATGATGTGGACGAGTCGCGTACCTGGTGGCCGTACAAGGACTGGAATGACCTGACGCAGCGGGTGGGCGATTTCGCCGACGATGTGCAGATTGGCAGCGAAGCTGCCCAATACCTGACATATGTTCCCGACAAGGACAGCATATTCAAGGTGCGGATCGTCGGAGAGTCGATGGGAATGAAGCGCGAGGTGAATGCGGAATGCTATCTTAAGGACAGCAAGGTGCGCTACATAAGGTGGCGCGAGGATTGATAAACGGATTTTGGGAAATGATTGACGTACTTGATTTCGACCGCCGCAACATATGGCATCCATACGCATCGCTCGCGAATCCGCCGCCGGTTCGCCACGCGGTTTCGGCTTCTGGCCTTGAGATAACCCTGTCTGACGGCCGTCGCCTGATTGACGCTGTGTCTTCATGGTGGTGCGTTGCGCACGGGCACAATCATCCGGCGATAACCGAGGCGATACGCCGTCAGTCGTCGAGCATGTGCCACGTGATGTTCGGCGGCTTCACCCACACTCCTGCAGCCGAACTGGCCGAGAGGCTCGCCGCCATATGTCCGGACGGGCTCGACAAGGTGTTCTTCGCAGATTCCGGCTCAATAGCGGTTGAGGTTGCGGTAAAGATGGCTACGCAGTACCAGCATGCGAAAGGGCGCGTTCGCCGCACGAAGATGCTTGCTTTAAAGGGCGGCTACCATGGCGACACCGCCTGCGCGATGGCGCTCTCCGACCCTGACGGGATGCATGTGCTCTTTGCGGGCATGATGCCGCGCCATTTTTTTGTGTCGAAACCAAACTCCCTCGCCTTCGAGGCGTGGCGCGAGGAGCTTTCCCGGATGTTCTCGGAGCACGGCGACGAAATCGCCGGTGTCGTTTGCGAGCCGATCTTTCAGGCGGCCAATGCGATGGACTTTTACGGAGGCGAATATCTGAAGGAGCTGCGTCTCATATGCGATGAGCACGACGCGCTTCTGGTGTTCGACGAGATCGCCGCAGGGCTCTACAGGACAGGTCCGCTATGGGCAGCGAGCCTGGCAGGGGTTGCGCCTGACGTCATGACTATCGGCAAAGCGCTCACGGGCGGACACATCACCTTGGCCGCAACTGTCGCATCGTCGCGAGTCGCCGATGTGATCTCATCCGGCGAGCCGTCGGCGTTCATGCATGGTCCGACATACATGGCGAATCCGCTTGCCTGTGCGGCCGCATGCGCCTCGCTCGACCTGTTTGCGGCGTCAGACTATTCTGACAAGGTTGCGCGCATCGAAAGCGGCCTTCGCGAAGGACTCGAGCCGTGCAGATCGCTCGACAACGTGGCGGATGTTCGCGTTATGGGTGCGGTTGGAGTGCTGGAGATGAAGCGTCTGCCTGCCCGCAACGACATCGAGCGTGTGATAGACGAGACGGGGGTGTGGCTGAGGCCGTTCGCGAACTTCATCTATGCCATGCCGCCGCTTGTCACCGACGGCGCGTCGCTGACTCGCATAACCAGGGCGATCGCCAAACTGGCAGAATGTCCGCCAGGGCCCGAGGTTTCTGGCGATTTTCACGAATAGATGTTAGGCGTGGTCCTTGCCAATGAATTCGCAGGGTGCCTTGCTGGCTAGAAGTCCGCAAAGGAACCGTACTCCGTACGTGACGTGCGTGGCGACGACACCTGCTGCGGTCACGGCCCATATGGCTGGATTGAACGAGAATGACGTAATCAGTACGAGCGCGACATAGAGCAGCATAGGGACTGAGATGATTGCGTGCCAGAGACAGAACATCTCGGCGGACATGACTTCGGGCTGGGGTGCGAGCAGCAAAACTAACCACAGCAGCAGGTACACCACAAAGGCCGTGGGAATGAAGTAGCTGAGCTTCAGCGAATTCGAGGGGAAGCGTTTGCAGAAGTAGCCGCGGTGAAAGGCATACCGGCCAAGCTGCCTCAGGTGTGGGCCGAACAGCGCGCGCCTGTGGTGGTGGACGACAACCCACGGGTCGTAGACGATTCGCTTCCACGACTCGACGATGTCCTTGCAGAGAAGGGTGTCTTCGCCTGGCCAGAAGTCGGTGCGGTATCCGCCGATCTTATCCAGCAGATCCTTGCGCACGAACAGGTTGCAGCTTGGATAGTCGTCCACATCGCGCCTCACGCCGCCAGCCCTGTAGCGGTAGCGATAGTTGCCTGAGACGAGAATGTTGTCGTAGACGCGCCCGCCTATCTTCGCAAGGAAGGGGTCGCCCGGGGGCGTTATGCCTGGGCCGCCGACTGCGCCCACGTCCGGCTCGGAGAAGTATTTTATCGCGTATTCTAGCCAGTGAGCCTCCGGGTAGGCGTCGTCGTCTATGAACGCGACGATCTCGCCTTTGGCTTCGCGTATGCCGACGTTGCGCTTTTCGGCGGGACGCACCTTGCCTGTCGAGACGAAGCGTATGCGGCCGTCGCCCGGCATATCCTCTAGTTCGATGTCGGTCGGCTCGTTGTCGGGCAGCACAATGCACTCCCAGTTCTCGTGGCTTTGCGCGACCATCGCCGTCAGGCACTCCTTCAGCATCCAGCTGGTGTCGGGGCAGGCGACCACAACGCTGACGAGTGGCGAATGGTCCAGGGGGCGCGGAGCCATAGCCTTCGCGTAGTACTTTAGCACCTTGAGCCTGTAGAATACGGCGAGGGAGTCTATGGCCATCTGCTTGACAGTCGTCGGCTTAAGGGCGCCGAACTTGTTGCCGAAGCGAATGCGCACCGGAGCCTCGACAATTTTAGCGCCGCGGGAGTGGGCGATGGACAGCAACTCGAGGTCGAACGCGTAGGTCTTTACTAGCATGCGAGCCAAGGCCGGGCCCAGCGCCTCGCGCTTGAAAAGCTTCATGCCGGTTTGCGTATCCGTTACAGGAAGCCCTATGAACAGCTTTACGAGAAAGAAGTACACTCCGCTGACGATGCGGCGATGCCACGGATACTGTACTATCGACCTTTTATGGCGCTTTGAGCCGATCACGATATCGGCGTTGCTGCGTACCATCGCCTCGAAGAAGTAGGGCGTGCGCTTGGGATGTATGTCAAGGTCGCCATCAAGCAGCATCACATAGCGTCCGGTCGATGCGTTGAAGCCAGCTTGAAGCGCGGCCCCCTTGCCGCCGTTGCGACGGCACACGACTGGACGTATCTTCACGTGGCTGTAGGCAGCATCAAGCGAGGGGAAGCGAGAGAGTATCACGTCAGTTCCGTCGCCGCTGCCGTCGTCAACCGGCACCAGTTCGGCGTTAACCCCATGGCTCTCGAAGAGATCGGCAACCTGAAGAAGGTTGGCCTCTGTCTCTGCAGCCAACTTGTACAGCGGCATTATGACAGACAGGCGGTCGTCCCCGACCATCTCGCGCGTGAGCGCCCATCTTTCGTCCATCTTCGTCATCGTTTCCGAAAGTATACCATATTTTCATTTTCGTGTAAAAACGCGAATGGCAAAATATGGTATAATATCCCTCAATGAAAAGAGAAGAATTGGAAGAGGAGATCCGCCAGGTTGTGCTGTCGTCCGTCGAGGTTGATGGCCTGACCGCCGCTGATCTGGCCGCAGACGTGCCGTTGTTCGGGGATGGTGTCGGGCTCGACAGCATCGATGCCCTTGAGATTGGTGCCGCTCTGCGCAAGAAGTATCAGGTAAAGTTCAAGGCTAATTCGGACGAAAACCGCGAGCATTTCAGAAGCATATCTTCGCTCGCCGCTTTCATAGCCGCAAACGCCGGCATAGAACTGGAGAATTGACCGCATGAAGACGAAAGATGAAATACTGGCCGAAATCTCTGACGTGCTTGCTGGAGAGTTCGAGATTCCACGTGAAAAGCTCACGGCCGACGCAAGGCTGTATGAAGATCTCGATCTCGACAGCATCGACGCTGTAGATCTAGTGGTGCGCATCCAGCAACGCACGGGCATAAAGGTCGTCGCAGAGGATTTCAAGTCGATCCGTACACTCGGCGACGTCGCCGGAGTCATCGAGAAGCTGGTCTCCGAACAGTCGAAGTGACGAAATGCGCCGTCAACGCCTGAGTGCTGCGCTGCGCATTGCGATGACTCCGCTGATCGTGTGGGGTTTGTACCTCATTCGCGCAAACGTCTGGTTCAGGCTATATCCCGCATTGATGGCGACTCTTGCGTTTACGGTTTTTGCAGTCTCCTTGAGGAAGACCCCTCTGGTCGAGATCATAGCCCGCAGGATGGGCGAAGAGCTTGACGCTCAGGGTGTCGCATATTGCAGACGAGTGACTGTCATATGGACGGTGTTTCTCGCCGTGCACCTTTCTGTGACTGTCGCCACGGTCTTTGCCACGCATGAGATATGGGCCGTCTACAACGGACTGGTGGCCTATCTGCTGATGGGCGCTCTTTTTGCAGGCGAGTGGCTTTACAGAAGGAGGTTCCGTCGTGGCTGATGTTCTGTTTGGCACATCCGGCTCTACGGGGGCTTCGAAACCCATAATGCGCACCGAGGAGTCTTTGATGCGTGATGCCAAGGCTCTTGTCGAAGCGTTCCACGAATTGTGGTCGGACCGACCGGCGGTTGTCGCAACTATTCGCCCGGAGCATATGTATGGAGCATTGTGGCGGGTTCGTGCGCCACAGATTGCAGGATGCGTTGTTGACGATTCCGTGGTATTGTCGGTTGAAGAGCTCTGCGCAGCCTGTTCGCGGCATGGTGGCAGGGTGCTCTTCGTGACTACGCCATCTTTTCTGGAGAAGGCGCTGACGCATCCGGATTTCGCTGGTCTCAAAGGTTGCTTTACGGCGATTGTTACATCAGGCAGCTTGCTGCGCTCTGAGACTTCGCTCGCCGTAGCCGAAGTCACGGGGGTGTGTCCGCTTGAGATATTCGGCAGTACCGAGACCGGCACCGTCGCATACCGCAGACGTGTCGACGGCGAGGAATGGACGGTTTTCCCTGGAATCGCGGCTTCGCTTTCGCAAGATGGTCGCATAGTGGTAGATTCTCCCTTTGCCATGGAGCGTCCTTACGTCATGTCTGATGCCGTACGTTTCACTGACGACGGACGCTTTCTGCTTTTGGGGAGAACCGACAGGCGGGTGAAGATACTGGAGAAGTATGTTTCGCTTGGCGAGGTGGAGAGCGTAATCGAGGCTCATCATTTCGTGTCTCGCGTACGCCTTGAGACATACGGCGAATCGGTGCAGAGGCTCGGGGCGTTGGTTGTGCTTTCCCAGGAGGGACGCGCTACCCTGGCCGTTTCGTCGTATGCCGACCTTTCGGCAAGGCTTCGTCGCGATCTGCTGCCCTCCATAGGAGAGTTGGGGTTCCCGCGTCGCATCCGCTTCGTTCGCGAACTGCCCGTAAACGAGCAGGGCAAGACTACGGCCGCCGCATCGCGGGCTATGCTTTTGCAGTGGTGTCAGGAACCTGTTGTGATGGAATGGAACAGGGTCGGCGATTCGCTGAAGGCCAAACTCGTTTTCGTTTCTGATGCGGAGTGCTTCAAGGGGCATTTCCCCGGATATCCCATACTGCCCGGCGTTGCTCAGCTATATTTTCTGCGCCACTTCGCCAGGCAGGCGTTTGCAGACTATCCTGATGCTGCCACATACCGCAGGCTCAAGTTCCAGAAACTCATACGGCCGGGCAGGGAAGTCTCGCTTGAGATTGCGCGTCGAGGCGATGGGGCGTTTGGTTTTTCGCTTGCGGCGGATAATGGACCTTGCGCATCCGGCATTGTCGAAAGGACTGAGCAATGATTGCGGCCTTGGCATCTGCGATCGTCGCTATCGATCTTGCAGTGCCAGCGCTTCGCGAGGCGCTGGGCTCCAGCGCTGACTGGCGCATGGAGCGTCGGCTTGAGGGCTCCACGCGTCCGCTCGTCACTTCGGGCGTTGTCGATTGCGTCGCCGGCGAGGGTATAACGTGGCGTGTCCTTAGTCCATTCGAGTCGTCGATCTCCATGACCACCGACTCGATGATCTTTGCGGACGAGGACGGCGAGCGCGTGAAGCCGCTCGGCGACATGCCACACTACGCTGAGATAAGACGACGCACAGATGCTTTTGCGGCCGGAGACGTAAAGGCGTTCGATGGCCTCTTCACGCTAGAGGCAGAACTGGCCGAGGACGGAGAGGGGTGGGTCGTAAGGATGACGCCAGACGTTCGCGCCATGCGCCGCCTTTTCAGCAGCATAGAGCTTTCAGGCTCGGCCACGTTGACGAACGCCGTCATGCGCACGGGGGATGGAGGCGTTTCACGGATAGAATTTTCGCGGCGCGAGAGACGGTAATTTGGTATAATACCACCAGACTTTGAAAGGAACGACACCATGATCAACGTAGGCATAATCGGATGTGGCTTTGTGGGCGGCGCACTCAAGGCGTGGCTCGAGGAGAACAACAAGGACTGCAAGCTCTTCATAAGCGATCCGCCAAAGGGCTACAACGACGATTTGAGTGGAATTGACATCGCGTTCCTGCAGATACATGTTCCGACGGAAGACGATGGCACACAGGATCTTACTCTCATGAAGCAGCTGATAAGCGGGCTGCCTAAGGTGCCGGTCTTCGTGCGCACGACAATCCTGCCTGGCACAAGCGACATGCTCTCGAAGGAGACGGGCCACCAGGTCTGCTACATGCCGGAGTTCTTGACCGAGCGCACGCACATCGAAGACTTCAAGAAGCAGCCGATGGTTTTCACCGGTGCGATCGAACTGCTTTGCCGGATATTCAAGGGCAAGACCTTCACGACGATGACTCCTCTCGAGGCCGAGATCACGAAGTACTGCCATAACGTGTTCGGCGCCTACAAGGTAACATACTTCAATGCGGTCTACGACTACTGCCGCAGGATGGGGGCAGACTGGGCCCGTGTTCACGCCGGCATGCTGCTGTCTGGCTATATAAACGATACGCACACCTTTGTGCCTGGACCTGACGGAAAGTTCGGATACGGCGGAAAGTGCTTCCCGAAGGACGTCAACGCCTTCACGAAGATGATGCAGGGTACTCCGCTCGGCACGCTGCTTGCTCCGCTCCATGACCTGAACGTCAAGTTCCGCGGTTTCGAGGAGCGAATCTGACGAGATGAACGTAGTAGAGAAGATTCTCCGCGCCCATCTGGTCGAGGGTGATCCGGCGAAGGATGCCGAAATCGGCATAAGGATAGACCAGACGCTCACGCAGGATGCGACGGGCACGATGGCCTATCTGCAGTTCGAGGCCATGGGCGTTGGCAGGATAAAAAACGACCTTGCCGTGAGCTATGTTGACCACAACACCGTCCAGATAGGCTACGAGAACGCAGACGACCATGATTTTCTGGCTTCTGTAGCACGCAAGTACGGCATAATCTACTCCAAGGCCGGTAACGGAATCTGCCACCAGTTGCACCTTGAGCGCTTCGGCAAGCCAGGTACAACGCTTCTCGGCAGCGATTCCCACACGCCTACAGGCGGTGGAATAGGGCAGATCGCAATCGGTGCCGGTGGCATCGACATAGCCGTTGCCATGGCCGGGGGGGCGTTCTACTTGCCGTCTCCGAAAGTCAGGGCGATACGTCTCAAGGGCAGGTTGAGGCGTGGCGTCAGCGCGAAGGATGTCATACTCAAGGTGCTTGAGAGGTATGGCACAAAAGGCAACGTCGGCTGGATATTCGAGTACACAGGGCCTGGCGTCGCTACGCTCGATGTGCCGTCGCGCGCTACGATAACGAACATGGGCGCCGAGCTTGGAGTCACGACAAGCGTCTTCCCAAGTGATGACGTCACGCGCCAGTTTCTGACTGCGCAGGGACGGGGAAGAGACTTCGTGCGCATCGAGCCCGACAAGAACGCAAAGTACGACGATGAGTTTGTAATCGATCTCGGCAAGATCGAGCCTATGGCTGCAGCTCCGCATAGCCCCGGTAACATCATCACTGTGGCATCGATGAAGGGGGTTCGCGTGAACCAGATAATGATCGGTTCCTGCACCAACTCTTCATATCGCGACATAAGGACGGTCGCGCAGATGCTCAAGGGCAGGCATGTTGCGGACGATGTCGAGGTTGGCATAGCCTGCGGCTCGCGTCAGGTCGTCAACATGCTTGCGGCGGACGGGTCGCTCGCGATTCTTATAAAGGCAGGCTGCCGCATCCTTGAGAATGCTTGCGGATTCTGCATAGGTGCGCATATGAGTCCTGCCACCAACGCAGTCTCTCTTAGGACGAACAACCGCAACTTTGAGGGAAGAAGCGGCACCAAGTCCGCCAAGGTATATCTCGTTTCGCCGGAGACCGCCGCCGCATCGGCGCTCTCCGGAACGTTCACGGCGTCGAAGGGGACGACGCCTGTTCCTGCGCCGAGACGCTTTCCTGTCGATGACGCGATGTTCCTGTACCGCGACACGGCCGGCAAGGGGGTCAAGGGCGCGAAGATCGTCCGTGGTCCGAACATCGCCCCCGTTCCGAAGGGCGTTGCGCTCCCCAGGGATGTCAAGGGCGTAGTCGCCATCAAGGTCGGAGACAAGATCACTACCGACCACATAATGCCTGCCGGCGCGAGGCTGAAGTACCGGTCGAACGTGCCGGAGTATTCGAAGTATGTCTTCGAGCCGTGCGATGCGACATTCCACGACCGCTGCATGGACAACAAGGCAAAAGGCATTGCAAACGTGATCGTTGCTGGCGAGAGCTACGGGCAAGGCTCCAGCCGCGAACATGCGGCGCTGTGCCCGATGTATCTTGGCGTAAAGGCGGTGATCGCAAAGTCGATTGAGCGCATACACCGTGCGAACCTGATAAACTTCGGTATTGTGCCGTTTGAGTTTGAAGATCCTGCGGACTACGATGCGATAGAGCAGGGCGATGGCCTGACGCTCGACGGTATCAGGTCTGCGGTTGAAGGGGACGGCTTGCTTGTCGTGAAGGGAGACAGGCGTTCGTTCAAGGTCGTGGCGAGGCTTTCAGATCGCGAAAAGCGGCTTTTGCTCTGCGGCGGACTTCTCGCCAGCCTCTGACAATCGATTTATCGCGATGATTGCCGCGATTTGTCGCGATAAATCAGCCGATTCGTCGCGATAAATCTTCCCGTTTGTCGCGAGAAATGATTTCATTTCTCGCGAGGAATCGCGACATTTGTCGCGACGAATGAGAACAATTGTCGCGAGAAATGGCTTGCCTCCTCCCGGACGCCGTTTTGCACCCCCACGCCGAGATTTTTGCAACTTCACCCTTGCGCCAAGTGAGGCTAATATGGTATTATATTCGCCGTTCCTGCGGGGCGAAATCTGCGGGACATCAGCGCTGCAAAGCGCTCGTTTTGGGGGAATAAAGTGGAAGAAAAGAACCAGATAGTCGTCTATCAGCCGAATGACACCATTCGGCTGGATGTTCGCTTGGAAAACGAGACGGTGTGGTTGAACCAATCAAGGCTTGGAGAATTGTTTGGTGTGGATCGCACGGTGGTCAATCGCCACATCCATAACATTTACAAGACAGGAGAACTGGAGAAATCGGCAACCTGTGCAAAAATTGCACAAGTTCAGATTGAAGGCGGACGGGCAATAACGCGTCATATTCCCTTCTACAACCTAGACGTCATAATTGCTGTCGGATACAGAGTAAACTCGTTCGCGGCGACGCAATTCAGGAAATGGGCGACAAATGTTTTACGCAACTACCTTTTGCATGGCTATGCCGTAAATGACCGCATAGAGCGTCTTGAACGAAGAGTCGCCAAGCATGACGAGCAAATAGGGTTGTTCTTGAAGACCGCCTTGCCGCCAGTGGAGGGCGTATTGTTCGAGGGGCAGATTTGCGATGCATACGCGACGGCGATGAAGATAATCAAAAGCGCGAAGAAGTCGCTGGTTCTGATAGACAACTGGCTGGACGAAACGGTCCTGACCATGCTCGGCGGACGCGGCGACGGCGTAAAGGCGACAATCTACACCAAGAAGATCGGACGCAAGCTCCAACTGGACATTAACCGCTACAACGAACAGTATGCGCCGATAGCCGTCAAGCCGTACAGCGGCGCACACGACCGGTTCATCATCATAGACGAAGAGACTGTCTACCATATCGGTGCATCGTTGAAAGACCTTGGCCATTCACTTTTTGCATTCTCCAAACTCCAGATTCCAGCCAAGGACATACTTTCTCACTTGCCTTAGTTAGGCAGCCACCATTTCCAACCATCTCAACCTCTCTCGCCGCGCTTGACATTAGCGCGGCGATATGGTATTATATTCACCGTTCCTGCGGGGAGAAATCCGTGGGACATCAGCGCTGCAAAGCAGTCGTCATCGGAATGTAGGAAGTTCTAAATCGGCGATACTATGCAGAGGAAGCGCATAAGCGTTTACCTCTCTTTGTATTCCGATTTAGGCATCCTACAGCCTCCGATGAAATACGAAGAGAGGTTTTTTCATATCCTCAAATCGTGTCAGCGATTGCCGCGCAAGCGGAGCGACACGGAACGAGGACAGGCTCGGTTCTTGCGAAGTGGGCAACAGCTCAAAGGACAGAAGGAACAACAAATGTGAAAACAATGAAGCTTTGGAATAACGGGTCGCGTTGCGTTTTTGTTTATGCGGAGCCGCAGAGGCGCGGAGAGGGCAAGCACTGACAATCTCTGCGCCTCTGCGGTTCCGCGTGGGTTTTTACCTTTCAACTTTCAATCTTTCAACAAGGAGAAATCAATATGAAGATGAAATGTGTAGCACTGTTTATGGCATTGGTTGTGGCAGGCGCTTCGTTCGCGGCCGGCCTGGTCCTGGAAGATGATTTCAAGCCGCCGGTGTACAAGATGCCGACAAAGGCGGAAATAGCGGCGGCGCGGCCGATTGTCTCAAAGCAGATGGCGCCGTTCGTCGTGAAGCTGAAGAGCAAAGAGATGACGGCTACGGAAGTCGGCAACAAGGCTTCGCAAATGTCTGCCGCGGCCGCTTCGTCCGCCGAGAAATACCTTTATCTCAGAGGGGTGGTGGCATACGCCGTCCGCGACAAGAAGTATGATTGGGCGGCAGGCGCAATATCGGGAATAATGATGCAGTTCCCAGACGTTCCCGACGAAGAGGTTTTGGAGCTGACGGCAAAAGCGAGCAAGGGCGTGAGCGCCAAAGACGCGCCGGAGCTTTTCACTCTCCAGCGATTTGTAAAGGCGAAAAAAGCATACAAGGCGAGACCAACGGACAAGAAAGTCATCCGTTCTCTGGCGGAACTGACGGCGCTTGAGATAGCAATGCCGCCAGATGCGATCGGCCAAATTGGCGGCCCAGCGCATGGCGCGTGGAAGGATGCGTGCGCGCTTTTTGCAAAACTCGACGGCGACATTGGCAGGATTGCGAAGGAAGAACTTGCCGGAGGCTTTTCGCTTCTCTCCCACGCCGACTTCTGGTGGGACTATGCGCCACAGGAGAATAACGCCGTGTGGTGGAAGCGCAGCGTCGGCGACAAACTGCGTCAACGAACCGTCAAGTATTATCTCGCCGACCTTGAGAAACTCTCTGGCGCAGACAGGGAGCGCGCAGAGCGGAGAATCATGGAATACGACCCGGAGAACGGGCGCATGACTATCGCCGCTTTCTCCGGAAATATTGCCGTGGTGAAGAGCTTGCAAAACGAAGAAGCAATGCAACACAATGCGAGCGAAAAGAACCCGCTGGAATGGCTGCTCGCAGATTCAATGGAGTTCTCGAAAAACGACACGCTTAAAGACGTCGTCGAACGCTTCGAGAGAGAAGTATTCAAAGGGCAGGTGAAAATAAACGTCGCCAATCAAGAATTGCTGAAACACCCATTATTTAGGGTCCATCTCTCCGGCACGGCAAAGGATGCGCTGGCAAGGGCTTGCAAGCAGGCCGGATGCGAGGCGGAGATAGACGCAGACAAGCGCAAGGTGACAATTCGTGACGGAAGCCCGTTTGAACGCAGAATAGATTTCAGTTTCAAATCGTCGAACACGCTCCAGGACGTGGTTGCGTTCTTCGAGAAGGATGTGTTCAACGGGCAAGTGAAGATAACCGTAGCCGACGCGGAACTTCTGAAGAAAGCCGCCCCGCTGGTGGCGGCGTCCGACATCGAGGCTCGCGAGGCTCTGGAACTCATGTGCGAGTCGGCCGGTTGCAAAATTGAAATTGACACGCGCGCCAAGACCGTCGCAATATCGAAGATGTAAACAGAAAGGAAGAAGACGATGAAGATAGGAACAAGGGGCATGGCTGTGGCGACCGCGCTGTTCTGCGCGATAGGTGCGTTTGCAATGCCGACGGAGAAGGAGCAGGCCGCCGTGAAGCCGCTCGTCAACGAACTGATGGCACCGTTCGTCAAGGAATACAAGGCGGAGAAGATGTCTGGGACGGAGGTCGGCGACAAGGCGCTGGAGTTGGCCGGATCGGCCGAGACCGAGGCGGCGGTGTTTGTCTGCATGCGCGGCGCGGTCCACTACTATTCGCGGGACAAGGCGTACGACAAGGCGGCGGACGCCATAGAGGCAATCTTGAACAAGTTTCCGGACATTCCGCCTGAGGAGCTGCTTGAAATCACATCCTCCGCCGCGAGGAATGCGTCTGCGAAATCCGCTGCACGGCTCATTGCCATCCACAGGGCCACGGCGCGAAAGGTCGCCAACGCAAAGAAACTCCGCGCGCTCAGAGTCCAGCTGAAGAAGAGGCCCGCCGACAAGGACTTGATTCGCCGCTACGCAGAACTGACGGCGGCGGACGGCGATTGGGAGAACGCGCTCAAGGCCTTTGCACGCCTTGGCGGCGACACGGGCAAGATGGCGCAGGACGAACTCGACAACTCGGCGGATTCCTCCGCCGCGCTCGCCGCATTCTGGTGGGACTACGCCCCGGTTGAAAACGCCGCCGCCGCCGCGATCCGCCAACATTCCGCCGCGCACTACCAGGCCGCGCTCGACGCCTGCGAACTCACGGGACTTGCCGCCACCCTCGCCGAACGCCGCATCGCCGAAGCCCAGCCCTCCTCCGACGCACAAATTGCATCTGGCGCTACTGCAACACCGCAAAGTGGTCTTACGAGCAGGACGGCGCCCGTCCCATCGCTGCAATACAAGTTCGAATACAAACTCGACGACAAAGGTAATGCCATACTGTACGGGGGACCTACGCCCAAGCCAAAAGGAGTGTTGATAATCCCGGACAAGATTGACGGACACACGGTCACCGAAATCGAAGGGGATTGTTTTCGCTGCGAAGAGGTTACGCGCATCGTCCTGCCACCGCATCTGGAGAAGTTGCGCGGCACGACTTGGAACAGGGTGCATACGCCCGGCCATAAATTTGGCGGATGCTATAATCTAGAATCTATAGAGATTTCGCCAGCCAACCAGTCGTTTACTTCCGTGAACGGCGCGCTTTACACCAAAGACAAGAAACGCCTCATAGCCTATCCGAAGACTCGCAGCAGCATTAGTTTGGCAAGGGAGTGCAATGTGATAGGGGAGTCGGCCTTTTCCGACTGCAAAAAGTTCAAGACCGTAAAGCTTCCGGATTCGGTTGCTGGAATTATGACCGCTGCATTTTTGGGATGCGAGAACCTGGAAACGGTAGAGTTCCCCAAGGGTGTGAAGGATTTTGGGGTTTATGTCTTCCCTTGTTGCCCTGATTTGAGGAAGGTGGTGTTCCACGGCGATGCTCCCGGACATTGGGTAAGGAGGATGAGATCGGGCGCACTAGACACCTTGCTTTCTCATTCGAATTGCGACATAGTGATAGAGGTTGAGAAGGGCTCGAAGGATTGGGCGAGACCCGGTTCCACCACGCTCCCGGCGAGGTGGCCGCTGGATGGCAACACATACGATTCGCGCCCGATACGCTACATCGGCGACGTGCCGCCATATAGGAAGCCGGGCGTGACGAAGGGCTGGAAAGTCGAGGTCGCGGTAGGCTACTGCACTGGAAACGTGCCGAACGAGCAATTTCTCGATAGCGGCAACAATCAATCGGACGCTTATCCGGTCATCGCGTTTACCGCTGGAGTCGTTGGCGATGCAAGCGCCATTGTGGCCGAACGCGTTTCGTTCCCCGGAAATCCCGGTGATGCGCGGTTTACGTCGCGCTCGAAAGGGACGATGCGCGTCCCGGCGGCCGGCGACTGGACTTTCGCCGTGCAGTGCGACGACGGCTACAGAGTCAAAATTTCCGGCAACGGGTATTCCACGTCATTCTCCGGCGGGCATACGCATGACAAGGCGATTTGCCATACAGTGACGCTGCCGACTGCAGGGGACTATGAAGTTGAGATCCTGCACAGCAACATAGGGGGGCCGGCGTGTCTCGACTTTTCTGCGGCGAAGGGTCGCTTCACGGATTTCCGGCCATCGGAATTCAAGCTCGTCGGCGACCCGACAGGGCCAATCAAAATGAAGTGAGTTTTGTTATCAAAGGCCCGGGCAAGGCGATCTGCGCGGTTGCACAATCGAGCCCGGACGCTGCCGCAGGCCCAGAACTTTACTGGTATTTCCACGATCTCGGCTGCACCTGCCATCCGGGAGAGGCAATAGAATCGCCGGGATTCAGTCTGCCCGCGAAACATAGACCTTCGGGGGCAGGCCCCATAATAGCAGCCATTCCGCACCATATCCCAGCAATTTTACGCGGATATAAAAATTGCTGTCCAGATTTGCGACGTTCCTATGAGAACAATTGTCAATAGACTTAATCGCTTTGGCGATTCTCTAAACCCTGTTCCGATTGCTTGATTTAAGTCTCGTTGCAAATGTGGACAGTAATTCTTGGGGATGGGTTTAGGCGCGCGGTGCCCCAGCTTTCGCAAGGCGCAAATACCCGGGTGATGATGCTTCTGATACTCAGGTGGTGACACCTCTATGACTCGGGTGGAATGGGTGGAAACACCCGGGTGTTGGAGGTGTGAGCACCCGAGTGTTAGAGGTGTGCGAAAGCATTGGTTGCGCTCTGCCACTCCAGTATTTGCGCAGTGCGAAAGCTGAGGCTGCAAATCTGTACAGTAATTCTCTTGTGTGTTCAAAATGATAAAACAGTTGCTGACCGATTTTATTTAAGTTGTCTGAACCTTAAGAAATCTTAAGGTTCGCTTAAGATTCGCTTAAGGTACATTTTCGAGTAATATGGGATAATATCCTCGTCAACACGAAAGGAGATATGTCATGAACGGACAAAGCACTAATGCCCTGGTAGGTCCACTTGACGCCGATGCCGCCATAAAGTCGCGGATATTCACAATCCGCGGCGTTCAGGTGATGCTCGACAGAGATCTGGCTGAGCTATATGGTGTGCCAGTAAAACGATTGAATGAGCAGGTCAAGCGCAACATAGATCGCTTCCCTGAGAGTTTCATGTTTCGGTTGTCTGATGCTGAGATGCGGCATGTTGTCTCAAACTGTGACAGCCGTTCAAGGTCGCAATTTGCGACCTTGAACAAAGGACGTGGCGGCAACATAAAATACAATCCATTTGCCTTTTCCGAGCATGGCATCATAATGTTGGCTAGCGTCCTTAAAAGCGGTGTTGCAGTTAAAGCGAGCATAAAGATAACAAACACCTTTGTGGCTATGCGCAAGGCGATTGCATCGGTGGCGCCGATTCTGTCACGGCTTGATGTCGTTGAGCGGCGGCAAATCACTGATCAGCAACGTAACGAGGAGCGATTCGATACGATATTCAAGGCAATGGACGGCGGGGAGTTTCCGCCGCAGAAGGTGTTTTTCGACGGACGGCACTACGAGGCGTATTCATTCGCGAAGAAACTTGTCGGCAAGGCGACAAAGAGCATATTGCTCGTCGATGGCTATTGCGACGATGTTACGCTCGACATCCTGTCTGCAAAGCGCTGCGGTGTGAAGGTCACTGTTGCGACGGTCGAGAAGACGCCTATTTCAGAAACGGCCATTGCTAAGTTCAACAAGCAGAATCCGACGCTTGAGGTGAGGCATACCGGCAGATTCCACGACCGCTTCCTTGTCATCGACGGCA
>JAFPUH010000004.1 GCA_017395505.1 Kiritimatiellia bacterium
ATTTTGACGCACCGCCATTTTGCCGATAGTACAGCCGGCATTGGCAAAATGTAAAAGGTCGCAAAATCGATGTCGCATCATCTGTTTTCTCCGAAGCAGCGAATCACTGGCGCGTAAACGACACACCGCCTCTCCCATTTTTCGTGGTTAACCTCTCATCAGAGCTGTACAAACCTTACCGTCTTGGTGGCGGAGCCGCCATCCGCGAAGTAGAGCGTAAGCTCGACATCGTGGTTCCAGAAGCTGCCGTCGACCTCCTCGGTGTCGTTCTCGTCGTTCATGAACGAGACGGTCGTCCCGGTTGCGTTCACGATGGTCTGCGTGTCGAGGACGGCGTAGACGCGGCGCTGGTTCTCGTAGTCGAGCACGACCTTGACCGGCTTCTCGGCCCTCAGCTCGTAGCCGGCTCCGTTGTGGTGCGCGACCGTACACACTACGGGATTCGTCTCGTCGAACGCGATCTCGTTGTCGGCGCGCTCCCCGTGCTTCACGAGCAGAATCTCGTGGTCGGGCTGAGGCGTGCTGGCCTTGACCTTGAACGTTAGCTGCAACATGTTTCACCTCCTTGCCTTACGATGCGCTGACGATCGTCGCGGTCTTGGTGTTCGAGGTGTACTCCCTGCCGTCGACGGACTTCGTCACGGTGACCGCGACCTCGGTGCCGTCGGCGATGCCGGAAAGTCCCTCGGGGAACGCGACCGCTATGCGGTTCGGACCGACGCTTGTCGCTGCGCCCGCGACCTCGGCTCCGTCCTCGTAGACGAACCTGACGGTCACGCCCTCGGTCGTCTCGCCGAAGCCGCTGCCGTCGATGTAGATCGCGCCGTCCTTCTGTATCTCGCCCCTCACACCGGAAGCGCTCACGATGTAGTCGAGCTTAGCGGACTTGTCGTTCGCGACGTTGGACCAGCTGAAGGTGTCGAGCCCCAGGCGGAAGTCGCTTCCGGGCGCGATCCTGACGTTCACCTTGTTTGCGCCCGTCAGCTGGGAGCCGGCGTCCGCGACCGTTCCGTCGAGGTAGAGCCTCACGTGGAAGTACTTCATGAACGCGATGGAGTTGCCCTCCTTGAGCTCCTCGTATATCTGGTCGCAGATGCCCTCGGCGATGGACTTCGCGGCGTTGGGCTTGAGACCCGCGATGCGCCCCTCGTTGATCGCGTTGTACACGACCTTCGAAAGCTGCATCGGATCGGCCCTCTCGACTATCGCGGGCACGAATATCGTCCTCGTCTCGTCGGTCGGGTCCTTCTGAGAGCGAACCTCGAACTTGAGCTTCGCCTTGTCTAGTGTATCACTCATTTGTTTTCTCCTTGTCTTGTTGTTGTGTTTGTGTTGTTTTGTTGTTTTTTGTTTTGTCCGTGACCCCGGAGGGTCGCGGGCTCGAGACCCCTGGGAGTCGGAGGGCGAAACCCTGAGGGTTTGGGCCCGTGACCCTCAGGGTCTGTCCCCGCGACCCTCAGGGTCACGAAGTCGTTTCCGCCGACATGCCGAAGAGCGGGTACATCTTCATGTCCTCGCCCTTGAACTCGGCCTTGCCGATGTAGCAGCCGGCGACGAATGTTGCCAGTGTTGCCGCTGTTGCCAGTGCGATGAATCGCGGATTTGCGAGCGCGTGGAGCGTCCGCGAAAGAAGCGAACGAATGCGCCTCATCTTATGCGACCTCCACGATGGGCTTGGCGACGATGTCCCAGCTACGGGGGATGCGCTTTAGGAAGCCCTTAGAGGTCTCCACGCCCTTGCGGTACTTCGCCTCGTGCTTCCTGAACTCGTCGTCGAGGAGCTTTACGATCTGCTCCTTGACCTTGCTCTTGGCCTTGATCTCCTGCTGAACCTCGGCGAGTCGGGCGAGGGCCGCGTCGATCTGCTCCTGCGTGAGCTTCTGCTTCATGTCTTTTGCTGTCATTGTTTTTGCTTCCTTCTTGGGGGTTGGTGTTTGAGAGGTTGGAGGCGATGCGTACGCGGGACGGGTTTCGCCCTCAACGCGCCGCCATCGCCGCCTCCAACATTAGAGGAAGGTTTTTGGGCGATTAGTTAGGTCTGGCGGAAAAATATTTTTTGGTCGCTTGCTGGCAAGGCGCAGATATGCTAGAATTGACAGCAAAACAACATGTTGCGAAGGGAATGAAATAGCCCATGGGACGGTTGCCGGGATTCGACTACAAGAAGCCATTCTTCTACATGGTGACGCAAAAGGGCGCATGCTGTTCCTCTCGCTGTGGCCTGCGGAAAATGGCAAGCCCGACAATGCGACATTGTACAGGCGTTGCCATGAGATGGGCGATATCGTCGTCGCCGCCACTAGAGGAAATACCTAATCAGCTTGTTCCTGTCGGCGAAATACTTGAACTTCGCCGCCGCCAGCGAACTGCCCCGTTCCGCCGCGAGTTTGCGGATTGAGCGCGATCTGTCGCTTCCGTTGCGCATTATGGCCTGAAGCGTTGGCATCGCGTGCTCAAGCTCCTTCGGCAAGGCGACGTTGGCCTGCCGCCTTGGAGTAGGTGATTGCGTTGCGGCTGGCTGGCAATCCTCGCATATCGCGGCGCCGTATCGTCCCTTGCCTGTCGTGTGATACTTTCGCTCGCAGTCTTCGTTCAGCCGCCATCGCAGATTGTAGAGTTCGCGGCGGATCGCGTCGCGGCGCTCGGGGTCGTCGCCCAACGCCTCGTATTCGGCGGCGAGCTCAAGCTCGCGTTTGGTGAGGTAGCGCGAAAGGGGATTCTTGCTCATCGCGCACCTCCTTCCGTGGGGAAGCGGCGGTTGAGCAGCTTCTGGAAAGATGCCGCCGGAGTGAGCAACCTCCTGCCTTGCGCCTCGAGCTCGCGTATCTCCGACTTCTTCTGGTCGAGCGCGTCCAGAAAGTTCTCGAACCCTACGCGGTTCGCGATCTTGAGCCACAGCGCACGGTCGACCGCGACGCCCGCCGCGCTCTTGCCGGACGAGAACTCGGCGACCGCCTCCTCGACCGCCATGCCTACGGGATCGAAGTCGCCGCCGAACTTCGCCTCGCGCCACGCCTTGAAGTACGCCTCGGGGTCGCGTACGTGCGCACACGCGGGCGTGGACTGACTACAAACAGGTTTATCTATAAACCTGGTCTGTCTACTTGACTGACTACCTGACTGTCTACTTGACTGTCTACTCATTTTGCTTTCCTTTTGCGGATGGGCGGGATTGCCCTCTCCGCAAACAGGCGGCAAAACGGGGGTCGAGTCTACGATTTTTGCAGCCGGGGGACGGTATGGCGTCGTTTCCGGCCAATGTTTTCAGGCATGAGAAAGAGTTTTACTTTTTTTAGCATTTTGTAAAAAGTAGCCTTCTTCATGCCGGTCTTGCGCCATGGGCGGTGATGGAAATACGCATACGCCACCTTCGCATGCTTGTTGCCGAGGTGGTATCTCACCGTCTCGACGACGTTGTGCATCTCATGCGACCAATCGCCGTCGTCCCTATAGCCGTCGCAAGCGGCGAGGATGCGCTCGGTGGCGTTAGGGTCGGCCATCGTCAATGCGCAGGTCTCGGCGGCGTCCGCCGCAAAGCCAAGTGTTGTTCTGTCATGCATACAGTATCCCCTGTTGAAGTTGGCGGATTGTATACCTAAGGCGGTGCGGCGCGACGAAATTTTCGTCGCAAAAATTTTGTAACAAAAATTTTGCCATGAAGCGACCTATTTGTGGTATAATATGCGCATGAAACTACAAAACCCATTTTTGACCTCTGGATATGCAGGCCCAGATTACTTCTGCGATCGCATTGACGAGACGAAAAAACTCATTGCAGCAATAGAAAACGACCGCAATGTGACTTTAATCGCGCCTCGGCGCTACGGCAAGACAGGATTGATCAGCAACGCCTTCAACCAATTGCCGCCAGGTTTCATAGGCATATATGTTGACATCTATTCCACAAAGAATCTTGCTGGGTTTGCAAAGATGTTGGCCAGTGCGGTGATAGGCGCCCTGGACGGACGGATGGAAAAGGCGATGGCTGCGCTTGCAAAATTCTTCAGGAACTGCAGACCGACCGCCACGCCGCAAAGCGACGGAACGGTTAAGTTTTCCTTTGATATTACGGCGGACAATGCGGAGGCTTCGCTCAAGGATGTCTTTGACTATCTCAAGGCTCGCGAGAAGCGCGTGGTGATAGCGATTGATGAATTTCAGCAGGTACGAGAGTTTCCCGAAGAAGGAGTGGAGGCTTTGATCAGGGGCTACATCCAGTTCATTCCGTGGGTAAGGTTCATCTTTGCCGGGTCTCGTCGGCACCTGATGGCAGAAATGTTCGTCATGCCGCAGGGGGCTTTCTATCAGTCCACGCAGATAATGAATCTTGGCGTGATTTCCCCAGACAGGTATCTTGCATTTGCTAAGGGCTTCTTCAGTGCGGAGGGGTGGGATTTGGACGATGGCGTTTTCGACCGGTTGTACAGGCGGTTTGGCGGCGTTACCTGGTATCTTCAGGCGGTTTTGAACAAGGTATGGGAAACTCGCACCTCGCTATTGGACGATGCGCAGGTCGACAAGGCAGTTGTCGAACTCTGCGAAGAGCGGGCGCTTATCTATCATGATCTTCTTGTGACGCAGAACGGCGCCTCGCAGGATGTTGTGATCGCAATTGCGCGCAATGGAATCGTTGTCGAGCCGACGTCTGCCGGATTCCTGTCTGCGAACGGACTGGGCGGGGCGTCGACCGTGCGGGCGGCGTTGAAGGATTTGGCGGCAAAGGATATTGTGTACAAGACCGACGACGGCTGGACCGTTTACGATCGACTGTTCGCGGAGTATTTGCGCTCGCGAAACTGACCACCCCTACAACAACATCTACTCGCTACAACAATCTTACCCTTGACTTGTATGCGATTATATGTTAATCTACTCGTTGAATAATCTGGTCTAAGAAAGGGCCGAAGGTGAAATGACGATGCTCACGAGCAGAAATCTCGTGGCGTTTGCGCTAGTCGCAATCGCCTCATTGGCTTTTTTGTCTGTTGGCTGCTCACGCGATGAAGGCTCTCGCGAGGGCTCGGGCGCGGCCGCTGGCGAAGTGCAGCCATCGCGCACGAACGACCCTGAATACGAGGCGAAGCTCGGCGAGCGCGTCGAGGCCAGAAACGAACTTCTAGCCATACGCGCCAAGCTCATTGCGCGGCTGGATGAGGCCGATGACGCGGAGAAGGCGTCACTGCAATCTCGCATCGACGATGTGAACAAGGCGCTTGAAGACGAGCGTGGCCGCGCCTTGACGGTGGTGCGCGAGCGCATATGGTCCGCTCATCAGGCCAACGAGCATAAGGGGGCTGCCGCACAATGAGTTGGCGCTTCAGGAATATCGCGCTAGCCGCGCTCTGCTGTGCGCTGACTACAGGTCTCAGCGCATGGGCAGATACGCCTATGACAAACCCCGTCACCGGCGAGACGGAGACATACGCCAATGTCTTCACCAGCGGAACGGAGTGGAATGACGCCGCCAACTGGGATACATCGACAACGCCGTTCATTTCCGGCAACTACGATCCTGCCCTCGTTGACGGCAATACGGTGTCCACCTCGACGGCAATCGACGGCTATCAGCTGCGTGTTGGCGCATACAACAGCGCGTCGGTAACATGGTCGGGCGGTATCACGAAGATTCAGGCCGGCAGCACGGGATGCTGGCTCACTGCAGACGAAACGTCTTTGATCACGATCGCCTCCTTCGCCGGCAATCAGCTGGAGGGCAGCGATTCTGCACCATTCAAGCTTTATTCGGCAAATGCGGGCGGCATTACATGGTCAGCCGGAATAACGGATGCCAGCAACACGACTCTGCCGTTCTGGTACTATCTCAAGGGCTCGGGCACGGTAGTCTACGGCGGCGACATAACCGTAGCCAACGCCCAGGTGATCAAGCAGGCCGATATCACGCTTTCCGGCAGTGCAACAAAGTCCGTCCAGTCGAAGACGCTCGTCACATTCGGCTCCGGCACGACAAAGATTTTTGCGGCAGACGCCACGATCAAGCGACTAAACTCAAGCGGTGTTGATCTCGCCAGCGATGCCCATTTATCAGTCGTGAACACCTCTGGCGAAACATCGCTCACTACGAGTGACGGCGTTGGCAAGTGCGAGCTGGTTCAGACTTCAACCGGCATTGTCCTCTATTGGGTCGATGGCGACCCTGCGGCTTTGGCCCCGACAGTCTACAGGCCTTCCATAAGCGTAAACTTCACCTCGGGCACTGACCTCTCCACTACCGATGATGTCGGAATCGGCGACTATGCGATTCCTGGCACGTCCTGGAACAACCTTATCGGCAACAACGGTTCGCTAGCGACTGTGACGGGTGTCGATACCAATGGCAGCGCCTCTACGCTCTATGGTGCTAAAGTGACCATTTCAGGTACCCGCGGGTATTATACTAGAAGTGGCCTTGATGCCGCCTCGGAATTGCGTCAGGGCTATATTGACGACAACGACAACAACACCTCCCCAACCGTTGTCGTCGAAGGCATACCCTACAACAGCTACAAGGTCGTCATCATCTGCTCAAGCGACAATAACACGACAAAGTTCGGTTACATGACGGTCAACGGTACGCACTACAAGGGCGGCAGCGGCACAACCGAAACCTGCAGTGGGACGGATTCCGACATTTGGGGTTCGGCGAGCGACTCTACCTGGATTGAGGGAGACAACTTCCTCGTGACGCCCGAGATTGCAAATACGGACGGCAAGCTTACGATTGTCAGCCATCGTATGAGTGGATGCCGTGCCGGCCTGGCGGCCATTCAGGTTGTCGAGGTCGCGCCGACAAAAACCGAGAACGACCTAGTCATCAATGTCAGTGGCGATACGGACTACTCGGTTGATGAAACCAAGGCCTTGAGCGGAACCGTGTATGTTACCGGTAACGGCACGCTTACGCTGTCAGGCAGTTCCAAGATCACGGCAGCCTCAATAGATGTCGGCCCGTTGGTCACAATAAACGCCAACGCCGATCGCCTCGATGCAACAGCCTACACTGGCCTCGGCACCGTTGTGTATTCCGATGCGCTTCCCCCCTCCGACAAGGGTTGGACCGACTCTGCCTGGACTGGTACCGTCTGGATCAACGGAAAGAGCGGAGTGACGGACTTCAACGTGAATTCCTACGGTAACGCCAACTCTGCGGTCAAGCTTTCAGGTGTTGACGGGTGGGTTTCGGCTCCAGGCAATTATACATACACAAACTCGGTTCCAGTGATTTTGGAAAATGGGACGTTCGATTATGCGCTTAAACTGACCAACGGCAACTCGCCCAATTCGGGTAATCCGGTTCGCTGCACGGCATTCGTCAAGGTTTCCGGCTCCGGAACGATAGCGGACGGCAATGCCGCCAATCCGATGATCAAGATATTCGACGGCTCCGATTTCACGGGCACGATTACGCTGACCAGGGCCAAAGTTGTATTCTGTTCGGCGACCTCAACTACGCTTCCAGAATCGTATTTCAGCGGTATTGCGACGGCTTCAATATATGTCGACTCGGGCATATCGGTAACTGTTCCTTCCGATAAGGTCTGGTCCGCCACAGGCGGAATTAAGGTTGATGGAGAGTTGAGCGCGTCCGGTCTTGCGAGGTTTGGCGACACCACGACAATCACCACGACCGACAACGGCATTTTTACGCTAACAGACAGCAACAGTACTCAGGATCACAGTGTGGATTACGCCCGCATTACCGGAACGGGTACGTTGCGCTATGCCGATGCGACGGGTTGGCGCAGTCTTTCAAGGTCGAATTTCCCGACGGGCATGATATGCGAGAACAACCTTTCCGCTGGTCTCATCCTGCAGGCGTATGGCCAAACCCATACCATCGGCAGCCTCTCCGGTTCTGGCCAGATGCGTAGCGACTGGGATGGAAGCGGTAGCACTGGCGACCGCGACCTGCGCATTCTTCAGGCTAAGGATACAACGTATTCTGGTCTGTTTGCAAGCAGCAACGACCGCATCGATGAAGTGTATGTGGCACCTGGTGAATCTACGGCAGGTACGCTTACGCTTTCCGGTGCGCAAACGGCATCGAACGGTTTGATTGTCGAGACTGGTGCGTCCGTCAACCTCACCGGCACTTGGGTTGGTGATGCCACGGTTTCCGGCACTTTCGGCGGTACAGGTACGCTGAACGGCGATTTGACATTCAGCGAGGGGTCGACAAATCGGGTGTTCGCGTCCGATACAGACGGCCTCGTGGTCACCGGCACGCTTACATGTCCCGCAACGGGCACCGTAAAGGTCGATGTCAGCGGTATTGATCTTGAGGGCGTCTACTACCTTCCGATCTTGTCCGGGCTGACTTCAGCCGATCCCGAGAAATTCGAGCTTGTCGACTCGTCGATTCCGTTTGGATTTGTTTTTGCGGGTGGAGAGCTGGGTCTTGAGCGCAAGAGCGACTATCTGGAGCTTTATCACGACTACGTAACGTTTACGCTTAACAATATCGGCACTACGCCGATCACCAACTACACACTGCTGGTTCGTATCTCCACGGCACAACTGCCAGGCTTCTCCTACGAAAGGGCGGGGGACGGCTCGAAAATCGCCTTTTCGGATGGCCATGGTGCGCCTCTTGTCCATGAAATCGATACGTGGAATACTCACGGCGAGTCGCTTGTCTGGGTCAAGGTGCCGGAGGCGGTGAATGGTACGCAGGTAAAATTCTACTGGTCACTGAAGGACGGCGCGGATGCTCCGGCAAACGATCCGACGGCAGTCTGGTCTGACTACACCGGTGTTTGGCATATGGGCAAAGATGGTTTAGATGAGACTGGCCTCAACACTTTTGTCAAGACGCGCGAAGACGTAGAGGAAAGAGTTGGACAGTTCGGTAACGCCTTGGGGGCATCTAGTGCACAAGGCGATGCCTTGCTGACATTCAAGCCAGGCGATGCGCTGGAAGAAATCACGAATTCCGAGTTTACGGTGAGTTATTGGGTTAACTTCGATAACGATAATGCGCATTTGCCGTATCTTTTTGGAAGACTTACGGCGGAAGGCAATCCTGGATATGGTGTAAGGCTCTACTATCGTGGAGATACAAGCAAGGGCGGCGTAAACAGGGCTGCAAATGGTGGTACATCCATTGCGGTCTATCATGGCGGTGGATCTAATATTAGGTGGACATGCGACCCTGGTTTGATTGGCTTGGGCATAGGCACTTGGGTTAGGATGGATGTAGTCTATGGTGGAACATCAATAAAGATCTTTGTCAACGGAATAAAGCAGTTTGAAACGTCGGGCATAAACCCGTCCCAACACCCGATACGAAACGGCGACGCTGATTTTGGAATAGGAGGATTGGTAAACGGGGCTAATTATGCGCTTGTTGGTGCGATAGACGAATTCCGTATACACGCTGGTGGTGTTGACACCGCATTGCTTGCCGCTGAAATAGCGAACGCCAACTTCAGCGACTATTGTGGTGCGCTCGAAGGCGATGGAGTGAGCTTCCTCGTGCCGGGCACTGTCGTCAGGGATGGCGTTGCGTATGACTATTGGGTGAAGAGCCCGACGGTAACGCCAACTTACTGGAATACCAACGACGTTCCTGCTGTCGTTACATATACCGAGGGTGTTCTGCGTAGCGGCTCCAGCGTGACCAACTGGTGCGAAAACCTGCTCACTCATGAGGAGTACGACGTTTCTTCGGATACTCTTCGCAGTCTCCCCGGCGGCACCTATTGCATACACTGCAAAACCGAAGGGGCTTTCGAGATAGATGAGGACGAGAGGAAGGTTTACTTCACTATCGTCAAAGATTCCGGTACGGCATCCGCCGGCGATACGGCGGGCGGCCGCATATTGCTGATGAACAACGACTTCAGCCAGGGTGGAACGGCGGATGAGCCTACAATCGGATCTCAGGGCTATTCCGACACGAACGAAACCGCGGCTGTCTATTGGCAGTTCGCCGACAGGACGTCTTCGGGCATCACCACCATGAATGTCATGGATGGCACCAACTCCATACTGTGGTCCGTCAGCGACGACAAATCCGTCACCAACAAGTTGTGGCACCTCGTGGCTTCTCGCCACGGCAATACCTACCCGAGCGACGGCAGCGGCCTCGACGACAGCCAGAACTACCTGCCTTGGTCGACAATGTCGTGCTCGCTCACCAACGGCACAGTCGTCGCGCAGAGCGGCGCAGACGCCGGCCAGATATTGATGCTCAACACCACCGAGGCCGCGGTCTACTCGCCGTGCTACGACGAGGGTATCGGCACCATCTATTTCGACGCGGTCAACGGATGGAACGACGACCTAACCGCCTACCAGCTCATAGTCGAGTATGCTACGGCCACTACGAACGGCGATCCGGTTGTAGACGCAAACCTCTGGCAGTATGATGACGACGGCAACGTCACCAACTACTACGGCAACCTTGACGCGACGTGCTGGCAGGCTTGCGAAGTCAATGTCGCCCGTGTAACAGGCGGCGATACGGTCAATGATCCGGTGACGTACCCGAGGGCGTTCAACCTTGAAGTCGAGTCGGGCCGCCCGACAACGACAGGCGAGTTCTACAGGGTCTACGCGAAGCTCAACGTGCGCGAGCCTGTCCGCTTCAGGATCCGCCGAACCAGCATCGACGGCGCAAAGGCCGCTACTCCCGATTCGTCCTATCTGCTGCTCGACAACATAATAGTCTCCTATCCCGCGATGGGTGCAACCCTAAGCCCCGCCGGCTGGTATGACGAGACCAAGAAGGGGGCCAACGTAGTTGGTTTCGAGGGAGCCTTCACAAAGGCGTTCCCGGCTGTCGGCGACACGGTTCACGGCAAGGCGGTTGTCGACTACTACGTAAATTCATCCCAACATCTCACCGAAACGAACTTCTTCGCGTCGGCGACGATGAACTACCGCTGGCGCTATCTCAAGAATGTCTCGGAATGGAAGAGCGTAGCACTCGATCCGGATGATGATTTCCGTTCGGCCGAGCCGCTTGAGCTGCCGGATGAGGTGGGTGATATCGAGTTCTGGTACGAGTATGTGCTGCAGGCGCCTTACTACAGCTATGCCGACTACACCGGCCTGCCGAATCTTGAAAACGCCTTTGCGGCGAAATACAGCGAGGCGACGCTTGGTCCCCAGACCAACCGCTCCACAAAGGTCGATTTCTCGTATCCGACCTTCGGCAACGACTGGTTCGTGCGCCTCAGGGCGAGTTCGAGCAGCAATGAGGTCTGGCGCGTCTTCGTAAGGAACGCCGACGGCTCCGCCTACTCGACTGAGGATGGAACCGTTGAATACATAGATCTTGCGGTGACGGATACCGGCTCGTGGCGAGGCTTCCTGCGTACGCCGGCGGCAGTCGAGGGCGGTCTGGAGTATCGTGTCGAGCAGATAAACCCCCAGGCGGATGACGCGGATTTCGCGTTCTCAACCAACTATTGGAAGGGTGTCGCCGTATTCGCCGACACCATAAAGAGCGTCAATCTCACGGCCGCCGGTATCGACGAGTGGTCAACCGTGCCATGTGCGGCGACGACGGGCTTTATGATGTTCGTGCTTGACGAAGGCACGCCGTCTCTCTCGGTGACGAGCGCCGACCTGCAGAACTTCGACAAGTGGAACGACGCCAACAAGAACGACAGGCTCTTCGTCGGCACCTCGGCCGAGGATAACGCGAAGTCCGGCGTCTCGCACACGATGCGCACCTACGAGGCCGAGTTCGATATGTGGGCGCCTTCCGTCGCCACAAACCAGTACTGGATCGAGTCGTTCAAGGAGAACTGGACTCGCTACGTTGAATTCGGCGCCGGCACCAAGACGCCGAACGGCTGGACCGCAGGTTCGGGAATGTGGATATACGAGAAGTACAAAGACAACTCGTCCTCGGATTCCATGGCGCTTCAGATGGCAGGGCGCGGCGACGGATATCTGACGTTCGCCAACGCCGGCGAGAGGCCTCGCGGAATCGAGAGCATAAGCTTCCGCAGCAGGCTGGCGCAGAGTGCTTCGCTCGCCGATTTCGGCTACAACGAGAACGTCCACAAGGGGCTGACCAACTACACTTTCGTCGTTCAGGCGGCGATGTCGACGAATGCCGTCACATCCGGCGGTGCGTGGGATGCCGGTTTCGACGGTCTCGGGCAGATATCCGTGCTGGGCGGCTATCGCGTCAACAAGGGCGGCTACGAGCTGCGCATTACCCGCTGGAAGGAGAAGCGCTATCGCGCGGAGCTCTGCAGGTGGGTGGGCGACGTCTGCACGGTCGTCAAGGAGTGCGAGGCGGATCTCGACTACGACAAGATGCCCTATACGATAATAAACGGCAGCGACTACCCGACGCTCTTCATCTCGGTCGATTACCAGAGCGACGGCAGCTGCAAGGTGCAGGCCGGCTTCTCGGGCGAGGCGGGAGGGCCTTCCGGAATCGACGGCACGTCGAACGGACACTCCGCGTCTGGCGTTCTGCCGTCGACCGGCAACTACATAACATTCTCGTATACCGACACTGCCCCGCCCACCTCATACGGCACGTATGGCCTCGCCTCGGCAAACTGCGACGCCGTGTTCGCGGGCGCCAGGTTCTACGGCAAGGCCGCCGGCGGTTTCGACGATTCGGACGTGTTCAAGCGCGTTGCGTGCAACGGGTTCGATCCAGGTTCGGGCGCAACGTCCGAAAGCGAGGATATCGACGGCGACTGGGCGCTTCCCGTGCGCCTCACTTACGACACGACCGCGAAAAAGATCTTCTCCGTGGCCGACGAGCAGCCGCTTGTCGTGCAGTGGAAGCTGCCCGACGAAGGCGACCTCGAGTGGAAGGATATCGCCACAACGAACATTTCGAGCTATACGCTCTCCGACACGATAACCATACCCGTCCTTCTCAAGGAAGACGCCTATGTGCGCATCAAGCACGGCGGCGCGAGGAGTGACAAGAACTGCGTGGACATCGTGGTGGACGACGTGACCATAAGACAGTGGCGCGGCGACGACTACGACAACACGAAGACACAGACGTATTTCAGGGATGTCCTCTACGGTTCGCCAACCAACTTCGTATTCACCTCGGCATGGCTCAACGACGAGGGCAGCGTGGAGCTTACGGCCGCGAGAGCGGCGACCAACGAAGTCTCGTCGCTGCGTTCGCCGCTGATGGACGGCGAGTCCGGGCGCGGCGTCGGCCTCGGCATGTTCTCGTTCTCGTACACCAACGCCGACAGCCGCGCCGTGCTTTCGCTGCAGATTGCGACGAACGTGACGATGATGACGCTTGCCGAGTACACGAAGCTTGCCGTCGACGATTCCCGCTGGCAGACAGTCACGAACTTCGAGTTCTCCGCCATGAGCGAAGACGAGCTTGCCGGCGGCGTGCTGTCATGCTATCTCGGCATGCACGGCGTCAAGGGCGCTATGCGTCTCGTGGTCGATCCCGATACGGCGGTCGCCGCCGATGCCGCGAAGGATGCGGCATACGGGCGCATCTTCATCACGCAAGTCATTTGCCGCGACGAGCCGAGCCTCGACAGCTCCTGCTGGTGGGGCTGGAACATCCGCACTGGCGAAGACCTGTATTCCGCTGACGACAAGCTGCTTATGAACCTTTCCGACTGGCCGGGTTCCGGCGGAGCCGACGCGGGCATGTCGTTCGCCCTCAACAACTCGGTGGTTGACGACACGGAGACGAGCGATCCGACCACATACCGCCAGCATCAGCCGTTCCTGCAGACGCCCATATTCACGAACAACACCGCAGTCGGCGAGATAACCTTCAAGGCGCGCCGCTACGACATGCCTTCCGAGTTGACGCCCAGGGTCTGCATCTATGGCGCCAACCCGAGCAGCGGACACGTCGACACCAGCGATGACGCCAACTGGACATACGTGACCCACTTCGATGTCACCAACGACTTCTACCGCACCTACACCAAGAAGTTCAAGGGGGCGTCCTACGAGACGCTGCGCCTCGTAGTAGTGGGCGTCGATAACGTGGCGCAGAAGCATGGCAAGCCGACGAGCGATGCGGGCTACAAGGATCTCAAGGATGTGGTCCGCGTCGCGCTTGACGATGTCGTCGTCACCGAATCGCTCACGCCGAAGCTCGCCTTCAGGAACGTCTTCGCGTTCAGGGGCGACGAGTCGACAGACCTTCTCGACACGAGTTACGTCGACCGCTTCGGCGACATCTCGGCTCAGCCGCTGGCCGGCGAGGGTTGGGGCGTGCAGGCCGAGATCGTGGCTGAGCAGCTGCCGGACGAAATCGACTTCGATCGTGGCATCGAGGTTACGCTCTACTGGTACGACGGCGATGTTACGCCTTGGGGCTACAGCAACTGGGAGTCGAAGGGTGGCGGCGTCGTGCACAGCGCCAAGCTTGTGAAGTGCGACGACAAGGATCTTGCGTTCAGGAGTTCGTTCAACGACGGGCACTCCGGCGCCTCCATAGTTGGACAGTTGCCAGAGTATCCTTCGGGCACAATTGTGCAGTATATGCTCAGGGCCGCGTATTACCTCAAGGAGTCCGATGAGTTGCAGTACACCGACCTCAAGCAGGAGCAGTGGACGAAGCCGGCGTGGTATCGCGGTATCGATTTCAATGCAACCTTCGGTGGATTCTCGGCCTACACTGTGCTCGACTCGGTTGCACCCGGGTGGGCGTGGATCAACGAGGCTAACGTATTCGGCGGCTATGAGTCTGACGACTCCACAAATCGCGACCGTCAGCACCAGTATGTCGAAGTGGCCTTCCCGGTAGAGGCAGATCTTACCAACTGGCGTCTCGAGTTCGTTGCCAAGGATACTGGTGACAATACCCACACGATTACGGCGCATACGTTCACCGCCGACCCCGCCACAGGCCGCACCAAGACCGACAACGTAGCGTCGAACTGCGTCTACTACGTCATCTCGAGTCCCGACTCGAAGAGCAACCTCGAGGCCATGACTGTCGGCGGCCAGCCTGTGAAGGTTGACGCCACATGGGATATTCCTGCAAGCGAGCGCATCTACTTCCTAGATGACGACAATTCCCTTCAGGTTACGACCTTCCCGGTGGCGATGCGCCTCGTGAGGCCGTCTGGCATAATCGAGCACGCCGTTACGTTCGAGGGCACGAACTTCTGGTATGGCATAGCCGGGCGTACAGATCGCTCCGCTGAAGCCTTCGCCGACACGCTGAACGCCGAATCTTCCGATTCCGAATGGGTCGCCGTCGGCGACGACTCCATAGCCGGCAACCACTCCCTCGGCGTGACTAATCTTGCGGCAGATGTCGTCGCCAACTGGAACAACACGATGGCGCGCACGCCAGGCTTCATAAACGAAAACCAGAAGATCGATCCGAAGCACCCAATAGCGAACGGCGCCTCCTACATAGTGTATGCCACGTTCGCTGAAGACTCTGCGGGGCACATAACGCAGACGCTCGGCGCAGATGTCAATACGACATCGCTCGCCATGGCTGTCGTCACCAAGGGCTTCTCTACGAACATCACATACAACGTCGAGAACTGGTATGAGCTCGCCAGCGTAAAGGTTGATGGCGCGGAGCAGACGCTCGACAGTCGCACCGGCACGGTTGTGCTGACGCTTGGCGGGCCTGCGACCTCGAACAACATAAGCGTCGTCGCTTCTTCGCGTATCGCCCCGACGCTTGCCGAGGATTGGGGCCTGACGCCCGACAACCGCTACACCTCCGCGGTGGTCGATTGGCTGAACAAGGGCAGCACATTGCGCGGAGCGTTCGCTAATCCCACAGGTCCGATAGCGGCTGCACAATTCATGCCGCTGTCTCTCGATGCCGACGATGCCAGCCTTCTGTCGCTCACCGAAATGTATTGGCTTGATATGGACCCGACGGCCGACTGCAATGGAGACGGCACTAACGATTGGTGGCTGGTCGGTGGCATGAAAGTGGCGCCCAGCCCTAAGATTATAGCCGATCCACCCTTGACAAACATAATCATGGGTGCGTGCCTCTACATCACCAACGCAGCTCCCGTTGGTTATGGGGGCGGCGCCAGTTTCGCACCATACGCGCTTAGGGGTGTCGAGGCGGGTTCGATTTCCACCAACTACGCAAGCGGTCTCAGCAGAAGCTGGGATGGTCCGACATTCCGCATAATCGGCAGACTCTTTGAAAAAGTCGGCGATATAGAGCCTACCGGCGACGATGAGATGGGCTTTATCGAGTGGATTGCGCTCAGGTGGTTCGTGTTTGACGAAAACTCGTTCCGTCCGAAGGGGGCGAGCGACGAGTTCCAGACTATGATAGAGATCGTCGACCCGTACTCGTCAGAGTCGGCGGCCTACATCAAGAGGTGGTACACCCGCCGCGGAACATCCACCATCTTCTACAAATGGTCCATCGACGACGGTGGCGGCCTGTTTGCCACCGAAACACTATGCCCGACAAACTGGCTCTCGAAGTAAGGAACGCTTGCCAAAATGCACTTAAATTTGATAAAATCTACAACGGTGTCTAAAAGAGGAAACAACATGAAGAAGAAACTTCTGCTGCCAATCATCGGTATGCTCTCGCTTGTCGCATCCGCCGCCGGCGAAACAGCGCATGTCTACGAGATACGGCCTTGGAACAATGTTACCAAAAGTGTTTCGACCAACGGGCAGAGTTCCGCCGAGAATCCCATCAAGGGTGGCGATACGTTCTACTTCCTGGTTCGCTTGTTGAATTCCGGCTGGAAGACTCTAGGCGCCGCGACAAATTCGTGGGAGTTCACGACCCTCGGCAGCTATGAGGCGAACTGGGCGACACAGCCGCCGCACATCGGTATCGTCGTCAGCGGTGTGACGGTTCCCGCGACGATTGAGGCGTGCATAGCCGACACGAACATCAATGTCAAGTCTTCAAGCGTCTACTATACGGATATTATCTGCAGCTACACGGTCAAGCCGGGCGATTTCGCGCTGCCTGTTCTTCTTGCATCAGATTCTGCCGGTACGCCGGTTGATAACGACAATCCGACCATCTATCTTGACAACGGCTTCGGCACTTGGTCGCTTTCTTGCGGTTCAGACACGGCAATACTGCAGCTGGCGTCTTTGGCGGGTGCAGAAACCACAGTGTACGCTACGCCAGATACAGCTTTTTCGATGCGCGAAGCGGATATCGATCTTTCCCAGAGCGGTTTTTATCTCAAGACGGTCGACTTTACAGGCCGCAATGACGCCGATTCATGGTATTCCGCCACGGTCTGGCGCGGTGTGCATGGAGCCGGAACTTCACCTGAGCCTAGCATCGCAAGCGTGACGGTCTCCGGAATGCCCACAAATTCCGCAACCCTCTATGTGTGGAGCGACAGCGACAGCATCCAGATAGGCGACGGCACGCTTGAGACGATCAACAGCAAGACGTGGGTCCCCGGCTCGCCTGGCTCGCCGGCTACTTTCTCCAAGAAGGTAAAGGCGATAGAGATAGAGGCTGGCGTCCAGACATACACCTTTACGCTTGACGCATCGGCCGGCACAGAGGGCGATACGGCAAACCTTTATCTTAGCCAGTTCAAGGGGCATACCTTCAATGCTACCAACCTCAACCCGGACTACCTTACGATACCCGTAAAGGTAATCGAGCCTGAGAAGGCCAACGTCAAGGCCGTCGCCACTACGTCAAAGGTGGATGTGCCGGCAGATTCCGACAAGGTCGCCGACCCCATCGGCACCCTTACGCTCAGCATCTCGCCCGGATACCAGGCAAAAGCCTCGGACCTCACGATCACCATCACTCCAGAGCTGCAGGACGGAACCGCCGGCGCCTCCAACTATGTGCATATAGCATCGTCCAACGATGCCTCAGCCTGGCTCAACAGCGATCCGCTGGTGGTCAGGGTCTCCAGCAACACCACCGACCCCGATTACGACGTCAACTTCGCCACCGGCAAGGCCGTCACCAAGACGATCTACGTCTACGGCCTTGGCGCCGACCAGCACACCGCGACGGCAGGGCACGCGGTATTCTTCAATGTGGAGCTAGACGCCACGGCCATCGGGTGGAAATACTTTGACGGATACAGCGACACCACCTCGCGCGGCGTGATGTATCTGCGTCCCGTGAAGGCGGGCCTGTCCGTTGCGTCGACCTACGAGGCGATCGGCAACATCAACCGCACGTTCGAGCTTACTGTCAGCGACAACTACAAGAACGTGAGCGACGACACGGGCTACACCATCAAGTACAAGCAGTCCGCCGAGGACGATTGGGAGGTTCTCGCGGGCACCTTCAAGCCCGACGCCTACGGAGTGCTCTACTCGACGGCGGACGGCACGACCCTGCCCTCGCTCAGCTACATACCCGGCACGTTCACCACCACCTTCAAGGTCGTCACCCCCGGCGGCGACATCGAGAGCAACGAGGCCTCGACGACGGTCACGGTCTCCGAACCGGCCCGCGTAAGCGGCGAGATTCTGCTCGAGGGCGGCGCTACTGCCGAGACAGGAACCTACGTCGAAAGCGACGACGAGATAATAGACGTCCGCGCTTCGCTTTCGCGCGCCTACACCAAGGCCGACGCCCTCTACGCGTTCCTTGCGCCGGCCGATGCCGCCACGATGGCGTGCGTCTCCGGCACCTTGCTCACCAACTCCACCGCGTCGGCCGGCATGAAGATACTGAAGGGCGATACGACGTCTGAGAAGGGCGAGCTCTACATCGTCGACGGCGGCAAGGGTTCGGGCACCACGCTCAACTTCGATATCGTGCTCTGCACAACACCGACCTACGACCCCGCGAACATCGTAAGCAACGCCTACCAGTCCAAGACGTTCAAGCTGACGGCCAAGAACCAGACGCCGGTGGTGCGTTCAGTGACGGTCGATGGCCTCTACACTGTCGAGAACTCGGGCGACACCCTCGGCGCCTCCGTGTCGATGGGCGTGCCGAAGAAGTTCACGTTCGATGTCGGCGACGTCGAGAAAGACCTCAAGGCAACTACTCCAGACAATGAGTTCCAGGTCAAGTATTCGATCGTGGAGGGCAGCGGCGCCGGCACACCCCAGACGATACTCGAGGGTGATCCGGCTACGACCAACTTCACCTACACCTTTACCTCTTCCGGCCTGGCCACGATCAAGCTGTGGGTCAAGGACAAGGACATGACGACCTTCGCCACCACGCCCGACTTCTCGTTCAAGATGAACATACTCGATTATCCGAGCATCTCCATCGCCAACGACTTCGGCGGCGCCATCGCCGAGGGTCAGGTCGGCCTAGCCAACTCCAAGATGACGCTCAAGCTGAGCGAGAACGCGTCGCCAGATCCGCTCGACGTCGAGATAACGGTCGACCCAGTCGATTCTTCGGCGGCAGATCCGGGCCTCATGCTGCTTGGCGGCATTAATCTCACGAACAAGATCGATTCCGTAACCGGCGACACGATAACCAACGTCTACTGCATCGCCCTCAAGCCGGGCCAGACCACCTACGACTTCTACCTCACCAAGAGCGACGGTACGCTGGCGAGCGAGGTCAGCGGCTTCAAGCTGACGCCCAAGGTGACCACGACCAACGCCGTGCCGAATCTTGCCGGCAAGACATGGGACACCTACTACATCTCCGACGCTTCCGCCATCGCCATAAAGAACGTCGCGCCGACGATCGTCTGCTCCCTAGGCGAGGAGAACGTTTCGACCAACGGCTTCAAGGGCGCCATCGGCAACAACGAGGAGATCACCTGGCACGTCGGCGACGCCTCCGAGCTCGACCTCGCGGCCGGTCTTGACTGCCAGTGGTGGTCTACGGACTACGGCGACGAGCCAAAGACCAACATCACGAGCGGCGCCGAAATCAGCTTCACGCCCAGGTTCAAGACTTCAGGCACGAAGATGATACGCCTGACCGTCACCGACAAGGACAAGGCCACCGGCAACGGCACGACGGTGATGTCGTGGTACTACGAGGTCGAGCCCTCCAAGACCCTCAAGACCATCGCGCTCGGCCCGTCTCGCGGAACCGGCAACTCGCTCGTTTCGCAGCGCTACGCCGCCGCCGCCGGCATCGGCGAGGGCCACGTGTTCGCGGCCGGCGATTTCGCGGGCGCGACGAGCTATGTGCTTTCGTGGAACTGCGGCACCGACCTGTCGGTGAATTTCTGGGCATGGGGCTACAAGACGAACACCGTCGACAACGGCACCCTGAACAGCTCCACTGCCTACGAGTTCGACGTGCCGCTCGATCCCCACGGCAACAACTCCGGCGACGGCAAGAGTGCGCTTGCGAAATACTACGCCTACACCCCCAACGACGACTGCGACTCGTTCTTCTACGGCCTGCTCTTCACCTCTATCGACGAAGGCAGCTCTTCGGTTTCCTCCTCGCTCAGCGGCAGCACCGTAGCGCCTGAGATCGTCGGCCGCGAGATCGAGGTGCCTACCCTTTGGATTCCGCTGCCCGACACTACCGCAGGCGAAAGCGGCAAGTATGTCGACACGATAGTCGAGGCGATCTTCTCGAAGGAATACGATACGACCGACAACATGGGCGATATCGACCAGGACGGCCTGCCCGACTACTTCGCAGTCGACAAGATATGGAAGACCGGCTCTCCGCTGGTCGCCGTGGACGGCGTCGGCGGCGAACTCGGCAACGGCGCCTCCCTGAACGACGACGGCGACTACCTGCCGACTGAAGCGCAGCTGCTCAACGGCACTGTCGTCTCGAGCGCCGGCTGGGACGAGAGCGGCCAGCCCTTCACCGCGAAGCTCGAGGCGCGCGGCTTTCACAAGGGCCTCAACTTCGGCATGTTCCCGATTACCGATGGCGAGGGCTGGGTCTCCGACCTCGATCTGAGCGTCGCCGAAATCGCCGCCCTCAACAGGTATGTGGCGACACGTACCGATCTGCCGTGGTGCACGAACGACTACACCGACGTCATGACCGACTACGACATGCGCACGAATGCGATGGACTGCATACGCCAGTCGTGGAAGGGCTACAACAAGTTCAACACCTCGAAGTGGGGCTTCACCGTCGAGAACCGTACCGATCCCACCCAGTGGGATACCGACGGCGACAACATCCCCGACGGCTACGAATACTACTACTGGTACGCGGCGACGGTCGGCTATGATGCCGCCGGCACGCCCATGACCGGCGAAAAGTTCAACCTCGCGGACATCGAGAGCCCGATACCGATCACCTCCGCCGAGATCGCCGGGCTCATGAACCCGAACATCGCAGCCGACTATCAGTGGGGCAAGCAGGATAGCGACGAGGACGGCCTCAGCGACTACGAGGAGTATGTGCTCGGCACGAATCCCTTCAAGTGGGATACCGACGGCGACGGCCTGAGCGACCTCTACGAGGTTCTCTACGGCATCGATCCGCTCGCCAACAACAGCAATGCGAACAACGGCGACTACAATGGCGACGGCGACTACATGGCTACGGCCACGCTCGGCACCTATGCGATTTACGAGTATGGCGGCAAGGCCTACGCCTACATCATCCCCTTGGATATTCCGGGAATTCCCGGCCCCGGAACCAACACTCTCTCCGGCGTCGGCTTCGAGGTCGCGGAGTTCAACGGCGGCTACATGCCGGTCTCGCGCACCTTCACCGAGAGCGACGAAAGCGCAACGCTTGCCGACTACGTCTACGATACGACCGACGCGTCAGCGGTGCCCGTGGTCAAGACCGGCAACGTCGTGCTGTACCACTACCAGGTCTACAACTACTTCGGGTTCAGCCCCCGCACCGCCTGGTACGGAACATGGCCGAACGGCACCCTTTCGCCGACGAGCCGCTGGCTTGAGAACGGCTCGCCGCTTACGGCCGGCACGCCGGACAAAACCCAGGCGTATACGGCGCTCGACGAGTTCCGTCTGCTGAAATACCGCTACATCACGGGCCTGGCGAGCTACGCCGACGACAAGAAGGCGATAGATGAAGCCGACGACAAGGTTCAGAAGCGCACAGACATCCTTATCGCCAGGACGACCAACGGCGGCGTGGCGCAGGATGAAAAGACGGTAGGCAATAGGACCTTCGCCGCGAAGGTGCATGGCGCCGACACCGACAGCGACGGCGTGCCGGACGGCTGGGAGCTCTATGTCGGCGTCAATCCCAACATACCCTACACCGATACGGTGCACGAAACCCTGTATAACGCCATACGCCAGCTTGATGCAGGTGATGGCCTTGCCCTCGCCGCCGAATACGCCGGCACCGACTCGACGCTCGCATATCAGGCATGCGAGACGATCTACGCGAACCACCCGGACAATGAGTCGGGCTGCATGTACCAGTGGTACAACAAGTTCTTCCCGACCGACCCGCGATCTTCCGATACCGACGAGGACGGTGTGGAGGATGGTGCCGAGAAGGCCAACTGGTCCAGGCCTTGGACCTACAACCGCTGGGCCAACGGCAAGACGGCGAAGGTCGACGGCAAGGGCATTACCGCCCACCACAAGACCATCTACGGCAGCCCTTACGATTCTGGCGTGAGGAGCGTCAGGGGCGGCGGCGGCAACCCCTGCACGATCGACACCGATCAGGACGGCCTGCCGGACGGCTGGGAACATCAGTACGCCGGTGTGGTCTTCACGGGCGACAGTCTTGCGGAAGGCTCGCTCACAACAGAGGGCACGATCGACCCGTCGCTTTACGACGACATCCGTGCGGCGGCCTCGGCATACAACTCCAGCAGCGTTTCCAATGTCTCGTTCTATGTCTGCATGGGCCAGGACATCACATATCCCGACGCATTCACCGATGTCTCGAAGGGCCTCACCTCGGCCGACTGGGATGGCGACGGCCTCGAGAACGGACAGGAGTACATGATACAGGCGATGCGTCATCTGCGCTACGACGACTCCATCACGCCCCTGATGGGCCGCGACTGCGCGGGCTTCAACGCCGCCACTGGCAAGGTCGAGCCCGGCGCATGGAATGGCGAGGGCGGCGCGAGCGGCGACTCCGGCTTTGTGTCGGTTCCGCTCGGCGAAGAGCTGACCAGCGGCGAGCTCGAGACCCTCGAAAAGCTCGGCTACGGCAACTTCGCGGCGTACGTGAAGGGCCATCCGGAATATCTGCGCACGCTCGGCTACTTTGCGGAGCCGCCGCAGTCATGGGACCCTGCCGGTCTCGAGGGTGTCGGCTATCGCTACATGCTGCCGCCGCATCTTGTGCGCTACTCCACCGCCGCGGAAAAATTGCAGGCGACGGATGCGCTTGGCAACACGCTTTGGGCATATCTCGACTACGATCCGAATGTGGCGTATGACGAGTGGAGCACCAGCACGTTCCCTGGGGTCGTTGTGACCAACACCGTCTCCGGTGACCCGAGACCTCTCGACGACAATCCGCAGACGTTCTACACGAAGGCCGATCACGGCAGCATCGTAACCGACGGCACGATGTACTATGCCATCGATTACGAGATCGCGTCCGGTGTCACAAACGTCTACCTCGACATCGTCTGCAGGGTGTCCGGCGGCACTACGACCAACCTCGTGGTGACCAACGTAGCGGCTTCCGCCTACGTCTCGACCGATCCGCGCCTGTGGGATACCGACGAGGACGGCATGGACGACTACTACGAGATGTTCCACGGCCTCAACCCGATTCTCGGCAGCATCGGCACGATCGAGCGCTATGACATCACGAACACCATTGCGGGCGTCGACTATGTGACGACTTACGTGAGCATGAGCGGCGCCAGCGATGTCATCTATGATGCCTACGGCTTGGTTAGCGTCGCAAGGAACGCCTGGATCGGCTGGGATTTCGAGAACGAGGTCGTTTACGACGCTCTCAGGTATCCGTGGATGATGGGCGCGGGCCTCGCCGACGCCGACGGCGACGGCCTCAGGAACGAAGAGGAGGCGCTCTTCGCCAACCTCGCTTCGCCCACCACGTCCCATACCGACCCGACCCCGCTGTGGATGACCGACACCACGGTGGGCTACACAAACTATGTCCTCACGGCGACATATCCCGTAACGAACTATGTGTACACGGCCGACGGCACGATAATGACGAAGAAGGATCCCGTTGGGGGACGCGAGCCCGTCTACTCAAACATAGTCGACAGGACCGTGATCAAGGGCTCGTTCAAGGTCTTCAAGTCTCCCTCCTACACGGCCCAGTACTACGATGCGCCCTGGTATGATATCGGTGCGGGCTTCAGCTCGGGCTATGCGTTCGACTTCGAGCAGAACGAAGGCTACGACACCGACAGCGACAAGCGCAGCGATTCGATCGAGCGCCGCAACCTGACGGAGCGCTCGAGCGACCCGCTCGACTTCTCCGACCCGATGCGCCGCCAGAGCATCCACTTCGGCGGCGACCTCGACGAGGGTGTCGCGGTTACCTTCGACCCCGTGACGAGGCCGACATACGCCTCCAACGCCGACTTCCTGAAGCAGTTCACGGTCGAGGCGTGGGTATTCCCCGAGAACCTCTCGGTGACGCACGACCAGTATATCGTTTCGCGTTCTGCGAACTACGGCGGCTGGAGCTTGAGCAACTCCAACGCTGTGATACGCACGTCGTTTGCGATCGGCATCAATCCCGCCGGCTATCCGTTCGCCGAAATCGAGGATACGACCAAGTCGAGCGAGCGCGTATACAGCACGAAGCCGCTTGCTGTCGGCAAGTGGAGCCACGTCGCCGCCACCTACGACGGTGAGACGTTTGTGATCTACTTCGACGGCGAGAAGGTTGGCGAGAACAAGACCTCCATCATACCGGCCACCGGTGTGACGGCCGTCGAGCAGGATCCTCAGACATCCCACAGCGCGTACTTCCCGGTGGTGGATTATGTGACGGTTCCTTCGGCGACTGTGATCGGCGCCAGGGCCAGCGGCGCAGGAGCGTTCGGCCACGAGGCCGCCGCCGAGATAACGGTCTGGACAGACCTTGCGGACGACTTCTACAAGGGCTCCGTCAGCGAGGTGCGCATCTGGGACGGCGCCAGGACCGCCGCCGAGATCGTCGATGCCTACAAGAAGGCGTTCACGTCGGCTGAGATCGACGAAATGCGCCGCGACATCTACAGCCTCTACGATAACAGCACGGCCCGCCGCAACGACACCACGGTCAATTCCGTACTGCCCGCCGAACTCGTGCAGCACTACAACTTCTCGACGATCGGTGGTGCCACGGCGAAGACCAACGTGCAGATAGTTCCCGCAGGCTTCGAGAAGAACGTGCTGGATGAGGTTTGCGAGAACGGCGCGCCCGTCAACCGCAAGCTTCTCAACGTCGGCTGGTGGAGCGACCTGCTAAACAATACAGTGCTCGGCACATCGGTTTACGCTTCGCCTCACGTCGTGCCGTGGCTCGGCAACACCGTCGGCCATATGCCGCGACTCTCCGGCGCCGTGGCCGACAGCGTGTTCTGGAGCGAGCGCTTCGCCGGATGGACGCCCGCCTCGTTCCATGGCCTCGAGAAGTTTGCCTTCCCGAACACGATGGATCCCTACAACATCGTCTACAGCCGCAGTTCCGGTTCGCGTTCGCAGAAGGATCAGAGCCTCATCTACAAGACGCAGATACTGCGGGCTCAATATCCCGATTCCGAGGACTATGATGAGTTCTGGACGCAAAACCTCTACGACCTGAGGCGCGAGTTCCCAGGTACGAGCGACCTCATTCCGCTCGGTTCGGCATACGCAGAGCGCAAGACCTCCTATTGGGATGGTCAGGGCCCGGAAAGCGCCTGGGCGATTACGTCCACCAATTCGCTGGTGGCGGTTGACGGCGACATCAACGACAACGGCATTCCCGACTGGGCCGAGGCGACATACGCGACCCCGCTGGATTACGTCCGCGCCCTTGCGCACGGCCTGCTGCCTCCGACTGGGGCGATCGACTCCAATTACGAGAACACTGAGGATATCGACGGCGACGGCCTGCGCGACTGGTGGGAGAAGTTCTTCGGCATCTACAGCGAAGGCCCGAATGACGACCACGACCGTGACGGCCTCTCCAACTACCAGGAATACCTGATCGGCGAGGTCTACACGAGCTTCGGCTTCACCGACCTCAGCCCGACGGCCGCCTACTCGAAGGGTACCGCCGTTACGGACTACTTCCTGCGCTACGGCAGCCTCTACCTCGGCGAGCTGTTCTCCGACCACGACATGATCGAAGACTCCTTCGAGGACTACAAGCCCAGCGTCGTCTCGCTCGGCGGCACGCTCGTCTCCAACTTCTCGCGCTACATCTACGACGCCGACTGGGATGCCGAGCACTCCGGCTGGGACAACTGGTCGATTGCCCGCGCGTGGTTCAACGAGAGCTACACCTCCAATGTGGTAGTCGAGGTCGGTTCGACGGCCGTCACCAACGAGTATGTATTCTCGAAGGTGGATGACAACAACGGCAATCCAAACCCCAGCATCCCGATCCGCGTGACCTACAGGGACAAGAACCGCATACACACCGGCATCGGCAACTACGACAGCAACCCGCACCAGATAGTCGTGATGGCCTGGAGCCTTGAGAACTCCAGCCGCGACAAGGCGTTCGGGGCGCCCGACTGCATCTGGGGCAACAAGCTGGTCGGCGAGGGGCCCTACTATGTGATGGAGGGCATCGCCAAGGGCTACGCTGCCGCCAAGGGCGCCGTCAGGCCTGGCAGGAACATGTTCGCCGCCTACATCGCAGAAGGCGAATACGTCGAGGGAGGCACAACGCCTGGCTTTGCGCCCGGTCTGCCGTATGGTGTGACTATCGGTGAGGTCGGTCCTGTCGGCGGCGCCGACATCAATATCGAGCTGACCGATACCAACCCGTCCATCGTCCGTTTGAACGTGGCGGCCGCGTTGGCGATTCAGAACGGCGACGAGTCCGGATCGCTCACCGCCGGAACGGAGGAGGCGACCACCGGCTTCAACACGATAGCGCAGACCTATACTGATAGGGGCCAGCGCGAGACAGGCTCGCTCAAGATGTCTTACTACATTGGCGAGGATACCGAGTTGACGGTTTCGAACGTGCATGTCAGGGTGCTCCGCTCCAACATCAACGGAGTTGCAAGGGCTGAAGATGATACTATCCTCAGTTCCATGAATGTCCTCCTCGATTGCCACCTCAACCTCGCAGTAAACGGCATGCTGACAGAGGCCGCGCTGCTCGCTACGCTAAAGCCAGGCGAGGGCGATCTTGATTGGGGTGGCCTCGCATTTGCCAGTGACGTATTCAATGGCATGCAAAACATCACCAACGCGGCCTACCGTATTGTGATAGGCGATGGCGTTGTTGACAATGAGCTGGACAACAACAACCTTATCGTGATGTTCATCAACAAGTTCGAGACCGTGCAGACGCCCGTCACTAACATGAACGTCAGGACGTTCTCCGGACGCCCGACCTTCAGCTGGTCTCACAACAACACGATCGGCAAGGACTATCCCGCATTCCAGTTGAGGGTTTGGGATGCCACAACCGATGCGCTGGTCTACGATTCTGGCGTGCAGCGCGCTCCTGTCCGCGACCAGGGCGGCTACTACAATTGGGCGGCACCGCTCTATGTAGGCGCGCTGTTGCCCAACGGCCAGACGTTCAGCGCCAACACCAAGTACAAGTGGTCCGTGTCGATGCTTGACGCCAAGTTCACGACACCCAACACCACAGAGGTGAAGAAGGAATTCGCGATGCAGGAGACCTCGCCCGGTCCAGGCTCCGACGATTACGGCATCATAAAGGTGGCTGTCAAGTATATGGGACCTGGCACTGTTGCTACGACGACAACCAACGACAGGATTCGCGTTGAGGCCTTCACGACGCCAGACTTTGTCGGCGAACCTGCCGGTGTCGGCTATGTTACGAGCAGCGCCACGTTGGATTCCGTGAACGCAATCGATGTCAACGCCACAATCGCCGGTCTGCCCGTGAAGGATAACTACGGCAGGACTGCGAAGTACTACGTGCGTGCGTTCCTCGATACCGACGTTACATCCGCCGAGGGCGGCTTCGGCAAGCGTGCGCCTTGGGAAAGCTGGGGCTACGCTTCGTATCGCGATCCGAAGGAAGGCCGCGACGACCAGTTCACGGCCATGCCCATTACGGCGACCAACAACGAGAATGCCGAGCCTTGCGTAGTCTTCATAGAAGATTGCGACACCAACCGCAACATGGTGCCCGACATCCTCGAGAAGGCTGCTGGTGCGACAGCCAACAAGCTCATCTCGCCCTACATCGCGTTCACGGCGAGCGATATCGTGAAGACCAACGCTCTCATCGATGCGACTAACGGCGTAAACGGCATTGCCGCCACCGTCAGAACCTCGCGCATGCTGCTCGCCTATGCGAGCGCGGTCGAGTCCGCCAAGAGCGGCACCGTAACAGCCGGCGAGTTGGCCATCCTCACTGGTGCCGTCAGCTTCGACACTACCGACTCGACCTACATCAAGATCAAGAGCTTCTCGCTCGACGAGGGCATCTCCCTCGAGGTGGTTGTCGGCGACACGTTTGACAACGCCGTGGCCGCAGGTCTCGACACCGGCCTCATCAACGTTACGGTCGAATACTCCGAGACCCTCGATGACGGCGGCGACTGGCAGAAGGCCACCGACTCCGTAACAACGATATCCTTCCCGCTCAAGCCAGGTACAACGACGATCGACGCCTCCGAGCTTGGTGCGATCAAGGATGCGATCGAGAGCGTAAAGGCGAAGTGCGAGGGCGGTTGCTACTTCAGGGTGAGCGCCGTCGCCGTAGAGGAATGATCTAGGTAAACCAAGGAAGCGACACATAAGATGAAGAAGACTATCAAGAAGGTTCTGGTCGTAAACTCGGGCTCAAGCTCGCTCAAGTACCAGCTGTTCGACATGACAACCGAGACCCGTCTCGCGAAGGGACTCGTGGAGCGCATCGGCGCGGGCGGCCCCGCCAACCACGCCGAAGCCCTCAAGCAGGTCGTCGCCGACCTCGGTTCGCCCAAGGATATCGACGCCATCGGCCACCGCGTGCTGCACGGCGCCGAGGTCTTCAAGGATTCCGTCAAGGTCGACGCCAAGGTGCTCGCCAAGCTTGACAAGCTCGTCAAGTTCGGCCCCCTGCACATGCCCGCCAACATTGGCGGCATCCGCGCCTGCCAGCAGATCTTCAAGGGCGTGCCCAATGTGGCCGTCTTTGATACGGCCTTCCACCAGACGATGCCCGACTGCGCCGCGATGTACGCCATCGACCCCAAGTACTACAAGAAGATGGGCATCCGCAAGTACGGCTTCCACGGCACTAGCCACAAGTTCGTCACCCAGGCGGCGGCGGCCTTCCTCAAGAAGCCCGTCGACAAGGTCAACCTCGTCACCTGCCACCTCGGCAACGGCTCCTCGCTCGCCGCGATCAAGGGCGGCCAGGTGGTCGACACCACGATGGGTCTCACCCCGCTCGCCGGTCTTGTGATGGGTACGCGCTGCGGCGACATCGACGCGGCGGCCGTTCTCGCCATAATGGAGGCTGAGAAGAAGACTCCTGCCGAGATGGACAAGCTCCTCAACAAGCAGTCCGGCCTGCAGGCGCTCTCCGGAGTTCCCGGCGGCGACTGCCGCGACATCGTCGCCAAGGCCGAAAAGGGCAACAAGGGTGCCGAACTCGCGCTTGAGATGCTCGGCTACCGCACGGCCCTCTACATCGGCGCCTACAACACGATCATCGGCGGCGCGGATGCGATCGTCATGACGGGCGGCATCGGCGAGAATTCGTCCGAGGCCCGCGAGCGCATCATCGGCCGTCTCGGCGCGCTGGGCATCAAGCTCGACAAGAAGGCCAACGCCAAGACCCGCGGTGTCGTCGCCGTGCTCTCGACGAAGGATTCCAAGATTCCAGTCGTCGTGCTGCCGACCAACGAAGAGCTTATGATCGCCAAGGATACCGTCAAGGTTCTCGGCTAAAGGGAGTTTCGTAAAATGGATGCGATCAAGAACATAATCGAAAGGGCTTCGGCCCTCAACGGAACGGTCGTCCTGCCCGAGGGCATGGATGCCCGCGTCATCACCGCCGCATGCGCCTGCGTCGACCGCAAGATCTGCACGCCTGTCGTGCTCGGCACGCCCGAGGAGATCGCCATCGCCGAGGCTTCGGCCGGCCTTAGCCTCGCGCCTCGCGGCATCAAGACCATCGACTACACCCAGGGCGACGCCGAACTCGAGTCGGCCTACCTCGAGGCGTGGAACGCCAAGGAGTCGAAGAAGCCCGCCGAGAAGCAGAAGATCATCGACCTCGCGACCGCCCAGAAGACCCTGCGCACCAAGCGCATCTACTTCGGCGGCATGATGGTCAAGCTCGGCAGGGTCAACGGGCTCGTCGCCGGCTCCATCGCCTCGACCGGCGACATGCTTCGCGCGGCGTTCCATACTCTCGGCACGCAGAAGGGCGTCAAGACGGCCAGCTCGTGCTTCATAATGGATCTCAAGCGCCCGACGCCGTCCGGCGACAGCGTGCTCGCCTTCGGCGACTGCGCCGTCATACCCAACCCGACCGCCGAGCAGCTCGTGGATATCGGCCTCGCCACCGCGCAGACCTATCGCGACCTGACAGGCAACGAGCCTCGCGTCGCCTATCTCTCGTTCTCCACAAAGGGTTCCGCCGCCGGCGATCTGGTCGAGAAGGTTCAGAAGGCCGTCGAGCTCGCCAGGCCACGCTTCGCCGAGGCCGGCATCAAGATGGATGGCGAGATGCAGTTCGATGCCGCGATCGTTCCCTCCGTCGGCCAGCTCAAGAATCCGAGCGGCGAGATTCAGGGCAACGCCAACGTGTTCATCTTCCCCGACCTGCAGGCGGGCAATATCGGCTACAAGATCGCCCAGCGCCTCGGCGAGGCGGATGCGATCGGCCCGAACCTTCAGGGTCTCGCAAAGGCGATGAACGACCTTTCGCGCGGCTGCTCCGCCGAGGATATCGTCGGCACCATCTGCGTGACGCTTCTTCAGAGCCAGACAAAGTAAGGGAGACATCGTGACCGGCGAAGAGATGACAAAGCGTGCGCGCGAGGTCTTCGACATCGAGATCGAAGGCCTGCGCCGTACTCGCGACTCGCTCGGCGAGACGTTCAACGAGGCTGTCCGCATGATTCTCGACTGCACGGCCAACGGCGGCATACTCGTCGTCTCCGGCGTAGGCAAGAACCTGCACATAGCCGAGAAGATGAGCGCCATTTTCTCCTCGACCGGCACACGCTCCATAGTGCTTAATCCCGTGCAGGCCATGCACGGCGACCTGGGCATGGTCTCGGCCAAGGATATCCTTCTCGCCCTTTCGTTCAGCGGCGAGAGCGACGAGGTATTGAAGCTCATACCTGCCATCAGGCGTCACGGGCTCAAGGTAATCTCGATGACCGGCAAGCCCGGCTCGACGCTCGCCCAGATGAGCGACCTGCATATAGAGATACCCTGCGGCAAGGAGGCCTGTCCGTTCGGCATGGCCCCGACCAACTCTACCACGGCTACGATGGCCATGGGCGACGCCCTCGCCATGGTGCTGATCGACGCCCAGAAGTTCGCCATCGAGGAGTACGCGATGAACCATCCGGCGGGCGCCATCGGCCGCGCGCTCGTGATGAAGGTCACCGACGTCATGCGCCACGGCGAGCGCCTTGCGAAGGTGCTGCCTTCGGCCACCGTGATGGCCACGCTTCTCGCCATGACTGCCGCCAAGGCCGGTTCGGCCGTCATAGCCGACGAGAGCGGCAAGCTGCTCGGCATATTCACCGACGGCGACTTCCGCCGCATAATGAGCGAAGGCCACGCCGACGTTCTCGAGTCGCCCGTCTCGAAGTTCATGACGGCCTCGCCGATGTTCGTGCGCAACGATGTCTACGCCGCCGAGCTCCTGAAGATCTTCGAGCGCAAGCGCATCGACGACCTGCCGGTCTGCGACGCTGAAGGCCGCGTCGTCGGCCTCGTCGACATTCAGGATCTGCCCAAGATGAAGGTTTTATAAGACAAGAAAGGAACTGCCAAATGAACATCAGGAAATTTGTGATTTTTGCGACAGCCGCGCTTGTGGCGGCGTCGGTGGTGGCCGCCCCCACCAAGAGCTCGGCCAAGAAGGGCGGCCGCAGCGCCAAGGCCGCCGCCGTCGAGGATGAGGAGGAGGGCCCCGACGCCAAGGTCAAGATCGACCAGTTCCCCAGGCTCGGCCGCGCCTCGACCATCTCGTTCCCAGGCATCGATGCACCGACGACCCTCAACGGACGCGTCTTCACGAAGCCCCGCCAGTGGATTGTGCTCGAGGCGAAGTATACGACGTTCGACCAGCTCGTCGAGCAGCTGACCTTCACCTGGCACGTGCTTCTCGACAGCAAGACCGCCACCACCAAGGACAAGGAAGCCCTCGCGAAGCGCGCCCCCTACTCCTACTTCACGCAGACCGTCACCTACGTGAACATTCCCAGGGGCAGCCACGCCGCCTCGGTCTGCCTGCATCCCAGCTACTTTGAGCAGTATGGCGAGCCCAAGGCCGTCGGCCTCGTCATCACCGACAGCAAGGGCAACGTGCTCGCCGGCGATTGCGAGAGCGAGATACAGAAGATACAGTCCCATCCCAAGTCTCTCGACGACGCGTTCTGGAACAAGAGCGACATCATGAACGCCAAGGCCAACGCCGACGGCGATCCCATGATCGAGCGTCGTCAGGGTCTGCAGGACCGCAGCAAGACGGTCTGGTCCCTCGTCAACCCCAACGACTACGAACTGGTGCAGTAATGGGCAAGAAATTCCTCACACTCGACATCGGCGCCGCCAATGTCGCCCTCGCCGAATATGAAGCCGGCGCCAAAGGTGCGCTGACGCTTCTCAACTACGGCATCGCTCCGCTGTCGGCTCCGCTCGACTCCGGCGACGCGGCCACGATACTCGTGCCCGCGATAATGGATATCGTCCGCGAGAAGGGCATACGCCCCGGCCCAGTGGCCGTCTCGCTCTCGAGCCATATGGTCTTCCCGAGGCTTGCGGCGATAACGCCTGCCGGCGGACCCGAGAAGTTCGAGCAGATGATCCGCTACGAGATCGAGCAGAACGTGCCGTTCCCGATAGACGAGATGGTCTGCGACCGCCAGGTTCTCGGCGACACCGAGAACGGCGACAAGTCTGTCATGATCGTCGCGGCCAAGGTCGAGCAGGTCGAGGCCATAACGAACGCCGTCGCCTCGGCCGGCTTCAGGCCCGAGATGGTCGACGTCGCCCCGCTCGCCTTCACAAACGCGGTCGATGCCGCGACCGGCGGCGACGGCAGCTGCAAGATACTTCTCGACATCGGCGCCAAGACCACTTCGCTTATCATCGCCGAGGGCGAAAAGCTCTACAACCGCTCCATCCCGATCGGCGGCAACAACATCACGCGCGACATTGCCCAGGCGCTTGGCTGCTCTCCGGCCGAGGCCGAACAGCTCAAGCGCGAGAAGGGCTACGTCTCGCTCGGCGGCGTCGCCGAGGATGAGGATGCCGTCGCCGACCGCGTGGCCAAGGTGTGCCGCGCCGTCATGAGCAGGCTGCTCGCCGAGATTTCGCGCAGCGTCAACTTCTATCGCTCGCAGCAGGGCGGCGGAGCCCCCGTCAAGCTCTACATCACCGGCGGCACGGCCCTCCTGCCGCAGATCGACACGTTCTTCGCAGACTCGCTGCATATCGAAGTCGAGTTCTTCAATCCGTTCGGCTTCATATCCGTCGGCAGCTCCGTGGACCAGACGACCCTCGGCTCCGACGGCGCGATGCTCACGCCCACCGCCGGTCTCGCGCTGCATATGGCCGGTGTCGCGAAGTTCTCGATAAACCTTCTGCCCCCGGCCCTCATAGCCGCTCGCGCCGAGAAGGCCAAGATACCCGTGGTGTGCGCGGCTGGCGGACTCTTTGTCGCGGCTCTCGTCCTCGTGATGCTCGCCGTCGGCAAGCAGTCTGAGGTCGTGCAGACCACCTATGACGCCGTCGAGTCGAAGCTCAACGTCCTTAAGGGCTACGAGACGAAGATGAAGGCCGCCGAGAAGGAGGTCGATGAGGCCAAGGCTTCGGCCGACGCATTGGCGCGACTCATGGGCTCCCGCTTCAATACGTGCGCAAGGCTCGCCATCGTGCGCAAGACCCTCACGCCCGGCTACATGTGGGTCGAACGCTGGGAACCCGGCCGCATCACGATACGCGGCTGGAAGGACATCCTCGACGACTTCGAGAAGATCGACGCCGCAAGCAACGGCGGCAAGCAGCGTACGGCCTCCGAGATCGTGGCCGCGCGTCTCAAGAGCGAGCCGCTGATCGTAGATCCCGACAGCGTCAGGATATCCGACATGACCACGATCGGCAGGAACGGATCCATCCAACAATTCACAGTGGAGCTTAAGTTCAAATGAACAAGTCGAAGATAGTTCTCGCCGCCGTCGGCGGAGTGACGCTCGTCGCCTCGCTCGCCTTGGCGTATTTCATCTGGAGCGCGATGTCCGAGAGGTCGGAGCGTCTTGACGAGCTCGCCGGCGCCGAGCAGTCGCTCATCAACATGATGAAGCTGCCGGTCAACCCCAGCCCAGAAGCCATCAAGGCCTATCAGGCGAACGCCGAGACCTACGACAACTGGAAGGACGACGCCAAGAAGCTCGTCACTACCGGCGACATGATCTTCGAGCCCACGACTCCGCCCGCCCTCAAGGCGTTCATGGTCGAGGACGCCCGCCGCCTTTCGTCCCTGCCGGGCCGCACCGACGGCGTTATCGTGCGCCCCGAGTTCGCGTTCGGCTTCAAGGAGTTCGTTCTCGACGGCAACATGCCGGCCGAGGCCGATCTCGCCAAGATACAGCGCGAGTGGTACGACATGTCGGTCGTCGTCGAGACCATGTCTAAGAGCGGCGTCATCGAGATAACCGATCTCACGCTCATCGGCGACGCGCCCCAGCCGGCCGCCGAGCAGCAGCCGGCCGCCGGCAACCGCCGCCAGCGAAAGGGCGCCAAGCCCGCCGCAAAGGCGAAGGCCGCCGAGCAGTGTGAAGGCCCCGCCGTCACCCGCATGCGCGTCGAGTTCCGCGCCATGCCCCCGGCGCTCGTCGCCGTGGCCAACAGCCTCATGATGTCGCGCAGGTTCATCGTCGTCGACGACCTTACTTTCTCGCGCGAGAGGGATGAACTCTCCGAGAAGCTTGGCGGCGATCCCAAGAAGGCCGCCGAGGCTCAGTCGAGCAGGGGCGGCCGCCGCGGTCGCCGCGGTCGTCAGGAGGAAGCCGAGGAGCCCGCCGAGAACGAGGCGCTGTCGGGCATAGTCACCGATCCGATGATGGCTCCCGCGCTCAAGGTTTCAATGTTGATATCGGTCTACGACTTCCGTTCGCTCGAGGCCGACAAGACCGAGACGGAGGAGCAGAAATGAAACAGGGCAACGGCAATTTCTTTACGCAGCACTACGAGTGGCTCGCCGCCGCGGTCGCGATAGTCGCGCTCGCCCTCGCGGCGCTCTTCTTCGTGAAGGCCATGGGTGAGGATGGCGAAGCCAGCGCCGCCGAGAAGGTGCGCCGCATAGACGCCCGCAGGAGCGACGCCAATGTCGTCACCCAGCCCGACATGTCCCTCTACCAGATTCTCATGCGCAACACCCAGGCGCCTACGTCCGTCGGCGAGCTGAACCCCGTCGGCTACAGCTTCCTCGCGAGCGGCCGCCGCGTCTTCTGCGCCCTGCCTGACTGCCACGCGCCGATTCCGCCGGACTCCAAGCAGTGCCCCGTCTGCAAGCGTGACCAGCCAGAGGAGGAGAAGCCTGAGGTCGTGCTGGATGCCGACGACGATGGACTCCCCGACGAGTGGGAGCGCCGCTTCGGTCTGAGCCCGAACAACTCCGGCGACGCCGATGAAGATCTCGACGGCGACGGCTTCACCAACCGCGAAGAGTATGAGGCCGGCACTGATCCGAGCGACAGGCACAGCCACCCCGACTACCTCGATTCCCTCAAGCTAAAGCTGCCCCTCAAGCAGACCACGCTGCCGTTCTACCTCAGGTCCTACATGAAGACGCCCAACGGCATGAAGCTCGAGTTCTTCAATCCGAGCGAGAGGAACGACTACGGCACCCGCGGCAAGGCGTATTCGGTATTCGTCGACCAGGATGTCGGCGCCACCGGCTTCGTCGCCAAGTCGTTCGAGCAGAAGAAGAGCGTCGCCAAGATCGCCGGCGGCGGCGGCGCCACGCGCGAAGTCGATGCGTCGTTCGCCATGGTCGAGCGCAAGAGCGACGGCAAGCAGATAAAGGTCGTCGTCTCCGGCGCCAAGCCCAAGCGCGCGCCCGTCGATGTGCAGGCGGTGCTCGTCTACGAGCGCGGCGAAGTAAAGGAGTTTACGGTCGTTCCCGCCGACAAGATCAACCTCAACGGCAGCGAGTATGTCGTGAAGGAGATCAAGTCTGTCGGCAAGGGCGCGTCGGTGACTCTAGTGGATTCGACCGGCAAGGAGCGGACACTCGAAGCACTTGAACAATAAGAAAATTTAGAGTATAATACACCCAGAATACCTCCAAGGAGCATGAGATCGAATATGACGAATCTAAAGACAATCGCCGCCGTCAGCGCGGCCATGGCCGTCATCGCCTGCGGATCACTTGCATTCGCGCAAGACGATCTTGACGATCTTCTGAAAGACCTCGAAAGCGACCTTGCGGCCGAGACCGCTGGCGTCGCGGCCGTAGAGGAGGCGCCCGAGGCCGAGCCTGAAGCGGAGCCCGAGGTTGCTCCCGAGGTCGAGCCCGAAGAAGCTCCTGAGGTCGAGCCCGAGGCCGATGCCGATGCCGATGCCGAAGAGCCGGCTGAAGAGCCCGCCGACGAGGAAGAGCCTGTAGCGGCTGAAGAGCCGGCTGCCGAGGAGCCTACGGAAGAGCCTGCCGATGACGCGGAGCCCGAAGTCGAGCCTGAGGCCGATGCCGAAGAGCCGGCTGAAGAGCCCGCCGACGAGGAAGAGCCTGTAGCGGCTGAAGAGCCCGCTGACGAGGAGCCCGCGGAGGAACCAGCTGACGAAGAGCCTGCGCCTGAGGTTGAAGAGCCCGCCCCTGCTGACGAGGAGCCCGCGCCCGAAACCGAAGAGCCCGCTGAGACGGAGGAGCCTGCTGTCGAGGAGGCGACAGAAGAGCCCACCGCCGAAGAGCCTGCTCCTGAAGCTGAAGAGCCTGCTCCTGCTGACGAGGAGCCCGCGTCCGGAACCGAAGAGCCCGCGCCTGCCGCAGAAGAGCCTGCCGAGGTTACGGCCGAGCAGGTCGACGAGGCGATTTCGCTTCTCGCAGACATTGCCGCCTCCGAGGTTGGCGGCGAAGGCGAAACGCCCGCCGCTGTAGAGCCAGCTGCTGCGAAGCCCGCTCCTGCGAAGCCCGCAGTTGTCGACCCTGACGCCGAGCTTCTCGCCAACATCACAGCTACCGAAAAGCTGCGCCGCAACGCTTATGACGCGCAGGCCAAGCGTGAGGTCGTTGCCGCCCGCGCCGCTCTCGCCGCCGGCGACAACCTTGAGGCCTCGAAGCGCTATGCGCTGGCCCTCAAGCTCATGAACGACAGCCCGGCCACCAAGAAGCTTCGCCGCGAGTGCGAGCAGGGCATCGCCGAGAGCCTCTACCGCGCCGCTATGGAAGAGGAGCGCCTCGGCCGCAGGACCAACGCCATCGAGGTCATGAACCGCGCCCTGGCGATGCGCCATCCCAAGGCCCGCAAGCAGCTTGAGACCTGGAACACTTCGGAGGATCCCAACGCCAACAAGAAGGCGCTCTCCGACATCAAGCACCGCCGCAACGAAGACGACTACAAGGCCAAGCGCGCCAAGAACCAGCGCCACCTTAAGCGTGCCCGCCAGCTTCTCGCCGTCAAGGAGATAGATGAGGCTCTCGACGAGTGCGAGCTTGTGTTGGTGAACGACCCCTACAACCAGGAGGCCATCCGTCTCCGCAAGGCCATCCAGAAGAAGCGCGCCGTCATTCTCGGCCAGGAGTTCCAGGTGACCCGCGAGGCGATGATCGCCGATGTCGACCGCGCATGGCGCCCGGTCTACGCGCCGAACGCCCGCGAGATCGATGAGGCTTCGTCCTCTACCGTCAGGCGTTCGATCGGGGAAGACCCCGAGCGCACGATCGAGCAGTCGATCCGCCAGAGGATGAAGGAGATGATCCTGCCGCAGATCTCGTTCAAGCCGCCGGCTACGATCATCGACGCCATCGACTTCTTCCGCACCGCTTCGAAGGACTACGACCGCCCCGACATTCCGCTTGAGGAGCGCGGCTTCAACTTCGTCATCAAGTCCGATACGCCCCTCTACTCCAAGGCTCCCGCGCCCGAGGTTGAGGATGCCGACGACTTCTCCGACAGCGGCGATGAAGAGGAGGTTCCCGCCGGCGTCGACGGCGTGCCCGTCATCCAGACGATCACCGCCACGAACATTCCTTTCGACGAGGCTCTGCAGCTCGTCTGCGAGTCGGTCAAGTACAAGTACACCGTCAAGGGCCGCATCGTCATGATCATGCCCGAGGATGAGACGACCGAAGAGATGCTCATCCGCAGCTATCCCGTCATGGCGACGTTCATGGAGAAGATGGACTCCGTCTCCAGTGAAATCAGCGACAGCGGTTTCGGCGTCAGCTCCAGCCGCAAGAGCAAGAGCGACGACGAGCCTACGATGGAGGACAAGCTGAAGAACGTATTTGAGCAGCTCGGCGTCAGCTGGCCCGAAGGCAGCAAGATCTTCTACATGTCGGCCACCGGCAAGCTGCGCGTCAAGAACACCGAGAAGAACCTGAGCGAAATCGAGAAGGCGCTCGTCGAACTCAACGCCGAGCAGAAGCTCGTCGAGATCGAGGCCCGCTTCGTCGAAGTCGGTCAGGACGACCTCAACTCTCTCGGCTTCGAATGGATTCTCAATAGCGATTACACCGCTGCCGGCGGCGGGTGGTTGGCCAGGAAGCTCGGCATCAAGGAAGGCGGCTACGTCAAGTCTTCCGGAACCTCCACAACCAACGCTGGTAGCTCCGAAGCGCCGACCACATCCGCGTCTGGCTCTACGATCAACGGATCTTGGGCTAAACCGTCGAATGCCAACAAGTCCAACCTCGGCAACTTCGGCATAAACGCGATGGGCGGTACAGATGCCACATACGGCAACGGCAACCGCTACCTCTCCACCGACAGCAACCATATTTCGGGCAACGGCAAGTCGACAAACGACCAGTTCATGCGCGTCAACGCGTTCCTCGGCTCCGCCGACCTGTCGATGATTCTCCACATGCTCTCGCAGCGCAGCGATACGGACCTTCTCTCCGCGCCTAAGGTGCTGACCCGTCCGAGCAACCGCGCCGTCATCCGCGTCGTCACCGAATACATCTATCCGCAGGACTACACGGTTCAGCTGACCTCCGGTTCCAGCTCGTCGTCGTCGTCCAGCTCTGGTTCCAGTTCGGTTCTCGCGATCGTCGAGCCTGAGAACTTCACGATGCGCGAGGTCGGCGTGATTCTCGACGTCACCCCGAACCTCACCGACGCCGGCAACTTGATCGAGCTCGAGCTCAAGACCGAGATCGTCGACGAACCCACCTGGAAGAACTACGGCATGAGAATTCCGTTCACCGGCAACAGCTCGCTCCAGAACTTCCAGGGTATCGGCGAGATCTTCTCCGGCCTTGCCGAGTCTATCACAGCTCTCGGAACTGGCGTGAGCAGCACACTGAAGGAGTGGATCATTCAGTCTGAGGTTAATGCTGCCGAGGAAGCGCTTGCGGGCCTGACTTCCTCCACCGCTGACAACATGACCTACTATGAAGCGCCGATGGAGCAGCCGTTCTTCCATATGCGCAAGATCGAGTCCACAGTGTCGATCTATCCCGGTGCGACGATCGTCATGGGCGGTCTCATCACCGAGACCCGCAGGGCCATGGACGACAAGATTCCGTTCCTCGGCGACCTGCCGTTCATCGGGCGTCTCTTCCGCAGCCATGCCGAGGAGACGAAGAAGAAGAACCTGCTCATATTCGTCACGACGCGCCTTGTCGACGTTCGCGGCCGCGAGGTCTCGGTCGGCGAGGGGGAAGTTGTGTCTGACGCTCAGGTGAGGGCTGCCCCAGAGCAGCAGTGACCGGAGTGAAGAAAAGATTACGTGTCGCGCTCACCGGCGGCATAGCATGCGGCAAGTCTCTTGCCGCATGTTTCTTGCGTGAATTGGGCTACCCTACGATCGACGCCGACGACCTCGCCCATGCGCTGATCTCGCCAGAAGAGAGAAAGGCGCTCGCGAAGACCGTCTTCCGCGACCCGGAGGCGAGGCGGGCGCTCGAGGCGAGGCTCCACCCGCAGATACGTCGCGCCCTGCACGAGGCTTTCGAGGGGAACGGAGCCGAACTTCCTCTCATTGAGGTTATACCTCTTCTCTTCGAGGTGCATTGGAACGGCGATTATGATATAATATGCTGCGTCAAGTCCGAAAGGGCGACTCAGCTCTCGAGGATGCAGACGACGCGCGGCCACACGCGCGAAGAGGCCGAGGAGCGCATCGGCGCGCAGATGCCGGTTGCCGAGAAGGCCGAGAAATCCCACTATGTGATCGCGAACGACGGGTCTTGCGAAGACCTTCGCAAAGCGGTCTCGGAATTCGCGAGATGGCTCGCGAAGCAGCAATAGCAAGGAGACGACATGGCAGATGAACTGGACGTGTTCGCGGGCGCGATGCCTGCGAAGAGCGCGAGCGGCGCACAGCCGCCGCAGCAGCCCAAGCCGGCTGCAAAGAAGTTCTTTGGCGGGCGCAAGCCTTTTCAGCGGCATGCGCAGGGCAAGCAGAACAATTCCCCGATACGGGGCTCGAACGGCGAGGAGTCTGTGAACCCTCTGCTGAACGCCCCTCTTCCGGCCGAGCAGAGGTCGCAGGAGCCCGAGGCGCCTGCCAACCCCAACCGCAACCCCGAATTGCCCGAATACAGGCTTGCGGATATCCAGACCTGGCCCGCGCCTGTCATAGTAGAGCGCATGATGCCCGGCGCCGATCCCGAAGAGCTCGGCACCTACCGCAAGCACGAGCTTATCTTCGCCGCGATACGAACCTACCTCAAGAACGGCGGAGCGGTGCTCGCTTCCGGATGCCTCGAGATCATGCGCGAGGGCCACGGCTTTCTGAGATCGGCCAAGAACAACTTCCTGGCCTGCCCCGAGGATGTCTTCGTCACCCAGCAGCAGATTCGACGCCACGCCCTCAGGACGGGCGACGTCGTAGAAGGGCCGATTCGCGATCCGAGGGACCGCGACCGCTTCTTCTGCCTCGGCGGCGCCACGGCCGTGAACGGCAAGGAGCCTTCGGTCGCCGCCCGCGTGATTCATTTCGAGAACCTCACGCCTACCTTCCCGACGCGCCGCATCATACTCGAGACGACGCCGACTGAGTTCTCCACCAGGGTCATAGACCTCTTCACCCCGATCGGCTTCGGGCAGCGCGGCCTCATAGTCGCCCCTCCGAGGGTCGGCAAGACGGTGCTTCTTCAGAAGATGGCGAACGCCATAACGGCCAACCACCCCGATGCCATCCTGATAATCCTGCTGGTCGACGAGCGCCCCGAGGAAGTCACCGACATGCAGCGCAACACCAAGGCGATGGTGCTCTCGTCGACGTTCGACGAGGAGCCCCAGCATCACGTCAGCGTCGCCGAGATGGTGATCGAGATGTCGAAGCGCCAGGTCGAGAACGGCAAGGATGTCGTAATACTCCTCGACTCCATCACCCGCCTGGCCCGCGCCTACAATACCGTCCAGCCGCATTCCGGCAAGATCCTGACGGGCGGCGTCGACGCCCTCGCCCTGCACAGGCCGAAGCGCTTCTTCGGCGCGGCTCGCAACATCGAGGGCGGCGGCTCGCTGACGATCATCGCCACCGGCCTCGTCGACACCGGCTCGCGCATGGACGAGGTCATCTTCGAGGAGTTCAAGGGCACCGGCAACATGGAGCTTGTCCTAGACCGCGGCCTTGCCGACAAGAGGATATTCCCGGCGATCGACATCGACAAGTCCGGCACCCGCAAGGAGGACCTTCTGCTTGATCCGGTCGAGCTCGAGAAGACGTGGGGCCTGAGGCGCATACTGGCCGACGTCGGCCCCGAGTCTGCGATGAAGAGCGTGCTCAACTCGCTGAAGAAGACGAAGTCCAATCCCGAGTTCATACTTGCGCTCGACCTCAAGAACATAGTCCGCTGATGGATATAGAGATCAAGAACGCAAGGATGCACAACCTGCGCGGAATCGACGTGACGATTCCGCGCAACTCCTTGACCGTCGTAACCGGGCTCTCCGGCAGCGGCAAGTCAACCCTTGCGTTCGACACGCTCTACGCCGAGGGGCAGCGCCGGTATGTCGAGTCGCTCTCGGCCTACGCCAGGCAGTTCCTCGACCGCTTGCGCAAGCCTGAGGTCGACAAGATCGAAGGCCTCAGCCCTGCGATATCCATCGAGCAGCACACCACGGGCGGCAACCCGAGGTCGATAGTCGCAACGGTCACAGAGATCCACGACTACCTCAGGGTGCTCTACGGCTCGGTGGCTACGGCGCACTGTCCGCAATGCGGCAGAGAGGTTCGCCGCCAGTCGGCCGAGCAGATCGTAGACTCGATAATGAAGGGCGAAGGGCGCATCACCATCTACGCGCCTGTCGTGAAGGGCAAGAAGGGCCGCCACGAGGAGACCCTCGCCGCGATGAGGCGCAATGGCTTTGCGAGGGTTCGCATCGACGGCGAGACGCACACCATCGACGAGCTGCCCGAGCTGGACAAGAAGAGGGCCCACAACATTGACATTGTCGTGGACCGCCTCGTGCTGCCTTGCGACAGGACGCGCCTCACGGATTCCGTCGAACTGGCGCTCAAGCAGGGCTCGGGCATCATCTACGTCAACGATACGACCTACTCCGAGCTCAACGCCTGCGTGCACTGCGGCATATCGTTCGACGAGCTGAAGCCGAGGTCGTTCTCCTTCAACTCGCCGTTCGGCGCCTGTCCGACCTGCTCCGGCCTCGGCCAGCTGTACTACTTCGACGAGGAGCTTGTGGTGCCCGACAGGTCGTTGCCTCTGAGGGAGTGCATACATCCCTGGCGGCGCGCCGGCCACAACGCCATAATGTACTACAACGCGCTTCTCGAGCAGATCGCCAAGCAGTACCGCGTCGATCTCGAGACGCCTTACGAAAAGCTGCCCGCGAAGTTCCGGCACGATCTGATGCATGGGTTCAAGGATGACCTCGTGCTGCCGTGGCGCCGCGAGGACCGTCCGTTCGAAGGCGTGTTGGCTACTCTCCAGCGCCGTCTCGACGAGGCCGAAGACGACGAGACGCGCCAGAAGTGGGAGGCCTACCAGAGCTTCAAGACCTGCCCAGACTGCCATGGCACCCGCCTGCGGCCGGAGTCCCGCGCAGCCACCGTGGCCGGCAGGACGATCGTCGAGGTGATGGCGATGCCGATCAGGGCGGCCCTTGCCTTCTTCGAGTCGGCCCCGCGCTTCGCCGGCATGGATGACGTCATGAAGGAGATCGTGCGCCGGCTGAGGTTCCTGCTCGACGTCGGGCTCGACTACCTCACCCTCGACCGCGCTTCCGCAACGCTGTCGGGCGGCGAGATGCAGAGGATTCGCCTCGCCACGCAGATCGGCAGCGGACTGACCGGTGTCCTGTATGTGCTCGACGAGCCGACGATCGGCCTGCACCCCCGCGACAACGAGCGCCTCATATCCACTCTCAAGGGACTTCGCGACCGCGGCAACACCGTCGTCATAGTGGAGCACGACGAGGAGATGATGCGATCAGCCGACTGGCTTGTGGATCTCGGACCAGGCGCAGGACGGGAGGGCGGCCGCCTGATGTACCAGGGTCCGTTCCCCGGGCTGCTCGAAGCCAAGTCGCTCACCGCCGACTATCTGAACGGACGGAAGAAAGTTGGCGTTCCGCTCCCGGCCTCCAACCCCAACTCCAAACCCCACCTGACCATCTCGGGCTGCACGGAGCACAATCTCAAGAACATTTCCGTCAAGATTCCGGTAGGCTCGTTCACTGTCGTAACCGGCGTCTCCGGCAGCGGAAAATCCACCCTTGTCGACGAAACGCTGAAGCGTGCGCTGATGCGCCACTTTTACAGGTCGAAGGCAGTCCCCGGCAAGTACAGGCGGCTCACCGGGCTTGAGCACATCGACAAGGTGATCGAGATCGACCAGTCGCCGATAGGGCGCACACCCCGCTCCAACCCGGCCACCTACGTCGGCTTCTTCTCCGACATACGCGAGCTGTTCGCCCAGACCGAGGCGGCGAAGGCGCGCGGCTACACTGCGGGACGCTTCTCGTTCAACGTAAAGGGCGGGCGCTGCGAGGTGTGCGGCGGCGACGGCCTCAGAAAGCTAGAGATGAGCTTCCTGCCGGACGTGTATGTGACGTGCGAGCAGTGCGGCGGCCGACGCTTCAACGCCGAGACCCTCGAGGTCACCTACGGCGGCAGGAACATCGCCGACGTGCTGGATATGACTGTCTCCGAGGCGTGCGAGTTCTTCGCGAAGGTGCCGTCGCTGGCCCGCAAGCTGAAGACGCTCGACGAAGTCGGCCTCGGCTACATTGCGCTCGGACAGTCCGCCACGACCCTTTCGGGCGGCGAGGCACAGCGCATAAAGCTCGCAACCGAACTGTCTCGCCGCGCTACGGGCCGCACCATGTATCTGCTGGACGAGCCGACCACCGGGCTTCACTTCGACGATGTCGCCAAGCTCATGAGGCTTCTCATGAGACTTCGCGACCAGGGCAACACCATCGTAGTCATCGAGCACAACGTCGACGTCATGCGGTGTGCCGACTGGATCATCGATCTCGGCCCCGGCGGCGGCGACGCCGGCGGCAACCTGGTATGCCAGGGCACGGTCGCGGATGTCCGCGCCTGCAAAGAGTCAGTAACAGGGAGGTTCCTGTGATACGCGATTCATACCGTCCGCTGTCGCCTGGAAGGGCTGCGTCGGAAACGTCGTTCTGGATAAACCTCGCGGCCCTGGCTCTTTCTCTTGGCGCCGTCTGGCTGGGCCGCCGCCTTGGCTTCGCCTCGCCAGATGCGATGTTCGTGGTCATGCTCGTCTCGCTTCTCGTCTTCAGCGTGGCCTTGGAGACGCTATTCCACCCCAAGACCTGCGGACTTCTGCGCTTCAGGCTTGAGCGTCCGTTGAGCTGGCGCAGGGTCGCCTTCAGAGAGGTGGCGCTGATCGCGACGTTCCTCGCCATCGGATTCGTCTACTGGCTGCTGCCGATGTTCGGCGACAGGCAGATGGTAAGCCACTACCGTCCGTTCCTCATGCTGTTCGTCACGGCGCTGATGCTGCTGAGCGTGCCGTACTTCTGCCTGATGGACCGCATCGACCCGGAGGAAGAGGACGTGCTATGCAGGATCGGCCGCGCAATCGTGACGCGCCGCCGCACCGTCACGCGATTCGAGCTGGGCAACTACGTCCGCTCATGGGCGGTCAAGGCGTTCTGGCTGAGCCTGATGCAGCCCGCCATGGTCGACAAGTTCAAGCTGCTCATATACTATCCCGTCTCGCGGCTCGAGGGCAATCCGATGGAGTGGTATCTCGTGGCCACCACAGTATGCTTCGGCATCGACCTCTGCTACGCCTCGGCCGGGTATGCCCTGAACTTCAAGCTCTTCAACACCCATACGCGAACGGCCGAGCCGACCCTTACGGGGTGGCTCGCGGCGATAAGCTGCTACTGGCCGTTCTGGGGCATACTGCTCTCGCCCTACTTCTTCAAGTACGCCCGCGCGGTGCAGTGGGAGTCGCTCTTCGACAACGGTAGCGTGATGTGGTGGATATGGGCCGCCGCGATAATACTTCTCGAGCTCATATATGCGCTTGCGACAGTCGCCGCCGGCATACGCTTCTCGAACCTCACCTATCGCGGCCTCTGGAACACCGGCCCATACCGCTGGACGAAGCATCCCGCTTACGTCTTCAAGGGATTGAGCTGGTGGCTCATATCGGTGCCGTTCATCGTCAACGACGGAGCCGACGCGCTGAAGTGCACGCTGCTTCTCATTGGCGTGAACCTGATCTACTACGCCCGCGCGAAGACCGAGGAGCGCCACCTTTCAAACTATCCAGAGTATGTCGAGTACGCTCTTGAGATGAACGAGCGCAGCATCTTCCGCTGGTGCGCGAAGCTGATACCGGCGCTCAAGTATGTGCCGCCGAAGGAGGGCGCACGGTTGTTCGAGGTTTCGCAATGAAGGCAATAGTCAACGGCACGATAATAGACGGATCCGGCGCGAGCGCATACCGTGGCGACGTAGTGGTGGATGGCGACACCATCGTCGACATAGTTCGTGGCGAAGGTCTCGGCCTCGCTCCGCAGATGGAGACGGTGGATGCCGCCGGATGCCTTGTTACGCCCGGTTTCATCGACGCCCACACCCACTCCGACGCATATCTCGTCATAGAGCCCGATGCGCCGTCGAAGATCACGCAGGGCATCACGACCGAGATAAACGGACAGTGCGGCGGCTCGGTGGCGCCTCGATACGGCGAGGCGAGGCTTTCGTCCGACTGGGCTTCGATACTCGGTCCGCGTCTCACGTGGCGCTCGCTCGCCGAGTATCGCGATGTGCTTGCCGAAGCAAGGCCCGCCGTTAACACGGTGCAGTTCATCGGCCACAACACGCTGCGTTCATCGGTGGTGGGCTACGCTGGCCGTGCGGCAACCGACGACGAGATGCGTGAGATGAAGGCGCTTCTCGAGAAGTGCATGGACGAGGGCGGCTGGGGGCTCACGACGGGCCTCATATACCAGCCCGGCAAGAACTCTACGCCCGAGGAGGTCGTCGAGCTCGCCAAGGTCGCCGCCGCAAAGGGCGGCCTGTATGCGACCCACATGAGGTCCGAAGGCGACAGGATTCTCGAGGCGATCGACGAAGTGCTAGACCTTGTGCGCGCTACGGGCATCCGCGCCGAGATATCTCACCTCAAGACGAGCGGCCGCCGCAACTGGGGCAAGATCGACGCGGTGCTGGACAAGATGCAGAGTGCGGTTGATGCCGGTCTTCTGCTCGGCAGCGATCGCTATCCGTATTGCGCGGCAGGAACAGACCTGGATGTCGTGCTGCCGGACTGGGCCCAGGAGGGTGCCGCCAAGGCCGAGTGCGAAAGGCTGGCCGACGCGGCGACGCGCGGGCGCATGGTCGCCGAGCTGGATGCCTCCGACCGCGACTGGTCGACCGTCATGATCGGCGGCACATGGCATGCGGACAACAAGCGCTTCTCGGGCCGGTTCGTCTCCGACCTTCTGCAGGAGCTTTCGCTTTCGCCCGGCGAACTTGTCTGCCGCATACTCGAAAAGGACCTCTGCCGAACGGGGGGCTTCTTCTTCGGCATGAGCGAAGAGAATCTCGCAAAGATATACTCCCGGCCCTGGATCGTGCCCGGCAGCGACGCGTCGCTCCGCGCGCCCTGGGGACCTCTCGGGGCGGACCATCCGCATCCCCGCGCCTATGCGACAATGCCGGAGTTCTACCGCCGCGTCAGGGCGCTGGGCTTTTCGCGCGAGGCGACGGTGGCCCGCATGACGGGCGTGCCCGCCAGGCGCTTCGGACTCAATCGGCGCGGCGTCATCGAGAAGGGCGCATTTGCGGATATTGTCGTCTGGCGCGAGGCGTCGTTCACAGCCAATTCGACCTACATAGATCCCCACAGGTTCACCGGCGGTGTCGAACTCGTAATGGTCAACGGCTCTGTACCGTATCGCGCAGGACGCTTCACCGGCGACCGCGCAGGACGCTTTCTGGAAAAATGATATAATACTAAACATGAAGCTTGAAATATTGCCTTCGCTGCTTGCAGCGGATTTCGGACGTCTCTCTGACGAGATTCTGCGCGCAGAGGCCTCGGGCGCCGATGCCCTGCATCTGGACATAATGGATCCGCATTTCGTGCCCAACCTTTCGTTCGGGCCAGATGTGGTAGCGCTCTCCAGGCGGACGGCACCCGGCTTCTACCGCAATGTGCATCTGATGATGTCCAGGCCAGACCTTTATCTCGAGAAGTTCGCCGCGGCCGGCGCGCAGACGATACAGATACATGTGGAGGCCGATTGCGACCTTCATGTCGAGCTGGCCCGCATCCGCTCCCTTGGCGTCAAGCCGGCGATAGTCCTCAACCCGGAGACCCCGGTGGAGCGCATCGCCCCTTATCTCGACGAGGTGGACGAGGTTCTCGTAATGACGGTTCATCCCGGCTACGGCGGACAGAAGTTCATCGCCGACTGCCTGCCGAAGGTTTCATGGGTGCGCGAGCGCCGTCCCGGACTCGACATAATGGTGGATGGCGGGGTGAACGGCGACACTGCGGTGGAGTCGGTCAAGGCCGGCGCAAACCAGCTTGTCGCCGGCAGCTACCTGTTCCGCCAGAGCGACATGGCCGCCGCCGTGGCGGATATGCGCAGACGCTGTGCTTGTTGACGCAAATGCCAAATTTCGGTATAATCCGTAATTGAAAAGCTCTAAAAGGAGATAGCTATGAGTAACCAGGAGAAGAAGGGTGGTAATTTCATCGCAATTGCCACGATGTTTGCGCTCTATGGCATGGTCGGGTTCGTCACGTTCATGGCGGCTCCGGTTGGCGCCATTTGGAAGGAGCAGCCCGGTATAGCCGGCTCCAACATGCTGGCGACGATGGGCGTCACGATGAACTTCATGGCCTATCTGTTCATGGGCATTCCGTCGGGCATGCTGCTTTCCAAGATCGGCTACAAGAAGACGTCGCTTGCCGCCATCGCCGCAGGCTGCATAGGCGTGCTGATCCAGACGGCGTCGGGCTATGTCTGCACCGAATCCACCATCGGTTCGCTGCCTGCGGCCTGGTTCGTCTACCTCCTCGGTGCGTTCATATCCGGCTTCTCGATGTGCATGCTCAACACCGTCATATGCCCGATGCTCAACACGCTGGGCGGCGCCCGCGGCAACCAGCTCAACCTTGCCGGCGGAACGTTCCAGTCGATATGCACGACGCTGGCGCCGATCCTTCTCGGCGGCATAGTAGGCGCCGTCACCAAGGATACCAAGATAACCGACATCTCCGGAGTGCTCTTCACCGCAGCCGCAGTTTTCGCGGTCGCGTTCATCGTCATATCGTTCCTGCCGATAAAGGATCCTGAGCAGGTTTCGACCGCCGATACCGGCGACGGGTTGCCGCTCACCTCGCGCCACTGCCTCATGGGCATATTCGGCATCTTCCTCTACATGGGCATCGAGGCCGGCGTGGGAACGGGCATGAACCTCTGGCTCTCCGATGTAAACTCCTCGCCGCTTCTCGCCCTGGGCAATGATCCGTCGAAGCTGGCGGCCATCGCCGGCAGCGCGTTCGGCGCGTTCTGCGCCCTCATGCTCGTAGGCCGGTTCATCGGTTCCGCCATCGGCGGCAAGGTTACGCCGCGCATGCTGCTGCTCGCCACGGCCGGTCTGGGCGTCGTGTTCGTCGCCCTCGGCATGGCTCTAGCCAAGGTCTCCGTCGGCGTTCCGTTCGGCGTGGGCACCCTGCCCGTTTCGGCGTTCTTCTTCATCGCTTGCGGCCTCTGCGCTTCCGTGATGTGGGCCACGATCTTCAACCTGTCGGTCGACGGCCTCGGCAAGAACACCGAGAAGGCGTCCGGCCTGTTCATGGAGATGGTCATCGGCGGCGCGCTTCTGCCGCTTGTGCAGAACTTCATCGCCGACAAGGCGGGGTTCGTCGTCTCGTTCATCGTGCCGCTGCTCTGCTTCGCGTACCTTTTCGTGTATGCCCTTGCGTTCACCCGCAAGGCCGGGCAGTCCGTCTGAAAACTTAAACAAGAAAGGATCCATAAAATGCTCAACCAGGAAGTCTACGAAGAGCTGGTCTCCAAGTTTGAGAAGATGTACGGCGAGAAGCCGCAGGTAGTCGCCTATGCGCCTGGGCGCATCGAGGTGCTCGGCAACCACACCGACTACAACGAGGGCTATGTGTTCTCCGCCGCGATCGACAAGGGCACGTTCTTCGCGGTCTCGCCGACTGCCGACCGTTCGTGCGAGCTTACGGCAGGCGATTTCATGGAGACCGCGAAGTTCACGCTCGACACCGTCGCTCCTGCTAAGGAGATGACGTGGCAGAACTACGTCACCGGCACCTTCAACTGGCTCTTCGACGGCGCTCCCGCACAGGCGAAGCACGGCTGGAAGGGCATGTTCCTCGGCAACATCCCGCTTGGCGCCGGCCTCAGCTCGTCCGCTGCGCTTGAGATGTGCACGGCTCTCGCGCTTTCCAAGGTCTACGGCATAGATAAGGACCGTACGACCCTCGCCAAGATCGGCCAGAAGGCTGAGCATACGTTCGCCGGCTGCCCCTGCGGACTGCTCGACCAGGCTTCGTCGATGTACGGCAAGGCCGGAGCGCTCGTCAAGAGCGACTTCCGCTACAACACCTTCGAGACCGTTGACCTCGGCCCCACGGTGGCGTTCATGATGGTGAAGTCCAACGCCAAGCACGCCCTTGTCGACGGCGCCTACGCTTCGCGCCGTCAGGCGTGCGAAGACGCCGCCAAGTATTTCGCCGGCGTCCTCAGGAAGCCCGTCACCCATCTGCGCGATGTCACCATGGCCGAATGGGTTCTCTACAGGGGCGGCCTGAGCGAGACCACAGCCCGCCGTGCGGTTCATCCGATCGGTGAGGATGAGCGCGTGCTCCAGGGCGCGGCTCTTCTCGAGAAGGGCGACCTCAAGGCCTTTGGCGCTCTCATGTACGATTCGCACGAGTCGAGCCGCAGCTGGTTCGAGAACTCCTGCGAGGAGCTCGACACGATCGTCGACGCCGCAAAGGCCATTCCCGAAGTCTACGGCGCGCGCCTTTCCGGCGGCGGCTTCGGCGGCAGCTGCTGCCTGCTCGTCGACCCGACGGCCGCCGACAAGATCGCGGCGCAGATCAAGAAGGAGTACAAGGCCAAGCACGGCGACGAGCCCGAGGTAAGCCTGATCAAGCCTTCCGAGGGCGCCCACCTTGTTTGATTCCATTTAAGGAGGAACGGCAATGAACATACTTGTTAAGACGTTGGCTTGCGCCTCGGCGGTCGTGGCCGCTTCGGCCGCATGGGCCCAGTTCGAGGACGACGCCGATTTTGACGAGCCTGTCGACTCCGAAGAGGTCTCCTCGGACGACGAGGAAGGTGCCGAAGCCGAGTCGGAGGAGCCCGAGGCTCCGGCCGACGGGAACAAGGCCGAGGTCAAGGCCTCCAGGAAGGTCTCGCTCGACAAGCCGTTCCACCTGATGCCGCTGTGCCGCCTGCTCGAGGGCGTCGGCGAGGTGCGCCGTCCCGGCGCCGCCGATTGGGTAGCCATCGAGGAGGGCCGTTTCTATCCGCTCGGCTCCGCCTACAGGACGGCCGGCGCATCCTCGCGGATGGCGATACAGTTCGGCGACGGCAGCGAGGTTCTGATGTCCGGCTCCGCGGCGTTCGTTACGCTGCCTCAGACGCTCGGCGAGAAGAGGCGCGTTATTGCGCTTGACGCCGGCACGATCACGGTCAAGCTTCCGCGCGGCCTCGCGCCGGGCATGTTCGCCGTCACCGCGCCAGGCTTCACCGTCGAGAATCTCGAGGGCGATTCGCGCTACACCTACCGCAGGACCGGCGACGGCGACGAGGCCGTCGTGCGCTGCGTGACCGGCACGATGGCCATGAAGGGCCGCCACTTCTCTATCGAAAAGATGTCCGCCGCCAACGAGCTCAGGGTGCGTACTTCGCACGACAATCTCTTCACAGGGCTCTTCGGCAACAGCGGCGACATAGTGGTCAAGCTCGATCAGGGCATGGTTTCTGTCCAGGACTTCGAGACCAAGGAGTTCAATGACGAGCCCCGCTATCTCGACTGGCACCTCTCGCCCAAGACCGCAGTGCGCATCCACCGCGCCGTTCCCGAGATCGGTGACAGGATGTCCGTCGCGGTCATGACTTTCGACACCAACGGCGAGCTGCAGAACCGTTGCGCCTTCACCGAGGGCCGTAGCGAGATCAACAGCGGCGAGGAGGGCGCTGGCGTGCTGGCCAAGCAGGAGGAGGACGCCGCCAAGAAGGCCGCCGAAGCCGCCGAGACCATCGCCCTTGACGAGGAAGAGGAAGAGGAGTCTGACGACGCCTCGGCCTCCGATGATGAAGACTCCTCTTCTGACGGCGCTGACGAGGAAGAAGAGGATTTCTGATACAAAGGTAAAAAAACGACATGGTTATCCTTCAGTTCAACAAGCTGATCCGCAACAAGTGGGTCTGGGGTGCGTTCGCGGTGGTGATCTCCGCGGCATTCTGTTTCGACGATCTGTTCACGACGCGCGAACGCGAGGAGCGCTCCGGCGGAACCGCCGGCTCGCTCGCGGGCGAAACCGTAAAGGCATCAGAATTCGCAACCGTCGCTGACGACATACGCGGCCTTGGCCGCAACCGCGATTGGCGCCGCAAGACGAGCGAGGTCAACCGCCTCGCCTGGGAGACGCTCGCCGGAATCGCCGTCGCAAGGCGCGACGGCATCGAGGCGACCGACGCCGAGGTGCGCGAGATGATCCGCAACGACCGCTCCTTCGCGGTCAACGGCAGCTTCAGCTTCGCCCTGTACCAGCGCGTCCTGCGCGAGAACGCCGTGAGCCCCGAGCGCTTTGAGGACTTCCTTAAGCGCCGCCTTACGATGTCGCGCGTGGCCGATACGATGCTCGAGAGCGCTTCGTGGGTTTCGCCGATGGAGATCGACCGCGCTGTCGCCGACATGACCGACACCTTCACCGTCAGGGTTGCCCGCTTCACCCAGTCGCCTGAGGAAGCGGCGGCGGTAGCGCTTGACGACGACGGCTTGAGGAAGTGGTACGACGAGAACGTTTCTACGCTTGCCCTGCCCGAGCGTGTCAAGCTTCGCATGGTCAAGTTCGACGCCACCAACGGGGATGTTCTTGCGAAGATGCCGGTCTCCGAAGATGACATGCGCGACTACTACGACTCCACGATCGACAAGTACACCTCGACCGACACCAACGGCGTCGAGGTCGTGAAGTCCTTCGACGAAGTAAGGGGCGAGATCGAGCCTGAGCTCCGCCGCATCGCCGCAGTGCAGTACTTCGAGACGAATCTCAACCAGCGCGCCTATTCCGGCGTTGCCGACGCATCGGTTTCGCGTCTGGATGCGATCGCCGGCGAGGACGGTCTTTCAGTGTCCGTCAGCGACTGGTTCACGACCGGCGGCTCGTACGTCGACGGCTTCATGCGCCCGGCGTCCACCATCTGCCCGGGCTCCAGGGGCCTTGCCGAAATCGTCGCCGAACTCGATTCTTCGTCCGAGGATCTCCGCTATGGCGTCGTGAGTTCCGACAAGGCGGTCTGGCTCGTGGAGAAGGCCGAGGTCAGCCCGGCCCACACGCCCTCGTTCGAAGAGGCCAAGGATGTCATACGTCCCAGGGCGCTTCGCGCCGCCCAGGGTGATGCGTTCAAGGCGGCCGTCGAGGCTGTCGCTGCGCAGGGTGTTGATGCCGTTCTCGCCTCCGGCAACGTGTCGACAAACCTGACCTTCGCGGTCTGCGACCTCAAGGCCGGCGATTTCGCCGACCAGGGCGCCATCGCCTCCGCAGCACGCAAGCTTTCCAAGGGCGAGGTTTCCGGCTTCGTCCGCACAGGTTCCGGCGCAGGCCTTCTCGTCGTCTGCGACGACCGTACGCCCGGCGACGCCGCCAAGGCCGCCCTGCTTGCCTCGCAGGTGCGCGACGAGGTCGCCAGCCTGCAGGCGGGACAGCTGCCGGAGGCATGGCGCAAGTGGAACCTCGACCGCCTCGGCTTCGAGCCCACCGACCTCTCCGGCGTAGACGAGACGGCTGAAGAGGAAGAATGACGCTTCGGTTCAAGAGGATCCATCCCGATGCGGCGCTTCCGTCGTATGCGCACGCTAGCGATGCCGGGATGGATGTAAGAAGCGTGGAGGACGTGACCGTTCCCGCCAAGGGTCGCGTCCTCGTGCACACCGGGCTTGTCATGCTGCTGCCTCCGATGTTCGAGGCGCAGGTGCGCCCGAGGAGCGGACTTGCCCTGAAGCACGGCATAACGGTGCTGAACACCCCCGGCACCATCGACGCCGGCTACCGCGGGGAGGTGGGCGTCATACTCGCCAACTTCGGCGACAGCGATTTCGAGGTCAGGAAGGGCGACAAGATCGCCCAGATAGTCGTCGCCCCCGTGCTTCAGGCGCAGATAGAGGAGGCGGACGGGATAGACGAGACGGACCGCGGTTCCGGCGGTTTCGGCTCTACGGGGGTTTGACATGGTTCTCAAGGTCTGCAAGTATGGTGACAAGGTGCTCCGCGAGAAGGCGGCGCCAGTTGCGGTCGTGACCGACGCTCTTCGCGCCCTGGCGGACGATATGGTCGAGACCATGCACCACGCAAAGGGCGTCGGCCTTGCGGCCCAGCAGGTTGGGCGCACGGAGCGAGTGTGCGTCATAGACGTTCCGGAAGGGTGCGACGAGCCAGAGGACGAGGTCTTCAACGCGCCGATTCCCATGCCTCTCAAAATGTGGAATCCAGAGATCGTCGCCCAGGAAGGGTGTGTCTGCGACAAGGAGGGCTGCCTAAGCTTCCCCGGCATAGGCGGTTCGCTTACGCGCGCGGCCCAGGTCACCGCGCAGTATATGGACGAGGAGAACCGTCCCCAGATGATTACGGCGCGCGGCTACCTTGCGCGGGCGATTCAGCACGAGATCGACCATCTCAACGGAATTCTCTACATAGATCGCATGTCCGCCGTCGAAAGGCTGAACTACGCCGCCAAGCTCAAGAAGCTCGCCAAGGCGAACGGCGGCGTAAGGTAGTTATAGCGCACAAGGTTGGTCGCACTTGTCCGTTTTGACGGATTCGGTGCTATTTGGTACAATATGCAAACTGATTTTTCCACCATAGGAGACTAGGATGAAGACAGATACTAAGAAGTTGGACAAGTGTCAGGTCAAGTTGGTCGTTACCCTTGACGCGGAAGAGGCTGCCGCGTGCGTCAAAGAGGTCGAGAAGACTTTCGTCAAGGAGGCCCGCCTGCCCGGCTTCCGTCCGGGCAAGGCTCCTGTGGAGCTTATCCGCAAGCAGTTCGCCGCGCAGATCAAGGATGAAGTGCAGCGTACGATGTTCCGCAGGCACTACGCCGACGCCGTCAAGGCGGAGGGCGTCGATGAGGTGGCGCTTGCCGACGTGCAGGATGTAAAGTGCGACGCGACCGGCGGCGGATTCACCGCGATAATCGACGTCAAGCCGGTCTTCAAGCTGCCCGCCTACAAGGGCCTCAAGATCGCCCCGGCGAACGCCAAGGTGGAGGATTCCGCCGTTGCCGAGCAGATCGAGCGCCTCCGCGCCGCCTACGCGAAGTATGAGGACGCCAAGGAAGGCGAGACCGTTGCCGCCGGCGATTTCGTGCAGATCGACTATACTGGCACTGTCGACGGCAAGCCGATTCTCGAGCTTGCCCCCGACGCGAAGATCGTGGCCAGCGGCACGGGCTTCTGGACGCAGGTCGAGGAAGGGCGCTTCCTGCCCGAGATACTCGAGGCCGTGAAGGGCATGAAGGCCGGCGAGACGAAGGCCGAGGTCAAGGCGACGTTCGACAAGGCGTCTGCACCCGAGCCGCTCAAGGGCAAGAAGGCCGTCTACTCCGTCACGCTCAAGGCGTTCCGCCGCCGCGTGCTGCCGACAGACGCCGAGTTCGCCGAGAAGGCGAAGGCCGAGAGCGTCGAGGCCCTCACGAAGACCATCCGCGAGTCGATGGAGAAGCAGGCTGTCGAGCAGGAGGCCGCACGCCGCGAGAACGACGCCGTCGAGATGCTGCTCAAGAAGGTCGACTTCGACGTTCCCCAGAGCCAGGTGCACCGCGCCATGGACGGCTACCTCAACCAGCTTGCGCAGCGTGCGCAGTACGCCGGCCTCACGGCGGAGTACTTCGAGCAGAACCGCGAGAAGATTCTCAAGGACGCCGAGGAGAACGCGACCAGGCAGGTTCGCCTGTGGTATGTAATCGACGCCATCGCCGAGGCGGAGAAGATCGAGGCCAAGGGCGAGGAGCGCGGCAAGAAGGTTGTCGAATTCATTCTGGCCAACGCGAAATGAAATCCTACATGATTCCCTATGTCGTCGAGCAGACGGGCAAGGGCGAGCGTACGTACGACATCTACTCGCGCCTCCTCCTCGACAGGATCGTCTTCATATCGGGCGAGGTCAACGACGAGATGGCCAACGCCGTCTGCGCCCAGCTGCTCTTCCTGCAGTCGCAGGATCCGAAGAAGGACATCAACGTCTACATAAACTCTCCGGGCGGCAGCGTTACGGCAGGTCTCGCGATATACGACACGATGCAGTTCGTCAAATGCCCGGTCGCCACCTACTGCATAGGCCAGGCCGCGTCGATGGGCGCCGTTCTGCTGACAGCGGGCGCCAAGGGCAAGCGCCATGCGCTCCCCAATGCCCGCATAATGATACACCAGCCCTGGGGCGGGGCCGAGGGCAAGGCCAGCGACATAGAGATCACCGCCCGCGAGATACTGCGCCTCAAGGAGATACTCAACGGCATTCTTGCGAAGCACTCCGGGCAGAAGATCGAGGATGTCGTCCGCGACACCGACCGCGACCACTTCATGAGCGCCGAGGACGCCATGGCGTGGGGGCTTATCGACAAGGTCGTCAATCCGTCCTGAGCAACACGATGAAGAAGAAGTCCGACGATCTGTTCTGCTCTTTCTGCGGACGCGGTTCGAGCGAGGTGGCGATAATACAGGGCTCCGACGGGGGCATCTGCGTAGATTGCGTAAAGCATGCCAACGAGATGGTGGAGCGCGCCGAGAAGAGGGCCGGCGGAGCGCCCGCCCTGCCGCCGACTCCCACCCCGCGCCAGATCAAGGAGTTTCTCGACCAGTTCGTGATCGGCCACGAGGAGACGAAGAAGGTGCTCTCCGTCGCCGTGCACAACCACTACCGCCGTCTAGAGGCGGCCGAGGCGGGAGAAGCCGACGACGGCGTCGAGATAGAGAAGTCGAACATCCTTCTCATCGGCCCCACGGGCACAGGCAAGACCCTGCTCGCCAGGACTCTCGCCAAGATACTCGGCGTGCCGTTCGCCATAGGCGATGCGACGGTGCTGACCCAGGCCGGCTACGTCGGCGAGGACGTGGAGAACCTGGTGCGCTATCTTCTGCAGAATGCCGACGGAAACGTCGAGCTCGCAAAGCGCGGCATAATCTATGTGGACGAGATCGACAAGATAGCCTCCAAGACGGACAACGTCTCCATCACGCGCGACGTCTCCGGCGAAGGCGTGCAGCAGGCATTGCTCAAGATACTCGAGGGCACGATATGCCGTCTGCCGCCCAAGGGCGGGCGCAAGCATCCCGACCAGGAGTATATCGAGGTCGACACATCCAACATCCTTTTCATCTGCGGCGGCGCGTTCGTCGGGCTCGACCGCATCGTCGGCGAGAGGACAGGCCGCCGTGCGATCGGCTTCGTCGAGGATGAGTCCGCCAAGGCCTCCGACGGCGAGATCAATCCTCTTGAAGTGCGCCCCGAGGACCTGGTAAAGTTCGGTCTCATACCCGAGTTCACGGGACGTCTGCCAGTGATCACGTCCATGAAGGAGCTCTCCGAGGATGATCTCGTGCGCGTTCTTACCGAGCCGAAGAACTCCCTCGTGAAGCAGTACACCAAGCTGCTCAAGATGGACGGCGTGAACCTTTCGTTCGAGCCAGACGCGCTGCGCGCCCTCGCCAAGAAGGCCCTCGAGCGCAAGACCGGCGCCCGCGGACTCCGCGCCGAGATGGAGCGCCTGATGACCGACGTGATGTACGAGGCGCCCGGCAACGCGAAGATGAAGAACGTTGTCGTGACGGTCGATATGATACAGGAGAGGCTCGGATCATGATGCTTACCTTGCTTAAGGCGAAGCTCCACCGCATACGGGTGACGGAGGCTTGCCTGGATTACGAGGGCTCGCTTTCGCTCGATCCCGACGACATGGAGGCCGTCGGCATCGTGCCCTACGAGAAGATACTTGTGGCCGACGTCGAGAACGGCAACCGATTCGAGACGTATGCGATAGAGGGTGCGCGCGGCAGCCATGTGTGCTGCTTGAACGGCGCGGCCGCCCACAAAGGCCGCGTCGGCGACAGGCTCATAGTGATGGCCTTCGCCCAATTCTCCCCCGAAGAGGCCGCCGGACACGTTCCGAAGGTTCTTCATTTCTGAGAAGAACACTCTTTACAAACGCGCAGAAGTTTGCGATAATATCCACATCTTGAAGGTAGGAGGTGTATGATGAAAAGGCAACTTCTGGCGGTCGCGCTGGTTGCAGCGTCGGTGAATGCGCTCGCGGTCAGCGAGCAGACCATCCTTTGGAAGAACGGCGACGGCGGCATAGCCGTCTACCGCATCCCTGCGATATGCACCGCGCCCAACGGCGACTTGGTTGCGGTGTGCGACGCCAGAAGCCGCAACGGCGGCGACCTCAACATATACCAGCCGATCAACATCAGCTGCCGCCGCTCGTCCGACAACGGTGCGACGTGGAGCGATCCCGTGAACACGTGGACATGGCGCTGGGACGAGGAGGAGCAGTGGAGCGGCTCCGACCCCAGCCTCATCGTGGACGAGACGACCGGAACGATCTTCCTCTTCTACAACGTGTGGGAGTGGAAGCACCAGAAGGACATCTACCAGTTCTTCGTGCAGGAGTCGAAGGACAACGGCGCCACATGGTCGAAGCCTCGCGACATCTCGAAGGACATCGCATTCGAGGGGTGGAACTTTGGCGGCATGCGCGGCCAGGGCGGCTTCATCTTCATCTCTTCCGGCTCGGGAGTGCAGATGAAGGACGGCACGCTCATGCATACCATCGTGCGCGTGGGCGGTCCGACCGAGGTGGCTCTCTTCGGCTCAAGCGACCACGGCAAGACCTGGCGTCATTTCGGCAACCCTGTCAAGCAGGGCGACGAGTGCAAGTTCGTCGAGCTTGACGACGGCACGTGGATGATCAACTCCCGTTGCCAGGCCGGCAGCCGCGAGGTGCACCGCTCTACCGACCAGGGCAAGACCTGGACTTCCGAGACCAACTACGATCTGCTCGACCCCGCCTGCAACGCTCAGCTCATGAAGTATCCTCTCGCCAGGGCGTCGGGTTCGGACAAGACCTCCAACGCCGATCTGCCCGAGCATGTGCTTCTCTTCTCGAACTGCAAGTCGCGCGGCCGCAACAACCTCTTCCTGCGTACGAGCTGGGACGACGGCAAGACCTGGACGCCTGGCGTGTCCATCGAGCCCGCCGGCGCGGCCTACTCCGATATGACGATCCTCAAGAACGGCGAGATCGGCGTGCTCTTCGAGGGCGCCGGCTATGCCACGATCCGTTTCTGCAGGCTTGAGCCCCGCGAGTTCCTCGCGAGGTGATACGGCGGCATAAGGCTTTAACCTTGGAAAGGTCCAGATAACATGAAGACAAGACTACTCGCCGTCGCGCTTTGCGCCACGTTGAATTCGTTCGCCACTCCGATCAGCGTCGAGTGGAAGGCTCCCGAGACAATGCCGGTCAGCGTGGCCAGGCCTTTCGCAGGTTTTCTGCCGGATGGTCGCTTTCTGGTGGCCGGCGGCACCGACTTCATCGTCGGAGAGGACGGTAGCCGCGTCAAGACGTGCTTCGATGCCGTCAGCGTGCGCGATGCGGACGGCAACTGGACCTCTGCCGGAGCGCTGCCCCATATCGTCGGCGAGGGCGTGTCGTGCGAGACCCCGCGCGGCATCTTCTGCGCTGGCGGGTATGACGGCGTTCAGGTGTTTTCAGACGCCTACATCCTCACGGGAGACTCCGTCGAGCCGCTACCCCAGCTGCCCCGCCAGGTTCTGATGGGCGCCGCCGCGTGCGACGGCGACAAGGTGTATGTCGTCGCCGGTCGCGAGATATACGCCCTGTCCCTGAAGGGCGGTGACGGATGGCAGCTCATCGCCGAGCTGCCCGGTCCCAACCGTTCGCAGATGGTTGCCGCGGTTCAGAACGGCGACCAGAAGGAGAAGCGCCTCGTCGTCTACGGCGGCTTCTCGCTTGAGGACAAGACTCCGCTTCGCGATGGCTACGCCTATGTGATATCCAACGGCGACCTCATCAAGCTCTCCGACCTGCCCGAGGGCATGACAACCATCGGTGCAGCGTTCCTCCCCAGCGGACACCAGCACATCCTGCTCGTCGGCGGCTTTGGCTCGAAGGGCTGGGTCGCCCGTGCGATATACGGTTCGACAGAGACCGATCCAGTTGCTCTTGGCTGGCAGCGCAAGATTCTCGCCTACAACGCCGTCACCGACGCTTGGTGCGAATATGGCGAGATCGCCGAGGGTGATGTTCCGCGTTGCGGTGCCGCTGCCGGTCTCAAGCCCGGCAAGACGCCTGAGAGCTATACGCTCCTGATCGCCGGCGGCGAGAAGGCTCCCGCCCTCCGCACCAACACAGTTTCTGTCGCAAGCTTCAGGAAGATGGGCAAGTTCGGCGCTACCGCCTGGGGCGTCGTCGGCGTCTATGCCTTGCTGATGGTCGGCATGGCCTGCATATTCATCTTCAAGAAGAAGGACGAGAACGACTACTTTCGCGGCGGAAACAGGATTCCCTGGTACGTCGCCGGAATGTCGATCTTCGCCACGATGCTCTCCTCGATAACGTTCATCGCGATCCCGACCCAGGCCTATCTGCAGGACTGGCGCTATTTTGTGATGGCGTTCTTCATCATAGGCATGGCTCCCGTCGCCATCTACTACTACCTGCCGTTCTTCTGCCGCCTCGGCATAACCTCGGCATACGAGTACCTCGAGAAGCGCTTCAACCTCGGCGTGCGCCTCTTTGGCTCGGCCGCGTTCGTAGTGTTCATGGTCTGCCGCGTCGCTGTCGTGACCCTGCTGCCTGCCATTGCGCTCAACGCCGTGACCGGTGTATCCATAGACGCGTGCATCCTAATCTGCGGCATACTCACGATGATATACTGCTCGCTCGGTGGACTTGAGGCCGTCATCTGGTCCGACTTCGTCCAGGGTATCGTGCTCATGGGCGGCGCCGTCTCGGTGCTTGTCATACTGATCATGAAGACCGGTCCCGACGGTGCTCACTTCTCGACCTTCTGGAACGTCGCCGACGCCTACGGCAAGAACAAGATGTGGGACTTCCGCCTGCTCTTCACACAGCCCGTCTTCTGGGTCGTGGCGGTTCAGGGCCTCATCTCGAACCTTTCGAGCTACACCTCCGACCAGTGCGTCATCCAGCGCTACATCGCCACGCCGGACGAGAACGCCACCAAGCGTTCGCTCTGGTTCAACGGCTGCATGAGCGTCTTCGCGCAGATCGTGTTCTACGGAATCGGCATGGCGCTCTTCGCGTTCTACCACACCCATCCGGAGGCGATGGACATCACCATGCCCAAGGGCGACTCCGTGCTGCCAATCTTCATGGCGACCGAGATGCCGCCGTGGCTCGCCGGTCTCGTCATTGCGGCCGTCTTCGCCGCCACGATTTCGACGCTTTCGGCGAACCTCTCCTCGGCGTCGACCGCTGTCGTAACCGACTTCATTAAGCGCTTCAAGCCTGACATCCCCGGCAAGACCCAGATCCGCTGCGGCCAGGTCTGCACATACGTCGTGGGCATCCTCGGCATCATGGCGGCGCTCACCCTTGCTCGCATGGAGTCGTCGGCGCTCTTCGACAACTTCAACAAGTACATCGCGATGCTGACGGCCGGCCTCACGGGACTCTTCTTCATGGGCGTATTCATGCCTCGCATCAAGGGCATGGCTGCGGTCTGCGGCCTTGCGGCGAACTACTTCGTCTGCTTCAGCTGCGAGATACTCCACTGCGACGTGTTCGGCCTGAAGTTCCATCCGTTCCTGCTCGGCGGCATCGGCCTTGTGGTCTGCGTGCTCGTGGCCTACATCTGCTCGATCATCTTCCGCGAGAAGGGGCGTGACCTTACCGGCCTTACGCTCAAGACGCTCAAGAAGTAAAATCCAAGAGGATTCTCGTCCATGAACGCGATGCTTGCGACTGCTGCGGTAGAGGCTTCGTCCGGATGGTTGGCGAAGTTGTCCGCTCTGGTTGACCTGGTCGACAGCTACGTCTGGGGCCTGCCGCTCATATTGACGGTTCTCGTTACGGGAATCGTGGTGACCTCGTTCCTGAGGATGGAGCACCTCTTCCACCTCAAGCGCGCGTTCTACTACATGGTGCGCACTGAGAAGGGCGTAGAAGCGACCGGCGAGGTGTCTGCGTTCGGTGCCCTCTGCACTGCGCTTTCGGCCACGATCGGAACCGGCAGCATCGTCGGCGTCGCGACCGCCATCGGAATGGGCGGCCCCGGCGCCCTCTTCTGGATGATGGTTGCCGCATTCTTCGGAATGGGCACAAAGTACGCCGAGGGTCTGCTTGCGGTCAAGTACCGCACGGTTGACAGCGACGGCAAGGTCCTTGGTGGCCCATTCTACTACATAGAGAAGGGGCTCGGCCCGAAGTGGAAGCCGCTGGCCGTGATGTTCGCCATCTTCGGCACCCTGGCCGCGCTCTTCGGAATCGGCACGATAACCCAGATACACGGCATCACCTCGGCGGTGCAGATCTTCTTCGACTCGGGGTTCGACCCCGGCGACATGTCGACCGGTCTGCACCTCTTTGGCTCGACCTATGCAGTGAGCACGGTCGTGGCTGGCGCCATCGTGACCATCGCAACGGCCATGGTGCTTATCGGCGGCCTCAAGCGCATCGCCACAGTATCTACGTTCGTCGTGCCTTTCATGGCCGTGACCTACCTGGTGATGTGCGTGTTCATCATACTCGGCAACATCTCGCACATCCTCTGGGCGCTCCAGACGATCGTCCGCTCCGCCTTCAACCCAGCCGCTGCCACAGGCGGTGCTGTCGGCTCCATATTTGTAGCCATGCAGATGGGCATAGCGCGAAGCATCTTCGCGACGGAAGCCGGCCTGGGCTCTGCTCCTATCGCCGCCGCCGCCGCCAGGACGAAGGAGCCTGCCCGCCAAGGTCTCGTCTGCATGATGGGAACCTTCTTCACGATCATCATCTGCCTCATGACCGGCCTTACGATCGTGCTCGCCGAGACATGGCGTCCCGAGCTCGGACTGGAGGGCGCCAAGATCACCATCGAGGCGTTCACCAGGGGGCTCGCGTTCCTGCCCAATTCGGACTTCACGGCGCGCCTCTTCATCATGGTCTCGCTCGGCTTCTTCGCCTTCACGACGATTCTCGGCTGGAACTACTACGCAGAGCGCTGCCTGGAGTATCTAGTGGGCAAGAAGAAGTCCGTCATCATGACGTACCGCTTCCTCTACATCGTTGTCGTCGCCATAGGCCCCTACCTCACGGTCTCCGTCGTGTGGGGCTTTGCTGACGTCTTCAACGGCCTCATGGCCTTCCCGAACCTCGTGGCTCTCATACTGCTCTCCCCGGTCGTCTGGCAGACGACTAAGGAGTTCCTGGCGAAGTGCCGCGAGCGCGAGAAGTGGATCGAGTACGAATAGTCCTTTTCACCAACAAACCCCAAACAAGGAAAAAACAAATGAAGAAACTCCAGGGACTCATCGCGGCGGCCCACACGCCGTTCAACCCCGACGGAAGCGTGAACATTGCGCTCGTCAAGAAGCAGGCCGAAACGCTCATCAAGCAGAAGGTCACGGGCGTCTACATCTCCGGAACGACGGGCGAAGGCATCTGCTGCTCGATCGCGGAGCGCGAGGCCGTCTTCGACGCCTGGGTGAAGGCTGCCAAGGGCAAGCTCTACCTCATCGCCCACATCGGCGCGCTTGCGCTGCCCGACGTGCAGGAACTCGGCGCCTACGCCGTCAAGTGCGGCATGGACGCGACCTCGATCGTTCCGCCGAACTTCTTCAAGCCCGGCTCGATCGATGCTCTCGTCGCTTACCTCCAGGAGGCCCTCAAGACCTCGACGAAGCTCCCGTTCTACTACTACCACACCGGCATGAGCGGCGTGAACTTCGACATGGAGAAGTTCCTCCTCGCGGCCGATGGAAAGATCAAGAACCTCGCCGGCATCAAGTTCAACTATCCCGATCTCTACATGTACCAGCGCTGCATCAAGTGCCTGGGCGGCAAGTATGACATCACGTGGGGCATCGACGAGTGGTTCGCCGGCGCTGTCGCTCTCGGCGCGCAGTCCGCGATCGGTTCTACCTACAACTACTCGGCTGGCGTCTACTACAAGATCTGGGATGCGGTCAAGAAGGGCGACCTCGCGAAGGTCAAGGCCGGCATGAAGAAGGTCTGCGACATCGTCGACATCCTCGTGCAGTACGGAGGCGTCGCCGGCGGCAAGGCGATGATGGCGGTGTGGGGCCTCGACATGGGCGGTGTGCGCCTGCCGAACGTCTCGCTCTCGAAGGAGGCGAAGGACGACTGCGTCAAGCGCCTCAAGAAGATCGGCTACAAGTAAGTCGCCGACCTTTCGTAACTGATGGCGCCCTCCTTCGGGAGGGCCGCCGTCGCTTTTTTGCGAACCTAGATGATTCTTGCGGCGATATTGGCTGTGGCTATGCCGTTTCTGAACGAAGCGGAGCTCAAAGGCTATTACGATTCCACGAGCGTGTACGCCATATACAACACCAAGAACGCCGATGTGTACACCAAGACCCAGAACCCCCTGGCCGCGATGATGGGGGTGTGCAAGCACTACGGAAGGCTCCCGTACGGCGTGACGAAGGGCGCCAAGGGCAAGCTTGAGACCGACAAGGAATGGATACGCGAACTCAACAGGTTTACGAAGCTCGCCGGGCTCAGGGACAACGATTTCGGAAACATAGCCAAGTGGAAGTCCAACCTTGGCAAGACGCTCAAACTCAAGGACAGCAGGAAGGACGTCGTCGAGGTCGAGAGCAACCTCACCTTCGCCGGCGAGGAGCGCCACCTCAAGGAATGGCTTGACGGCAAGATGCCCGTAATGTGGGTTCGCGAGGCCACCCGTGACGAGCAGGACGACACGAACAAGCGCATAAACGGCGGCAAGCCGTTCCCCCTGACAATCGCACTCATCGACGGCCTCAACGACGACGGTGAACTGCATGTCGTCTGGCCTCGCGGACACGACCGCCGCTACAAGGACATAAAAAGCGGCTGGCACAAGCCTTCCGATCTCTTCTACGATGTTAACCGTTCCGTATTAATATACTGGAGACCATAAACATGAAATACTGGCAAGACTGGCACAAGAAATACGCCACAGAACTGACCCGCAACATCATGCCCTTCTGGATGAAGCATGGCTACGACCGCAAGCACGGCGGCGTTTACACCTGCCTCAACCGCGATGGCTCCTTGATGGACTCCACGAAGAGCGTCTGGTTTCAGGGGCGCTTCGGCTGGATGACCGCATATGCCTACAACCACATCAAGAAGGACCCCGAGTGGCTCGAGGCCTCGAAGAGCTGCTGCGAGTTCCTCGAAAAGCACTGCTTCGACAAGGATGGCCGCGCCTATTTCGAGGTGACCGAGGATGGCGTTGGCCTTCGCAAGCGTCGTTACGTATTCTCCGAGTGCTTCGCCGCCATCGCCTACGCCGAATACTCCCTCGCGAGCGGGGACAAGGCTTGGGCGAAGAAGTCGGTCGAGCTGTTCAAGCGCATCCGCAAGTTCGTCGCCAACCCGAAGAAGTGGATGCCATCGAAGTGCGAGCCTGTCGTGCAGGCCCAGGGGCACTCCCTTACGATGATTCTCATCAACGTCGCTAACGTCCTGAAGCAGATCTCCAACGACCCCGTTCTCGATCAGCAGATCACGGAGTCCATCGAGCTGCTGACGAAGTACTTCATCCATCCCGAGTTCAAGGCGCTCCTTGAGACCGTCGGCTCGAACGGCGAGTTCATCGACACTCTCGGCGGCCGTGTGATCAACCCCGGCCACTGCATAGAGACGAGCTGGTTCCTGATGGATGTCGCTGTCGAGCGCAACGACAAGGCGCTCCTCAAGACTGCCCTCAAGATTCTCGACTGGTCGTGGGACTGGGGCTGGGACAAGAAGTACGGCGGAATCATCAGCTTCAAGGACTGCCGCAACCTGCCGCCGCAGTGCTACGAGCAGGACATGAAGTTCTGGTGGCCGCAGTGCGAGACGATCATCGCGACCGCCTATGCCTACAAGCTCACCGGCGACAAGAAGTACGAGAAGTGGCACAAGCTCGTCAGCGATTGGGCCTGGGCGCACCTCAAGGACAAGAAGTTCCCTGAATGGTACGGCTACCTGCATCGCGACGGAACCGTGGCCCAGCCCGCGAAGGGCAACATCTTCAAGGGTCCGTTCCACATTCCGCGCATGCTCGCGAAGACCTGGGAGCTTACGAAGGATATGTAAGCCGTGGGCATCACAGACGCCCACTGTCATACGGCCAGCGGCGAATCGAGGAGCTTCCTCTGTTCGCCGTTCGCTTTGCCGCAGCCCTCTAACGCCGTTCTCTTCCACGGCACACACCCGTGGTATCTTGACGGATTCGATGCGGATCGGCTCAAGGCCGACCTTTCCGCCGATCCGTCCGCGGGTGTTGGCGAAATCGGCCTAGACCGCCTCAAGGATCGCACCATCTCCACGCGGATGCGCCAGATATTCGAGGCGCAGCTTGAGATCGCCGCCGAATTCGGGCGTCCCGTCGTCCTGCACGGCGCAAAGTGCTGGGGCGAGGTCGTAAAGGCGTGTCGTCCTTATACGGGCCGCATACCGGCGTTCCTCTTTCACGGCTTTTCGCGGTCCGATGGACTCATCCCCGACATCGTCGCGTTGAACGGCTACATATCCGTTGGACCTTCCCTCTTGAACGGCCATGCGGTGAACTATAGGGCGCTGGCGAAGCGAATCCCTCTCGACCGGCTCCTGGTAGAGAGCGACAGGACGCCTGAGAACGAGACCTCGGCACCCTCGGTTGACGAAGTTGCGGCGCTGCTCGCCGGATTGCGTGCAATGACTCTCGACGCCCTCGCCGCGACTCTGGAGGCAAACGCCGATAGGTTTTCCCCGGCATCGTCGCAAAGGTGAGAATCTTCGCTATGGGCACGGCAGACAAGAGCGGGTTTGACTGGCAGATGCACTACTTCAGAGCGTTTGCCATACTGATGATAATGGCTACGCACTACTGCGGAGTATTTGGCTTTGATGGACCGGACCGCTTCTTCTTCAGGAGTTCGACAATCTTCTTCCTCTTCATCTCCGGCTACCTCTGCCAGCACATATTCAACAGGCGCCCTCAGACTCCGCAGGTCTACGGCATGAAGAAGCTGGCGAACGTGATCAGTCCTTTCCTTGTCTTCTCGATCGCGATTGGCTTGATGCGCGGCGACTCTCCGGCCTCAGCTGGATTCTGGAGGGATGTGCTGATGGGGCGCATGCAGTTGCAATACTGGTATATTCCGTTTGTATCGCTGCTTTTTCTCGTCTCGCCCGCTCTCTGCCGCCTTAAGGGCAGCGTTCTGATGCCACTTGCGGCCGTTTCGCTCGTACTGCTGTCGACCTTTCCTGTTCGTCCGCAGCCGGTTTTTGCGTTGGCCTGGCCGCATGCATTCCACCTTTACGTCTATTTCACCTTCTTTTACCTGCTTGGGTTTGTATATTGCAGGCGAAAGGTCCAGATCTTCGAAGTTCTGAAACGAAACTCAGTCCTTTTGGCTATTCTCGCCGTGCTGGTGTCTGCGGTGATGCCGTTCGCCCCGGCGCTAGGCTTGGAGACTGCCGGTCTGGATGCGCTTCATGCCGTCCACAAGACGTTGCTCGGAGCGGTTGTGCTGGTCGTATTCGATCGCGTGAAGGACCGCAAGGTATGGATTCTGGACCAGTTGGCCAAATGCAGCTTCACGCTCTACTTCATACATCTTGGCATCTTCCTGCAGACGGTCAAGCTGCACGATTCCGCTGTTTCGCTGATCCGCATTCCTCTTGTTGCGGAATTCGTCGTGTTCTGCGCGTACGTGCTCGCCATGTTGTTTGCTGCCACCCTCGCGAAAACCGTCCTCGGCAAGTGGTCGCGCCCCATAATCGCCGCCTAATGCTTGCGTTGGCGGATGTCGAAATGGTATAATACCCTCAATGAAAGTTCTTGATACAGAGATTGCGGGTGTGAAGATTATCGAGCCGGACGTGTTCAAGGATGCGCGCGGCTACTTCTGCGAAACGTACAATGCCGGCCGCTACAAGGCCGCCGGAATCGACGCAGACTTTGTGCAGGACAACGAAAGCTTCTCATCGAAGGGCGTCGTTCGCGGCCTCCACTGGCAGGCCGGCGAGCATTGTCAGGCGAAGCTTGTCCGCGTGATAAGCGGCTCCGTGTGGGATGTCGCAGTTGACATACGAAAGGGTTCGCCAACTTTCGGCAGACATATCGCCACCGTGCTGAGCGCGGAAAACAAGCGCCAGTTCTTCATTCCGCGTGGTTTTGCGCACGGCTTTGTTGTGCTGGAGGACAATACGCTTTTCTCGTACAAGTGTGACAACCTCTATTGCAAAGAGAGCGAGCGCGGCCTGATGTTCAACGACCCGGCGCTCGGTATAGAGTGGCCGGAGCTTGACGTCGAGATAATGCTTTCTGAGAAGGATCAGGCGCATCCCGCGCTGAAGGACATTGAGCCCTACGAGGCGTGAAAGGAGAGCAATGAGAAAAGGCATCATTCTGGCAGGCGGCGCAGGCACGCGCCTTCACCCCCTTACTCGCGTCGTCTCTAAGCAGCTTCTGCCAGTCTACGACAAGCCGATGATCTTCTATCCGCTATCCACGCTGATGCTCGCCGGCATTCGCGAGGTGCTGATAATATCAACTCCGTCAGACCTGCCGAACTTCGAGCGCCTTCTGGGCGATGGCTCCCAGCTCGGCATGAAGTTCAGCTACAAGGTTCAGGAAGTGCCTAACGGACTCGCCCAGGCGTTCGTGCTCGGTCGTGAGTTCCTCGGCGGAGACGATGCATGTCTTGTGCTGGGCGACAACATCTTCTATGGCGCCAACCTGCCGCAGCTTCTCAGGGTCGCTTCCGAGCGCAAGGAGCCGACGGTGTTCGGGTACAGGGTGGCGGATCCCGAACGCTACGGCGTTGTCGAGTTCGACAAGTCCGGCAAGGCGGTGTCGCTTGAGGAGAAGCCTGCACTGCCCAAGTCCAACTACGCAGTCGTCGGGCTGTACTTCTATCCTAGCGATGTCGTCGAGAAGGCTGCGGTCCTGAAGCCGTCGGCGCGCGGAGAGTATGAGATAACGGATCTCAACCGCCAGTATCTGGAGGAGGGGCGTCTGAACGTAGAGACGATGGGCCGCGGCTTCGCATGGCTCGACACCGGCACCCACCAATCGCTTGCGGACGCCACAAACTTCGTCCGCGCGCTCATTGAGCGCCAGGGGCTGCAGATATCCTGCGTGGAGGAGATTGCCTGGTGCCGCGGATGGATCGACGACGCCCAAATAAAAAGACTTGCCGATGAATACGGCAAGTCCAGTTACGGCGCTTATCTGCGCAACATCACTTCGGCCAGAACTTGTCGCTGAGCTTTGACGGGATGCCGACCTCGGTGCGGTCGAAGCATTCCGCCAAGATCTTCCAGCCAAGGTCGAGCGCGTCGATGAGGTCGATGTTGACCGAGAGGTCCATCATCTTCTCCTCGAACATCGCTCCGTACTTCAGTAGCTTCTGGTCCCACGTGGACATCTTGAAGCCCATGGACTGCTTTTCAATGGTCTCCTTGTACTGCGCGTACAGCTTGATCATTGCGTCCATGATGGTACGATGGTCTTCACGCGTCTTGTTTATGTTGACCTTCTTGCCGTCGATCTCCACAAACTTGTCCACACCCTTGTTGACCTGCTGCTTCAGACGCGAGAGTGAACCGAACGGCTCGATGCGCCCGTTGCGAAGGTAGAACTGGCCCTCGGTAATGTAGCCCGTGTTGTCCGGCACAGGGTGCGTCACATCGTCGCCAGGCATGGTCGTGACGGCGAGGATGGTGATCGAGCCTGCGCCGTCGAAGTCAACAGCCTTCTCGTATCGCGCGGCGAGCTGCGAATATAGATCGCCCGGGTAGCCTCGGTTGGAGGGGATCTGCTCCATCGTGATCGCGATCTCCTTCATTGCGTCGGCGAATGAGGTCATATCAGTCAGGAGCACGAGAACGTCCTTGCCCTGGAGCGCGAACTTTTCGGCGACCGCGAGCGAGACGTCTGGTACGAGCACGCACTCAACCGTCGGGTCTGCGGCGGTGTGGACGAACATCACGGTCTTCGCGAGCGCGCCCGACTTGTCGAGCGTGTTGCGGAACTTAAGGTACTCGTCGTACTTGAGGCCCATGCCGCCGATCACGATGACGTCAGAGTCGGCCTGGAGCGCGATTCGCGCCAGCAGCTCGTTGTATGGCTCGCCGGCCTTTGCGAATATCGGGAGCTTCTGCGAGATGACGAGCGAGTTGAAGAGGTCGATCATCGGGATGTTCGTCTTCACCATGCGGTTCGGCATGATACGCTTCGCCGGGTTGACGGAGGGCTGCCCAATCGGCGAGGGATTCTCGGTGATCGCAGGGCCACCGTCTCTCGGAAGCCCCGAGCCGGTGAATGCACGGCCGAGAAGCGCTTCGGAGAAGGGAACCTTCATCGTCTCGCCGAGGAAGCGGACCTTCGCGGCAGTGTCGACGCCGCGTGCACCCGCGAAGATCTGAAGCGTCACGTTCGGGCCATCGAGCTTGATGACCTGCGCGAGCGACGTGCCCGCACGGCTCTCGATCTCGGCAATCTCGTTGTACTTCACGCCCTCGGCGCGAAGTGTCGCGACCGAACCGGAGAGCGCGTCGATCTTGTGGTAAACCTTGTTATTGAACATTGGAAGCCTCCTCAATCTTTTTCTCAAGCGAAGCCTTGAGCGTCTTGAACTCGTCGGAGCCGAACGGCTTGTCGTTCCAGTCGATGAACGTCTGTTGAAGATCCATGAAGAACTGGCGAGTCTCATCCTTCTCTGCGAACGAGTAGCTGGACAGCAGCGCCTTCTCCACGATGCCGAACATCACCTGCTGGCGTTCGACGGGCGTTGTCGCGTCAGAGTCGCTGAATGCGTTCTGCTGCAGATACACCGCATCGAGGAATTCCGCCTTAAGGTAGGTCGTGAAGTCTGCAAGGCTCGTGCCTTCTTCGCCGACGACCTTCATCATCTGTCCGACCTCGTTGCCCTTGCGGAGGATGGAGCGAGCCATCTCGACGCGGTCCTGCTCTATGACGGAGTTGTAGTGGCTCCAGCTGTCTAGAGGATCGATCGCAGGGTAGCGGCGCGCATCGGAGCGGGCGCGGCTCAAGCCATGGAACCCGCCGACGACCTTGAGGGTCGCCTGGGTCACAGGCTCGTCAAAGTTGCCGCCGGCAGGAGAGACCGTGCCGCCTATCGTCACGGACCCCGTATTGCCGTCCTTGAGCTTTACGCGGCCCGCGCGCTCGTAGAACGCCGCTATGCGGCTCTCGAGGTAGGCGGGAAACGCCTCTTCGCCAGGAATCTCCTCGAGACGCCCGGAAAGTTCGCGCATTGCCTGCGCCCAGCGCGACGTCGAGTCGGCAAGCACGAGAACGTTGAGGCCCATCTGTCTGAAGTATTCGGCGAGCGTCACGGCCGTGTACACCGAAGCTTCGCGCGATGCGACCGGCATGGACGACGTATTGCAGATGATGATGGTGCGCTTCATCAGAGACTGGCCCGTCTTCGGGTCAACGATCTCAGGGAATTCCTTAAGGGTCTCGACGACCTCGCCGGCACGTTCGCCGCATGCGGCGGAGATCACTATGTCGACCTTCGCGTAGCGCGCCGTCGTCTGCTGGAGAACCGTCTTGCCGGCGCCGAAGGGGCCGGGAATGCAGTAGGTTCCGCCGACAGCCACCGGGAAGAACGTGTCGATCGTACGGACGGTCGTCTCGAGGGTCTCGGTCGGCTCAAGGCGCTCGGTGAAGCACTTGATCGGCACCTTGACCGGCCAGCGTTGCATCATCTGCACCTTTATCTCCTTGCCGTTCGCGTCCGCCAGCGTCGCGATGTCATCCGTAACAGTATAGTCGCCCGCGGGCGCGAGGGTCTTCACCGTGTAGACGCCGCCAAGCGCGAAGGGCACCATGATCTTGTGGCCAGGCATCGTCTTGTTGTCGAAGATGCCTTCGGTCACCCAGCCGAGCGCTTCGCCGGCGGTTACGCGATCGCCGATCTTCGCAGTCGGGTGGAAGTCCCACTTTTTGTCGCGCGGCAGGCCTGGCAGGTACATTCCGCGCTGAAGGAAGAACTCGGCGTCCTTCGAAATCTTCGAGGCTTCCTTGGCGAGGTCGGCGAGCGGGTTCTGCAGGCCGTCGTAGACCTGCGCTAGCATGCCCGGCCCGAGTTCGGCCGCGAGGAGCTCGCCGGTGAATTCGACCTTGTCGCCGACAGATAGGTCTGTCGTGGCGTCGAACACCTGAAGGTCGCAGCGCGATCCGCGCACGCGGACGATTTCTGCCATGAGGCGCTTATCGCCAAGAATGGCGTAGCCAACCTCGTTCTGCGCCACGGCTCCGTCGAAGGCGACGGTGATCATGTTTCCGTTTACGGCGACGATCTTTCCTGTAGTTGTCATATAGCTTCCTTTGTCGTGGCTGTAAGCCTGTCGAACGCGGCGTTGCCTGCATCCTTGGAAATTTCTGTTCTCTTCGCGGCGATCCTCAGCCTGACCGCGTATGTCGCGAGAGCTCCGGCGCCGAGCGGATCCGCAGGCTTTGTCAACTCGCCTGCGGCGTCCCACCAGACCCGGTCGAGAAGTTCGTCGCGCCTGGCGACATCCTTCTCGGCGAAGCATTCGAGCACGCGATTCCTCCAGTAGACGGAGCAGCCCGTCGCCGGGCGCTTGAACCTGTCGGCGCCTCCGCGCCCTTCGACAAGGGCGTTGCGCAGCTGTGCCTCGATATCGGCCCAGGCTGAAAGCCCGGCCCTTATGCTGTCACCCGCAAGCTCCTCGAATGTCGCTGGCGTCATAGGCGCAGGGGCGTCGAACGCGAGCGGCGGCAAGGAGGATACTATATAGTCTATAGTCATCAGCTTTATGCGGCGGGGATTACTTCACGAGCCTGGCGAGGTCGGGACGGAGGCGCTTCGCCAGCTCATCCGCAATGGCCGCACCGGTGAAGGCGTGTTCGACGCGCCCGCCGTCTAGACGGACCGAGAAGCCAGTGCCGATGGTCTCGTCAGTGACGACCGTGAGGTTCTTCTGCGCGGCGAGCTGGGCCTTGAGCGCCGGAGCGAGCTTCGCTGGCACCGCAACCTCTGCGTCGCCGACCAGACCCTTCACGGCTTCGAGCGCGAGCGCTGCGACGTTCTTCTCGTCGGACAGCGTGGCATCAACATCTTTCGCGAGAAGGGCGGTCAGCATGGCTGTGACCGACGCCTCTATCTTAAGTATGGTGTCGCGCGCCGCCTGGGCGACCGTCTCAGAGGCGCGTGCCGTGTAGTCGGCGGCGGCCTTCTCGGCGTCGGCCTTGGCCTTGGCGGCGTCGGCGGTGGCGGCCTTCACGATCTCGGCGGCTTTCGCCTTCGCGTCGGCAATGATCTTGTCTGCGGCGGCGTTCGCTTTCTCGACGCCGTCGCGGTTGATTTTCTCAAGCAGGCTCTGCAGGTCTTCGGACATATTATTCCTCCAAAAAGTCTATATAGAAATTATACCGCTTTTGTATGCCCTCCGTCAAGTGCCGCCCAAGGGTGATTTTCCCGGTTGCGTTTTTGTATGCCCCCACCCCCTTGCGCGCCAGAGCCGAATATGGTATACTACGCAAGTTTTCATCTTCGAAGGATGCCACTTTAGCTCAGTAGGTAGAGCACTTCCTTGGTAAGGAAGAGGTCGGCGGTTCGATTCCGCTAGGTGGCTCCAGCGAGGCTGAGGCACAGAAGAAACAACAACTCACAGGAGCTAACAAAAATGGCTAAGGAAACATTCGATCGCGGCGGTAAGCCGCACGTGAACGTCGGC
>JAFPUH010000023.1 GCA_017395505.1 Kiritimatiellia bacterium
ACTTGCGGCTTTCATGCCGGTGGCCATAGAGGGGCAGAAATACCAGTTCCCATTCCGAACACTGAAGTCAAGCGCCCCATCGCCGAGGGTAGTGCGGGACCCGCCCGTGCGAGAGTAGGACGCCGCCGGCTTTTTTTGTACCCAAAAAAGCCGGCAGCGTCCGCGCACCCGCTTGGGCGCCCTTCGGGTTTGCGTTTGCAAAGGTGCATTCTCCGCGTCGGCCTACGGCCTCGCAGATGATTCTTCGCGCCTAAGGGCGCTCGAATAGCGCCGGCACTTTTTTTGCCCTCGTTCCTCGGGCAGGAAAAGGGGCCCCCGGCCATTGGCGCTCGAATCGCGCCAATCATTCCGGCTTTTTATGCGTAAAAATCTGCGGTTTATCATATCTTTTCTATAATTAAATAAGTTTTCTTATTTTTCCCCTTGCGCAGTGTCAGTCGGATATGATATACTACGCACTGTTTTCACGATGCGAGGATAACTCAGTTGGTAGAGTGCCACCTTGCCAAGGTGGTTGTCGCGGGTTCGAATCCCGTTCCTCGCTCCAGTGAAATCGGTGAATGGGAGCGTAGCTCAGCTGGTAGAGCAAGTGACTCTTAATCACTGGGTCCAGGGTTCGAATCCCTGCGCTCCTACCATTCTCACCGACGGCTGTGGCTAGGTAGCTCAGTTGGTAGAGCAACGGACTGAAAATCCGTGTGTCGCCGGTTCGATCCCGGCCTTGGCCACCAAATCCCTCTCCATATTGCATTGTGCTGCGTTACAATATTTTGTTTTCCCCCTATTGCATAGTGCGGGGGAAATATGGTATAATGCATTCAATACTTTCGTAACACCCCATGTGGGAAACTAAGGAGTAAAAAAACATGGCCAAGACGCCGAAGTTCGCGAACGCCAAGGTGTTCGCTTGGGTTGACAAGTGGAACAAGATCTGCACGCCCGATAAGATCGTGGTCGTGAAGGGCACGAAGGCCGAGCACCTCGCGATTTGCGAGATGATGGTCAAGAAGGGCCAGTTCATCAAGCTGAACGCGAAGAAGCGCCCCGAATGCTACCTCGCCCGCTCGCACGAGAGCGATGTTGCGCGTGTCGAGGGCCGCACGTTCATCTGCTCCAAGCGCGAGATCGACGCGGGTCCGACGAACCACTGGATGGATCCCGTCGAGATGAAGAAGAAGATGACGAAGGCTTACACCGGCTGCATGAAGGGCCGCACGATGTACGTCATCCCGTTTGCGATGGGTCCGATCGGCAACCCGATTACCCAGTACGGCATCGAGCTGACTGACTCGCCCTATGTTGTCGTCAACATGAACATCATGACCCGCACGGGCGATCAGGTTCTCAAGTATCTCGGCACCGACGGCGAGTTCATCCCCTGCATCCACTCCGTCGGCGCTCCTCTCAAGAAGGGTGAGAAGGATGTTGCGTGGCCCTGCGCGAAGAAGATTGACGACAAGTACATCACGCAGTTCCCCGAGGACCGCGAAATCTGGTCGTTCGGTTCGGGCTACGGCGGCAACGCGCTGCTCGGCAAGAAGTGCTTCGCGCTCCGCATTGCCTCCAAGATGGCGAAGGATCAGGGCTGGATGGCCGAGCACATGCTCATCCTCACGCTCACGAGCCCCGAGAAGAAGCAGTACCACGTCACAGCGGCCTTCCCGTCCGCCTGCGGCAAGACCAACCTCGCCATGATGCTTCCCAAGCTCCCTGGCTGGAAGCTCCAGACGATTGGCGACGACATCGCGTGGCTCAAGCCCGGTGAAGACGGCCGCCTCTACGCCATCAACCCCGAGAACGGCTTCTTTGGCGTCGCGCCGGGAACCTCGAACGACTCCAACCCCAACGCGCTCAAGAGCTGCAAGAAGGGCACGATCTTCACGAACGTCGTCCTTACGCCCGACGGCGACATCTGGTGGGAAGACATGGGCATCAAGGCCCCGAAGGAAGGCGTCGACTGGAAGGGCAACCCCTGCTACGTCTGCGCTGACGATCCGTACCGCATGGGCCCGAAGCCCGGCATGACCAAGAAGGAGATCAAGGAGCTCGGCTACGTCGCGGCCCACAAGAACAGCCGCTTCACCGCTCCCGCCGAGAACTGCCCCGTGCTCGACAAGGCTGGCTTCAATGGACTCTACAACAAGAAGCCCACCGGAGTGCCGATCGATGCGATCCTCTTCGGAGGCCGCCGTCCTTCGACCATCCCGCTGGTGAACGAGGCCAAGAGCTGGACGCATGGCGTGTTCATGGGTTCTGCCGCCGGTTCCGAGGTCACCGCTGCTGTCATCTCCGATCAGATCGGCCAGGTTCGCCGCGACCCGATGGCGATGCTTCCGTTCTTCGGCTACAATGTCGCCGACTACTTCCAGCACTGGCTGGAGATGGAGCGCACCAGCGCCGACGCGACTAAGCTTCCGAAGATATACTTCGTCAACTGGTTCCGCAAGGGCGACGACGGCCGCTTCATGTGGCCCGGCTTCGGCGACAACAGCCGCGTTCTCAAGTGGATTTGCCAGCGCATTGAGGGTCAGGTCAAAGCCAATGAGACCCCGATCGGAAACATCCCGTTCGCCAAGGACATCGACCTTACGAACAACGACGAGAAGGCGAAGTTCCACGTCGTCAAGGCCGATCTCGACGAGATCCTCAAGGTTGACGTCGAGGGCTGGAAGAAGGAGATCGCCACGGTCGGCGCTTCGTACGACGAGTACGATGCAAAGCCGTCCAAGGACTCTAAGGTCGCCTCCAAGACGGCCCGCCGCGTCCCGAAGGCTCTCCGTCAGGTTCTCGCCGACGTAACCGCCGCGCTCAACAAGTAATCTGGCGCGTCAAGCAACATCGCGCCCCTCGTTCGCGAGGGGCGCTTTGTTTTAATGAAGAGCTATCGCGAGATACTGAAGCTGGTCTGGCCCCTCGCACTGGGCATGGTGAACAATGCGGTCATGCAGTTCGTTGACCGCGCATACCTCGCCCGCGAGTCGATGGCGTCGCTCGAGGCTGCGTTGCCTGCTTCGATACTGGCATTCAACATTCTCGGATTCTTCCATTCCGTAATCGCATACTCTGGCACGTTCGTTGCCCAGTACCACGGCGCGGGAGATCCGCGGATGTGCCGCATGAGCCTGAGGGCCGGCAACATGCTTGCGGTTGCGTTCGGCGTCATCGCACTTGCCTTTGTGCCTGCCGGTTCAGCGCTGCTCGCGCGCTTCACAGCGAGCCCCGAGGTGCTATCGCGTGAGGTGGTGTATTTCAGGATAGTCACTGCTGGAGGAATCTTCCTGTTTCTGCAGATGGCCGTCTCGTCGTATTTCACCGGACTTGGCAGGACGCGCCTAGTATTTTGGGTGAACGTGCTCGGCAATGTCTTCAATGCGGCGATAGACCCGCTGTTGATCTTCGGTTGGTGCGGGCTGCCCCGACTCGGCATGGCTGGTGCGGCGTATGCGACTGTGGCCTCTACTGCGTTGCAGTGGATCGTGCTTGCGGCCGTGGCCGGGTATAGCCGTGAGAAGGGCGCTATGGTTCCGCTGATACTGCGGATTTTGCGCTTTGGGGTGCCAGCCGGTGCATACACCGTGCTGAACATGCTTTCGTTTACGATATTCGTGTTCGTGACCGGCAGGGTCGGCGATGTCGCGTTCGCGGTGTCCAACGCCTGCTTCGCAGTGAACTATCTGATCTTCGCGCCGATGGAGGGCTTTGCTCTTGGTGCGGCGACGCTCGTGGGCCAGGCGCAGGGACGCGGAGACTCCGCCGCAGCTCACGAGAACGCAATGCGCACATTGCAGCTGGGGGTCGCCTTCGTCACTGTGACTTCTCTTCTCGCGGTCGTGTTCTGCCGTCCCATACTCTCGCTTTTTTCGCCGGAGAGCGTCGAGGTATCGGAGGAGTTCGTGTCGCTTGGCTCGACGCTATTCCTGTGGATGGCGGCATGGCAGGTGTTCGACGCTACGGACATCATAATCTCCGGCGCGCTCAAGGGTGCTGGCGACACCAAGTTCGTGTTCTGGTGGATGTTCATCGTGGCCTTCTGCGTGTGGCTACCGATAGTCGGAATCGTCGCGCATGTCGGTGGATCGATGTCTGATCTTTGGGGGACGATGGTCGTGTATGTCGTCATAATCTGCATAGGCTCGTTCATACGTTGGCGTCGTGGCAGTTGGCGCAACATAAGCCTCGTATCCGCCGCATGCGGCCAGTGATTTTGGTATAATATCACAAATGACCCTCGAACTGAACAGATTGGACGGAACACTCGCCAAAGCTGTGGAGAGCGCACGCGCCCTCTCGGTGGACGACATGGCGTTTCTGCTTTCGCTAAGCGAGCCGGAAGACCTTGCCCGACTCTACGCCGCTGCACGCGAAGTGAAGCTCAAATGCTGCGGAAAGGGCGTGTCGGTTCGTGGACTTGTCGAAGCCGGGAACATATGCGCGAAGGATTGCTTCTACTGCGGTATACGCAAGTCTAACGGGGCTACAGCCAGATATTCGCTTTCGGCGGACGAGATAGTGTCCGCAGCCAAGGCGGCAAAGTCGCTAGGCTACGCTTCGCTCGTGGTGCAGTCGGGTGAGATCGAGAGCGAGGCCCACACGCAGTTCATCGAGGAAGTGCTTCGCCGGATTGCTCCGCTTGATCTAGGCGTCACGCTTTCGCTCGGTGAGCAGACAGAGCCTGTCTATCGCCGCTGGCGCGAGGCAGGTGCTGAGCGATACCTGCTGAGAATCGAGACCTCGAACCCGAAGCTGTACGCGGCGTTGCATCCTGTGGAGTGCAGCTGGGAGCGCAGGGTTGAATGCCTGAGAGCTCTGCGGCGGACAGGTTATCAGGTAGGCACCGGCGTGATGTGTGCGCTGCCAGGGCAGACGGCAGAGGATCTCGCGCACGACATTTGGTTCTATGGCGAGATGGATGTCGATATGATCGGCATGGGCCCCTACATTCCGCATCCAGACACACCGCTTGCCGCAACTGCGCCGGCGCTTTCCAAGGCGGAGCGCCTGCAGCTGGGCCTGAAGATGATCGCCGTCACCCGCCTCTACCTGCACGATGTCAACATCGCCGCCGCGACCGCGCTTCAGGCTCTCGCGGACGACGGACGCGAACAGGGCGTCATGGCCGGCGCGAACGTGATAATGCCGAACGTGACCGAGACGCGCTACCGGCGCTCATACCAGCTTTACGAGGGCAAGCCCTGCCTCGACGAGCAGGCTTCGCTCTGCCGCCACTGCCTTGAATACCGTCTCAAGACGATAGGCGAAGAGCTTCTTTTCGGACGGCGCGGGGACAGCCCGCATTTCCACAGGAGGACGCATACATGACCGAAGCGATAACCGACGAAATCAAAAGGCTCAAGGCCGAACGCAATGCGGTGATACTTGCGCACAACTACCAGCGTGCGGAGGTTCAGGCCATCGCCGACTTCACCGGCGACTCGCTCGAACTCGCGAGAAAGGCGACGCAAGTGGATGCCGACGTCATCGTGTTCTGCGGCGTCTACTTCATGGCTGAGACTGCTGCGATACTGAATCCCGCGAAGACGGTGCTGATTCCCGACTCATCGGCAGGATGTCCCATGGCGGACATGATCACTGGCGAGCAGCTTCGTGCCCTTAAGGCGAAGCATCCCGGAGCGCTTGCGGTGTGCTACGTCAATTCGACGGCAGAGGTCAAGGCCGAGTGCGACATGTGCGTCACATCCGGCAATGCCGAGAAGGTGATGTCGTCGCTGCCGAAGGGACGTGAGGTGATATTCGTGCCTGACCGCCACTTGGCGAGCCACATAGCGGAGAAACGCGGCGAGAGCTACATACTTTGGCCTGGCTACTGCCCGACGCATCAGAGGCTTACTTCGAAGGCTATTGCTGACGCTCGCGCGGCGCATCCAGGCGCGCCTGTGCTGGTGCACCCGGAGTGTCCGAAGGAGGTGCGCGACGCTGCCGACGAGTGCCTTTCTACAGGCGGAATGTGCGCATATGCGAGAAGCTCTGACGCGAGCGACATCATAGTTGGCACTGAGGTCGGCATACTGCACCGCCTCAAGACGGAGAACCCGGGCAAGAGGTTTTGGCCGGTGGACGAGATGACGATATGCCCCAACATGAAGAAGACTACGCTTGCGAACCTGAGAGACGCGCTGCGCGACATGTCGCCTAGGGTGACTGTCGAGGCGGAGATCGCTACGAGAGCCAAGCGGGCTATTGACGCAATGCTTGCAGTTTCGTGAATATGGTATAATACAACCATGAAGTTGACGGATGCCACACGATCGCTGCTAGCCAGTCTCGCCGACAGGTACGAGACGACAGATTTCATTGATGGCGATCCCTCAGTATTCATGCATCGCGTGAAGGGCGATGCAAACCGCGAGGCGACTGCGTTTGTGGCGTCGGTGCTGAGCTTTGGGTCAAGAGTGCAGTTTCTCCGCAGGGTTGAGGATATAATCGATTTAGCGGACTGCGACGTCGACCAGTGGGTGCGCACAGGTAAGTTCAAGCGTGACTTTGCGGACCACGACGGCAGGTGCTTCTACAGGTTCTTCACGCGCGGCGACATGCTGAGGTTCTTCGAGGCGTACCGTAGGCTGATGAACGAATTCGGCACGCTTGGTGGATATGTGGGCAGGATGGCCGGGGGCGATGCTTACAAGGCGGTTGTTGCGATATGCAGCTGGTTCGCGGAGCATGACGGCGGTGGTGTAGTGCCGAAGGATGCGACCTCAGCGTGCAAGCGCATTTGCATGTTTCTAAGATGGATGGTCCGCAAGGATTCGCCCGTAGACCTTGGACTTTGGGCGGACATCATAGACCGCAGGACGTTGATAGTGCCGCTAGACACGCATGTGGTGCAGGAGGCAATCAAGTTGGGACTCCTCAAGAGTCCGTGCGCCTCGATGTCGGCCGCGAGGCGGCTCACGGCGGTCTTGGCGGAGGCGTTTCCGGAGGACCCTTGCCGGGGAGACTTCGCGCTGTTCGGCTATGGAGTCGATGGAGTATCTTCAGGAGGTCCGGCATGAAATCCAAGTCTCAGATCAAGGCTGAGGTCTTCAAGTATCTTGTCCTCACGTTCGCTTCGCTTGTCATGGCGCTCGACTACCGCACATTCGTCGAGTGGGGCAACCTGTATCCTGGCGGAGCTGTCGGCATGGCGATGCTGGTGCAACGCGTTATGCAGTCGATATGCGATTCCATAGGTTGGCACGTCATGGTCCCGTTCAGCCCGATCAACGTTGCGCTGAACGCGATACCTGTATGGATCGGCTTTAAGTACATAGGCCGCAAGTTCACTTTGCAGTCGCTTTACGTCATATTCATGTCGGGCTTCCTCGCAGACCTCGTGCCGGTGGGTGCGATTGAATCGGTGATACCGGCTGCAGACCTGGCGAGGCTACAGAGCGATCCATTCCTTACTTCGCTATTTGGCGGCATCGTGTTCGGGTTCGGCATCGCTCTCAGCCTGAGGTGCAACGCCACGTCCGGCGGAACTGATTTCATAGCAATCTACCTTTCGGAGAAGAAGGGCCGCGAAACGTGGAACCTCATACTCGCGTTCAATGCCGTGGTGCTTCTGTTGGGTGGTTTCATGTCTGGCTGGACGAGCGCGCTCTACTCCATCATATACCAGTTCGTCTACATCCAGGTGGTGCATCTGATGTACCGTACATACCAGTACCAGACGCTCATAATAATAACCACGAAGCCGAAGAAGGTATGTGAGGCGATATATCGCATAAGCCACCACGGCGCTACGGTCATTGACGGAAGAGGTGCGTTCAAAGGCGAGGCGAAGAGCGTTGTCATGTCAGTTGTCGCGGCGGACGACACTTCGCACATCTATGCGCTATGCAAGTCGATAGATGCTGACGCTTTCATAAATACAATCAGCACATCTCGCGTGATAGGCAGATTCTATCTGCGCCCGCGCGACTGATTTGGTATAATATACGTAACAGGCCAGGATGGTGAAATGGCAGACACAGGGGACTTAAAATCCCTTGCCCAGTATCGGGCGTGCGGGTTCGAGTCCCGCTCCTGGCACCAAGCACATCTTTGACGATTGTTGAGTGATTATGGTATAATTCAAGCATGAAAGTCAATTATCAAGGGCTTATAGACCACCTGGCCAAGAGCGATTATGCGTTCGGCCTTCTTACAATGCAGGCGACATCTACGACGGGGCGCCTCATGGAGACTTTCCCGAACAGGCTTAAGAGTCTGTTTTCTGCCGAGCATGGATTCTTCGGCGCGTCTAGCGCCGGCGAGAAGACGGCCAGCTCGTGGCATCCTTTCTGGAACCGTCCGATACATTCGCTTTACGGCGAGCACAGGCATCCAACGGATGAGATGCTGGAGGGGCTTGGATGCATCGTTATAGACCTCTGCGACATCGCGGTCAGGTGCTACACGTATCTCGCGACAATCAAGAATGTGCTTGAGACTTGCGCTAAGAAGGGCGTGTCGGTAGTCGTGCTTGACAGGCCGATTCCGCTTGGCGGAGTGCTAGACGGCCCTATGCGCAAGCCGTCGTATTCGTCGTTCGTCGCGCCGCTGAACATTCCGCTGTGCCATGGCATGACACCGGGCGAATGTGCGATGTGGATAAAGAAGACTGAGGCTCTCGACGTGGACCTGACGGTCATAAGGTTGCTGGACTGGAACCACGCGACGCGCGAGCCGTGGCCCAACTTCATTCCGCCGTCGCCAGCAATACGTAGCTGGGACAGTGCGATATTCTATCCGATGCTGGTATTCACAGAGGCGTATCCGACAATCGACTGCGACCGCGACGGCTCGTTGGCATTCCGTGTGATAGGCGCGCCATGGCTTGACCAGAAGGGGCTCATAAAGGATCTTACTCCCGGTCTGTCGAGCTGCGGTGTAGGGCTCAGGCCATTCCGCTACTCTCCGCGTGCCGGTCATTACAAGGACCAGAACCTGAACGGAATACTTTTCACGATCTCGAACGTCGATGCGTTCTATCCAGTGACAGCGGGAATGCTCGTCTATACGGCGCTTCTGCAGCATCACGGCTCAAAGATGGCGTTTGGAGCGAACCCAGACTGGTTCGACAAGTTGTACGGATCTACAGAAATCCGCGACACGCTGCAGCATGGTGATCTCGGCGAGTTGTTCCAGTCGTGGATAGATGCTCAGGACGAGTATCTCAAGACGCGCATAGACCTTTACAGCTGAGACAACATTGAAGGACGAAGCGCCATGAAGGCGATTGGCGGAGAGGAGAAGTCGGCGGCGGTGACGCTCTCCGACATGGAGATATTCATCTTTCCAGAGTTGATGTTCTCCCTTGTGCTCGCGAACATGCTTTCGCCGCGGCTTTGGCTGTGGCGCGAGCTCGACTGGTTCGCCGGCATCCGTGAGATGAGGCCGAAGAAGCGGCTACAGCGATTGCGCCAGCACATAATGGACAACTACACCTTCAACCTCGACCTTGAAACGTGGGGGCTTACGACGCAGGAGCGCGAGCTGAAGCGCTTCGAGCCTTTCCTGTCGAGGGAGGAGATTGCGAAGTCCAACGCTCTCTTCGGATATCAAGGCGATGTGTACTACTACGATATTGACATACGGCGGCATTTCGGGTTGGACAAGTACACCAGCGACGTTATACCTTACTGGAAGACCGAGACAATAGAGGCAATGGATGCATTCCGCCACAAGTCGGGACATCCGGTAGGCGCAGGAGAGTGCGTGTCGCTTGCCGGGCTGTATGCTGCTGCGGCATTTGTCGTGTGCGGGCTTCCGCTAGAGAGCATTTATTTGATGGCTACGCCACTGCATTCGCAGAATTTCCTAGATGTGGATTCTGGCATACTAACCAACAACAGGCGTCTCGTCACAAGGGCTATGTGGAGCAACGGTACGGTCATTTCGCAACAGGCTAGGCGGGCGCTTGAGCATGAGCGGGTGACAATAGTGTCGCATGCGACGGGCTACATTCATCTGCTGTATCCGGAGGCGACGATAGATCCTGCGGCGTATGATCATTTCTCCGATCGGCTCAAGGCCTTTCTTGTGCCGCCGTCCGACGCTGAGGACAAGCGTCTTGTCGTGCCGCGACTCCCTGATGCGTCTAGGGTGGCGTTTGTATCGCAGGGTGAGCCGCTTGGCCTCAAGCCAGAGATGGGCTATGCCGAAATATCGCAACGGTTGAGGGCAATCGCAAAGACTAACCGTGCAGCGGCTTTGGCGCCGTATGCCGCCCACGAGTTGGGCGAGACAGAGTCGGCGCCGTTCGTCAAAGCGTCGCTCGAAAGGTGTCCGGTGTCAAAGGCGGCGCTGTTGGGCAAGGACGTGATCGCGCAGGTGGCGGCATTGGCGGACGAGTCTATATACGATGGTGCGAGTCGTTGTGCGACGCCTGACGAAGTGTGGAATTTCAGTCGCGGCGATGGACTTGAAAAGTGCCTTTTGGTAGCAAACGCGCTTTCGCTTGACGCTGGGGAGATCGTGGTCGATGGTGGCGAGGCGGCACTTGTTCATGCGAATCGAGAAATCTGCAGGTTCAGGTGCGTCAAAAAGCCACTTGAGCCGATAATCAGGCTGCATCCAAAGGTAAAGAACGATTGTGCGGTATGATTTACAATCTATCTATTAAACTATAAAACAAACAGAGAATGGCAATGGAAGCAAAGCAGAGCAATTTGATAGCATCCTTTCAGGTGGATCACACAAAAATCGTGCCTGGCATATACGAATCGCGGGTTGATGAGATTGGCGGAGATTTCACTACGACTTTTGACATACGAATGAAGTCTCCGAACAAGGAGCCGGCGATACATCCGAACGCGATGCATACGATAGAGCATGTGGTTGCAACGTTCCTACGCAATGATGTGGAGTGGAAGGATCGCGTCATTTACTGGGGGCCGATGGGCTGCCTGACTGGCAGCTATCTGATCTTGAAGGGCCATCCTAGGCCTCAGGAACTGCAGCCGCTTCTTCTGAGGGCTTTCGAGCATCTCCGCGACTATGAGGGGGAGGTTCCCGGGGCGACAGCGATCAACTGCGGGAACTATTTGTTGCACGACCTGCCTATGGCTAGATGGGAGGCTGCAAGATACATCGAGGTGCTCAAGTCTGGCGCACGCTACGAGTATGAGGTGACGGAACGTCTTGAAACGTCTGGTGGAGTGTTCTACGATTCGTGAGCGCCAGCCGAACACGGAGGCGTCATTTTTTGGTATAATACTCCATTCAAAAGGAAGAGGAAAGAGATGAAGAATCTGACGGCGGATGAACTCCGCGACATGTATCTTAAGTTTTTCGAATCCAAGGGTCATAAAATCATCCCTGGGGCGTCGGTAATACCAGAAAATGACCCCACGGTTCTGTTTACGACTGCTGGAATGCATCCGCTTGTGCCGTATCTTATGGGCGCGATGGAGCATCCGGCAGGGACGCGCCTTACGGACGTCCAGAAGTGCGTCAGGACCGGCGATATCGACGAGGTGGGCGACTCGGCGCACCTGACGTTCTTTGAGATGCTCGGCAACTGGTCGCTTAACGACTACTTCAAGAAGGAGGCGATCGGCTGGAGCTTCGAGTTTCTTACGCAGCACCTCGGCTTTTCGCCTGATCAGCTTTCGGTTACCGTCTTCAAGGGCGAGGGCGTAGAGGGCGAGCCCGGCTACATTCCCGCCGACGAGGAAGCCGCCGCGATATGGCGCAGCCTCGGCATTCCGGACGAGCGCATCTACCGTCTGCCGCGCGAGGACAACTGGTGGGGTCCGGCGGGCACGACGGGTCCATGTGGTCCCGACACCGAGATGTTCATCGACACCGGCAAGCCGAAGTGCGGGCCGGACTGCCGTCCCGGCTGCCACTGCGGCAAGTTCATCGAAATCTGGAACGACGTGTTCATGCAGTACAACAAGAACGCCGAGGGAAAGTTCGAGCCTCTTGGCCGTCACAACGTTGATACCGGCATGGGCGTCGAGCGCACGATATGCATGATGAGCGGCGCACCGACGGTGTACGATACCGAGATCTTCGCGCCGATCATGGCGAAGATAGACGAACTTTCGACAGTGACGCCCGAGGATGCCGAGCTGGCGCTCCGCGCCCGCCGCATCATCGCCGACCACATGCGCACTGCCACTTTCATACTGTGCGATCCGAAGGGCGGGGTCAAGCCTGGCAATATCGGGGCGAACTATGTCTTGAGGCGCCTGATCCGCCGCGCTGTCCGCTACAGCCGCTTCCTCGGAATCGCCCCCGGCTTCACGGTGAAGCTGGCCGAGGTGATCTGCGAGAAGTACAAGCACGTATATCCGGAGCTCGCCGTAAACCTCGAGACTTGCAAGATCGACCTTGAAGCCGAGGAGAACCGCTTCAACCAGACGCTGGACAAGGGCGAGGCGATGTTCAACAAGGTTGCCGAGCAGCTCAAGGCCCACGGCCAGACGCAGATCAGCGGCAAGACTGCGTTCAAGCTCTACGACACTTTCGGCTTCCCGTTCGAAATGACGCTGGAGATGGCGGACAAGGCGGGTCTTACGGTCGACAAGGAGGGCTTCGAGGAGGCGAACCGCAAGCATCAGGAGCTTTCGCGCACCACGAGTGCGGGCAGCTTCAAGGCGGGCCTTCAGGACAACAGCGAGGTCGTGACACGCATGCACACGGCGACGCACCTCCTGCACGCGGCGCTTCACAAGGTGCTGGGTCCGACGGCGAACCAGAAGGGGTCGAACATCACGGCGGAGCGTCTTCGCTTCGACTTCACGTGGCCCGAACCGATGACCGCCGAGCAGAAGACCGAGGTCGAGAAGCTCGTCAACGAGTGGATCGCCCAGGGCATCGAGGTCACGAAGAAGATGACGACGGTCGAGGAGGCCAAGAAGGAGGGCGCGATGGCGCTCTTCGGCGCGAAGTACGGCGATCAGGTTTCGCTCTACACGATAGGCGACGTCTCGAAGGAGATTTGCTGCGGCCCGCACGTCACTAACACCAAGGAGCTCGGCAGCTTCAAGATTCAGAAGGAGCAGTCGTCTTCGGCGGGCGTCCGCCGCATAAAGGCCGTGATCGGCAACATGTAAGGAGAGAGAACATGAAATACGACAAGAACCATGCTTTGCTTGAGTGCGCGATTCCTGGCCTTCCGCAGAAGAGCGGAAAGGTGCGCGACGTCTTCGATCTCGGCGACAGCCTTTTGATGGTCGTTACCGACCGCATCAGCGCTTTTGATGTGATACTGCCTTGCGGCGTTCCGGACAAGGGCAAGGTGCTGAACCAGCTCTCGCTCTTCTGGATGGAGTTCCTTGGAATGAAGAACCACCTCATCACGGCGGACGTCAACAAGTATCCCGAAGTGCTGAAGCCCTACGCGGCGGATCTCGCGGGACGCTCCATGCTCGTAAAGAAGGTCAAGATGGTCGAGGTCGAGTGCATCGCCCGCGGCTACCTCACGGGTAGCGGATGGAAGGAATACCAGAAGTCGCAGACCGTGAACGGCGAGAAGCTGCGCGAGGGCTACCAGAACGCGTCGAAGCTCGACGAAGTTCTCTTTACGCCAACGACCAAGGCGGCGATCGGCGACCACGACGAGGCCATCAACTACGAAGAGACCGCGAAGCTCGTCGGCGAGGCTACCGCCGCTAAGCTCAAGGAGGCGACGATCTCGCTCTACCAAAGGGCGGCGGACTACGCCATCCAGCACGGCATAATCATTGCCGACACTAAGTTCGAGTTCGGCATGGACGACGACGGCTCGCTCATCCTTGCGGACGAGGTGCTTACGCCGGACTCCTCGCGCTTCTGGCCCGAGTCCAGCTACGCGGTCGGCAAGAATCCGCCTTCGCTCGACAAGCAGTATGTTCGCGACTGGCTCGATTCCATAAACTTCAACCACCAGCCGCCGGGGCCGGTTCTGCCCGACGACGTGATTGCCCGCACGCGCGAGATATACGTAAAGGCTTACGAGGAACTCAGCGGCAGGAAGCTCGCATAAAGATTTAGGCAAAACACTTAAGGAGACATACAATGGGCATAATGGACCAGATGAAGGAAGCGATGAAGATGCGCTCCGAGTCCAAGAAGATAGAGGCGGCGATCAAGAAGATCTCGACCGAGTATTCCAACGGAGGCATAACTGTCGTCGCCAAGGGCGATATGACGATCGAGAAGATTTCCGTAATCCCTGAGGCGTACGAAGAGGTGAAGGCCGGCAAGCCTGCCCGCTTCGAAACCATGCTTCTTAATACTGTAAACGGCGCTCTCAAGAAAGTGCGCGAAGCCACTCAGCAGGAAATGATGAAGATGATGCAGGCTGGTGGTGGATTGGGCGGACTTTTCGGCAAGTGATTCTGAAAGGGCGGCTGCGTTGCTGCGTCCGATTGACGAGCTTGAGAAGGCGCTTTCGCGTCTACCTGGCCTGGGACGACGCTCAGCGGCCCGCGCGGCCCTCGCTCTGGTTCGTGAGCCTGTGCGCTTGATGGAGCCGCTAGTTGCCGCGCTTCGGGAGGCAAGCGTCAATGTGCGGTGCTGCTCCCGTTGCGGTGCGTTTACGACAATCGACCGCGACCCCTGCGACTATTGTTCGGACCCGACGCGCGACGGTTCGTCGATATGCGTTGTCGAGGAGCCGGCCGACATAGTGTCCATTGAATCCGCCGGTGCATTCAAGGGGCGCTACCACTCGCTTGGCGGCAAGCTCTCGCCGTCGCGCAGGCTCGGGCCGGAGAAGCTGCGCCTTCGCGAACTTGGCGAGCGCGTCCACACCGAGGGCATAACTGAAGTCCTGCTCGCCCTGTCAACGGACATGGAGGGCGACGCAACCGCCGGATACATTGCGGAGTTGCTGCGCGGCAGCGGCGCGAAGGTCACGCGGCTCGCGTTCGGCCTGCCGGTGGATTCCGGCATTGCGTATTCCGATCCTTTGACGCTAAGGCGGGCGATCGCCAACCGGATAGACCAGTGATGAAACGCATTGCCGCGATAGTCGTGCTTTTGGTGCTCGCGGTCGCGGGACAGATCGCCCTGTCGGCCCGTCGTCCAGTGAAGTCCCCGGCTATGGAAGAGGGTGTGTTCGCTGCGTTCGGCGGCCTGCGCTCTGTCTTCGCCGAGATAATCTGGTTCAGGGCCGACCGGCTTCAGGAGGAAGGGCGCTACGTTGAGCTGGCGCAGCTGGCCCATGCCCTCGCCCTCGCCGAGCCGCATACGCCGGAGATCTGGAGCTACGCCGCGTGGAATCTCGCCTACAACGTGTCCGTGATGATGGCCACGAACGAGGATCGCTGGCGCTGGGTGCATGCCGCGCTCGTGCTTCTGCGCGACGACGGCATAAGGCTCAATCCTGATTCCGTAGACCTGCACAGGGAGCTTGCGTGGCTGTTCGAGCTGAAGATCGGCGCGAGCATAGACGATGCCTCTCCGATATACCGCGCACGCTGGCGCGAGATAGTTGAGGACGTCGAGTCGCGCGGCGCATGGGACGAACTTAAGATGAATCCCATGCTCATGAACGAGATCGAATCGCGCTTCGGTGTGACGGACAGGGCCGATGCGCAGTATTCGGCGATCTACTGGGCATACAGTGGCATAAAGGGTGCGCCCAAGGGACGCGACACCGCCGTGCTGACCGAGATAATACGACAGGCGTGCATGATATACGCCAAGAACAGAACGGGGAAGACAAATGGCTGAAGTGCGCTTCGAGAACGTCGTAAAGGTCTATTCGCGCGGCGACACGCCGGCGGTCGCGGACTTTACGCTCGATGTGCGCGACGGCGAATTCCTCGTGCTGGTAGGACCCTCGGGCTGCGGTAAGTCCACTTCGCTTCGCATGGTCGCCGGACTCGAGACTCCGACCTCGGGCCGCATATCCATCGGCGGCAGGGATGTCACCAACCTGCCTCCGAAGGACCGTGACATAGCGATGGTCTTCCAGAACTATGCGCTGTATCCTCACATGACCGTCGCCGAGAACCTTTCGTTTGGGCTCAAGCTTCGCCGATTTCCTAAGGACGAGATAGCGCGGCGCGTGAAGGACGCCGCAGAGACGCTCGGTCTCACGCAGTACCTGAATCGCCTGCCGAAGGCGCTTTCCGGCGGGCAGCGCCAGCGCGTAGCCCTGGGCCGTGCGATAGTCCGCGAACCTGCTGTGTTCCTCTTCGACGAGCCGCTCTCGAACCTCGATGCGAAGATGAGGGTCGAGATGCGAGCGGAGATAATACGTCTTCATAATCGCCTTGGCGCGACCATGATTTATGTTACCCATGACCAGATCGAGGCGATGACTATGGGCGAGAGGATCGTCGTAATGTCTGCCGGAAGAATCCAGCAGGTCGCGCCTCCGCTTGAGGTATACGAGCGTCCGGCGAATCCGTTCGTCGCCGGATTCATCGGCACTCCACCGATGAACCTATTTCCTGCGGGAACGCTGGATCAGGGCAAGACGGTCGGCTTGAGGCCGGAGCATATCGCGATTGCACCGGATGGCGGTGTCGAGGAAGGCGGCGCCATTACGGCGAAGGTTGATTTCGTCGAGCCTCTCGGCTCGGAGACATTAGTGCATGTGCTGGTCGGCGACGGGCATCCGGCAATCGTCAGGGTGCCAGGTTTCGCCGACTGCCGCGCAGGGGACATCTTGCGTCTTCTGCCTGACATGTCCAAGGCTGTATTCTTCTGATGAAAGGTGATTTAGATGGGAACTGAAGACAACAGGCAGCTAAGATGGATTTTTGCGATAGGCCTCAGCCTTGCGCTGCATGTGCTGTTGGTCGTGCTGATGGTCGGCATAGGCGGCGAGGATGCTCCTTCGCCAGTCGTGGCTCCCGCGAAGCCTGAGAAGGTCGAGCCGGATACTCCGAAGCCTACGTTCACGTCGCCTTCGGCCACGACGCTGACGCCGTCCGCGACTACGGCTGTAACGCCGTCCGCTCCGACGCAGCGCGAAGCGCCGGACTACAAGACTTATACCGTTAAATCTGGCGACAACCTCTCGAAGATCGCAAAGCTTGACGGCAGTACGCTCGCAGAGCTGGCCGAACTCAACGGGACCGACATTAAGACGCTTTCGCGTCTTCAGCCGGGGCAGAAGATCAAGGTAAGGAATGGAATCGAATAGCATGTACTGCGGTGAAGCAATAGGCTTGATCATGTCGGCGTTCTCATTCATGATGGGCGCTTGCATTGCGTCGTTCCTGAATGTCGTGATATGGCGGGTGCCGAGGGGCGAATCCATAGTCAGCCCTCCGTCGCACTGTCCCAAGTGCGGTGCGGAGATACGCTGGTGGCAGAACCTGCCGATCTTGAGCTGGCTGGCTCTTCGCGGCAAGTGCGCCAAGTGCCGTGCGCCGATATCTCCGCGCTACATAATAGTCGAGACCATAGGCGGCGTCTTGTTCCTTGCCGCATTCTGGCGCTTCGGTGAGTTTGCGCCGTTCATGTGGGTCTGGCTGTCGCTTATGATCGCCGGTTCGTTCATCGACTTCGGCCATCAGCTTCTGCCTGACTTCGTGACGGTCGGCGGCATGGTCTACGGCGTGGTGCTTTCGCTTGCCTCGTGGCTTGTCGCGCCCTATCTGCGGGTGCCTACGCTGCCGCTATATCCAGGTCTCCAGCCTTTCGCCGTGCCACCGCTCAACTCCCTTGTCGGCCTCGCGTTCGGCTTTTCATTGCTTTGGCTCGTGCGCTATCTCGGTACAAAGGCGTTCAAGCGCGAGGCTATGGGCATGGGCGACGTATTCCTGATGGGTGCGGTGGGCGCGCTGTTCGGTCCTGTCGCGGTGCTGATGACGCTTGTTCTTTCGTCCCTCTTCGGCTCAATCGTCGGCATTGCCCTGGTGTTGGCCGCTAAGGCCAAGATCGGCAAGTTTGTCGCGATTCCGTATGGCCCGTACATCTGCCTTGGCTGTCTGGCCTGGATGTTCTGGGGTCCGGAGCTTGTGGCGTGGTATGTTTCGCTTGTGAAGTAGACGGGAGGTCGCTGGAATGAAGACCATACGTGTAGGTTTGGTTGGACTTGGCGTGCGCGGCGGCATGGCGATGGACCGTCTGCCGATAATACCTGGCGTGGAAGTCGCGGCATTCTGCGAGATTCGCCAGCACCTAGTCGACAAGTATCAGGCGGCGCTGGAGAAGCGCTCTCTTCCTCGCGCCCGCGAGTTCGTCGGGCTTGAGGCATGGCGCAACTTGTGCGCTTGGGACGGGATCGATGTCGTCTACATCTGCTCGCCCTGGCATCTGCATGTTCCGATCGCCCTCGCCGCCATGGAGGGCGGCAAGCATGCTCTCGTAGAGGTTCCGGCGGCGTTCACCGTGGACGAGTGCTGGAGCCTGGTCGAGACTGCCGAGCGCACTGGCCGCTATTGCATGCAGCTCGAGAACTGCTGCTACGGCGAGATCGAGATGCTGGCCCTAAATCTTGCGAGGGAGGGTAAGCTCGGCGATGTGATACATGGCGAGGGCGCCTATCTGCACGATCTTAGGAGCTACAACTACAACTCGCCCGAAGACGACGCCGAATGGCACTACCGCGACTACTGGCGGCTCAAATGGAACGCGGAGCACAAGGGCAACCAGTATTGCACTCACGGTCTGGGCCCGATATGCCAGGCGATGGGCGTCAACCGAGGCGACAGGCTCTGCCGCGTGGTTTCGATGGAGACAGCCGCCAAGGGCTTCGCCGAATACGCCGCCGCAAAGGTGCCGTCCGGCGACTGGCGCAGAGACCTTCAGATCGCGATGGGCGACATGAACACCACGCTTGTCCAGACCGAGAAGGGGCGCACGATAATGATACAGCACGGCATAGCGAGTCCGCGCCCCTACAGCCGCCTCAACACGTACGTGGGAACGCGCGGAATCCTGACGGACTATCCCTACCGTGTTGCGTGGGAGGAGGAGGTCGGCAAGGGCGCCCACAGGTATTTCGACGACCAGCGCGCTGCGAAAATACGCGAAGAGTTCATGCATCCGCAGTGGAAGTATGCCGGTAAGCTTGCCGTCGAGGTCGGAGGACACGACGGCATGGACCTCATCATGGACCTTCGCTGGGCCTACTGCCTGCAGAACGGCCTGCCTCTCGACTTCGACGTCTACGACCTTGCGTCGTGGTGCTGCCTTGGCGAGTTGACCGAGCGCAGCGTGCGCGAAGGCTCTGCGCCACAGGCCATACCAGACTTCACGAAAGGCCGCTGGCAGTCTCGCGCACCGCTTGGCGTAGAGGCCCTCGCCCCAGAAAAGATGCCGCTGCCTAGTTCCAAATGAAAGCCTCCGCCAGAATCTCGGGCGAGCAGCGCCAGACGCAGAAGCTCGCGCCGCACATGATGCAGGGGCTCAAGCTGCTTGCGAAATCGCTGCCTGAACTTCGCGCCGAGATAGCGGAGGAGATAAGCAGGAACCCTGCAATCGAAGACGTGGACCATCCCCTTGAGACTGCGCTCTCCGAGGTCGCCCGTCGCAACGACGAGACCGACCGCGAGCCGGACTATCCCGACGACGATTTCGAACCCGGTGTGGACTACGACAGCGAGGCTGCCGACCGTCGCCAGAGCTTCTTCGAAAACCAGGTGAAGGTCGAGACGCTTCAGGAGCACCTTCTTTCGCAGCTGCCGCTGTCCGACATACCTCGCGCCGACTGGCCGCTGGTTGAGACTCTGGTGGGAGATCTGGACGAGTCGGGCTACTACAAGGGGTCGCTGCCCGATGCCGAGATGGCGTTCGGCAGATCCGAGGGCGAGGTTCTGGCTCTGCTTGCGAAGATAATGGATTTCGATCCGCCCGGCTGCGGGGCACGAAGTGTGCGCGAGTGCCTGCTGGCGCAGATGGACGCCCTTGAGGATTCGCCTTACGAAGACGATGTGCGGGCCATAATAGAGCACCATCTTGAGGACCTTGAGGCCGGTCGCATAGGAACCGTCGAGAAGTCTTTGGGTCTGACCCACACACAGCTTGCGGCTGCGCTCAAGGAGCTTCGCACCCTTGATGGACGGCCCGGCCGCCAGTATGCTAGCGAGCGCGAACGCGTGGAGTACGTTAACCCTGAGATCCATGCCGTAAAGCGCGAAGGTCATTGGATGGCCGAGACGGATGCGAGGTCGCTGCCTACTATAAGGCAGTCGAAGTCGTTTCGGCGGCTGTTGTCCGACCCAAGCCAGTCCGACGAGACCAAGGCGTACGTCAGGGAGCGCATCGCCGCGGCCGAGGCGTTCGCCGACGCCGTTGCGCACCGCCAAGAGACGGTGCAGTCCATCGCGCAGGCCATATTCGACAGGCAGCAGGACTTCTTCGAGCACGGCCTCAAGGCGCTGAAGCCGCTGACGGAGCTTGAGATCGCCGAGGCTATCGGAGTGCACGGCACCACAGTGTCGCGTACGGTCCGCGACAAGTATGCGTCCACCCCGCAGGGTACAATCGAGCTTCGCAAGTTCTTTGTGACAGGCGTCAGGACCGCCGATGGCGAGGTTCTGTCGCAGGATGCCGTTCTCGGCAGGCTTCGCGAGATTGTGGACGCCGAGGACAAGTCGTCCCCGCTCTCCGATGAACGCATTGCCGCCAGGCTCAAGGAGCTTGGCTATCCAGTGGCGCGCCGGACGGTTGCGAAATACCGCGACAGACTTGGAATAAAGGGCGCTTCCGCCAGGAAGGTTTGATGGGGATTGGTGGCGAGAAAGGGGATCGAACCCTTGACCTTAGGCTTATGAGTCCTGCGCTCTACCAACTGAGCTATCTCGCCAAGGCTCCTAATAGGAGACAACAGAAACGTATTATACCAAAATTTGCCCTTCGCCGTCAACCGTAAATTTGGTATAATCTCTTTAACACTAAAATAGGAGGATGTTATGGCTGAATTGATAGTTGCTCTTGATGTGCAGACTCGCGAGGAGGCTGTTGCGCAGGTCAAGCGTATCGGCGATCCGGTAGGCTTCTACAAAATCGGTCTTGAGCTTTTCACGGCGGAGGGGCCGGATGTCGTTAAGGCGGTAAAGGATCTTGGCAAAAAGGTGTTTCTCGATCTCAAGTTCCATGACATCCCTCGCACGGTTGAGCGTGCGGTGCGTTCTGGTGGAAAGCTTGGCGTAGACCTTATGACGATACATTCTGTTGGCGGACGCGCGATGATTCGTGCAGCAGCCGATGCTGCGGCGGAATTCGGCGAGGTGCGTCCGAGGATTCTCGCGGTCACGGTTCTTACTTCGCTTGACAAGACGGACCTTGTCGATGTGGGTATCGTTGGTCGTACTCCGGCCGAGCAGGTCGCCGCAATGGCGTGTTTCGCAACCGAGAATGGCGCGGATGGTATCGTGTCGTCGCCGATGGAGGTCGGCGCCCTCTCGCGCGCACTGAAGTCTGGCACGCTTTTCGTGACGCCCGGCGTGCGCCCTGCCGGTTCCGCTGTTGGCGACCAGAAGCGTGTTGCGACACCGGCAGATGCGGTTCGTGACGGAGCCACCCATCTTGTTGTCGGACGACCCATCCTTGACGCGCCAGATCCGACTGCTGCCGCGCGGACTATTCTCGCGGAAATGGGAGCATAGTCATGTTCTACCTGAACAAGATAGTCTGGTTCTGGCTCAACCCGTCTGCGCTTCCGCTGCTAGCAGCGGTCATAGGCATAATCCTCTTTCTTCGTGCGAAGCGTCCTCTTCTGCGCCGCGCAGGATTCGCGGCGATCATGGCCTCTATAGCGTTCATCTGGTTCTGCTCGACTCTGACTTGCGTATGCCTTATCGGTCTTCCCCTAGAGCGTCCGTATCTCGCCTTGCAGTCTGCGGACACTTCTCCTGATGCAGATGCGATAGTTATTCTGGGCGGAGGGATGAACTATGTAGAGGAGATGACATACCCGGACATGTCTGATGGAGCCGATCGCATATGGCATGGCGCGAGGCTGTACAAGGCCGGTAAGGCGCCGATTATTGTCGTTTCCGGCAAGAATGACCTTAACTCTACGGTCCCGCTGCTGCTAGACTTTGGGGTTCCTTGCGAAGCGATCGTTGTTGATGACCAGTCGCGCAACACCTACGAGAATTCTCGTTTTACGGAACAGTTGCTTGAAGGTTTGGGCGGCGAGACGGAGAAGAAACGCATTTTGCTTGTTACGAGCGCATGGCATATGACCAGGGCGCTCGGCAATTTCGCGAAGACTTCGCTTGTTGCGATTCCGTGTCCGGCGGACTTCAAGGCCCATACCCTCTATTATGGCCGTCAGCATTGGTGGTCGTGGGTATCGCCGACCTCTGACAACTTTGCCCAGGTATGTGCTTACGCCAAGGAGTGGCTTGGACGGCTTGCCCGCCGGTAGCATTTGTGATGGCGGTTGGAAGTCAGTGTACGGGACTGGTTCTTGAAGGGGGCGCAATGCGCGGTCTCTTCACCGCTGGCGTACTTGACGTGCTGATGGAGCATGACGTCAAGTTTGACGGCGTCATTGGCGTATCTGCTGGCGCATGCTTCGGCTGCAACTACAAAAGCGGGCAGATCGGACGCGTCATACGCTACAACAAGCGATTTGCTGCTGATTCGAGATATTGCTCCTGGTCGTCGCTTTTTAAGACGGGCGATATGTTCGGCGCAGATTTTTGCTATCGAGAACTGCCGCTTGAACTTGATGTATTCGATTCTAATGCTTTTGCGGCAAATCCCATAGAATTTCATGTCGTCGCTACAGACTGTGAAGACGGCAAACCCGTATACCGTAGACTGGAAAGGGCGGACGATGCTGCGTTCAGGTGGATACAGGCATCGGCCTCAATGCCGCTTGTGTCACGTCCGGTGGAGATAGATGGGAGGCATTATCTTGACGGAGGCCTTTCTGACGGAATACCATTACGGTATTTTGAATCAATAGGCTATGAGCGGAATGTTGTCATCACTACGAGGCCTCATGGCTACCGGAAGTTCCCCAGAAAGACTACGTGCCTCTTGAAGCCATTTATGCGACGGTATCCAGCGATATACCAGGCGCTTAAAACCCGTCACTTGTGGTACAACAAGGCGCTTGAGTATATAGATGAGAGAGTGGCTTCGGGGCACGCGTTCTTAATCGCGCCAAAGGAGCCGTTGCCGATTTCTCGTGTTTGCCATGATCCCGATGTAATGCAACGGGTTTACGATATAGGTAGATCCGCAGGAGAGGAGGGTTTGCAATGTATGAGATTCTGATGTCGTTTGCGTTTTTCTCGTGGCCGGTATCACTGCGGCCTAGATTCCATGCAGTTGGGTGATGGCTTACGATATGGAACGTCCTGCCGGTCTGAGGCACCGCCACAAGTAGGCTCAAATCCAATTATGGTATAATACACGGCCATGAACAATTCAGTTTTAGTCATTGTGGGCCTTTGTGCTCTAGCCGCCGCTCTCCTTGCGGCTGTCTTGGCATTGCTCAGAGCATTGATTGCAGCGAAGACGAAGCTTGAGCTTGAGGTCATCCGCAGAGCCGACCAGGAGACCCTGAACGCTGCTCGACAGCATGCGCTTGATGCGCAGAGGATCAGCCTTAAGAACGAATTTGGCGAACTGGCCGCTAGATTGCTCAACGAACGGCAGAAAAACCTGTCCGAGACGAATGAACGTTCGCTTTCGGTTTTGTTCCGCCAGTTCCAGGAACGTATCGCCAAATATGAGGAGGAGGTTCAGAAGGCTGCAGGCGAAAATACGAAGCTAGGCGAGCACATGAAGACCCAGCTTGCGCAACTGCAGAACTTCGCCGATCGAGCCCAGGCGTTTACTGCGGCGCTTGTCGGAGGGAACAAGATACAGGGCGACCGCGGAGAGGAGATACTTGCAGGCATCTTGGAGCGTAGCGGATTCCAGAAGGGGGTGCAGTATGATGTGCAGATTGGCGGACCAGATGAAGGGCGTCCGGATGTCAGCATCTATGACGCTCTGAACAAGCATGTGATCTTGGTTGATGCGAAGATGAATATAAAGGACTACATTGCTGCTTGCAATATTCCCGACGACGAAACGAACAAGGCGGAGCGAGACAGAGCACTCAAAGCACATGTCGCCGGCATACGACGCCAGATCGATGGGCTTGCTGCCAGGAACTACGCCGAGACTGTCGCCCCCAAACGCGAGGGCTACACGAATCTGCCACTTGTGGCAATGTTTTGTCCGTTCAACGCTGTCCTTGAAGCCGCGCTGAACCAAGATCCCACTCTTATGCAGTATGCCTATGAGCGTAAAATCGTCCTTGTGACGCCGCTTACCCTTTGGGGATATCTTTGGCTCATCTCGTGGGGATGGAAGCAGCGCGAGGTCGAGCGCAAGTTCGACGAGATACAGGAGCTCGGCCGTGACGTTGTTTCTGCGGTTGACTTCATGATGAACGATCTTGAGACAATGGGCGAAGCGCTGAAGAAGTCCGTAAAAGCATATGACGACCTCTACAAGCGTGCGACGGTCGACAAGGGGCAGATGTCTGTCAGGCGGGTAGCAAGGAAGCTTATGGAATACGGCATAGTGCCGCCAGGTCGTTTGAAGCAGCTCGACGCTTGCGTCGGCGAGACATAATTTGATATAATTGCTCCATCATGGTTGTGATTTGGGGGTTGATAATGGGTATTCCGCTCCTCGCTTTCGGCGGGGGGGCGCTCATTTCGCCCAGCAGTGTTTCGCAGTTTGTCGAATGGTTCAGGACTTCACGCAGGATGGCGTTCATCCTGACGGTTTTTGCGTGGTTTTGGACGGCATACGAGTGCGACATAATAGGGATAGACGTCTTCGACATGGTGCTCAAGCGGTTCCCTGGCCAGCTTTGGCTCATGGCGGCTGTTTTGAGCTGGCTTACCTACTTATGGATGCCGCAGAACCTGCCCATGCGTGCTTTGACCGGTATACTTATGCTGCTGCCAGCCGAACTTTTCAAGACAACGAGGCTGCTTGTTCCAGCCTCTGGCTTCGCTGCAGTGCATGTGTTGGTCGCTACCGCGTATATAGGTGCGGTTGTCGGAATGTACGGAATGTTCTACCCTTGGCGGCTTGAAAGGGCGATGGGCTGGCTTTTGCGCGGCAGGGTTCGGACTGTCGCGCTCGGCTCCCTTTGCGCCGCATGGGGGGCCAGTCTTGTTATTGCGGGGTTTGTCATATGAAGGATGTGCTTCTGATATTGATCACTGTGTTCGGAGGGCTTGGGCTCTTCCTTCTTGGTATGAAGCACCTTTCTGACGGTCTTCAGGCGACCGCGGGCGGAGGACTGAGAAAGTTTATGGCCCATGCGACCAGCCACCGCATTGTCGGCGTAGGCACAGGCATAATATCGACGATGATCGTCCAGTCATCGTCGATAATTACTGTTATGCTTGTAGGGTTCGTCTCGACGGCCTTGCTTACGCTACCTCAAGCGATAAATGTTCTGATAGGCGCGAACATCGGCACTACTGCGACGGTATGGATAATCGCATACGCGCCGAATCCTCAGCTTGTCGGTTTTGTTGGCGTGGCGCTTGGCGGAATTCTCTACTTCTTCATGCGCGGCGAGCGGGTGCATAACCTTGGGCTTACGATAATCGGACTCGGCCTTGTGTTTCTCGGGCTATACTTCATGTCCAAGGGCGTTTTGCCGATACGCGAGAATCCCGATATCGCGAGGTATTTCACTTCAATGGACGGCTCTACCCTCTGGGGGTGCGTTAAGGTGGCTTTTGTATCCATGTTGCTGACGGCCGTGATCCAGTCTTCGGCGGCGACCGTTGCAATCGCCATGACTCTTGCGGCCCAGCAGCTGATAACATATGAGGTTGCGATAGCGGTTTTGTTCGGCGCGAACGTCGGCACTACGGCTACTGGCTGGATTGCCGCGATAGGCGGCAGCGCAGAGGCTCGCCGCACTGCGCTGGCGCATACGCTGTCAAATCTGATAGGCTCTATTGTGCTGCTGCCGTTCCTGCCCCTGTTCGTTAAGGCAGGGCAGGCGATGTTCCCGAACTGGAACATGGCAGAGACTACCATGGTAAGCGGAATAAAGACCACTGTTTTGTCGCGCATTACCGCTCCGATTGCTGTTACCGACACCCTGTTCGCCTTGTGCCGCGGCGCGCTGCTTTTCCCGTTCGTCAAAAAGTTTGCGAAGCTGATTGAATGGCTCGTGAAGCAGCCTGAGAACGAGAAGCCCCATCTGTCTGCGCTCAAGTTCGGCGAAAGGTTGTCGCCCGTCATCGCCTGCGATCAGGCGCTTCAGGAGGTCTTCTTCATGAAGTCGAGCAATCTCGAGCTTCTTCGTTGCGTCCGCCAGGTGTTGGACGGCTCGAGCGACGAAACGGTGGAGAACCACATAGTCCACCGCGAGGACATACTCGACAATGTGCAGCGCGAAGTCACGGAATTCCTTGGCAGCATAATGACCAAGCGCCTTGCGCTGGATGTCTCGGAGAGGGCGCGGCGGCTTTTGAGGCTTACGGATGAGCTTGAGTCGGTCTCCGACGAGGCGGCAACCGTATTGAAGGTCGTAAAGCGCCTAAGGTCGCACAAGCAGAAGATGTCGGAGGTCTCGGAGTCGCTCATGCTGAGTGTTCACGATAGGGTTGCGGAGTTTGCGGAGAAGGTTACGCCATGGATACGCTCGCCGCGTCCTCCGATCGACATAGAGGCCGTTCAGTCCGAGTCGAAGGCGATACACGAGTTCATCCGCACCTGCCGTAAGGCTCAGCTTGGACGCGTAGGCCCTGAGGATCCAGGCTCGTCAATTCGCGTGCTTGGCGAGCTCGACATAATAAACGCCTACGAGCGCATAAGGGCTTATTATCTGAACATCGCCGAGACGCTGGCCGGCGGCAAGCGCTGAGCATCGTCAGGGAATGGCATTGGAGAACGGAGTTTGCTGGCGGCCGAAGGATCCGCAGTTGCGAGGAAGGTACGACACATTCAGGTCTGCCCTCGAGGCTGCGTTTCTAGACTTGACGACAGAACATGATCCATTTTTCGATTCGCTGCCCGACATATGGCCGCAGCTGTTTCCGAAGCTGGCGGCTAGGCCAGGCCGATATGAAGACGGACAGATTGTTCTTTACGTTAAGAATCCGTCGACGCTCTATGCCATGCGCATGAAGCTCGGCACGATACGCAAGACACTCTCTGAACTGCCAAACGCACCAAAGAAGATCAACCTCAAGTTGGAGATACATTCGTCATGAGGCATATTGCGTCGGCGTTTGGTGCGATTCTTGCATTCTCGGCGACTGCTGGGGGTGCCACCTTCACACGTTCGATGGAGCGGATATCAACGATGGATCCCGCGCAGGGCCGCTCCATCTACGATGCCAGGGCCCACCGATTGGTGTACAAGAGCGTGCTGGAGGTGGACTACTCAGCCCGGCCATACAAGATAGCCCCTTGTGCTTGCGACCTGCCGGAAGTTTCGGAAGACGGTCTTTTGTACCGATTCAGGGTGATAGACGATGATCTTACGGCTCAGGATGTCGTTCGCTCGCTTGAGAGGCTTCGCGATCCTGAGACGGTCTCGCCTAACGGGTGGATGCTTAAAGGCGTTGCGACGATTGAAGCTTTGGATGAAAAGACGGTCGAGATAAGGCTAGAGCGGCGTTGCCACTACTTTCCGTGGCTGATGACCATGCCAGCTGCGGCAGTGATGAAGGGCGACGGCTCAGGGACTGGCGCGTTCGAGCTTAAACATTGGCGCAAGAATCATGAGATGGTGTTCCGTAGACGCGAGCCGAAGGATGGCGCCTTTGACGAGATAAGGTATCTCGTCGTTGATGATGTGTCCACCCAGTGGCTAATGTTCCTTAAGGGGGAGATGGATTTTCTTGGCGAGATATCGCGCGACAACTGGGATGCCGTTGTCGGTGCGGACGGAAAGCTTGATCCGGCGCTGGAGGAGAAGGGGGTAAGGCTGTATTCCGTGCCTACCCTTGATACTATGTATCTTGGCATAAACATGCGTGATCCTGTGCTTGGCACGAATAAGAAGCTTCGCCAGGCGCTGAATGCTGCTTTCGACTACCCGGCATGGGAGCGATTCTATTCTGGGCGCATAATTGAGGCCGGGGGACCTGTGCCGCCAGGCATCGACGGTTATCTCGACGAACCTTTCGAGTATTCGTTCGATCTTGAGAAGGCGCGGCGCCTGATGGCTGAAGCTGGGTATCCTGGTGGAATAGACCCCAAGACCGGTCGCCGACTGGTGCTGACCCTGACGATTGGTCGCGCCTCGCAGGACAGCCGCGAATCAGGCGAACTGGTGGCGGCTTTCTATGAGAGGATCGGCGTCAAGCTAGAGCTTGCCTTCCAGACCTGGGATGCGTTTCTGAAGTCCGTAAACGAGGGCCGTGTGCAGCTTTACAGGATGGGTTGGGTGGGCGACTATCCTGACGCGCAGAACTTTCTGCAGCTCTTCCATTCGAAGAACAAGAGCCCCGGGCCGAATCATTCCGACTACGAGAGCGAGGCCTTCGATCGCGAGTACGATCTCGCGCTTGAGTCTGCTACCGAGAAGGAGCGTAACATCCATTGGCGGCGATGCCAGGAGATATTGAGGGAGGACTGCCCTTGGGTGTTCACCCATTTCAACAAGTCCAACATGCTCGTGAGGCCGACGGTCGGCAATTATGTGCCAAGCGTCTTCCCATACGGCGCCGAAGAGCATTTCACCGTCATGGAGAGACAATGAACGTTTTGTACATAGAGCGGTCGACAGGTGACTGCAGGTCTGGTGAATGGGTGGACCGGCTTGATCTTGCCGTTCCCCCGCAGCGAATCGTCGTAGGCACAGGCCCAGGCTCGTTCGCCGGCATAAGGAGTGCGTTGGCGTTTGCTCAAGGGTATGCGATCGGTTCAGGCTGCGAGGTCCTCGGTCTGCCGTCTGCGTGTGCGCTGGCTGAACACGGCAGGCGGACAGCCGTGGTTGGGGATGCTCGGCGCGACAAGTTCTGGGTGGCGCTCTTTGATGGGTTCCGCCAGATGGGCGACATCTTTCAAGTAGGGCGCGAGGGGCTTCTCAAGGCCGTGCCGGATGATTTTGCGGTAGTAACGCCAGACGCGCAAAGAATCGACCGTCTGCTTGCGGACACATTCGGATCGCGCTACGAAGGCGGCCGAACCCCCTCTGTAGAGGGTCTTAAGGCGTTTGCGGAGGCCAACCCCGCCGCACTCAAGGCGGAGCCGCTGCCGATATATCTCAATCCAGCCGTTCGAGATTGACGCACAAGGAGCGAATATTTTGGTATAATACACCCTAAACCAACGAAGGAGACTTATGATCGACATCACGTTCGGACAGGCTTGGGAATACGGCGGACCGCTCATGTGGGTGCTGGCCGGCTTTTCCGTTTTTGGACTTGCAGTAGTGCTTTATCTTTGGATCGCCCAGGCGAGGTGGATATTCCTGCCGTCGGCCCTGAAGCGGCTCCATGCGGCGAAGGACTGGGTTGCCGAGGGCGGGCGCATCGCGGCGCGTGCGAATGCAGCCGTCGATTGGCTTGCCGATATCGCGGCCATCGCTCCGCTGGTGGGGCTTCTCGGCACTGTGCTCGGCATGTTCAAGGCGTTTGGCGGAATTGCCAGCGACGTTTCGGCCGGAGCGAAGCCGGTCGTTCTTGCGCAGGGCGTCTCGCAGGCGATCGTCACGACCATCTTCGGTCTTGTAGTCGCGATTCCCGCGCTTGTGATGTATGCGTTCTTCCGCCGTCGTGCCGCGAAGCGAATAGCCGAGCTTGAAGAGTCGGCCGAAGATCTCGTCAACGGAGCCAAAGATGAAGTTCAAGGCTGAGGCCAAGTCGCATGCGCCGGCGCTCGCGCTCACGTCGATGCTCGACGTGATATTCCTGTTGCTGTGCTTCTTCGTGACAGTCAGCGTCTTTTCGCAGTGGGAGAGCGAGATATCCATAAAGCTTCCCGCTGCCAAGACCTCCGAGCAGCCTGAGCGTCTGCCTGGCGAAATCATCGTCAACCTGACGAAGGATGGTACGGTCAAGGTCAACGGCTCGATAATGCCGCTTACGGAGCTTCGCGATAGGCTGGCAAAGATCTCGAAGTTCTATCCCGGCCAGCCTGTCATAATCCGCGCCGATCGCGATGTGCGATACGAGTCGCTCGTCTCGGTCATCGACACTTGCCGCGAGGCTGACGTGTGGAACTTCTCTCTTGCCACTGAAGGGGAGTCGACCAGGTGACGCTTCTTTCGGCAGTTCTCTTCGCGGCGATAACTGTTGCGCCCGCCGATAGGCTGGCGATGGCCGACAGGCTGTTCAACCGCGGCGCTTATGCCGACGCGAGGTCCGAGTACGAGGCGCTCAAGGGCGAGAACGTCCTGCCCTACGACGATCTGCTCTACCGTCTGGCCGAGTGCGACAGGGCGATAGGCCGCAAGGCCGAGGCGCGTGCGTCGTACGGCGAACTGCTTGAGCGGTTTCCTGCGTCGCGCCATGCTGACCGCGCCCGCCTCATGTGCGCTCTTGCGGGGACCGATGACGAGAAGCGCAGCGAGCTGAGGGTTCTCGACTCCGACAGGGTTGCGGCCGACATAAGGTCTGCGGCGCTCTACCACCTTGGCGTCCTGAACAACGACGTCGATGCGTTCGAGCGGTGCGTGTCAGTCTCGCCAAAGGGGCGCTACGCCCCCTATGCGAAGCTCCGCCGTGCCTCGCTGCTGGCCGCTTCGCAGGATGCCGCCGAACGTCGCCAGGCCGTCCGTCTGCTTCTTGAAATCGCCTTCAGCAACAGCGGCGAGTTTTCCGAAGAGGCCCTATACCTCGCCTCGACAACCAGCTATGGCGAGAAGCGTTATGGCGAGGCTTCTACGCTCTTCCGCCGTTACATGAAGTACTATCCGAAAGGCAGGCACATCCGCGAGGCGGTTTCGATCTGCGCATGGTGCGACTACCTGACCGGCAAGTACGCCGACGCCATTTCGCTTTGCGGCAACGGCACTACCGAAGATACCGCCTTTTTGATGGCCGCCGCCACCCATGCTTCGGGCGACGCCCACAAGGCGAAGCCGCTCTTCGAGGCGTACATTGAGAAGTATCCTCAGGGTCGCTATGTGAAGGACGCCGAGTTGCCTCTTTCCCGTCTTGGATTCGCCGAGGCCGAGAAGGCCGGCGATTCTTCCAAGGCGCTCGAGTTCGCCAAGCGCGCTGCTGCGATATCAAACTCCGCGTCCGACAGGCTGCGCGTCGCGTGGGCCTACGAGAAGTGCGGCTCGCCAGAAGACGCCGAGAAGGAGTATATGGCGGTGGCTTCGGATTTTCCCGGCACCCCGGAAGCCGCCGAAGCAATGTTCAGGAAGGCGCTCGCCGATCTTCGCGAGGAGCGCTGGTCTGCGGCCGAGCTTTCGCTTGCTGAGGCGCTAGGCGGACAGCTTGATCCTCGCCGCCATGCCGAGGCGCTCTACTGGCGCGGCATAGCCGCCATACGCATGGGCCACGAGGAGGAGGGCGTCGCCCATCTCAGGACGGCCATCGAGAAGGGCCTCGCGCTAGACCAGTCTCGCGAAGCGCGGCTTCTCATAGCAGATTGCGACTACAATTCAGGCCGGAGCGACGAGGCCAAGAGCGCATATTCGCTTCTTGTGAAGGAGGGTGCCGCGGCTCGCATGAGCGCCGCCAAGACTCTCGCCGTCGGCAAGCTGCTTTTTCCTGGCGAAGAGGCCGAGATCTGCGCAAAGGCCCTGATAAAGAGCGACGCCCCCGAGTGGCGGCAGGCCGGCTATGCGCTTCAGGGGTCCGTCGAGGAGAATGCCAAGGCCTTCTCTGCCGCGATCGAGTCGTACAGGCGCTGCATGGCCGAGAACTGCAAGACCGAGGATCTGCCGAAGGTCGCGGCGAGGCTTGGCGCGCTCGAGGCCGCGAACGGCGAGTGGGATAACGCCGAGGCGACGCTCTCCCGCGCCGTCGAGCTCAACGCAGAAGACGTGATGGCCCGCGCCGAGAGCTATCTGCATCTTGCGGAGGTGTCGGTCGCCAAGGGCAACATAAAGAATGCCCGCGCCTATGCGACTGTCTTGACCACGCTTTTCGAAGGTACTCCCTTCGCCAAGGAGGCGGAGGAGATACTCAAGGCGCATCCTGAGAAGGAGGCCAAGTGAAGGGCGGAGTAAAGACAGATCTGCTCATCGCAGCCCTGGTGGTGTCTGCCGCGGTTCACGTTGCGATCATGATCTGGGCCGAGCCTAAGGTAATGACCCACGTTGCCCAGCGCATAACGCGTTCGGTTCGTCGCGGACCTATGGTCGCGAAGCGTGCGGAGGCGCCGGAGGATCCGATAAAGTTCGAGATAGTGCAGGATCTGCCGGCTCAGAAGGATGCTCCCGAGGTCGAGGATGATGTCGTCGCAGCGCCTGCCCCTGAGCTGCTTTCTCCTGTTCAGGCTGCCGCGTTGCCTGTACCGACGGCGATCGAGGCGCCGAAGATACTCGAGCGTCTTCGTCCCGAGGCTGATGCGCCGGTCATACCTGTGGCGTCCAAGGTTGTCGAGTCGGTGGAGAATCCAGATGCTGTCGCCGGCATGCCCCTCGACATATATGTGCCGATAATTGAGATCATAGGCCGCTCCGCGCCAGCCGGAGCCCCGCCGGTCGAGATGGATTTCGAGGCCCCCGATATCGAAGTGCCTGAGATGGACGTGATCGACGAAGTCGTCGCCGAGCCCGATCCGCCCGAGAAGATGCTTGCGAATGATGACGAGAAGGGTGAGGACAAGCCTGACTACACGCCGCTCGAAGAGGTGATGGGCGAGGTTGATGAGGCCGTCGTGGCCCAGGAAAAGGCGGCTGTCCGCGAGCTTGTGGATTCCGAATCGGCCGTTGAGATGAGCGAGGCGGTGGATGTGGGGCTCAAGAGCTTCGTCGGAGACGACGGCTACACCTACTTCGAGGTGGTGCTTACCCCGAAGCCCGACTTGATGGCTGTTCCAAAGGATGTCGTAATCCTGCTCGATGCGTCTGGTTCGATAGGCGACGACCGTCTTTCAAGTTGCCGCAAGGCGGCCCGCGCGATAATGAGGAGCTGCATGAATACGGGCGACCGCTTCAACATAGTGGCCTTCCGCGACCGCTTCTCGTATGCCTTCCGCACCTGGCAGGAGTGCAACGCCGACAGCTTCAAGAAGGGCGACGCCTGGCTGGCCAAGCAGGTCGCCCACGGCAGGACCGACGTGTTTGCGACGATTTCGTCCGTACTTACGCTGCCGCGCGATCCGAAGCGTCCGCTGATCGCGCTTGTCGTCACCGACGGCGACGCCAACTCGGGCGTCAGGGGAACGGCCGACATACTTTCCAAGTTCTCTAACCTCAACGACGGGCTCGTCTCCGTCTATATGTACGGCGTGAAGGCGAGCGCAAATCGCGAGCTCATAGACGTGCTTACGCGCGGCAACCGCGGCGAGGGCTTCATATTCGACGGCTGGCGCTGGAAGGCAGGTTCGGAGATCGAGAACCTCTCGAAGCGCTTCCGCGATCCGCTGGTCACAGATCTTCGCGTAGTCTTCCCGTCGAACTGCCAGGCTGAGGCGTATCCCTCGCTGCTCCGGAACGTCTATCGCGGCAACACCGTAAGCTTCCTGGGGCGAGTGGCCGGTCAGCCTGAAGACATTGCGTTCTCGCTCAAGGGCCTGGCCGGTGAGACGGCCTATGAAGGGTTCTTCCGTCTGCCTCTTGCCGGGGCGACGCGTGACGAATCGGTTCCAGCCAGGTGGCTGAGCGAGCGCACGATAGATGCGAAGATACATTGAAAAGGACACATTCAAATACTGCAAAGGACAAGGAGAAAACAACAATGAATACAAATCGCCGTGAATTCCTCAAGGGTACAGCATGGATGGGCGCCGCCGCCATAATGGCCGGCTGCGACTCCAAGGCAATGAAGCTTTCCGTCGGCGGCTCGATGCAGGGCTATGCCGCGCCTGCTCTCAAGAAGGTGCGCGTCGGTTTTGTGGGTCTCGGCATGCGCGGGCCTGGCGCCGTGCACCGCATCGCGGCCATTCCCGGCGCTGAAGTTGCGGCTCTCTGCGACATATATCCCGAGCGTGTCGCCGCCCAGCAGCAGTGGCTCGAGGCCAACGGCAAGCCCAAGGCCCTCGAGTTCACCGGCCCTGAGGGATACAAGGCCATGTGCGAGAGCGACGCGATCGATGTCGTCTACAACGCCACCAGCTGGAATATGCACGTGCCGATCGCCCTCTACGCCATGGAGCACGGCAAGCACGCCATGGTCGAGGTTCCCAGCGCGTTCACGGTCGAGGATTGCTGGGCGCTGGTCGAGACGAGCGAGCGCACTAAGATGCACTGCATGCAGCTCGAGAACTGCTGCTACGGCGAGGCCGAGATGCTTGCGCTGAACCTCGTGCGCAGCGGGCTTCTTGGCGAGGTGGTGCACGGAGAGGGCGCGTACATCCACGACCTCAGGGATCTCTGCTACGCCGACTGGGCGCCCGACTTCAGCAAGTACGGCTACTATGACTACTGGCGTCTGCGCTGGAATGTCGAGCACAAGGGCAACCAGTACGACACGCATGGCCTCGGCCCGGTCTGCGAGTACATGAACATCAACCGCGGCGACCGCTTCGACTATCTGGTGTCGCTCGAGTCCGACCAGTTCAACTTCGAGGCGTTCGCCAAGGCGAAGTTCCCGGACAACAAGTGGAAGCCCGAGCTCAAGGTTGCGATGGGCGACATGAACACGATGCTCATCAAGACCGTCAAGGGCAAGAGCATCATGGTTCAGCACGACGTCAGCTCGCCGCGTCCCTACAGCCGCATCAACCGAGTCACCGGTACGATGGGTGCGTTCGAGGGTATCGGCTTCATGGGCAAGGACGCCAGCGACTTCGACAAGATGAACGCCCTTCAGATGGATGGCTGCTACGGCAAGTTCGGCTGGGCCGATCAGCCCGGCGGTCCGGTTCACTCCTACTTCAACGAGGCGACGATGCAGGCGATGCGCGAGAAGTATCGCCATCCGCTGTGGCGTCCCGAGATCAGCGACGTCGCGAAGGCGATCGGCGGACACGGCGGCATGGACTTCATAATGGACCTGCGCTGGGTCTACTGCCTGCAGAACGGCCTGCCGCTCGACACTGACGTGTATGATCTCGCGTCCTGGTGCTGCCTCGCCGAGCTGAGCGAGAAGTCTGTCAAGAGCCGTTCGTCCTCCGTCGACATCCCCGACTTCACGAACGGCGGCTGGAAGACCGCCAAGCCGCTCGGGATCGTCGATATCGATCTCGAGAAGATGGGCTTCAACCTTGGCGCTGATGTCAAGGCCGACACGTCGGCGCTCAACGTCTGAGGCCGGCGCGGTTTATGGATTTGACGCAGCTAGTCAGGTCTGCTTTCACGGCGGCCTTCCCTGGCGAGGACTTTTCGCAGGTGAAGGTCGTCCCGGCGACCGATCCCAAGTTCGGCGACTACCAGTGCAACGATGCCCTGAAGGTCGCGAAGAAGGTCGGCCTCAAGCCGCGTGACGCCGCCCTCAAGGTGGCTGAGCATATCGGCGAGGCGCTCAAGGTAGAGGTGGCCGGTCCAGGCTTCCTCAATCTCACGGTTTCTCCAGACTGGCTTGCCGGCGAGCTGGATTCCCTCGCCGCAGCCCCCTCGTGCGGAATCCCGCAGAAGGGCAAGGGCCGCCGTGTGGTGATGGACTACTCTTCGCCCAACGCCGCGAAGCAGATGCACATCGGGCATATCCGCTCGACCGTGATCGGCAATGCGATCGACAGGATCTTCCGTTCGCTCGGCTACGAGGTGATAGCCGACAACCATCTTGGCGACTGGGGTACGCAGTTCGGCATTCTGATAAAGGGATACCGCGAGTGCCTTACCCAGGATGAGCGCGACAACCTGACCGTCGCCAACCTCGAGAAGTGCTACGTGCTTTCTGCGGCCAAGGCCAAGGACGTCGACGAGACGTGGAAGAACGCCTGCCGCGAGGAGCTGGTCAAGCTTCAGCAGGGCGACCCCGACAACCTCGCCCTCTGGCGCAGGTTCGTCCAGATATCCATCGGCGAATTCGAGCGGATGTATCTCAAGCTCGGCGTGAAGTTCGACACCTACCGCGGCGAATCCTACTACAACGCGATGATGCCGGGCGTCGTGGCCCGACTGATCGAGATAGGCCTTGCGAAGGAATCCGACGGCGCGCTCATAGTCGATCTCTCCGACGAGAAGCTTGGCGTTGCGATCGTCAGAAAGTCCGACGGCGGCTACAACTACACCACGAGCGACCTTGCCTGCGTCGGCAACCGTGTGACCGAGTATGCCCCTGAGCGCATCATCTACGTTACCGACGATCGCCAGCAGCTTCACTTCAAGCAGTTCTTCTCGATAGCCAAGAAGATGGGCTATACCGATGTGAAGCTCGTTCATGTTCCCTTCGGCCTTATGAGCTATCAGGGTAAGGCGATCTCTACCCGCGAAGGCAACCTTATACGCCTTGAGGAGCTGCTGGCCGAAGCCAAGCGCCGCTCGCTCGAAATCGTGAAGGACCGCGGTGGCGACGAGGCTCTGGCAGAGGCGATAGGCTATGGCGCCGTGAAGTACGCCGACCTCTCTCACGACCCTGCGACCGCGATCGACTTCGATTGGGACAAGGCTCTCGCGCTCGAAGGCAATTCGGGACCGTACCTGCAATACGCCTACGCCCGCGTCTGCTCCCTCCTGGAGAAGGCCGGCGAAGTTGGGGAGTGCGACTTTGCGATCTCGACCCAGCACGAAAAGCGCCTCGCGCTGCAGCTGCTGGAGTTTCCCGGCGCGGTCGTGCGCGCGGCCGAGGCGTACAAGCCGAGCATACTCGCGGACTACCTCTTCCAGACGGCTCAGCTCTATTCGAGCTTCTACCAGAACTCGCCCATATTGAAGAGCGAAGAGTCGGTGCGCAACGCGCGGCTCAGGCTTTGTGCGCTCTTCGGCGAGATACTGAAGACGGGGCTCTCGCTTCTCGGAATCGAGACGCCGCGACATATTTGAAGAGCGGGCGAGACGCCCGCTCCCCAAAAGAGAACGCGTCCTCGCCCGCTCAAGTAACGAGCGTCCACGCCTCGTTTACAGCTGCACGAAGCGGACCGTCTTGGTGGCGGAGCCGCCATCCGCGAAGTAGAGCGTAAGCTCGACGTCGTGGTTCCAGAAGCTGCCGTCGACCTCCTCGGTGTCGTTCTCATCGTTCATGAACGAGACGGTCGTCTCGGTTGCGTTCACGATGGTCTGCGTGTCGAGTAC
>JAFPUH010000024.1 GCA_017395505.1 Kiritimatiellia bacterium
CGATGAGAACGACACCGAGGAGGTCGACGGCAGCTTCTGGAACCACGACGTCGAGCTTACGCTCTACTTCGCCGACGGCGGCTCCGCCACCAAGACGGTAAGGTTTGTACAGCTCTAACGAGAGGTTAACCACGAAAACTGGGCGTGGAGGCAATCGCTGACGCGAGTTGAAGCAAGCGGCTCGTCGATCGGACTGCAAACAAGTTTGCGCCGCTCGCGACCCGCCAGCTTCAGCCTCACGGCTGGCCTCCCCGCCCAGACACGAAAACGGCCCTTCGGCCGACACGAAACCTCACGAAAGCTTCGCCCGAACCTAGGACGATGCATTAAGACATTAGCCTCGCAAAACGGTTGAGCTCCTTAACCCATAATCGAAAATCAGCGTAACTTCGCTAATTGGCAATGATGAGTTAAGTTGAGTCACTGCTTTTCGTGGCCTATGACTTCATGCGTCGCGTATAGCGAGGCTGAGTATCAAGAGGTTGTGTGTCACAGAGTTGTGTTCCCCGAGACCTTTAGGTCGAGCTCTAGCGAGGAGGTGATGTGATTCGGCGCGAGGGTGCTGGTTTTGCGACGTTGCGACCGAGCATGATTGAAAACGCATTGCTCTGATTCTCTCTAGGCGAGGTCGCACCGAAGATGCACCGTAGAAACGCATCGCGATTCGAAGGGAACCCCGAGGCGTAGCCGAGCCGCGAAGCGGTCTCAAGAGGGTGCGCGAAGAACTAATGAGTTCGCTTGTTCGCAAAACCTGCACCCGAACACCTAATCGGACACCGACGAGCCATTTCACTGGCGACGAAACGACGCACAGACTCCAAAATTTTTGGTATCATACGTTCGAAAGGAACCGGCATCATGACTGCTTCCATATTGATTGCGGCGCTCGCGGTTTTGCAGCCGAGCGGCACGAACGACATGACGGGCGCGCTGCTCGACGCGGTCAAGGGCGCAAAGCCCGGCGACACGATTCGGCTGGCCGAGGGCGAATACCACTTCGACTCCGCGCAGGCGAGTCTGATGGGCATATACATATCGAACCACGACCAGAACCTTCCGAGACGCGTGCAGCTGCCCTTCTGCGGCATCCGCGACATCACGATCGAAGGCGAGGGCGAAGGCGCGAGGTTCGTCTTCCACGGCGAATCGACGGGACTGCTCCTCATGGATTCCGCCCGCGTCACGCTGCGCAACATATCCCTCGACTGGGCCGAGCCGCCCATCGGCGAGGCGACGATCGCGTCCTTCACGCCGGACGGCAGGCCTGTGCTCGACTGGCGCGTGAGGGCTTTCGACGGCGAAGGCGGCGCGCGCATGCTCTGGGACGCGAAGACACGCGCCATCAAGCCCGACACGGGCGACATCTTCAGGATGGACCAGGCGGAAGCCGGCGACACCATATCGTTCCGCTCGTGGGACCGTCCCTCGCCGGCGATCTGCCTCTACCGCGCATCGGACGTGAAGTTCGACGGGGTGGTCGTCAATTCCGCGCACGGCATGGGGCTTCTCGCCCAGCGCTCCGCCGACATCTCGTGGCATGGCGGCGGGGTGTATCCGCGCAAGGGCTGCCTGTGCTCGACGAAGGCCGACGCGACGCACTTCTCGAACTGCCGCGGCGACGTGTTGGTCGAGGACGCGCTTTTCGAGGGCATGATGGACGACGCGATAAACGTCCACTCCACCTGCCTCTGCATCGTCGGGAAGCTCGGCGCGAACATGATCCGCTGCCGCTACATGCACCCCCAGGCGATCGGCTTCGAGGTGTTCGAGGCGGGCGAGACGCTGCGCTTCATAAAGGCGACGACGCTTGAGAACGGTCCCGAATGCAAGGTCGTCGCGGTCGAACGCGAGGACGAGCGGAACGTGGTATTGACGCTGGACGAGGCCGGGGCCGCGGCGCTGGCCGGATACGACGCGGGCGACGCTGTCGAAAACGCCGACTGGCAGCCGCGCGTCGGATTCTTCGGCAACACGGTGAGGAACAACCGCGCGAGAGCCGCGCTCTTCACGACGCCAAAGCACGTGGCGGTCGTCGGCAACACCTTCGACCACGTTTCGGGATCGGCGATCCTGCTGGCGGGCGACGCCGCAAACTGGTACGAGTCGGGCGCGTGCCGCGACGTGCAGATAAGGGACAACGTGTTCAGGCACTGCCTGACCTCGAAATACCAGTTCTGCACTGCGGTGATAGCCGTCTCGCCGACGGTCGAGAACCTCGCCGGACAGAAGACGCCCTACCACAGGGGAATCTCGATCATCGGCAATACGTTCGACTGCCCCGGCGCGAAGCTCTACGACGCGATCTCGGCCGAAGAGCCCATCTGGAGGGACTGACGGCTCAAAAGGCCGTCTCGGGCAGCGGCTCGGGATCGGCCGGCCTCAGGAGCAGCGAGGGATTCTCCTCAAGGCGCTGCGAAAGCGCCTCGATGCGCGCCGAGGCCTCGTTCATGTTCTGCATCATCTCGCCCAGGTTCGACTTCTGCGACTCGATGAGCGTGTCGACGTTGTCCATTATGTGCGCGGTGGACTCGGCGATCGACTGGACGTTCGTCCAGACGGAGGCGAAGTCCATCTTGTTTATCTGTCCCATCACGCGCGTTGCGACGTCGGAGAAGCTGTCGATGAGCGAGGGGGCGGGCGGAATGAGCGGCAGGCGGGGAATCCACGTAAGGCGGGCGACTGGCGGGGGATTCGGCACCATGTTGAGCTCGATGCGGGAAAGTCCGGTTATGCCGCTGGATGCGACGGTCGCGCGAAGTCCCTGCTCGATGAGGGTATCCATCATCTGGCGGATCTCAGCCTCGTCGGGACGCTCGAGAAACCCCATCCGCCGCAGGTTGAGGGCCATCAGTATGCGGACGCGCTGGATGTCGGCGGGGGAGAAGTCGCCTGTCTTGGGACGGACGAGCATGATGTCCCTCACTTCGCCGATCTTCACGCCGCGGAAGTTCACGGCGCTGCCGACGGAGAGTCCGCTGACGGGCTTGTCGTAGTAGGACTCGACGAGCATCTCCATGTCGTGTCCGCCGAATCCGCCCAGATATATGAGCGCGGCGATCGTCGCGGCGACGCCGATCAATACGGTAAAGCCCACAATCACGAAATGCGGTTTGTTGTCACTCGCCATCTGAAACCTCCCCACGGTTGAAGAATTTGCGGACGAACGGATCATCCGAGCCGTCGCGAAGATCGCTTGGCCGGCCGATCGCGATCATGGACCGCCTCGCCTTGTCGAACATCGCGCAGCGGTCGGCTATCTTGTAGATGCTGGGCAGCTCGTGGGTCACGACGACGAACGTCATGCCCTTCTCGCGCCTGAGACGAAGAATGAGGTCGTCGAGCGACGACGACGTTATCGGGTCGAGTCCGGCGCTAGGCTCGTCGAGAAAGACGACCTCCGGGTCGAGAGCCATCGCACGGGCGATAGCGACGCGCTTTCTCATTCCGCCCGATATCTCGGAGGGCATCTTGTCGGCGGCGTCGAGAAGCTCGACGTCGGAGAGAAGCGAACGCGCCTTCTCGAGGCGGGCCTTGCGGCCGAGGCTGGAGAACTCCTGAAGCGGCAGGAGGACGTTCTCGAGGCATGTCATCGAGCCGAAAAGCGCGCCGCTCTGGTACATCACGCCGATCTTGCGGAAGAGCGAGTCGCGGGTCTTGGCCGTCCAGGGCTGTCCGTCGATCGTAAGCTCGCCGGCGAGAACGGGGTTGAGGCCGATCATGTGCTTCATGATCGTGGACTTGCCGCAGCCGGAGCCGCCGAGAAGGATGAAAATCTCGCCGCGGTCGATCGAGAACGTGACGTCCTTCAGGATGACCTCGCGTCCATATCCGGCGTCCACGCCCTTGAGCTCTATTATCGGATCGGCCATGTCAGATGCCCCAGAAGTAGCAGATCACGGCGATTATGCCGTCCGCAACGGCTATTGCGACTATCCCGCCGACCACTGCGGCCGTCGCGGAGACGCCGACCCCGTCCGCCGTGGACTTCGTGCGCATACCGGCGCAGCAGCCGACGAGCCCGATGAGGAGTCCGAAGAATGCGGACTTCGCGAGGCCGAAGAGGATCATGAAGACGGTGGTGTTCTCGGCGGCGTTGTTCCAGAAGACGGCGAAGGGAATGTTCATCATGCGCAGCACGATGGCGCCGCCGACGAGGCCGGCGAGCTCGACGAATATGGTCAGGATCGGCATCGCGAGGATGGCGGCCGCCATGCGGGGCATCACGAGAAAGCGGACGGGCGGCAGGCCCATCGTGGTCAGGGCGTCGAGCTCCTCGTCGACCTTCATCGTGCCGATTTCGGCGGCGAAGGCGCTGCCGGAGCGTCCCGCGAGGAGGATCGCGGTTATGATCGGACCAAGCTCGCGGAAGAGTCCGATGGCGAGAAGCGCGGCGACATACGACTCGACGCCGAAGGTTCTGAGCGCCGCGGCAGACTGGAAAGCGAGGATGAGGCCCAGGAGGAAGCCGATGCCGATCGAGATGGGAAGTCCGTCGAAGGCCGCGCGCTGGAAGGCCAGCAGAAAGTCGCCGAAGCGGAAGCGCCACGGCTTGAAGGCCATGGCGAAAGACTCCACAACGACCTCGCCGAACACAGCCAGCGGTTCGAGCATGGAGGAGCGTCCACTCATCTCAGCTCGAGCGAACGGACGGCGGAGATGAGGGCCTCGGCGAACGCGGCCGAAAACGCCTGGGTGAAGTCTCCGTCGGCGACGGGCACGGCGGCCTCGCCGTGGGCTGAGGCCACCACCTCGCGGGAGCCGACGAGCACGACGGTGAGGGCGACGGAGGCGTCGCGCCTGGGCTCGACACGGCAGTCGAGGGCGAGGCGGGTGACGGTGATCTCCATCGAATACGGGGCGACGGCAGAAGAGCCGCCGGCGATAACGCGGGAGAAGACGCCGCTGGCCTCGATCGAATCGAAGGCCGCGCCCTTCAGCAGGGCGGCAGGCTGGGCCGCGAACGAGTTGAAGGCGTCGAAGGCGATGGAGCCGTCGGGACGAAGCACGGCGAGGTGGGCGCCGTTGTAGGGCGCGCGCACCTCGAACTGCGAGAGCTTGACGGCAGGGAGGGCATCCCTTTCGTTGCGCTCGACGGTGGTACTGTCCCACTCGATGCTCCAGTTCTTCGGAGCCTTCGGAGCGTCGGCGAAGCATCCGCCCAGAAGCGGAACCGCCGCCAGAAGCATATGCAGGGCGCTGCGCATCACATCAGGGAGAGGTAGAGCTTCTCGATATCCTTCACCGAGCAGTCGCGGGGGTTGCCCGGACGGCACGCGTCGGCGTAGGCGGACTCGGAGAGGAACTTCACGTCCTCCTTCTTCAGCACGCCGGACAGGGTCGGGGGGATTCCGACATCCTTCGAGAGCTTCTCGACGGCGGCGATTGCGGCCTTGCGGTATTCGGCGGGGGACATCTTGTCGACGCCCTTCACGCCCATCGCGCGGGCGATCTCGCGATACTTCGTGCCGCTCTTCGAGGCGTTGAACTTCATCGCCGTCGGCAGCAGGATCGCGCACGCCTTGCCGTGGGGCATGTCGTAGAGGGCGGAGAGTCCGTGGGCCATGGCGTGGTCGACGCCAAGGCCGACGTTGGAGAAGCCCATTCCGGCGATGTACTGGCCAAGGGCCATTCCGGCGCGTCCGGCTGGCTTGTTGGCGACGGCGTCGCGGAGAGAGGCGGAGATGAGGCGGATCGCCTCGATGTGCATCATGTCCGTCATCGGGCACGCGGCCTTCGTTATGTAGCCCTCGATCGCGTGGGTAAGCGCGTCCATGCCGGTAAAGGCCGTAAGCCCCTTGGGCATCGACGACATCATGTCGGGATCGACGAAGGCGACGACGGGGATGTCGTGGGGGTCGACGCAGACGAACTTGCGCTTCTTCTCGACATCGGTGATGACGTAGTTGATCGTAACCTCTGCGGCGGTTCCGGCGGTAGTGGGAACCGCCAGGATCGGCTTGGAGGGTCTGGTCGTAGGCGCGACGCCCTCGAGGGAGCGGACGTCAGCGAACTTCGGGTTGGCGACGATTATGCCGACGGCCTTGGCGGTATCCATCGAAGAGCCGCCGCCGATGGCGATGATCGAGTCGGCCTTGGCCTTCCTGAAGGCCTTGACGCCGTTCTTCACGTTGTCGATCGTCGGGTTCGCCTTTATGTCGCTGTAGACGGCATATGCGACATTCGCCTTGTCGAGGAGGTCGGTGACCTTCTTCGAGACGCCGAACTTGATGAGGTCGGGGTCGGTGAACACTATCGGCTTCTTGAGTCCGCGCGCGGCGAGCTCGCCGGTTATGGCGCCAATCGCACCAGCGCCATGGTACGAAGTTTCGTTGAGTATTATTCTGTTGACCATAATTTAATTATACCATATTTTCAGTTTGTACGCCTACAATTCCGTTCGAGAGGCCAGACCTGACGAGCGCATGCGTTCGCGAGCCGTCGGGCGCGACGATCGTAGCCGCAGCATCGAGAAAGCGCGGCCATGTGTCCCTGGAGCGGTCGTTGTAGGCGCCGCGCGAGGAGAGGAAGGCGGCCACATAAAGGTCGTGGGTAGCGACGATGAAAAGCTTGCGCTTGAAACGGTCGAAAAGCCAGCGCTCGAGGGCGTCGGAGGATGGCGCCAGCTCGTTGAAGCCGCGAAGGGAGCCGGTCTGCATGTACTTGAAGCACTCTGGAAAGAAATTCTCCGGCGGAGTGAAGACATGAAGGACCTCGAGGGCGTCCCTGTAGTAGAAGCTATCGTTGCCGAGCCTGCCGTCGGTGGGGATCTCGACGCCCGCGAGGCCCATTCCCTCGGCGATCAGAGCGGCGGTCATGCGCGTACGCCTCAAGGGACTCGCATAGAACTGGACGTCGCCGGCGAATTCCTTGAGCGCCTCGCCGAAGAGCCGGGCGGTGCGCTCCCCTTCTGCGGTAAGAGGCAGCGCGTCCCCGAAGGTGGGGTCGGTGGGATCCATCTTCGGACGCTCCGCATGGCGCACCTGCAAAATGACGCGGGAGCCGCGGCGAAGTTCCGCCGCAAGCTCCCCAAGCGTCATCTCATTGTTCATGGACAAGCTCACTCGGCCTGCCTGCGGCGAACCACGATCGTCCTGTTGGAGCGGCTGGAGGCGATACGGCTCCAGTCCTTCAGCATTCCGAAGTATTCGGGGTCGATGATCGACTGGGATCTCGGCGCACGCTCGCGCACGACATCGACGACGAGGCGTCCGTTCTCGTCGTAGCGCGAGGAGACGGTATTCAAGAAGAGCGCGTTGCCGGCGTCGTAGAGGTTGATGCGGAAGCTGAACGGGCTGGGCAGGTGCTCGACTTCGGTGTAGCCCTCGGGGAAGGTAACCGTATAGGCGACCCTCTCGCCGGCTATGGGGTCGAGGCAGAGCGGAGTCTGCCGGCAGACGCCGGTAAGCGGGAAGAGAGGCGAATAGAAGTCGGGCAGGGCGATCGTCAGCACATCGCCCTCGACGGTCGCGAAGTTCGGCGCGCGGCAGGAGTAGGTGCTCGTCGCGGGATAGGAGACGGTGTCGGTTGCAAGGTCCTTAGTGAGCGTCGCGGACTGGGCGATGGAGGTTAGCATCTCCTGCTGGTGGCGGTTGCGGTCTTCAGGCAGCATCTCCTCGTATTTCTTGCGGAAGGCACCGACATCGACGCCCCAGAGCTTGCTCTCGACCTCGAAGTCGACCACGCCGTCTTCGTGGACGTTGACGTTGCACGTGCGGATCGAATAGGCGTTGTAGGCGTCGTCGGTGTTGGTGACGGTCTCGAACGTCTCGGTGGCGGGGTCGAAGTAGTGGGAACCGGCGTAGCTCGAGGCGCCGATCGGGGTATACTCGTTCTCGACGCCGATGAAATACGTGACGGTCTTGCGGCCGAAAGGCAGAAGCCCGAACAGCCAGCCGCCGGTCGTCTCGCGCACGCGGCAGAGGGGAATCGAATAGGCGTAGACGTTGGGGTAGATCTCCATGTCGCGGCGCCTCATGTAGTCGTTGAGGCCACCATCGGCGGAGGAGAACACCACGTCGGCCTCGAAGCCGGCGCCACGCATGAGGGCGCACATGGTGCGCATGTAGTCCAGATGGGAGGCGTAGCGCTCCTTGATGACGACCTCGGGATCGGTGAGCTGGCTCGTGATCGGCACTTCGTAAAGCGTCGGGCCGGAGATCCTGACGTGCTTGACCATCCAATCGCGGATTTCGGCGACCGTGCGGCCCTCGCCCTTCACGCCCTTCACGTCGGACGCGAGGCGAAGCCTCCCGGCGATGTTGTGGAAGGAGTTGGAGCTGATTATCCAGCCGTCGCGCCAGTAGTCGGTCGGGGCGGCCATCGCCTCGGACTTCACCATGCGCGGCAGGATCTCCCTGCGCCAAAGGTCGTTGACCCTGACGAAATATTCGTCGGTAGGCTCGAGAACGTCGAAATTCCATCGTCCGTAGAACGGGGCGGGGGAATCCTTGACCGACCTGGCGATCACATACGAGATGGTGCTGCCGATCTCGACGGAGGGGAGGTTCACGACCATCGTCTTCGAGGCGGGGTAGCGAGGCGCGCTCGAAGCCCAGCCGCAGTCCATTATGTTGACCTCCTGGCTAGAGAGACGGGAGACCTTTCCGTCGGCGTTGGAGACGACGGCCGAGACGACCTCGACGTTCTCCCAGGCGGGGTTGAAGTTGAAGGTAAGCTCGGAGGAGCTCTTCTTTCCGTCGTAGGTGAGGATCTCCTTTACGACGGTGTTCGTCACGACCCAGTTGCTGTCGCCGTCAAGGTCGACTTCGTTCTTGAGAAGCTTGAAATGTACGTTCGCGTTGGCGAGATGGTTCTTGCCGAAGATCGGCCTCTCGCGCTCGACGCTCTCGATAGTCTGGAGAGCCTCGCGCAGGCGGGCGTACTCCTCGGGGGAGAACTCGACGGCATTGACGGCCGCATAGCGGTTGACGACGAGGGTGTCGCCCTCGACGCGGAAGGTCTTGGAGAACTCGTACTTTCCGCCGAAACTGCGGTCGGCAGGCAGAGAAAGCGGCTCGCCAAGGTTGCCACCGAGGTCGAGGCGAAGGGTTTCGATGGCGGAAGCCGTGGAATTGATGACCATAGGATACTTGCGCGACTCGAGGGAAGTCTTGCCGTCAAGCATCCAGCAGATGGCGCCGAGCGACGGGGATACGAGCGGAGGGGTAAGCTCGTCGCGGTTATCGCCGCGAAGCACTGCCTCGGGCAGGCGGGAAAGGAGCTTCACCGCGAGGGGAGTCTCGGTATCGCGAAGGTCGGCGGGCAGGATCTCGCACTGCATAAGCTCCGCGCCGGGGAAACGCGCCCTCAATATCGACTCGAAGACCTTGCGGCGGCTCTCGGGGCTGCGGCGCAGGAGGATCTGGCGGAAGGCGTTGTCGTTGGCGCCGTTGAAGGTGATGTCCTGCGTCAGCATTATGACGCCCTCGGAAGAAAGCGTACCGCTGGCCTCGACGACGAGGGAATTGGCGCTGGCGGGAGCGACGGGCGACGTCCTGAGCGTCTCTCCGTCGGGACGGGCCACCATGTAGGAGCAGTCGCAGAGGTAGGACGGCATTATGTCGCGGCTCGACTCGTCGGTCGGATCCATGAGGATGTACTTGTTGTCCGTCTGGTCGTCGAGGGCGGGATCAGGCACGTAGTCGGGGTTGGCTACGGCGACGATCGCGTGGTTGAAGTAGGGCTGGGGGACATCGGGATCCTTCTTGGCGCCGGCCTGGATCAGCACGGGATACGCCTCGACGCCGGCGATCCGCAGCATGGCGACGAGGAGAGCGGCCTTGTCGCGGCAGACGCCGTAGCGGTTGCCAAAGGTTATCGTGACATCGTGTGGGGCGTAGCCGGGGGAGGTATCCTCCATCGTAAGGCCCATGTAGCGGATTTCCTGGGCGACCCACTTGTAGATGGCGCGGATACGCTCCATGAAGGCATCCTCGGGGATGCCGGCGACAATCTCGGCGACCTTGGCCGAAATCGCATCGTCGGCCGTGTTCAGGTGGGGCAGGCAGAGGTTCCAGTACCAGCGGGAAAGCTCCTCCCAGCTCTCGACGGTCGAGACCTGGAGGTGCTGCACCAAGAGGTGGAAAGGCGGCATGTCGGGCTCTTCGAACGCCTGGGCGGAGTTCTTGGCGTGCCAGGTATAGACGATCTTGCCGTCGTCACGCTCTTCGACGAACGATTCGATGTTGCCGAGAGGATAGCGAACCACCATCTTCCTGAGGGGCAGCTCCTTGGGGGCGACGACGCGGAGGGTAGAATCGAGCATGGGGCACTGCCACTCGAAGACGGCCATGTCGGCCCAATTGCCCTCGACCCTGGACTTGAAAGCAGAGCGCTCCCAGACGTAGTGGATCGTCTCGCCGACCTTAAGGCCAGGAACGTTGCAGACGACCTTGCGGTGCTGGGAATCGTAGATGTTCTCGTCCATGGACGAGTTGTCGGTCGTCTCCATGGTGGTGGAGGACACGTCCACTACCCTTTCGACGCCATTCGTGTCGAAAATCGAGACGGAAATGACCTTGGCCGAGCTGTACCTGGAGCTGTAGCGCAAAACGAGCTCGCTTTCGTCGCGGCGACCCTTGTCGGTAAGGACCTTGACCCACTCCTCGTCATGGTCGACGTAGGTGCCGTCGGTCTGGTAGGTAATCTCGCGAAAACTCTTCACGGAAACCGCGTCGGCGTCAGGGTACTTCTCAAGAGTTATGCCGTCGTCCGCGAATACGATCGCACCACCAAAGACAAAGGCAAACAATAAGGTCATTTTACGATCCATAGTTCCGGTTGCTCCATAAAGGGTTGAGTTTGTATTATACCAAAAATTCCGCCCATGTGCATTGAGGGGAGACGACGGACAACTGCTTCGACCAGCCGCGCGACCTTTCAGGCGCGAGCCAGACCAGCAGGACAGGCTCCACAAGCTCGCGGCCGTGCTCGAAGAGCGCTTAAGGTAGCGCAGAGAGTATGACGGTGGCGTTGCTGCCGCCGAAGGCGAAGGAGTTCGAGAGCGCATTGCGCATCGGCTTCGCGTCGCCGACTTCAGGCACGGGGAAAGGCGCAAGTTCGCGGTCTATGACGTCCACGGCATGAGGGGGCGTGCCAGCCCCGTTCTTGAGCGCCAGCCAGCAAAGGCCAGCCTCGATTGCACCCGCCGCGCCGAGGCAATGTCCCGTAAGCGGCTTTGTCGACGAGCACGGCACGGCGTCGCCGAAAACGCGACGGACCGCCGCACATTCCATGGAATCGTTGTAGGTGGTGCCGGTTCCGTGAAGGTTTACGTAGCAGATTTGGCCCGGCTCGAGTCCGGCGTCCGCGAGCGCCGCACGCATAGAGGCCTCGGCACCCTTGCCTTCCGGATCAGGCGCCGTCAGATGGTGGGCGTCGGAGCTTTCGCCCACGCCGGAGAGGCAGACCCCGCTTTCGGCTTCTGACGCCTTGCGCATGATGAAGAGCGCGGCACCCTCGCCCAGGTTGATGCCGCACCTGTCTGCGGCGAGCGGACGCGTAAGTTCCGGCGAAAGCGCCTCGAGGGAGTGGAAACCCTCGACGACGGTCCTGGTGTACGCATCGGCACCGCCGACGACAACAGCATCGCATATGCCGTCCTCTATGAGACGCCTGGCGGACGCAAACACCTTGCCGGAGGAAGAACAGGCCGTAGATACGCTCCATACAGGGCCGCCGATTCCCCACTTCACCTTGAGACGCTCGGCAGGGTAGGCCATGTCGATCTTGTCGGGATTGTCGGTGAATTCCTCCATCGTCGAGTTGCTGGTGCCGATCACAGCGCCAATCCTGACGGACGGCACCTCGCGGCGCAGCTCTTCCATCGCGGGGCGAAGCTGGTCCATGGCGGCGTCGACAAGCGCGCCTATACGTGTGCCGGCTGCGGCGATCGCTGGCTTGGAGACGACGCCGTCAGGCGCAAACCCGAAAACGGTCGTATCGCCGCCGGTCAGGCCGGAAAGCGGCTTCATGCCCGACACGTCGCCCTTCATCATCCGCTCCAAGGTCTCGGCCTTGCCCAAGCCGAGAGCGGATACGATGCCGAGATCAGTCAGCAGAAAACGTTCTTTGCTCATTTCTCCTCTCCCCACCGGAACCACTGCTCCGGAAATTCACCCGCAACCTTCTCAAGCGCCGCTGCATAGGCCCTGGCCATGGCATCGGCGTTGTCGCCCGGCAGGCGGCGAACAACCGCGCGGTACCTGCACGGCGCGACGGCAAGACAGGCGACGAAATACACGGGGTGGCCCAAGGCGCGGGCGAAGCGGAAGGCACCCTCCGGCAGTTCGATCTCGCCGCCACCGAAAGGCACCCGACGCATACGGCCGAAGCCGCGATCGCCAGCCATGACGAGGCAGTCGCCGGCGTCGAGGGCGTCGCCCGCCTTGAAGACGGTATCGGGACCGAACTCAGCAATCGGATGTATCACGACCTTGCCCCGTTTGGCGTGACGCACGTAGAACGAGTTGAAGACGGATGTGCGCGTGAATTCCATCCAGGCATGGAATGTCGCCTTGCACTCGCCGAGAGCAGCCAGGACTTCGACGGTTCCGCAATGGGACGAGAGGACGAAAACGCCCTTTCCCTCGGCGACATCGGTCGCGAACGAGGCGGAATCGTCGCTGCCGTCCAGCTCGACCTTGGGCAGCCGAGAGCCTTCCGCCATGACCACAAGCTTGTCGGCCAGGGAATGGGTAAAGGCGACGACCTTGCGAGGCGATGGAGAGGCGCGGCGGACTGCGCGGGAAGATATCCAGACGCAGAGCCCGACGCAAGATGCGCAGAAGTGAAGGAACCTCAGCCCGAAGATCCGGTAGACAAGAAAGAGCGTCTCGAGACCGATCGGCGATGCGCCATGCTCCGTGGCGGGCTTCGAGGCGGGGCGCGGGGATGTCGCGACGGCAAAGAGGAAGGCCGCAGGAAGGCCAAGTCCAAGCACGATGCCGAAAGCGCGAACGACGGGGAAGGACACGAAGGCGAGAGCGCCGAAGCCGGCCATGCTGGTGAGCAGCGAGCATAAGGCAGGCTTGAAGGCGGCGCGACCGCCGGAGTGGAGGAAGACCGCGTAGTCGACGCCCATTCCGGCCAGAAGGAAGCACGCCAGCAGATGGAAGAGGTTGACGCTCTCGCCAAGGAGCGAAACGACGCCCCAGACGAAGCCGACCGCGAGGAACGACGGCAGGAACTCGACGAACGCGCGAAGCCTGAAGAAGAACGCAAGCGCGGCGAACATCAGAACGAACGCAAGGCCGAGGCGAATGCGGGTCTCGCGCGTCCATATCGAAAGAACCTCGCCAAGAGCATCGCGCGGACGGCAGAATGCGACGCCGTCCGGAGTTTTGCCGTCAGGCGGCGGGGCCGAGGCCACGATCAGCGCGCCGTCCTCAACAAAAGCGTCGGCGACCGACGGCGGCACATCCTGCCAGCGCCATGCCGCCGGCTCTTGCGGCGGCTCAAGGGCGTCGAGGGCGAGGATGGAGAGCTGGCGCTCGCCTTGCTCGGCGTAGAGGAGCGCGACATTTGCGGCGTTGGCCTTGCGGACGGAAAGCGGGGGCATGAACCGCGAAAGCCGCGGAACGGAGGACGGCAGACGGACGGACGCCTCTCGCTCGACGAGAGTCTCGAGGTCGGGAGAGCCGGCCGTCACGAGAAATCCGCGGCTGGAATCGTCCGTACCGCCAAGCTCCGCAAAAAGGCGTTCCGCCGAGGCGAGGTCAGGCGACGGCCTGTAGAGGGATTGCGGGTCGGTAGCGAACTTGAGGTTGGGCAGCCCGACGAGCGAAGCGGCAAGAATAGCAACAGCGAAGAGAGCCGCGCCGCGTCCGAAACCGAGATCGTCCCTTTCGCAGACCTTTGCTGCGGCGACGGACTTGGGATACGCGAAGACGACGAATGCCAGCGCGGCGGCAAGGCCAACGCCGAGGAACACGAACGACTGGCGCAGGACAGGCAGGGACGAGAACATCAGAGGCAGCAGGCTTATCTCCGTCGTGGCGAACGAAACGACGAGACTCCTCACCGTCTCGCGGCGACGGTCCGGCGAGTGGAGAAGCCAGTGGAAGGAGTAGTCGATGACGAGGCCAAGTATCGTCGTGCCAAAGACGAGAGTCATCATGTGCAGGGACGGGAAGACGGCAATCAGGGCGAGAGCGCCGGCACCTGCGGCAGTCAGGAGGGAGGAGCCGAGAAGAGGTATCCATTTCGCGGACCTGAAGGCGAAGACCGAAAGCGCCGCTATGAACGCGAGTGAGAACCATGTAAGGTAGCCGATCTCAGACTTGCAGCGACCCGCAGTTTCGGCAGTGTGCATCGGCACGCCAGAGACGCTGTAGCCGACGCCGGCATGCGTGGCGCGTTCGGAGTCGACCACCGACAAGAGGCGCGAGCGGAAGCTGATCAGGGCATCGGCATCTTCGGCGATTTCGGGCTTGAGCTGAAGAACCATCAGGATGAACGTCGTGCCGTCGCGCTCAGCGGTTAGCACGCCGCCGTTGGGCTTCCACCCCGAAAAGCCGAACGGCAGAGAAGAGACGAAGTTGTCGAGAAGGCAGAACGGATCCTCCGCCGGCGGGAAGAGCGGCGGCACGGGGGATGAGTAGTATTTGCGCGCGGCGGCACGTGCAAGGCGGGCGCGTCCCTCAGGCGTCGCAAGAAGTTCGGCATCGCGATCCGAGACGAGACCGGCCCTGCGGGCAAGGCAGGCGTCAAACACCTCTGCGAGACCCTCGCCGTCGAAACGGTAGCGAACCGCCTGGCAGCCGTCGGACGGCAGCTTTGCGAACAGGTCGTCAGCCGCGGTGCGCGCAAGGTCTGCGTCTTCGGACGACACGACGACAGGCACGAGGTTCGAAGAGTGGTTGCGCACGGCGGACGGAACCGAGGCTGCGGCGTCGCCCACGAGATCGTAGAGCGAAGTCTCGAGCGAGACGGGGCGCAAGGCGAGCAGCGCTGCGCATGCGGCCGCGAGGACTACAGGTATCATATGGCGTCCGTACATATGTGTGAATTATATCAAATTTGGGCGGCGCGATTTTGATATAATATGCGCAACGATGAAGAGAGACTGGTTTGTTCTGCATGTGAAACCGCGCACCGAAAAGAAGGTTGCGCGCTATCTGCAAGAATACGGCTACTTCTACCATCTGCCGATCTGGGTCAAGGTCACGAAGGTTCAGCGGCGCAGGGTGAAGAGGTATCTGCCGCTGTTCCCGGGCTATGTCTTCACGAAGCTTTATCCCGAAGAGCGCGTCGCCATACTCAGGAGCAACCTGATCGTCAAGACGATATTCGTCGAGCAGCCGCGACTGATGATACACCAGCTGAGGCAGGTGGCCCACGCATCGCGCGGCGATACGTCGATGATGCCGGTGTCGATGTGCAAGGTCGGCGACTATGTGCGAGTGGTGTCGGGTCCGATGCGAGGCATGGAAGGCTACATCCAGCGCAAGGGACGCGAAGCCTCACTCTGCCTGAACGTCGAGATTCTGGGCGCCGCGGTCGAAGTGTCGGTCGCGCCCTTCGACATCGAAATCATCAACCGGTAAGCCCGTCGGGCCGGAACGGCTCTTTGGGGATTGTTTTCAGCGTGAAGCGCGGCAGGAGGGACGCGAGCGAGAGCTCTTCGCCCTTCTCTGCCCATCCGCAGCTTGCGGCAAGCATTCCGATTATGCGGTCCGGGGAGAGGCCGGCTTCCCGGTAGGACGCGATTCGAGTGTCGCCATGACGTTTCGCGAGGCGACGTCCGTCCGGGCCGACGACTAGCGGAACGTGGCAATAGCCGGGGGTAGGCAGGCCGAGAGCACGCTGTATCAGGATCTGGGCAGGAGTCGCCGCCATGAGGTCGTCGCCTCGAACCACCTCGGTGACGCCCATCGCGGCATCATCGACGACCACTGCGAGGGTGTAGCCGGCGCCGAACTCGTCACGGGCCAGGGGAAAGTCGCCGAGTTTCTCGGCGACGCGCTGCTCGAAGCGGCCCGCGAACACGTCGTCGAAGGCGATGGTCTCGCCAGGTTCGACGCGGAATCGCCAGCAGGGGACGCGTCCGGCTAAGGCATAGGCCTCACGCCAGCCGGCGAAGCGGTTGCGGCATGTCCCGGGATAGTGCAGCTGCTCGCCGGCGTGCGGAGCCGACTGGGCCGACTCCACATCGCGCCGCGTGCAGACGCACGGGTAGGCGAGGCCTTTCGCGACCAGGCTTTCGAGCGCCTCGCGGTAGAGGGCCTTTCTCTCCGACTGGACGTATTCGGCATCCCAGTCGAATCCCAGCCAGCGCAGGTCTTCGATCGCGGCTGCAGCTGCGCCGGGCTTGTCCTTCGGGTGGTCGAGGTCCTCCATGCGCATGACGAGCCGTCCGCCGAGACTGCGGGCGCGAAGCCACGCTATCATGAAGGTTCGCACGTTGCCGAGATGCAGAGCACCTGTCGGACTTGGCGCAAGGCGGCCTACGTAGCTCATCTTTGCTTCCAGAATTTGGTCCACTCCCTGATGAAGAGCTCGAGAGTGTCCCTGTTCTTGAACGCAGCATTCGTAGCCGCCAGCATGTCCTTCGTCTCGAGCAGCGCCTTGATGTAGTCGCGCTTGACGTCCTTGAACGGCTGGAAGCGAACCTCCGGCGCGCCCTTTTCGAGGAAGTAGGCGATCGTCAGGGCCAGGCGGTACTTAGTCCTGCGCTCAAGGTCGGTGCCGGAATAGAACTCGTTGTAGTCCATCGCGAGAATCGCCGGAATGGACTCGGCAAACTGCACCAGGTCGGAAGAATCCACGAAGTCCGGTCCGTCGGGCCCTCTCTCGAAATACTGGGCATAGCCCTCGTTAAGCCAGGGCGAGGCGGAGATCATCGAACATGCGTAGGAGAGGTACTGGTGGAACGCCTCATGGCGGATCGTCTCGAGGAGCTTTTCGGACCCGTCCTCCGGCAGGTAGGCGACGAGTTCACGGCGGCGAGGATTCCAGAATGCGGCGCTCCACTCCATGCCTTCTCCGGCGGCTTCGAGGTATTCTTCGCGGTTGGCGTAGATTCGGGCGACGCACAGGGTGTTCGATCCGTTGAGCGGAGACGGCATTACTTCGGCGTAGCGGCGTCGCATCACGGGCAGGTCGTTCGTCAGGGCCTCGACGAAGCCGCGTGACGGCAGGGCGTCCACAATCGTGAACTCCTCGGAGTCGGTCACGTGCCAGGTCGGGTAGGCGGCGACGCCGTGCCGCACGTCACGCCTCAGAAGCTCGCGCTCGCCGGGTGTGTTGCGCTGCTTGCGGGCGGCTTTCGCATCCTTCGCCTTGTCTTCGCCGCGGAAGGCTTCAAGCCACGCCTTCTTGTCCAGGAACTCGCGAGTGAAGAGCTCGGACATCTCGCCAAAGTCGTCCGCCTCGGAAAGCTCCCATGTCGCCATATACCAGGCGGGGGAAGCCTCAGGAAGGAATGTGCAGACGATCGCTGCGGTATTGGTGCCCTGCCAGAAGCGAACGTCCTTGAGTCCGCGGGGCATCTGACGCGGGCGCACAGGCTCTGCGGCCGGATCGACCGGCGAGAGGCAGTTCACCATCGCGGCAAGGTGGTCAGGGTTGCGGCGATCGGCGGCGACGAGCTGCGTCTCGTAGTCTACGCGCGTAGAGCTCGCGTCCGACAGGGCTGGAGGCAGCATGTCGAGGCGCGAGAGCACGAACACGCGAAAATCGTCGTCGATCCAGCGCCCTGCGACTGTGCGGCTAGTCCAAAGATCGAGCGTGTCGTAGCGGTCCTCAAGCTGGCGAAAGCCACCCTTCTTCGTGACGAGATATGCCTCGGCGCGGGGCATGTCGAGAGGCGCCGGGGTTGTGAAGAAGAGAGAAGCTGCGACGAGGAGAGTCATGACTTAAGCCGCTTCACGTCGCGGGCGAAGTCCTTGTCGTTAGTCCATACCTCTATGCGCGAGACATCGCCGCGGAACCTCGCCATCCGCAGGAAGGAGCAGATGAAACGGTCCGCGCGGTGGAGTCCGCTGCCGCCAGTGTAGGAGACGCGCAGCCGCCCTTCGTTGCGGGAATTCTCGCGCGGCCCGTCGAAGACTATCCATATGCGGTCTGCGGGATTCTCCTCAAGGCGTCGGCGGGCAAGGGCGATAAGGCCTTCGGGGGTCTCGGCCTGCTTGTCGGCGCCGAGCACGAGGTTCCATCCGTCCCAGACATGAAGGCGACCGCCATCGGACAGGGAGCGAAGGTCTTCAGCCGCAACGAGAGCGAGATCCATATGATGCGACAGCTCGTCGTTCGCCGTGCGCAAGGCGAGATTCTCCGCCTTGAGCCTGGCGACCTCGGTCCGCAGCTCGCGCACATGCACGAGCCTGGAATCGAGTATTACCTGCTGCGCATTCATGAGGACCGGGTCAGGCTGCCGAAGTCACGCCCTTCTTGAGGATTATGTTGCCGTATTTGCGCGTCTCGCCGGTGATCACAACGGCGTATGCCTTCTTTGCGCGTTCGTAGAAGGCGTAGCGCTCGACCTGCTCTATCTCGCCGTCGTATCCAAGAGCCTTGCGGTAGGCGGCTTCGACGGCCGGATCGAGCGAATCGCCGGGCACAGGAGCCATCATTATGACGGGGGTGGCGTAGGCGTCGAGCTCGAACAGCGGTATGATGCCGGCGAGCAGGGCATCGGCGGCGAGACCGTCGGCACGGATCACGCGCTCGTTGAAGGTGTGCGCCGGAAAGTGCGCATCGGATATGACGATTTCGTCGCCATGGCCCATCTCGGCGAGAGTCTTGAGGAGCTCAGGCGAGACCAACGGTGATATTCCTTTAAGCATGGGGGTATTATACCAAAAAGAAGAGCGAGGCGTGAAGCCCCGCTCCCTTTGACCCGTCTTGAAACCAGGACTTAGGCGACCGAGCCGCCTGCGGCTTCGATCTTGGCCTTCGCCGCGGCAGAGCAGGGAACCTTGACCGTGAACTTCTTGGTCAGCTCGCCCGTGCCGAGGATCTTGACTTTCGGACGCTTGTTGTCCGAGAAACCAGCCTTCGCGAGGGTCTCGACGGTGATTTCGGCACCGGTCTCGAAAGCCTTCTCGAGGTCGGCGACGTTCACGCCGAGAGCCTTTGCGTTGAAGCCGGCGTTGTTGAAGCCACGCTTCGGGAGACGACGCACGAGGGGCATCTGGCCGCCTTCGAACATCAGCTTCTGCTTGTGGCCCTTGCGCGCACCAGCACCCTTGTGACCGCGAGTGGAGGTCTTGCCCATGCCCGAACCGCAACCACGGCCGACGCGCTTGCGGCGCTCGCGGGCTCCAGGGGTATTCGTCAGATTATGCAGTTCCATTTTCGTGGATTCCTTTCCTTACGCACGGACGGCGGCGATCTCTTCGGCGCTGCGGAGCTTCATGAGAGCGTTCATCGTGGCCTTGACCACGTTGAGGCGGTTCTTGGAGCCGAGCGACTTGCCGACGGCGTCACGGATGCCGACAGCCTCGAGGACGGGGCGCATGCCGCCGCCGACGATAAGGCCGGTGCCGTCCGGAGCCGGCTTGAGGATGACGCGACCGCCATCGCAGACGCCCTCGACGTCGTGCGGGATGGTCTTGCCGTGCAGGGTGACCTTGCGCATATCCTTGCGGGCGGCCTCGCCACCTTTGCGGATAGCATCGGAAACCTCGTTGGCCTTGCCGAAGCCGACACCGACGCGGCCTTCCTTGTCACCTACGACGATGACTGCGGAGAAGCTCATGCGGCGACCACCCTTGACGGTCTTGGCGCAACGGTTTATGAACACCGTGTGCTCGTCAAGCTCGTCCTGCTGCTGTTCGGCACGCTTGTCACGATTGAAAGCCATGGTTACTTAGCCTCCTCATTCTTTTCGCTGATCTTGAGACCTGCCTCGACGGCAGCCGCAACGAGAGCCGCAACGCGACCCGCGAACCTGCGCCCGCCACGATCCACGACGACGACGGAAACCCCGGCGGCCTTGGCGGCTTCCGCGGCCGTGGCGCCGAGAGCCTTCGCGGCCTCGAGATTCGCGCTGTCGCCCTTGATCGTGCTCGCCGAAGCGAGCGTCTTGCCCGCGTCGTCGTCGATGAACTGGACGTAGATGTTCTTGTTCGTGATGCAGATCGACATACGCGGACGCGCAGCCGTTCCGACGACCTTCTGGCGGAGGCGCAGATGGCGCTTCTGGCGCTGAACCTTGCGATTGAAGCTCATTAGGCGACCTTCTTTCCTTGCTTGCGGCGGATGTGCTCGCCGACGTACTTGATGCCCTTGCCCTTGTAGGGCTCGGCGGGATAGAACGCGCGGATTCGCGCGGCGGCTTCACCGACCTGCGCCTTGTCCACGCCCGTGATGGTGACCTGGAGGCCGTCGTTCTCGACGGTGACCTTCAGGCCCTCAGGCACTACGAACACCTTCGGGGAGGCGAAGCCGAGCGAAAGCGCGAGCTCGCTGCCCTTCAAGACCGCCTTGAAGCCGGTGCCCTCGATGGAGAGCTGCTTCTTGTAGCCTTCGGACACGCCAACGACCATGTTGTGGATCAGCGCGCGGGCGAGACCGTGGAAGTTGCCGAGCAACGCGTCATCGGCGCATTCGACCTTGACGCTGCCGTCTTCCACCTTCGCCGTGATGCCTTCATGCATCGTGTAGGAAAGCTCACCGAGCTTGCCCTTGACCGTCACGAGCTGGCCGGCGACGGCGACTGTGACGCCATCCGCGAGCTTGACGGGTTCTTTTCCGATTCGAGACATTGTCTTGAGACTCCTATATTAAGCGACTGTGCAGATAAGCTCACCGCCAAGCTTCGCCTTCTTGGCCTCGGCACCGGACATGACGCCCTTCGAGGTCGAGAGGATGGCGAGACCCATGCCGTCGAGGACGGCGGGGATTTCGGAGACGGCCACATACTTCCTGAGGCCGGGCTTCGAAATGCGCTTGACCTCCGTAATGGCGGGAACCGCCTTGTCGGAGTACTTGAGCGTAATGATCAGCTTCTTGGGGAACTCGCTGGTCGTGACGGCGTCGACGATGTAGCCGGCCTCCTTCATGACGCGGGCGACTTCGCCCTTGAGGTTGCTCGCAGGCGTCGTGACGGAATGAAGGCGGGCCTTCTGTCCGTTACGGACGGTTGTGAGCATGTCGGAAATGGGATCTGATGTCATTTGGATGATTCCTTTCCTTTATGTTACCACGAGGCCTTCGTTACGCCGGGGATGAGACCGGCGACGGCCAGTTCGCGGAAGCAGAGACGGCAGACGCCAAACTTGCGGATGTAGGCGTGGCGACGGCCGCAGCGCTGGCAACGGTTGTACGCACGCACCTTGAACTTGGGCGTCTTCTTCTGCTTTTCGATGAGACACTGTTTAGCCATGATTAGTTCCTCCCTGCGAACGGCATGCCCATGGAGACGAGAAGCTCCTTGGCGGCCTTGGGGTCCTTGGTGCTGGTCACGAACGTGATGTCCATGCCGGAATGCGCGGCGTTCGTCTCCACCAGTTCGGGGAAGATCGAGTGCTCGCGGATGCCGAGCGTGTAGTTGCCGGCGCCGTCGAAGCCGCGGTTCGGGACTCCGCGGAAGTCGCGGATCCTGGGGAGTGCGCTCGAGATGAGGCGGTCGGCGAATTCCCACATGCGCTCGCCGCGCAGCGTGACCTTCGCGCCGATTACCATGCCTTCGCGGAGCTTGAAGTTCGAGATCGACTTCTTCGCGCGGCAGAGCATGGGCTTCTGGCCTGTGATGGCCGTCAGGTCGTCGACGAGAGCCTTCTGCTCGTCCTTCGAGACGATGCCGAAAGCCATGTTGAGGACGATCTTCTGAAGGCGCGGAACGAGCATCTTGTTCGTGGTGCCGAGCTTCTTCTCGAGCTCGGGAACCATGCGGCTCGCGTATTCGTCTTTGAGTCTTGCCATGATGACTTGTTCCTTTACCTTAGAGGGCCTTGCCGCTCTTCACGGAAACGCGAGCCTTCTTGCCGTCCTTCTCGCCGGTGCGGACACGCGTTCCGCACTTCTTCTCGGCGTCGTAGGGCATCAGCTTGCAGAGACGGATGGGGAGCTCGCGGTCGATGAGACCGCCGGCCTGCTTCTCGGTGCGGCGCACCGCCTTCTTGTGGACGTTGAGCCCGCCGACGATCGCCGTGCCCTTCTTCGCGTCCACGCTCATGACCGTACCGGTCTTGCCGGCGTCGTTGCCGGAGATCACGATCACGGTGTCGTTCTTCCTGATTCTTGCGATAGCCATTTTAGCTGCTCCTTAAAGGTTAGACCACTTCCGGGGCCATCGAGAGTATCTTCATGTAGTTCTTCTCGCGAAGCTCGCGGGCGACCGGCCCGAAGACGCGGGTTCCGATCGGGTTGAGCTTGGAGTCGACGAGAACGCAGGCGTTCTGGTCGAAATGAACCGTCGAACCGTCGTCGCGGCGGATCGGCTGACCCGTGCGAACGATGACTGCAGTGGCGACCGAGCCCTTCTTGATGGAGCTGGTCGGGGAGGCCTCCTTGATCGCGACGCGGATGACGTCGCCGAGGTGGGCGTACTCCTTGCGCTGCTTGAGGATGCGGAAGCACATGGCGCGCTTGGCGCCCGTGTTGTCCGCCACTACCAGGTTGGTGAGTTCCTGTATCATTTCGGACGCTCCTTACTTGACGATGCGCCAGCGCTTCGTGGCCGAGAGCGGGCGGCACTCCATGATGGTGACGGTGTCACCGACCTTAGCCGTGTCGTCCTCGTCATGCACGTGGTACTTCTTCGTGCGAGTGACGATCTTGCCGTACACGGGGTGGCGCTCACGATAGCTGACCGTGACCACCACGCTCTTCGCGCCCATCTTGGACGCAACGACGCCTTTGCGCAACTTGCGCGCGCCGCGATTTGTGGTTTCCGTGCTCATCAGATTTTAACTCCTGCGCGGGTGATGAATTTCGTGTGGATTCCGATCTTGGTGGCTGCGAGGCGCAGGCACTCCTTGGCGGTCTCCTCGTTGACGCCGCCGACCTCGAAGAGCACCTTGCCGGGAAGGATCACGGCCGCCCAGAACTCGGGGTTGCCCTTTCCTCCACCCATACGCACTTCGATAGGCTTGCGGGTGACGGGCTTGTCGGGGAACACGCGGATCCACAGCTTGCCCTTGCGCTTCATTTCACGATTGATCGCGACGCGGCACGCCTCGATCTGGGTCGCGGTGAGAAGACCGCGGGTGAGCGCCTTCAGGCCGAACTCGCCGTACGCGAGCTCCGTGCCCGAAGTGGCATAACCCGAACGGTTGCCCTTCGACACCTTGCGGAACTTGACTCTCTTGGGCATCAGCGGCATGGCTTAGCTCCTCTCCTTGCGGTCTCCGCGCTCGCGACGGCCCTCGCGGCGTTCGCCACGGGGCGCACGGGCCTGGAAACCCTCTTTCTTGCAGATCCAAACCTTGATGCCGATCTTGCCGGCGGTGGTGTTGGCCTCCGCGAAACCGTAATCGATGTTGGCCCTGAGCGTGTGCAGCGGAACCTTGCCCTCGCGGGACCACTCGACGCGGGCGATCTCCGCACCGTTGATGCGGCCGCCTGCGTGAACCTTGATTCCGTCGACGCCCATGTCCATCGCGACCTTCATCGCACGCTTCATGGCGCGCTTGAGGGCGATACGGCGCTCGAGCTGCTGGGCGATACCCTCGGCGACGAGCTGCGCGTCGGCGTCGGCCCCCTGGACCTCCTTGATCTCGAGATAGACCTCTTTCTTGGTCATCTTCTCGAGCTCGGCGCGGATGGCCTCGACGTCACCACCCTTGCGGCCGATGATCACACCGGGACGGGCGCTGAAGAGGGTCACGCGGACGCGGTTGGCGTAGCGCTCGATCAGGATCTTCGAGAGACCGGCCTCGGCGAGCTTCGCCTTGACCGCGTCGCGGATCTTCTGGTCTTCGATGAGGTAGGCGCCGAACGTCTTCTTGGGCGCGAACCAGCGGCTGCCCCAGGCGTGGTTAACGCCGATGCGGAAGCCAATCGGATTAACTTTCTGTCCCATTACTTTGCCTCCTTCTTGGCATCGCTGAGAACGACCTTGCAGTGGCACATGCGGCGGGCGATCGGGTGGGCCGAGCCGCGGGCCGTGGGCCAGTAGCGGCGCATGCGCACCGACTCGTCGAGCACGCAGAGCTTGACGGTCATCTGCTCGGCATCCTTGACGCCGTTGTTGTTCTTCGCGTTCGCAATAGCCGAAAGCAGCGTCTTGCGGATGATCTCAGCCGCTTTCTTGGGCGAGAACTCGACGATCTTGAGCGCCTCGGCAGCCTTGAGGCCCTGGCAGGCGCGGCACAGCGGACGGCCCTTGAAAGCCGACATGCGTGCGTTACGGGTGATTGCAACTACTTCCATTGCCTACTTCCCCTTACTTCTTCTCGACCTTGGCCGCGGAATTGCCGTGCGACTTGAACGTGCGCGTCGGAGCGAATTCGCCGAGCCTGTGGCCGACCATGTTTTCAGTGATGAAGATCGGCATGTGCTGCCGTCCGTTGTGGATGGCGAACGTCAGGCCGACAAACTCGGGGAGGACCATCGAACGACGGCTCCACGTCTTGATCGGCTGCTTCTTGCCGCTCGCCTGCATCTTCTCGACCTTGCGGAGGAGGCTATCCTCCACGTACGGTCCCTTCTTGAGAGAACGTGCCATGTGTTATTTCCTCCTCTTGACGATAACCTTGTTGGACGCCTTGCGCTTCGCGCGGGTCTTTCCGCCCTTGGCGAGCTTGCCCCACGGCGAACGCGGATGCGAACCGCCGGAAGTGCGGCCTTCGCCGCCGCCCATCGGGTGGTCGACAGGGTTCATGGCGACACCGCGAACCGTCGGACGGACGCCGAGATAGCGCTTGCGGCCGGCCTTGCCGAGCTTGATCGAGCCCCAGTCCTTGTTGCCGACCGAGCCGACGCAAGCGAGGCAGCGGCCGTCGAACATGCGGACTTCGCCCGAAGGCATCTTGAGCGTCACGACGTTGCCGTCGCGGGCCATGATCTGGCAGGAGTTGCCGGCGCTGCGGCCGACCTTCGCACCCTGGCCGGGAACGAGCTCGATCGCGTGGACGAACATGCCCAGCGGGATCTGGACGAGCGGCAGGCAGTTGCCGACCGTCGCCTCGGCCTTGGGGCCGTTCATGACCTTCATGCCCTGCTTGAGACCCTCCGGCGCGAGAACGTAGCTCAGCTCGCCGTCGGCGTACTCGAGAAGCGCGAGATAGGCGCTGCGGGTGGGATCGTACGCGATCTCCTTGACCGTCGCCTCGACGCCCTGCTTGACGCGCTTGAAGTCGACGATACGCATGCGCTGCTTGGCGCCGCCGCCGTGGTGGCGGGTCGAGATGTGGCCCTGGTTGTCGCGGCCGGCCGTCTTGCGGACAGCCTTGGTCAGCCTCTTGACGGGGCGCTTCTCTGTAATCTCCTCGAACGTCGGGCTGACGCGGAAGCGCATGCCCTGCGAGCGAGGCTTATAGGATTTAAGTGCCATTTCTTTGCTTCTCCCTTATGCGAGCTCGACGCGCTCGCCGGCCTTGACGGTCACGATCGCCTTCTTCCACGTGGGCTCGACGGTCGTGCGGCGGGTGCCGCGAATGTACTTGACGCCGCCCTTCATGTTGGCGGTGCGGACAGCCAGCACGTGCACGCCGAAAGCCTTTTCGACTTCAGCCGCGATAACCGGCTTGCGCGCATCGGGGGCGACCTTGAGAAGGTAGCGGTTCTCGATCGAGAGACGCGAGCCCTTCTCGGTGATGAGGACGTCGAGGAGGATTCCGTTCGACTTTTCCTTGAGTTCTGCTCTAGTCATTGTCGGATCTCCTTACTTGGCGATACGCTCGAGAAGCGCATCAAAACCGGCCTTGTCGCAGACGAGCTTGCGGTTCGCGAGAACCGTGTAGACGTCGAGCGCCTGGGCGGTGGAATAGTCGATGCGGGGCAGGTTGGAGGTGACGAGCACGACGGTGTCGTCGACATCCTTCTGCACGATGCATGCGGTACGGTCTACGCCGAGGGTCTTGAGGAGAGCGGCCATCAGCTTCGTCTTGGGCGCCTCGAACTTGAACTCGTCGACGACGATGACGTCACCGGCGGCGATCTTGTCGGAGAGGGCGCGCGCGAACGCGAGCTTCATGACCTTCTTGTTGACCTTCTGCTCGAAGCAACGGGGCTTGGGGCCGTGGGCCACACCGCCGCCGCGCCAAACGGGGCTCTGACGGAAACCGGCGCGGGCGTTGCCCGTACCCTTCTGCTTCCAGGGCTTCTTGTTGGAGCCGGAGACCTCGCCCTTGCCCTTCGTCGAGGCGGTGCCTGCGCGGAGAGCGTTGCGGATGGCGGTCACGGCATCCTTGACGGCCTGCGCGCCCTTGTCGAGCGTCAGCTGGGCCTGATCAACGTTGACTTCAATCTTCTGCATGGTTACTTAGCCCCCTTCTTCGCCTTCGCGGCGATCGCGTTGTTCTTGAGGGACTTGCGGACGATCACGACGCCGTTGCGGCAGCCGGGGATCGAGCCCTTGACGAGGATCGCGTTGTCCTCAGGGCGAACCTGGACGACCTCGAGGTTGGGGATCGTGCGGTTGACGTCGCCCATGTGGCCGGGCATCTTCTTGCCCTTCTCGATCCAGCCGGGGAGGTCGCGAGCCGCGAGACCGCCCGTGCGGCGCTTGGAGTGGCCGCCGTGGGTCATGTTGCCGCCGGCGAAGTTGTAGCGCTTGAGAACGCCCGCGAAGCCGCGGCCCTTCGTAACGCCCGTGACGCTGACGTACTTGACGCCTTCGAAGTTCTTGACGGTCAGCACGTCGCCGACCTTGACCTCTTCACCGGCATCGGGAGCGAACTCCTTGAGGATGCGGACGGCGCCCTCGAGACCGCCGGTCTTCTTCATGTGCCCGGCGACGGCCTTGGTGAGGCGCTGAACCTTCTGCTCGCCGAAGCCGATCTGGGCTGCGACGTAGCCGTCGTTCTCAAGCGTCTTGACCTGGACCACAGGGCAGGGGCCAACTTCGATCACTGTGACGCAGGTGCGCTTGCCGTCGGCATCGAACACCTGGGTCATTCCGACCTTCTTGCCTATCAAACCTTCCATCTTCGCCCTCCTCAGACCTTGATGGTGATGTCGACGCCGGCGGGAAGGTTGAGCTTCTTGAGCTCATCGATCGTCTGCGCGGTTGGATTGACGATGTCGAGAAGGCGCTTGTGCGTGCGCATCTCGAACTGATCCATGGACTTCTTGTCGACGTTCGGCGAACGGTTCACCGTGAAACGCTCGACGCGGGTCGGCAGCGGGATTGGCCCGACTACCTGCGCACCCGTGCCCTTGGCCGTGTCGATGATGCCACCGACGGCCTGGTCAAGCACACGGTGATCGTATGCCTGAAGGCGGATGCGGACTCTCTGCTGTTGCATTCTTTTTTCCTTTTTTCTTCTTTAGTTACGGCTCGGGTCTCTCGACCTTCACCCCTTCGTTGCCTGGCCCTAGACGGTCGCGACATCCGCGGCACAGCTCGCTGTGTTGGCGCGGGAGGCCCACTTTGCGGCACCTCGCTCGTGACTGGGTTTCGAACCAGTTTCCCCGCAAAAACAAGGGCTCGCGGCACATTCGTAGCCGCGAGCGTTGTCACTCAGCGGCCACGACGCGACGGGTACGACTCGCCCGTATCGCGGCCTTCTCCTTGCGAAGATTTGCGTATTATATCATAATTTTGCTTCGCCGCGCAAGGGGGTCAGTGAAAAATAATAAATTTTCGCCCCTGCTGCCATATCTTTTGCCGCCAGCCGCTTTCGAAGCTCGCCAAAATATGTTAAAATATGCGCATGCCAAGGCTAAACGGATTCGACTACAAGTCACCCTACTTCTACATGGTGACCCTTAAGCGGCTCAAGTGTCTTGCCCCATTCTCCGAAATAGGGCCGGACGGCCTTGTCAAAAACGATATAACGCGCGCCTTCGAAAGTGTTATCGAAAGTTTCCACCTCAAATGGCGCTGCCTTGAGCCGATATCGCCCTTTGTTGTCATGCCCGACCACATCCACCTGATGGTTAAGATAAAAGATGTCTTGCCCCGAAAGTCGCTCGCCGTTTTGATTTGGCAGCTTACGCGCGCACTCTCTAAAGAGTATTGGCGTGTTACAAGCGGCCACAGCCGCTTTGTGCAAAACCCCGCGCCTCAACAATCGTCTCAGGTGTTGCGGGGGGTGGCTGCGCCCGCCCCAAAGCCGCCCCCGATCTTCGACCATTCTTGGCACGACTGGGTCGTCAAGCGCGACGGCCAGCTGGCGGCTTTTCGCCGCTACATTCGCGAAAACCCGGCAAGAGCATTGGCGAGAAAGGCCAACGCCCAATTCTTTCAGCGCGTTGAAGCCGTTGAATTCCTGGGCCGCCGCTGGTTCGCCTATGGCAACACGGCGATACTGCAGCTGCCTGTCATAACCGCGATAAAGGGCCATCGGGCGACAACGGAGGCCAGCGACGGCTGGATAACGGCCAAAGAGGCCGCAGCACGGATCGGCCCGGGCGGAGCTGGCGCATCAACCTTCATGAGCCCGCTTGAAAAGGCTTGCGGAAACGCCATCGCGGCTGCTGGCGGCAGGTTGATCGTGCTTTCGCCTGAAGGCTTCGGACCGCGCTGGCACCCTCCAAGGGAGAAGGAGCGGTTTTGTGCGCAGGGTCGAATGCTCTTCCTCTCGCTATACGAGGCCAGCACGCGACAGCCCACAAGAAAAGAGCTCTACGATCGCTGCCACGAAATGGTTGACCTGGCAATCGCCGCCCTGCCGTCAATCGAGGGGTAAGAACCCGCTACCCCTAGGTATGCCAAAAACTGCGCTTGGCGCAGCCAACGAAACACTTTCCGCACCATATTTGCAGCCTCAGCTTTCGCACTGCGCATAGACTGGGGTGTCAGAGCGCAACCCCGTCAAAGAAAATGGCGAGGGAGGCTCTGTCTTCCTCCCTCGCCTAGCGGCAGCGCGTGGTGTGTGTGTGTGTGTGTGGTTACGCCACCGCCAAATTGTTTTGGTTTACCAGACCGAGAAGATGGTGCCAGGAATCGCCTCAACACTGTAGGTTGTAGTGCTACCCACCGTAACCGCCTTAACCCTAGAATGCGAAACATTGGTCGTCGGAATAGGTGAGAGCGTGCCGGTGATCGTGATGGAATCGCTTGCGCCAAGCGTAATCGCGCTATCCGAAGTAAGCGTCCCGCCGCCGGAAATCGTCACCGCTCCGCTCACCTGCATCACCGCGACGCTCGTCGGACTCGACACGCCCGTGATGTTCGCCCCGTCGCCGATAATGACGGTGTCCGCTGCGCCAGGATAGCGCGTTGCAACAGTGCCATTGTTGAACGACCAGTTGGCTGACATCGTCCAGTCGTGGTTCGGAATGCTTTCATATGTTTGATAATCGGTGTCGTTCCATGCGTCCGTCCAAGTGTAGGTTGTCGGCGCATTTGCAACAGTATAGGTAACAACACCACTTTCATCAGCCTCGCCCGGCGTCACCGCATATTCCGCGCTCGTGGCGTTGATTGTTACGGTAACGCCACTCACAGGCTTGATCTTCATGCCGTCGAAAGCTGTGATGGTGGCATTCGCGTAGAAAATCATGTAATCGTAGCCCGTGGGGTTCGTACCCATCGTGGACATATACGCCGCCGCGAATGCGGCCTCAGCGGTCGTGTAATAGGTAAGCGCCCCAGAGAAGCAAACCGCCGCGGGCTTCTTCGCGAGTATGCCGTTGTCGATGTAGTATTCATCCGGGCAGGTCGCGTTCTCATCGAGAATCGTGACGTCGGCGTATGTGTTGCCCGCCTGTTCTGCCGCGGCGATGGCCTCGGCGATGGTTTCATATTCCACGTTGTCGTAGGAGGCAACAGATGCGCGCACATAGACGCCATCGCTCCTGTAAGAGAGATTGAGCGTCTGCGCCTCGCCGCCGACCGTGACAGCTGTGACGGAAAACTCTCCCGTACCGCCGGTCGAGAGGAGCTTCGCACCGGCTGATACATCCGCGTCGCTGTCGAGAGCCAGCGTACCGATTGTGAGAGTCGCCGTCGTGTTGTTTGTGATAGTCCCCGTATAACCGGAGAGTGTGGCTATATTAATTGATGTGGGGTGATTCTGTGCCGTAGCGAAGCTCATATTGCCAGTTCCGGAAACGGTGGCGAAGTTGTAAACTCGCGTGGACATCGCCGAAAGATTCCAGTCGCCCGCCAGTTCTAGATTCGCATTGACGGTAATCGGCGTCGCAACCGCGAGCCAGCCAGCGGAAAGTCCGTTGAGCCGAATGGTGGAGCCGGTCTTTCCGTAGTTGTTGAGCTGATACGCCTGGTTGTCAGTGAGCAGCGGCAATTCCACCGTGCCGGTCCAGTCGCCGAGCGTCAATGCGCTTGAGGGAAGCGTCGCGAACGAAACCTCGCCCGAGCCCGCAAGCGTGGAGGAGATTGTCGCAGCTCCTGTGCAGGAAACTTTCGCACCGCTCGCCACGTTCACCGTTCCGCCGGAGGGCGTTATGCCAAGTTCCACTACTCCGGAAAGGTCAAGTGTTGCGCCGTTGGCAACGGTTATCGCGCCTTCACCGGAAATCGAGCCGCCATTCACCTCGGGATTTACACTATACCCATTTTTCATGAAGTTGACAATCGTCCCAGATTCAATCGTGATGTCTGCGTTCTTGAACGCATAACCGAGATCGCCCGTTTTTTCTACATCAATAGTCCCGCCACAGGAGAACACAATCTTGGCTCCATCGGAGATCGGACCGTACCAACGCTTCTTGGTATCTGGTATCACGACCGTATCGCCTGCGGCGTATGTCGTTGCTTCGCCGTCCGAAAGAGCGGTCGAGAACACGGCGCTGCCGCCGCTTGCCGCCCAGTACGTTCCGCTTGTCCAATAGATGGTTTCGCCGCCCTTGCGCAGCCTTGTGCCGCCGACAAGCGCATACCCAGAAGGAATGGTCGCTGCGCTGTTGTACACAATGACATCGGCAGGATCGCCTTCCGCAGTCTCCATTGCGGCGATTGCCAAAGCAAGCGTCTTGTAGCTTACCCCATTGTAAGAAGCTTCGGCAAGATAGATACCTTCACTACCTTCAACAGAATCATCATACACAAACTCTGCCGCATTGCCGTTGAACTGGGTCGCACTGACATTTATGGCATTGCTGTAAGAATCCGTACGTGCGCCAACAGCTTTGGTCACCTTGACGAGGGGCGTTCCATAGACCGCACTTGACTTTATGATGTTGCCTGCGGAGAAGTTCATTGTACAACCGCCATGACTATCCGTAGCGCTATTGGAGAGCGCAATCGTTCCAGTAAACGCATCCGCGTCAATAGTGTCGAATGTGTATCCAAGGCCGGGATTGCCATTTTTATCGTAACAACCGCTCCATGTCGCTAGGGACAATGTGCTGGAGCCGCTTCCAAGTTTGTTGAAACGATAGTCAGTATTGACCGATCCGTTGTTTATAGTGACGTTGCCGTTAAGTTGCAGCGTACCTGGAACGGGATTCGTTCCAAGCCAGACGATGTTGTCGTTCCTGTTCGGGCCAGAAAGCGCGAACGTGCCCGCGCCCTCGAACGCAAGTTGCCCGCGAGTGTTCGCCGGCACATTTACAGTCGCTGATACCGTCGTTGCGGCATCTGTCGCAATCATCTTCAGGGTCGGACTTTCGGAGCTACTGCTGATCGTGATAGTGCCTGCCGTATAACTGATGTTGTCCAATTCGATTGTTCCTTCGGAAGCACTAAGTCCTCCAGTGGTTGAAGGCGCAACTGCGGAGAAACTCAATGTTCCTGCCCCGGACTTTGCAAACTCACCATTCTCAATCGTTCCGCCGATTACAGCGAGTTTCGCGTTGGAGGCAATCCATGTTATCGTCTTGGCCCGGAACTTGAGTGGCCCTGAAATCGTCGGTGTCCCGTCATACACGTTTATATTCACAGAAGAATTTGCGTTCTCGAAATCTAGTATTCCGGCCCCATCGCCAGAGCCCTTTACTTCGGCATTGCCGTGGAGATTAAGCCTATGGTATAGAGAAGACTGCATCGTCCAGCGGGTCGTGCCTAAATTGAGTGTTCCGTACACATTGATATTCACAACCGAGCCACTGCGAGTCAACGCATCGTTCGTGAGACTGGCGAGTTCCGCATTTGCGTCGACCGTTATCGTCCCGCCGAGTCCGCCAGACCAGCTGTTGGCCTGAACTCCCTGAACGGCGGCGAGCTCCGTCTTGTCAGACAGCACCTCAAGCGAGCCTCCTGCCGCCAAGGTGTTCGCGCCTGTGAGCGCGATATAGCCAGACGTTTTCAGTTTGCCATTGATCGTCAGCGCGTCGGGAACCGTGACTTTCTCCGCATCAGTCGCACCGCCGACATATTCGTAAGAATACTCTGCCGAGGGAATCGTCGTCGGGTAGCCGCTGGTATAACGAAACGTGCCGGTGCCCAAGAGAGTGGGAGACGTGAGGCTGGTCACATCTACTGTCACGCCGTCTGCGGCATTAATCGTCGTACCAGAGCCCGAAAGCCCTTCCACCGTGCCAGAACCGGAGAACGTGACTACGATATCATCAAAAGAGCTGGGTTCGTCGCCATCCCATGTCACCGTCGTCCCGTCAACCGTGGCAGCATAGACGGCATCCCCATACGAAACCGTGTTGCCGCTGAATGTCAGCGGGACATTCTTTTTCACTGTTGTGCCAACCGTTATGTCGCATATTACCGACGCCGGTGCGGTCAAAGTGCCAGAGCAGAGCGTATATGCCGTGTTCTTGGCAAGTCCGGCCGGGAAAACGAACTTCGTTGTGGAGTCTATCGTCAAATTGCCCTGAATAAACGGTGTCGTAGAGCGCACGACATCTGCATCCTCTTGGACATCTGAGAAGTCAAGGGTCGCGCCACCTGTCGCTGTAAGAGTTGAAACGGCAAGTTTTCCCAAGCCATGCATCTTGAGTGTGCCGCCGCTAGTGGACGTGCCATTTGCAGCCGTAAGCGCCTCCACAATAGTCGGAGAATTAGCCGCACTTATTGTAAATGTCTTACCCTTCGACACTTCCAAATTGACTGTGCCACTCAGCTTCAAATATCCAGATCTGGATATCGTTGCGTTGTCATAAATGCCAAACCATGTTTCTTTGTTTCCAGTGGCTGCGCCGAGAATTGTTTGACGACTACTTGAATCATTGTAAAAATCTACTCCGTTCGCGCCGTTTTCAATTATCAAACCACCCAAGGCAAGCGGATTGAAGTCTGCCTTGATTTGTTTGCTCGCGTGATTAGATGTCACGCGCAGGACACACCCTGGTGTGTAATAAGTGCTTTTCCCGTAGCAGAACGTATGCCAGAAATCCGAACCCGAATAACCGGTATTACCGCCGCAATTGTAGTTAACACTCGTATCAGCTCCGGCGGTAGGCGAAAACACCGTCACTTTGCTGCCTGAACTGCCTATATTGGCTTGTGTCGCATTGTCGCTATGCCAAGTGAACACATCCTTGGCATAGTACCATTTTTCGTATGAAGAGCTGGAGAAATAGCCGAGAAGCGAATATGTCGAAATATCAGACGTGGAAACACTGTACCCGCGGAAAATCGCCACCGCCTCGATCGTCATGCCGGCGGAAACTCCATATCCACTTGCGCTCGCACTGCCTGACATCCCGCCAAGACCCACACCGCACGAATATGTCGTTCCAAAGGTAAGCCCGCTTGCCGTCCCGCCAGCCCAGGTAATTCCGTCAGAACTCGTGTAGAATTGAAAGGCCTGACCCGAACCGTAAACAATTAGTAAATAGCCCGAAGCATACGATGTCGCAACGCTATTGCCGTTGTTTGGCCAAGTACTGGTGTTGGCGTTGTACCTGCCTGTAAGTGTCGAACCAGAGGCCGAAAGGACACCCACGCAGTCATCGACAATCTGCCCTGAATTTGTGCCGGTTGTCGTCTTTGCCGAAACGGCTGCAAGCACCTTGCTACCTTCTGCCGTAAAATTCGAGTATTTGATTATGACTGACGTATATACCTGACTTGTGTCATGATTCCACGCAATCTGGCCACCGTATGTAGAGCCGGAGCCGATGACGAGGTTTCCGTCTGTTCCGCCCGACAAGGTATTGAGGTTGTCGCCCGTATTGCCGGTCGGATTAAGCGTGAAGGTATAGGTATCGCCATCCCTTCCCGTTTTCGTGGTAGTGCCAAAGTCCCCGTTCCACACGACCGTCGCCTTTGGCGATGCTGCCGCCCAGGCGCTGGTTGTTGCGCATACGACGAGGGTAAACACAATAACCCTCCACACTGACGCGAAGGGTCGCGCCCAATTACCTATTCCAATTTTCATACCACCACACCTCGACCCCTCGTTTTAGATCGGGATCGGTGCGGGATCATAGACACCTCCCCCGATGCATCGATGGAGGTGCTTAGGAAACCTTGGAAGATACAACGGAGAAGGCGAAGCTGCGTATGACAACAGCAGTGTCTTTTCCTTTGCGTCTTCCAAATGGCAAGTGTCCTAAGCTTTCCATCAACGCAATCCCAGACGTGTTCCTGGCGCACCACTAGCACCATTTCCACGCGGGAAATCTAACCTGACGATTTGCGAACCCGTGTTCGCCTATCATCGGATGTAAGTTAGTTTACCAAAAATCCTCACTCTGTGCAAGGGGTCAAAATAAAAAATCTCGGCGCAAATTCAATCTCCTGCCTTGGGGCTGTAAAGATTTGTCAGCTGACAAATTATTTTTTCTCAACTGACAAATTATTTTTTCTCAGTTGACAAATTTTTATTTGTCAGTTGACAAATGAAAATATGTCAGTTGACATCCGTTGATTTGTCAGCTGGAACATGATACAATGTCAGTTGAGAAAATTTGAAACCGTAGGCCTACGGGTTGCACATGAAGTCGCTGACGCGGGAGAGCAGATCGCCAAGTTCGGTGACGGTGTGCACCGACGCGGGAATCGACTTGCGGAAGACGGCTCCATAGCTCTTCGTGACGATGCGGGGATCGGTCACCACGACGACACCCCTGTCCCGCTTGGTGCGGATGAGCCGTCCAAAGCCTTGGCGGAACTTTATTACGGCTTCCGGCAGCGCGTAGTCCCGGAAGGAGCTGCCTCCTTCGCGGTCGATCTTCTCGCTTCTCGCCTCGACTATCGGGTCCCCTACCTGCGCAAACGGCAGACGCGCCAGCACTACGCACGAAAGAGCCTCGCCCGCGACATCCACGCCCTCCCAGAAGGACTGCGCACCGAAGAGAACCGTCGCAGCTTCGCCGGACGCCATAAGCTCGCGCGTCATCGACTCGCGCGACATGCCTTCGCCCTGAACGAGCAGCCTTATGCCGGACTCCTCGAGCTCGCCGCGCACGCATGAGGTCACCGCGTTCATCATCTCGTAGCTCGTGAAGAGGACGAGCGCCCTGCCCTGCGTCGTCGAGAAGAGGTCCTTGAGCAGCGCCGCAAGCGCCTCCGAGTAGGATCTGGGATCGGCCGACGGGTCGGGCAGGCAGTCCGGCGCAAGCACCAGGGCCTGACGCAGATAGTCGAATGGACTCTCCGCCGTCAGCATCTGGAAGCGATCCTCGCAGCCCAGCCGCCTCGCCATGTAGCGGAAGTTGTTGCCAACCCTCAATGTCGCCGAGCAGAGGATCACGGAATCCTTGAGTTCGTATATGTACGACCTGAGGGAGTCTGCGACCGAGAGCGGGGCGCCGACGAGACGGACGTACGACGGACGCTTCTCCACATGAACGCGCTCGACCCAGTAGGCATGCTCAGGCTTTTCGCCGCGTATCGCGAAGTTGGCTTCGTTCGAAAAGCCGACGATGCTTTCGGCTATCGCGCCCACCTGAACCGCGAGATCGCCGCAGTAGTTGAACTCTCCTTCGGGAGCGGAGTTCTCGAGCGTGTCGCGCAGATCGTGCAGCACGTTCAGCAGCGCGGCCAGCTCGTTCTCGAAGCGCGTTTGAACCGTCATCAGGCGGCGCTCGTCCCACTCGTCCTCGGCGTAGGGGGTGAAGAGTCCGTGAAGGGAATGTTGGCGTTCGAGAGCGCCTGTCTCCTTCTCGACGACCCTGTATCGCACGACATCGCCTTTGCCAGCAGGTCTGAGAAGCCTCTCCGCGACTTCCGAAAGTTCGTCGGCGGCATCAGTCACCCTTATCATCGCCGACGATGCGTCCTTGAGCAGCCGCCCGATGCGGGTTGCGGCGACCGTTCCCGCGAGCACCCCCTTCTGAAGCTGGCGTTCGACCGCAGCCAGTATTCCGCCAGGCGCAGAGCGGCGTCCGCGACCCTTGCGCATCAGCCTGTTCATGAGGCGGGCGACGGCAGGTTTCGAGAATTCGCAGTGGAAGTATTCCGTCGCGATCGCCTCCAGGTTGTGGGCTTCGTCGAGGATGAGCCGTCCGTAGGCCGGAAGTATTCCGCTGCCCGGCACGGTCGCCTCGGCCAGCACGAGCGAGTGGTTGGCGATGACGAGATGTGCATCGGCCGCAGCCTTCCTCGCACGGTAGACGAAGCAGCGCGAGTAGTATGGACACCTCCTGCCGCCGCATTCCTCGCCGGGACACGTAAGCAGGCTGCGAGGCAGGCCCTCGTATGCGTCGAGGTCGCCGTCTGGCGTCGATTTGAGCCACTTGATGAAACGCGGCATCTCCGCCTGCTCTTCGCGCGACATGGTCCAGTAGCCGGCGGAGAAGAATTCCGAAAGCGCCCTGAGGCAGAGGTAGTTGGCGCGGCCCTTGAGAAGCGCCACCTTGAAGCGCGAGGCGTCTTCGCCGAGTGTCGCGAGGGCTTTCGGTATGTCGCTGTTGATGAGCTGGCTCTGGAGGTTGCGCGTCGCGGTCGAGACGACGACGGGCGTGTCGTTGACGCTTGCCCAGTGGATAGCCGGTATAAGGTAGGCGAGAGACTTGCCGACGCCCGTACCCGCCTCGATCATGAGGTGCTCGCGCGAATTGAAGGCGCGGGCTATCGCCTTCAGCATGTCCATCTGGCCGCGACGCTCCTCGTAGCCGGGCATCGCGCCGAGAGTGCCGCCGCGCATCAGGTGGGCGACGGTCTTGTCGGGATCTATGGGCGAGCAGTCCTCATGCGTCGGCAGATGGCGCTTCGCAGGGACATCCTTCGACTCCGGCAGGAAGTCCGCCCAATTCGGATCATCTATGAACTCTGCTGGAGACATCGACCGGCGGAGGCTACTTTCCGCTGCCAAGACGCTGGCCGGAGTAGCGCTTCTCGTGGATGGGGCCCCACCACCATTCGTTGTCGAGGTACCACTGCACCGTCTTGCGGATTCCGGTGTCGAAATTCTCGCGGGGACGCCAACCCAGCTCGTTCATGAGCTTGGCGGGGTCGATGGCGTAGCGCAGGTCGTGGCCCGGGCGGTCGGTCACGTAGGTTATGAGCGACTCGTACTTCGCGCCGTCTGCACGCGGACGAAGCTCGTCGAGTATTCCGCAGACGGTCTTCACGACCTCGAGGTTGGTGCGCTCGTTGTGTCCGCCGACGTTGTACGTCTCGCCCGGCACGCCCTTCTCGTTAACGAGCAGAAGCGCCCTCGCATGGTCGTCGACGAAGAGCCAGTCGCGGACGTTCGCACCCTTGCCGTAGACGGGCAGCGGCTTCTGGTCGAGGCAGTTCAGGATGATCAGCGGTATGAGCTTCTCGGGGAAGTGGTACGGACCGTAGTTGTTCGAGCAGTTCGTTATCAGCGTCGGCAGGCCGTAGGTGTCGTGCCACGCGCGGACGAGATGATCGCTCGACGCCTTGCTGGCGGAGTATGGCGAATGAGGGCTGTATGGGGTCTTCTCGGTGAAGTAGCCCGTCTCGCCCAGAGTGCCGTAGACCTCGTCGGTCGAGATGTGCTGAAAGCGGAAAGCCGCCTTCGCTTCGGCGTCGAGCGCCTTCCAGTAGTTGAGGGCCGCCTGAAGAAGAGTCGCAGTGCCCGTTACGTTCGTGCGGATGAACTCGCCCGGACCGTCTATCGAGCGGTCGACGTGGCTCTCCGCCGCAAGATGGAATATCGTGTCGGGCTTGAAGTCGGCGAAGGCGCCATCCATCGCAGCCTGGTCGCAGATGTCGGCCTTGAGGAACCTAAGGCGCGGGTTGGACGACTCGAGGGTCTCGGGGTCAAGACCCACCTCCTTGAGCGACTCCGGCACTCCGGCGTAGGTCAGCTTGTCGACGACCAGCACCGTGGCTTCGGTTTCCTTCAGGAGAAGCCTCGCGAGGGCCGAACCGATGAATCCGGCAGCTCCTGTTACGATGCAACGCTTAGAGTATGGCATGGCCTGAACCTTCCTTTCACTTGAACCTGTTTAGATTATAGCAAATCTTCCTTATGGCGGATAGCCCTTGCTCGCGGGTCGTGATCTTGCCGTCCAGCTGCGCCTCGTAGCAGACCTTGAGGATGCGCCCGAACGACACGCCCGGTTCCATGCCCAGGGCGATCAGGTCGCGGCCTTGGATCAGCGGCTTGGGTGCGGCGTCCTTGACCTTCAGCCTCTCGGCCTCTGAGGCGAGCCACTCGAGAGCGGCCGGTTCGCGGGGAAACGGAGGCCGCCCTGCATCGTCGGCAGCCGCGACGCGGATGAGCCTGTCGACTCCGCCGACCTGCGCTGAAAGGCGGCGTATCGCACTTTCGCCGGCCTTGGCCTTCCACATGCCGAAGGGACGCATGTGGCACTGCACAAGCGGCGGCACCTCGCGGAGTATTCGCTCCTCGCTGGTGAGGCGCTTGAGGAACGACAGCGTCGGCTCGACGCCCTTCTCGTCGTGGCCGAGCGAGCGGATGCGTCGACGGCGCTTGTCGAAGAATGTCGTCAGCGGCTTGCCGAAGTCGTGGCAGAGAACGGCCAGGCCGACTATCAGGTCGTCGTCCGCTCCCGTCCGCTGCTCGGCGAATGCGTCCAGGCAGCAGCAGGTGTGCTTCCAGACGTCGCCTTCCGGGTGCCATTCGGGATCTTGACGGCAGTTGATCAGCGCGGCCAGCTCAGGGTAGTAGCGCACCCACTCGACGCGCTTCAGGAAGTTCAGTCCGGCGGAGATGCTCACGCCCTTGGTCAGCATCTTGGCCCACTCGTCGAACTGGCGTTCGCGAGCAAGGCCCTCGGGCGTCATCTTGCGGCAAAGCCCGACCGTGCCGGACCACGCCTTGAGGCCGAAGCGGGCGACGAACTGCATGCCGCGCAGAACGCGCAGAGGATCCTCGGTGAAATGCGGAGAGACGTGACGGAGCACGCGGCGCTCGAGATCCCTGAGTCCGTTCCAAGGGTCGATCACCTCATCCGTCAGAGGGTCGCGGTAGATTGCGTTTATGGTGAAGTCCCGGCGGGCGGCGGCGTCCTCTATCGAGAGCGACGGATCATACTCCATCTCGAACGCCTTGTGGCCGAGGCCAAGCTTCGTCTCGCGGCGGGGGATGGCGACGTCGATATCGTGGCCGTGCAGCTTTATGACGCCGAAGGATGCGCCGACGAGATCGAGGCGGAAGCCTTCGGAGAGCACGGCCTTCAGCCGCTCAGGGTCAAGGCCGTAGACCTCAATGTCGAAATCCTTGGGGATGCGGCCAAGCAGCGGGTCGCGCACGCATCCGCCGACCAGCAAGGCGCGGCCGCCGGCGGACTTTACGCGCCTCGCGACATCAAGTATGGCCTCGGCGTCATCCGACATACGGCTGGCGGAAGCGGAATGTCTCGATGGACGAAGCCTTCTTCGTCGCGGGACTGAAGTCGATCACGGCGCCCTCGATCACGCAGGGACCTTCGGCCACCTCGAAGCGGCCGGGCATCCCTGTTATGAACTTTCGGGTGACAGGCTTGAGGTCGCGTCCGATAGAGCTTATGTAAGGCCCCGTCATGCCGAGGTCGGTCAGGTACGCCGTACCTTTGGGCAGCAGCATCGCATCTGAGGTCTGCACATGGGTATGGGTTCCGACGACCGCCGTCACCCTTCCGTCGACATAGTGGCCGAACGTGATCTTCTCGCTCGTGGCCTCGGCATGGAAGTCGACGAACACCGCGACATCCTTCGGAATCTCCGCCAGCACACGGTCGATCGCCTTGAAGGGACAGTCGGCGTTCTGCATGAATGTGCGCCCCTGCATGTTCACGAGCGCGAAGCGCGCAATCGGAGTCGTCACCATGCACCAGCCGCGCCCAGGGCACTCCTGCGCGAAGTTGGCGGGCCTGACGACATATTCGAGGGAGCCTATCTGGGCGGCGAATTCCTTCTGGCCCCAGGTATGGTCGCCGAGCGTAAGAGCGTCGGCACCTGCGTCGAACAGCTCCTTTGCCAGGGCCGCAGTAAGGCCTGAGCCAGCAGCGGCGTTTTCGGCGTTCACGACGACTGCGGCCACATCAAGCTCGTAGCGGATGCGCTCAAGCTCCTTGCGAAGCACCCTGCGCCCCGGATTGCCGACTACATCTCCCAACATCAGAATCTTCATGTCATTCATCCTTGACGTCAACGGTATCAAGCCACTCTGCGGCAGCGGCGTCTCCCATGGCGGCCCTGGCGCGCATCTTCCAGACGGTTGCGGTCATGGCGCTCTTCTCGACCCCTGCGCCGCGATCGTAGCACTCGGCGAGATTCTCCATCGCAGGCGGAAAGCCGGCTGCGGCGGAACGCCTGAACCATGCGACTGCGAGCATCGGGTCCTTTTCGACGCCGCGTCCCGAATGGTAGCACATGCCGTATACGTTCATGGCCTCGGCGCAACCTTGCGCGGACGACAGCCTCAGCAGTTCGGCGGCCTTTGCCTCATCCTTCGCCACGCCGTCGCCACGCTGCAGGGCGAGCGCGTAGTTGAGCTGCCCATACATGTCGCCGAGCTCTGCGCTCTTCGCGAACCACACTACCGAAGCCTCGGCGCTCCGCTCGACCGCGATGCCGTCGCGATAGCAGCCGCCGATGTTGTTGATCGCCCCGGGGTGGCCCATCTCCGCAGCAGTCTTGAAGCACTCGAAGGCAAGGCTCTCGTTCGCGTCGCAGCCAGCTCCGTTGAGGTAGCACATGCCGAGGTTGTAGAGTCCGTTCGCATCCTTCTTCGCCGCGGCTTCCTTGAAGTTCCCGTAGGCCTTCTCCATCTCGCCGTTCGAGAGAAGCATCGTGCCCATGGCATTGAGCGCCTGAACGTTGCCGCCCTTCGCCGCACGCTCGAGAAGTTCGATGTCGTCCGTATCGAGGGCGAGCAGATACCACGCGAGGGAGTTGTCGCGCTGCTCGGCGAGCTGCCTTATGCGAGGACGTGAACTTTCGAGATACTGCCGCCTGGTCTCCTCGTCCAGCCTGAGACGCGGCGGCAGCTCGGGATGTACGGCCATAATGAACCTCTGAAGCGGCATGCCGAGCTTTGCGTCGGATGCGACGCGCTCTGCGGCGGCCTCGAAAAGCTTGGGGCCTTGAGATGCGCTGGAATTCAGAAGCCGCTGCATAGCCTCGGCCTGCTTCATGGTGGCGGCCTCGGACGACGCGGCGAACGCGAGGGCAAAAGCCATGGCGGCAACGAGCCTCACCTCAGACCTCCCAGCGGCTTGTGCTCCTTCCAGGCCTTGCGACGCGCACAGACAGTAAGCATGTGGCCGCCGAAACCGAACTTCCACCATGGCGGACGGACGAGCGAGACTATGTCGAAGCCGTTCCTCAGGAAGATGTTGTATATCTTGGAAAGAGTGGAGTCGCGCTGTCCGCGGTTCTCCTCTTCGACGGAGAAGAAGAGGTATCCGGCGGGCTTGAGCACGCGGTGTATCTCCTTGACGAGAGTCTGGGTCATGGCGGCACCGTTCAATACGACCACCTCGAAGGGACAGTCGTCGAAAGGCAGCTCGGAGTTGTCGCCAAGGGGGTGCACCGTGCCTTCGGGCAGCGAGGCGGCAACCGACGTGAGGGCGTCGGGCTTTGCGACGACGGTCATCCACACGCCGCCACGCATCCCACGCAGCGAACGCGAGGCCTCCGCATCGTCAAAGGCGACGTCGAGACCAGTCCTGACCCTTTCGCAGCGCGAGGCCAGCATAGAACATATCGGCCTCAGGTCAAACATAGCTCTGTCTCTTCGCGCGTCTCCATGTTCTTCATGCGTGCGACACCCTTCGCCACATCGTCCGGTCCGAGGAATACGGCCTTTGACGCGCCGCTCTGATCAGCATGCGAGAAGAACTTCTTCGGCTTCTGGGGACGAAGGGCGAGGTCGACGCGCTCGCCCTCTGCGCGCAGCCTTGATGCGAGGCGCACGGCTGCGTCACGCTCGGTCGGGAACATGAAGCCGACGGCCACCCCCTTCTTGCCGGCGGCTGCGCTCTCGCCAAGACGGCTCTTCAGCAGCTCGGTAACGACGACATCGCCGAAGCCAAGCCCCACTGCCGACGTCGGCTCGCCGCCTATCGTCGTAAGCAGGTTGTCGTAGCGGCCGCCGCCGAAGATCGCGCGGAACTCGCCGGCCGTGTCGAAGCATTCGAAGACGACGCCGGTATAGTAGCTGAGCCCGCGGATGACCGAAATGTCGAACATAAGCGAATCGACGAAGCCAGCGGTCTCGGCAAGCGCGAAAAGCTCCTCGAGCTCGGCGCACCCCGCGTAGCTCTTTGTGTCCATTATGCCGAATGTCGCCTCGACCTCGGCCTCGGAAAGTCCACCGTCACGCAGCATAGCGGCGATCTCGGAGTCCGGCATCTTGCCGCGCTTGTCGAGGGCAAGGAACACCTGGGCGTGCTTCTCGGGCGTTATACCGCTCTTCTGCAGCAGCTCGCCGAGGAACTTTCGCGACGAGACGTGGACCTTGAAGTCGGCGGAAGAGAGGCCCATCCTCTTGAGGGCGTCGACTGCGGCGCCTATCACCTCGGCCTCGGCCAGTACTGAGTCCTCTCCGATGATGTCGAGGTTCCACTGGTAGTGCTCGCGCTTGCGTCCCTTGGTCATGCGCTCGTAGCGGAAGCACTGCGCGATGGTAGTCCACTTCAGCGGAAAACGCAGTTCCTTCTGGCGTTGCGCGACCATTCGGGCGAGCGTCGGGGTCATCTCGGCGCGCAAGGCTATGTGGCGCTCCGACTTGTCGAAGAAATGGTATATCTGCTCGCCGACCTCCTCGCCGGCCTTGCGGGCAAGAAGCTCGTAGCTCTCAACTACGCATGCGTCGTAAGGCTCGAAACCGAACGCCTCGCCCGACGCACGGAACGCATCAAACACCTTGTTGCGCCAAACCATGTCCTCGGGATAGAAGTCGCGCATTCCGCGGGGCGCCTCGAAACTGATCTTGTCTGCCATCGTGATTCCTTTCAAAAACTTCAGTATTCCAGCTGGCTTGAGCCTATCGTCTCGCGCAGTATCGAATCGCCTGGCACAACCACCGGAGAGACGACATCCACCGTAGCGAGAACGTCGGAGAGCATCATGGCCTTGGACTCGTCGGGATTCTTGCGCTTGACCACCTCAAGGAGTCCGGCGATATAAGCCTTAAGCACGCAAATCTCGTACTCCAGGCCGGAGTCGAACTCTGCGTCGGCATTGCCGCGGAACGGATTTATCCACTTGTCCTCGCCCGCCAGCACCTTTGGCCAAAGATGGAATGTCTCGACCGGGCTCATCTTTCGGAACTGGTTGTCGCGAACGAGTCGCCGCATCAGCCTTGCGTCGGCCGAGCTAAGGCGCGTGTGGAAGAATATCTCCGGCTGTGTCTTGGGCTCGACGAATATGCGATACTTGCACTCCTCTGGCACGCCTTCAGTCAAGCGCGGATTGAGCGCGTGTATTCCCTCGAGCACGATATACTCGCCGGGCGCTATGCTCATGGTGCCGTCATCATCGTAGCCTTCGTGCTTGACGAAGTCGAAGCGACGCGGATGTATCTCTTCGCCGGCGAGCAGCTTGTTGATGTCGGAAGAGAGGCGCTCTATGTCTACAGCCTCGACGGTCTCGTAGTCCATCTCGCCGTTCTCGTCGAGGGGATTGCGCGAGTCGCCGACGAAGTAGTCGTCTGTCGAGAAATGCATCGACTCAACACCGTTGACGCGAAGCTGGGTGCAGAGCCGCTTGGCCGTTGTGGTCTTTCCGGCCGAACTGGCGCCCGCCAGAAGGATGAGCCTGATGCAGGGACGAGCGACTATGTCGTCCGCTATGCGAGAGAGCGCCTTGCACTGGCGAGCCTCGCAGACGCGGATGAACTCGTTCATCCCGCCGCTTTCGGTGAGCGCGTTAAGTTCGTCTATGCACATTTACGGGGCATCGAAGTCCAGACCGGTCGAGCCTGGCTTGCGGTCCTTTCCGCCGAAGTAGAATTCCTGTCCCGTGGCATCCATCACGCTGCGCCACATTTCGCGGTCGGTGCGGATCTTCTGGCGCTCGATCGTCGCAAGTCGGATCGGCACAAGGGCGAACGTCTCGCCGAGATTGCCGACGACGCAATTGGTGCGGCCGGCCATCGCGGCATGAACCGCGTTCCTGGCGAGCATGTAGCAGCGGATCGCATCCGTACCCTTCGCAGGGCAGCTGCGGATGGTGTAGCTCGGGTCGAAGTACTTGACCGAAGCCTGGATGCCGCGGCTCTTCATGTGGCACTCGATGGCACGCTTGAGGAACTCGCCGATATCCTTCTTCAGTATGTTGCCCGAGGCGTCGCGGACATCGGGCATATCCTTGAACAGTTCCTGTCCGGCACCTTCGGCGACGACGATCACGGCGTGGTCCTTGCCAGCCGAGAAGCGGTTCTCGAGCGCGGCGAAGAGTCCGTTGGGGCCATCAAGACGGAACGGGCTCTCAGGCACGAGGCAGAAGTTGACGACAGGGTTAGACATCGAGGCGTAGGCGGCGATGAATCCCGAGTCGCGGCCCATGAGCTTCACGAGTCCGATTCCGCCGGGAGTGCCCTTCGCCTCGACGTGCGCGCCGCGGATGATGTTCGCAGCCTCTGCGACGGATGTCTCGAAGCCGAAGCTGCGGCCTACGAACATGAGGTCGTTGTCGATCGTCTTGGGTATGCCTACTACGGAGATCTTGAGACCGCGGCGCTTGACTTCGTCGGCCACGTCAGCCGCACAGCGGAGCGATCCATCGCCGCCGATGCAGAAGAGGATGTTGATGTTCATCCTTACGAGGGTATCAACGATTATATCGGAAGGCTGCTGGCCGCGGCTCGAGCCGAGTATGGTGCCGCCGATCTCGTGTATCGTGTCGACGACATCGGGATTCAGCATTATGGGCTGGTAGCCGCACGAAGGATTGAGCCCAGCGTAGCCGTACTTTATGCCGAAGATCGTCTTGACGCCATAGTCGTAGGTCAGAATCTCGACGAGACCCTTGATGACGTTGTTGAGACCGGGGCAGAGTCCGCCGGCAGTCACGATGCCTACGCGTGTCCAGCTGGGATCGTGGAAGATGTTGGGCTTGGGGCCGGCGCGCTCGAACGTCGGCTCGCGGCCAAGAAGTTCGGTAAGGCGGCTGTAGAACGAACGGTTCTCGGTTATGAAGATGCGCTCGTCGTCCTGAACGAACTCGTGGCGGCGTACAGGCGAAGTGATCTTGCATTCGCCAAGACGTTCGATGTCGAACGAATACTTCTCAGGCGAGGCGATTATCTTGTCGATTACCTGACTCATGACGCGACTCCTCCTTGTTTGTCGTTGCGGCGGTTCTTGACCGAATAATGGAAGTAAAGGCAAAGGTCTGTAGATACGAGGGCCATGTCGACGAGGTATACCCAGCACAGCCACAGCTTCGAGCCCTCGACGAGATGGGCGGCGATTCCGCACAGGTAGCCGACTATCACAATCGCCATGAACATGGGGCTCTTGCCGTCCACCCGCTTCGCACGGTAAGTGCGGGCTATCGCGAACGGCCACGAAAAGCCGAACGCGAACAGCATACCGAACTCGAGCACCTCACTAAGCATGGCAATATTATACCAAAAATGCGGAGATAAAGTCATCGACGGTTTTGAGACCGGGAATCGTCTCGAGCGGATACGACACTCCGAACTTGGGCTCGGCCTCCATCACAAGCCGCAGGTGGTTGACGCTGTCCCACTCGGGAATCGACCCGCAGGCCGTCTCGCCGGAAAGGCTCTCGCGCGGCACCTTCAGCACACCCGCCGCAAACGCAATAAAAGCCTCGCGACAGAGGTCGCGAACAGTCTTCAGCTCCATGAACCTGTCTATGCCAGTCGGCGCACCCCAGTCGTTCTCCAGCATCACAAGGAGACCGAACGCCTTTAGAGAGCACCATCCTTCCGTCTCGCGGAACGGCGTGTCGAGCGTTACGCTCCCGACCTCAAGCACATCTGCGACGGATTTCAGGAACTTGTTCATGACATCTTGACTCCATATGCCGCAACGCCGAACGTTGTCAAAAGGGATATCGCACCGAGCCACGTGACGAACGTTACGGGCGGACATGCCGGAGCCTCAACAGGCGTGCTTGGCGCATCAGGCAGCTCGAAAAGAAGCACGTTGGCGGATCTTGCATTGACGCTGCGAATCGCCTTGGGCGTGACGGCATATGTTCCGGCCAGAACGGCCCCTCGCGCCCTTAGCCACGCCGCCAGCCCGGGATCGCTCGCCGAAGCGGCGGTAGTCCAGACGAACCTTACATCTGCATCCGCCGGATTCTGCACGACCTTTATGCGCCTGGCCCCGAAGCTCCAGGCCAGCGTGCCGCTTCCACCCTGTATCAGATCGGCAACAACGCCACCGCCTCGCCTGACGATCTCATCTGCGGCGGGGTTAGCCCCCTGGACTATCGAAAGGTCGACGGACGCGCAGTAAAGCCGGTCGATCCTGGCCAGATCGCAGGCGCCCAAAACCGCAATCGCCCCCAGACATAGCGACGCAACAAGCGGCTTGAGCCGACCTGAAGCCACAAGCCTTTGGCGAAGCGACTCGAGGCCGAAGCCGGCGAGCACGCAAAGGCAGAACTCCGTCAAGTGGTGCCACTTCACGGGGGCTCGTATCGAATCGCCTATCGGCAGCATGAACACCAGACGGTACAGCGGCTCGAAATAGCGGCCCATCGACAGCAGCCAGGCAAGGATTGCGGCGGCCGCAAAGAAAAGAACCTCGCCATTTCTTCTGCCGAGCACAACACCGGCGATCGCCAACAGGCATGTCACGAACCCAACGTAAAGCGAATGCTGACGGTAGTTGCCCGACTTGGCCTTAAGCGGCCTTCCGAGGGCTCCGGTGTAGGGGCGAACGCCGGTTCCCTGACTTGTGCCGAGGCTCAGCACCGACTGGCAGCTCGTGTCGCCGTTCAGCCTCGGTATGAAGAACTCAAGAGACTCCGCAGGCGGCAGCGACCAGTTGGTCACGAATATCCAGCGGGCCTCGCGGCCGTCCGACTGTTCGCCGCCTGTGAGAGAGGAACCCTTCGACTCCTCGATCTGCCTGTCGCGGCTGTCCTTGTCTTTGAAGAAGCCGACGAAGCTCGGTCCGCCGATCAGAAGGAATGTGGCGGCGGCCATGCCAACGCCCTTCCAAAGCGGCCACTTGCGCTCGCGGACGCAGCACCAAATGAAATATGCGCCGGTGAGAAGCGTGAAGAGCAGCCAAAGGTCGGGCTGGTAGAAGCTTGCCCACGCCACGCAAGCGCCAAGCAGCATCCAGTTCTTCGGCTTGCCTTTGCGAACCGCGCGATCTGCCAGGCCAAAGGCGAAGACGCCGTGGGTCATCCAGCGGAACCATCCGGCGTGTCCCGCGGAGTAGAGGGTGAGCCAATAGCCGCAGAATCCGAGCAGAAGCCCCGCCCCATAGCTCGAGAGGCGCGAAAGTCCACGTCCCCTGAGGTAGTAGACGAGGCCAAGGGACGCGAAATAGGCGGCCAAGGCATACTGCAGCTCCTGCCAGAGATACGGCGAGCCGACAAACGCCGTTACGTCGTATGGAACGAATTTGCCGTTCGCAACCCAGCCGCGCAGGAAATCGGCGATCTGCCATGACGCAGGATAGAACATCGGGGCGTCCGGCATTACCGGACACGCCGAGAGGCTCCATGTGCCCCAAAAGACGAACCCCGCCAATACCGCAAACACCGCGGTAAAGGCGAGGAACCACGCCTGCGCTGGCTTCAATGGCATTTAGCCGATCTTGCCGAGCGCAATAAGCGCAAACACCATCGCAAAGATGGCGACCGTCTCGACGATGCCAAGCGCGGCGAGGTAGTTGGTGAAGCCCTGGTTGGTCTCGGCCTGCGCATCGCAGGCAGCCGCACCGGCACGACCCTGGAAGAGCGCCGAAAGGCCGATCGCGAGACCGGCGAAGATGCCGGAGACGAGAACAGGCACGCCGGCGTTGGGAACCTCGACCTTGCCGAGCATGATGAACATGAGGATCATTCCGTAGAGCGTCTGCGTGATGGGAGCGCCGACGAACGAAAGCAGCAGGAACGGCGCAGGCTTGTTGGCGGCATAGCACTTCTTCCACGCACCGACCGCTGCCGCCGCAGCGAAGCCTGTGCCGAACGCACTGCCTGCGCCCGCGAGTCCCAAGCAGGCGATTGCGCCCGCGACGATCATTGCTGCATCACTCATTGTTTTCTCCTTTAGTTGGTTTTTCTGAACGGATTGAAAGCGTAGCCGGACCACGAAACGCCCTTGTGGTTGGAGAACTCGAGGGTGTTGAGTCGAACGGCGTGAACGAGAATCGAAAGCCCGGCCATAGCCAGGTTGAGGCCGTGGCCCACGACGAGGATCGCGACCATCGCCACCGACATGAGGGCCTTGAGCCAGATCGCGTCTGCACCGGCGACAAGCCCGGTGGCCATCGAATTGAAGTTCTCGGCGACCTTCACCGAGGCGAGGCCGACCGCGAAGAGACGCACGTAGCTTATGATGTCGCCAAGCGCGCTCATTATGTTCAGCGGCAGCATGCCAAGCTCGGCCCCGCGAGTCTTCAGCTCGGAAGGCTTGACCGAGAAGCCGAACACCAGCACGAGAGATACGCCGAACACCCAGAACATCGCCTGGGGGATCGAGGCGAATATGCCGACGATCGAATTCGTGACGAAATACATGAAGAGCAGTATGCCGGCCCAGCCGAACTCGGCGAGCGAGGTCGAGTCGGGCAGACGGCAGATGCCGTTCCAGAGCCTGGCCACCATGAGATGCGACACGCCGATCGTGAAGCACAGCAGCATCATGTTGCCGTAGCTGGGATCGGCCAGCCACTCGACTGTCGGCCACGACGCGCACCAGGGTATGTTCGCGCCGAACCACGTGTTGGAGAGAAGCCCCCACACGACGGTCGCCGACGAAAACACCATAAGCAGTATGAACCAGCTCTTCGGCAGCTTCTTCCTGAGGGCGAGCGTCGCAGCTAGGAATATCGCGCCGTAGGCACCATCGCCGACGAGCATCGCGAAGAAGAGCGAGAAGTAGCACATGAAAGGAACCGACACGTCGGCCTCGGTGTAGGCGGGCGCGATGCCAAGGCCGTCGAACAGAACCTTGACGGGCTTGAACATCCTGGGCGGCTCTATCAGGGTAGGCGGCGCCTCTCCCTCGGCAGGATCGCGCACAAGCAGGCCCCAGCCCTCGGAATGGGCGACCTCGCGAAGCCGCTCTACGCTGCGGCCGGCGATCCAACCCGAGACGCAGGCGACCGAGCCGGCCTCGGACATTAGCTCCTTGGCGGCCTCGAAAGCGATCTTGTTGGCGATCGCGGGATACTGCCTCAGTATCGCCTTCTCGTCGCAGCACGCAAGCCTGGCGACGTCGGCCGCTATGAGGGTCTCGAGCCTGACAAGCCTGGCCTTCATCTCGGAAAGCCTCACCTCCGGCAGCTTCTCAGGGATGTCAGCGACCGACTTGAGGTCGACGCCGGCGTCAAGAAGCTTCTTCGCCAGCGCCGGATCGAAATCTCCATACGGCTCGTAGACGGCTATCGTGCGCCTGAGCTCCTCGGCCTCGGTCTTCAGAGCCTCGCAATCCGTCTCGAATTGCAGGACCTCGGCCACGGTGCGAGGACGTATCTCCAAAGGATCCTTCTCCTTGCCGTCGCGCGCCTTGAGAATCAGCCTTACGGCCCTCTCGGCGTCGACGGCCTCGCCCTTTGCCGCCGCGACACTCTCGCCGACGGCGCTTCTAAGGTCGAGATGCACGGCCCCGAGGTCGCGAAGCTTCGAAAGGGTCGACTCCTTGTCGCTCGCGACGCACACAAGGTCGAGATGCTTCATCTTGACTATCATGCCGCGGCCTCCTCGCTGCTTGACTCGGACGCTCGGCCCTTCGCGATCTTGCCTCGCGTGACAGCCGCCGTCTGCTCGTCGCCCAGGGCGATCTTGATGACGCGGATCGCCTCCTTGCACTGCGGAATCTTCACCTTCTCGAAAAGGTTCACTCGCTGCGAAGTCGTCTGAAGCTCGATGGTGACAAGGCGGCGCTGCTCCTCGAAGACGGCCCTTTCGCTCTGCAGCGCAAGCACCTCTGTCGTCGTCTTGACGGCGTCATCGACCCAAGCCGGCGTAGCCCACGGGTCGATGCCCTTCACCTCGGTCTCGATGGACTCGAAAGTCGGTATCGCGACACCGGCGATGTTGGCTGTTCCCGTATGGATCGCCTTGACCTTGACAAGGCCGGACACCAGCTGCTCGTCGGTCGCAAAAAGCCCGACCCAGCGATCGAGGGCGGACCTGACGGCACGCTCCTTTGCGGCAACCTCTTCGGCCTTGGCGGAGATGCCTGCGATTTCGCTCTGAAGCTGCTGCTTCTTGAGCTGCAGCATCGGCAGGAAACGCTGGAAGCGCTTGAGCGCATCCGTCTGGGCCTTCAGCTCCGTCTTAGTAAGTTTAATCTTCGCCATCAGACAGTATTATATCACTTTTCAGCCTTCGTTTTCAAGTACGGAAATCAATATCACTTTTCAGCCTTCGTTTTCAAGTACGGAAATCAGCCCTCTTCCACTACCGGCCTGCGAAGGGCTTTCTTTTCGGAGTGCGCATGCTTGTCGGCCAGAAGCTTCTCTCGCTGACGACGGCTGCGCCTGCGCTTCTGGCGGCGTATCTTCTCCTTCGCCTGCCTTGCGGACGACTTTCTCGCGTGCTCCCTCTCGAGTATCGTCTCGGCCAGCATCCTGCGGGCAAGCCAGCGGTTCGTCTCCCTGCTGCGGGTTTCGCCGCACCTCACCATCAGTCCGCTTGGCTCATGCATCAGCCTGACTACGCTGGACGTCTTGTTCGTCTTCTGCCCGCCGGGGCCTCCGCCCAATATGAAGCTCTCCGAGAGGTCCTCCTCGAAAACGGACGCCTCCTCCATCAGCGACCTTATGCGGTCTATGGTGGATGGCGATATCACTGCCCGCGAGCCTCGGCCTTTGCGGCTCGACGAGCACGGTGGCTGGTCACGAGCCGCCTGACGAAGAAGTATGTGATTGGCGTCATTATTATCGCCATCAGAAAGCCGCCAAGGAAGAACGACGCCATCGCCTCGGCACCAAGCCGCCTGACGGACGCCCAGGTCCACTCCATCTCCATCAGCTTGGAGAACGTCAGCGACCCGTTGAACAGCAGCTTGTTCACGATATAGGTCTGCGCCGGATAAATGAAGAATATCGTGACCGGATTCGTTATGAACGTCCCCAGCGTCGCCCCGAGCTTCGAGACGCGCATCATCATAGCCAGAGGAATGGATATTATCAGCTGAAGCCCGAAAGGCACCGAGCAGCCGATGAACATTCCGAGGGCCCAGCCGGCGGCGACATCCTCCGCCGGCAGCGGGTCGTGTACGATCTTCCTCTTGAGGAAACGCAGATATACGGCAGGCAACCTCATGTCATATCGCGTGGACGAAAAGTCCGCTCCTCAACTTCGGCTCGAACCATGTGGACTTCGGCGGCATGATCGCCCCAGCGTCCGCTATCGACATTATCTCCCCGACTGTGACGGGTTCCATCGCAAAGGCCACGGCGTTTTCGCCCGAGTCGACCTTCGCCATCAGAGCCTCGTCGCCGCGGATTCCGCCCATGAACGAGATTCGCGGATCTGTTCTCGGGTCGCCTATGCCCAGCACAGGCGCAAGAAGCCTCTCCTGCAGATAGGCGACATCGAGCGAAGATACTGCGTCGGCGCCCTGCTCGATCGACCACGAAAGGTCGTGCCACCTGCCCCTGAAGTACATCCGGCAGTTGCGCTCGCCCTTCTCGCCGATCCTGAAGCTGCGGGACACGCGCGAAAGGAACTCCTCGTCTGCAAGCCCGTTCAGATCGGCGACAAGCCTGTTGTATGAAAGTATCCTAAGCTGGCTCGCCGGGAATATCACCGCCATGAACCATCTCGACTCGCCCTCGAAGCCATGCTCCTTCGCATACCTTGCTGCTGCGGCGCTCCTGTGGTGTCCGTCGGCTATGTAGGCCACGGGTATTCTGGCGAAAAGCTCCTGAAGCTCGTCGGCCATGCAGCTCGAGGCGCCAGCGATCTCCCAGACTGTGTGGCCAATGCCGTCCTCGGCCACGAAATCGTACAGCGGCTCGCCCCTGCATGCATCCATGACGATCAGGTCGATCGCAGGGTCGTCGCGATATGTGAGGAACGCCGGCCCCGTGTGGGCGGAGAGCGTCTCTATGTGCCTCGTGCGGTCATCCTCCTTGTCGCGGCGCGTCTTCTCATGCTGCTTCAGCACTCCGGAAATGTAGTCCTTCGTGTCGAACGTCGCCACAATGCCGGTCTGCGAATGGCCGCCCATGGTCTGGCGGTAGGCGTAGAACTTCGGCTCGCCGTCCTTCACGAGCGTGCCGTCCGCCAAAAGCCCATCAAGCGCCCTTTTCGCCTGGGCATATGCCTCCGGCGAAGAGCAGTCCGTTCCAGGCGCAAGGTCTATCTCTGGACGGGAAACATGCAGAAAGCTCTTCGGGTTGCCTTCCGCCAGAGCCTTGGCCTCTGCCGTGTCGACCACATCATAAGGAACGGACGCGACCAAGGCCGCGTCCTTCCTGTTTGGCCTAACGGCCGCAAACGGACGTATGTTCATCGTCCGCCGTCAGAAGCCGATGTTCACGAGCGGCAGCACAGGCACTTCCGCATCGCGGATGACGTTGATGACGCCAACCTGGAAGCCATGGAACGTCTCTGCGCGGTTGATGACGCCGACCTGAAGACCCTCGCCGTCGCCGGTTATGTTGATGAGACCGGCCTGAACGCCGCGAAAGCTCTGCGTCTCGTTGATGAGACCGGCCTGAATCACGAAAAGGTCCGCGCGGTTGGCCGTGTTGTAGAGGCCGACCTGGATGCCGCCGAGAGTATCCTTGACATCGTTGCGCAGGATGCTGGCCTGCACGCCCTCGAAATCCTTGCAGCGGCCCCAGAAGCCGAGGTCGAAACCTGTCACCGTCTCCTGACGCGTCGAGAACGGAATCGTCAGACGCAGGCCGACGACATCAGGCGAAGCTGGCCACTCGCAGATCGCGATCACCGAAGGCCAGATCGTCGACTGCTGGATCTCGGGCTTGGCGGCAGGCTGCTCGGCGGCCTCCTGCTCGGCGGCTATTGACGTTGCCACTGCCGTGGCTACTACTGCGAGGGCGAGAAGTTTCTTCATGGTAGACTCCTGTGTTTGGTGATAAGTATACGTTTTTTTTCGGAATTTTGCAAGTGTCATTCTACAGTAATCTTTTTGATTACGATCGGCGTATCGGGCACGTTCTGGTGGTGTCCGAAGAAGCCGGTCTTCACCTTGGCGATCGCGTCGACCACCGACATTCCGTCGGTAACCTCGCCGAATACCGCATATCCGAAGCCCTGTGGAGTGGGCGACGTGAAGTCGAGAAACTCGTTGTCCACGAGGTTTATGAAGAACTGGCTCGTCGCCGAATCCACCACCATCGTACGGGCCATCGCGATCGTGCCGCGCCTGTTCTTGAGTCCGTTGACGGCCTCGTTGCGGATCGGCTCGCGCGTAGGCTTCTGGTTCATCTCCTTCGTGAAGCCGCCGCCCTGGATCATGAATCCGTCGATGACCCTGTGGAAGATCGTGCCGTCGTAGTGCCCGTCGCGCGCATACTGCACGAAGTTGGCGACTGTCGCTGGCGACTTCGCCTCATCGAGGGCGAGGGTGATCGTTCCCATTGTAGTCTCTATGGTAGCCTTCATTTCTTCCCTCCTTTACATATCGTCTTCAGATGGCGCGACGGCATTCCACACGCCCGGTCGCATCCTCGAACGCCTTGCAGACCTTCAGCAGCTTCGACTCCTCGAAGCCGCCGCAGATGAACTGCACGCCCACAGGCAACCCCGCGGCCGTCGCACCCGCCGGCACTGACGCGGCGCATACGCCCGCCAAGGCCGAAGGTATCGTGAACAGGTCGTTTAGGTACATCGTCAGCGGATTCTGCAGCTCGCCGAGCCCGAACGCCGGCGTAGGCGCACATGGCGTGATGAGCGCGTCCACCTTGCCGAACACCTCGTCGAAGTCGCGCTTGATCAAGGTTCTCACCTTCTGCGCACGCCCGTAGTAGGCATCGTAGTATCCGCTCGAAAGCACGTATGTGCCCATGATGATGCGGCGCTTGACCTCAGGGCCAAACCCCTCGGCCCTCGACTTCATATATAGAGAAAGCACATCCGTCGCCTTCTCGGAGCGATGCCCGTAGCGAACGCCGTCAAACCTTGCGAGGTTGGCGCTGGCCTCTGCCGGAGCGATGATGTAGTAGACCGCCATCGCATACTCTGTGTGGGGCAGCGAGACCTCGACGATCTCGGCGCCTGCGTCAGCGCAGCGCTTGACGGACTCTTCGGTGATCCTCTTGACCTCGGCGTCGAGGCCCGACACGTCGAAGTATTCCTTCGGCAGGCCGATCTTCACGCCCTTGAGCGTCGCGCCCTTGATCTCGGCCACATAGTCCGGCACAGGGTCGTGGGGAGTAGTTCCGTCCATCTCGTCATGCCCCGCGAGCGCCTTCAGCAGTATCGCAGAATCCTCGACGCTCTTGGTCATCGGGCCCACCTGGTCGAGCGAGCTCGCAAACGCCGTAACGCCGAACCTGCTCACCCTGCCGTAGCTGGGCTTCACGCCGACGCAGTTGCAGAAGCTCGCAGGCTGCCTGATAGAGCCGCCTGTGTCGGTGCCCAACGCCGCGATGCAGAGGTCTCCGCCGACCGCCGCGGCAGAGCCGCCCGACGAACCGCCGGGCACCCTTCCGAGGTCGTACGGATTTCTCGTCACGGCCAGCGCGGAGTTCTCCGTCGACGAGCCCATGGCGAACTCGTCCATGTTCACGCGGCCGGCCGGTATGAAGCCGTTCGCCTTAAGGTTCTTGACGACCGTCGCATCGTACGGCGAGACGTAGCCCTTGAGTATCTTCGACCCGCATGTGCAGGGCTGGCCCTCGACGTTGATGAGATCCTTGATCGCGATCGGCACAGCCTTGGGATTCGCCTCGGCCAGCCTTATCGCCCCCTCCTCGTCGAACGTCAGATACGCGCCGACCTTTTCGTTGACGGCGTGCACACGGTCGATCACGCTCCTCACGATGTCCACCGAAGTGAACTCGCCCTTGGCCAGACCCTCCTGCGCACCCTTTATGCCCAGTTCAAAAAGTTCCATGGCTCAGCTCTCCGCTCCTTCGACGATCTTCGGCAGCAGGAATTCGTCGCCCACCCTCTTGGGGGCGTTGCCCAGCGCCTTCTCCCGGTCGAGCGAGGGACGCACCACGTCCTCGCGAAACGCATTCACGAGCGGCCTGCCGTGCATCATTGGCTCGACGCCCTCTACGTCAACCTCAGAAATCTTCTCGACATACTTTACTATGCTCTCGAGCTGCGGCTGGAATACGGCCTTCTCCTCGTCGGTCAGCTCGAGCCTCGCGAGGTTCGAGACGTACGCCACGTCTATCTTCGTTCCGCCCATGTCATCTGCTCCAGGTAGGATCTATCCAGTTGCCGTTGGCATGGAACATCTGCCTCGGCTTGTCGCCGTCCTCGGCCGTATCCACGACAAACAGCGCCTTGTCCCTCGAGGCCGCGACGTGCCTCATGTCCCTCGACCAGCTGGGGTGCTCCCAGTTGCCCGGCTCGGTGACGAGCCTGACGGAGGATTCGCCCTCCGCAGGATCCATTATCGCGATCTGCGATCCGCCGCGCTTCGTGATGTAGGCGATGCGCCCATCCCTGCCCCAGTCGGGTTCGACGTTGTCTCGTCCCTTCGAGGTGATGCGGCGCGAAGCCTTAGTGGCGACGTCGATTATGTAGAGGTGCTGGCGGCGCGACTCGTCGGAGACGTAGACGATCTTCTTGCCGTCGGGACTCCACGACGGACACCCCTCGCTGGCTGCCGGAGTGTTCGTGAGCCTCGTGAACCTTCCGCCGGAGAGCACGTAGAGGTCGGGGTTGCCCTGGAAGGAGGCGACGAGCGCGACCTTCGTTCCGTCGGGCGAGACCGCCGCCGGCGAAGCTACGCCGCGAATGTTCCAGGCCAGCGTGCGCTTGCCCGTCGTGACGTCTATCTCGTAGATCTGCTGTCCGCCCTTGAGGTAGCCGATGTAGTAGATCGTATTCGAATTCTTCCAGCGGGGACCAAGCGCGGCCTTCGCGTCGCTCGTCACCTGGCGAATGTCGTAGCCGTCGGGATACGCCGTGCAAAGCTCGGCGTTGTTGCTGCCCTTGCGGTTGACGAACGCTATCTTGTCGCAGGCGAAGCCCTTCTGCTGTCCGAAAGCCTCGCACATCGCGTCCGACAGCTTTCTCGCCGCCATCCTCGCGCTCTTGGCGTCCGTCACAGCCGCCGTCGAGGTCACCGCCTTGCCCATGCCCTCGGCCCTGACGGTCTCGCCGGCGACGCCGCTCACCTTTATCGCCCCTGACGTCTGCACAACGAAGAGACCCGAAAGCTCAAGGTTCTTCTTCAGGCACTTCGCGTAGTCCTGATTCGCCACGTTGATCGCGACAGACTGCTTGGCCGCACCAGCTCCGCTGATGTCGACCACGGTCTCGGCCTCGAGCGCAGTCGCCGCCAAAGCCGCAATCGCCAGACAGCCCAATGTGAATTTTGTTTTCGTCATCTTGTACTTTTTGCCTTTCAAGTTGTGTAGTCGGCGTTTATGTGCACATAGTCGAGCGAGAAGTCGCACGTGTAGACCGAGCTTGCACCCCTGCCGAGGTGAAGATCCACCGTGACCTCGAACTCGTCCTTCTCCAGAACCTTCGCAAGCCTCTTCAGCTGGGCCTCGTCGGCGATCTCGCCGCGCCTGAAGGCCCACTCGCCGTCGTAGAACACCTCGGCCTTCATGTCCTCGACATCGGAGCCGGAATATCCGACGGCCGCCAGCACCCTGCCCCAGTTGGGGTCCCTGCCGAACCAGCTCGTCTTGGCTAGCGGAGACTTGGCGACGGCTCTCGCGGCCCTCGCCGCGTCAGCCTCGCTCCTCGCGCCCTTGACGGTGACGGTCACGAACTTCGTTGCGCCTTCGCCATCCTTCGCCATCTGCCTCGCGAGAGATATGCAGACCGCCTCGAGGGCGCCCCTGAAAAGCTCGAAGTCCTTTCCGCCCCTCGTGATCGTCCCGTTGCCGGCCTTGCCCGACGCCAGAAGGAAGACCGAATCGTTCGTCGACTCGTCGCCGTCTACCACAAGCCTGTTGAAGCTCTTCGCGATCGCCAGCTTGAGCGCCCGCCTGAGCATCGCCGCGCTTATCGAAGCGTCGGTCGTTATGAACCCGAGCATCGTCGCCATGTTGGGCTCGATCATGCCGGACCCCTTCGAGCAGCCGCCGACGGTCACCTTCTTGCCGCCGATCTTGACGATGGCGCAAGCCTGCTTCGGCCTGGTGTCGGTCGTCATCACGGCCTTCGCAACCGCCAGCCCATGTTCAGGAGACCTGCCCAGCGACTTGGCCGCCGCCTTCATTCCGGCAAGAAGCCTTTCCATCGGAAGCCTCCGCCCGATTACCCCTGTAGACGCTACGAGCACCTTGCTTTCGTCGATGCCCAGCTCGCCTGCCGTTACGAGCGCCGAAAGCTTCGCGTCGGCCATGCCCTGCTCGCCGGTGCATGCGTTCGCACAGCCCGAGTTCGCGAGTATCGCCTGTATGCGGCCGCCCTTGACGATCTCGCGGTCGTACCTGACTGGCGCCGCAGCCACCTTGTTTGTCGTGAAGACCGCCGCAGCAGCACACGGCTCGTCGCAGACTATGAGGGCGACGTCGTTTCGTCCCTCTCGCTTTATCGCGGCGCCTACGCCAGACGCGCGAAAGCCCTTCGCGCTGCAGACACCCCCATCAACGATCTTTAAGTCGCACATATTTCCTCGGACGGTATATCGGTTTGTATGCGGGGCGTATGATCGGCCCCTGGTTTATCAACTCTTCCATCCGGTGCGCACACCAGCTTACGCAGCGTGCGATGGCGAAGAGCGGAGTGTAGAGGTCTTTGGGTATGCCCAGCATGTCGTAGACGAAGCCGGAGTAGAGGTCGACGTTCGCGCAGATGTCCTCGGCCCTCGGATGCCTCGACCTGATCACCGCCGGACCCCTCGTCTCGATCGTCTCGAAAAGCCTCATCTCGTCCATGCGGCGCTTCTCCCTGGCGAGCTCGTTGGCCTTCTTCCGCAAAAGCTGCGCACGCGGATCGCTCAACGTGTAGACGGCGTGACCAAGCCCGTAGATGAGCCCCGTCTTGTCGCCCGCCTTCTTGTCGACGATCTTCTCGAGGTAGTTGACGACCTGGTTGGGATTCCGCCAGTCCTTGACGTTCCGCTTGATCTCGTCCATCTGCCTCATGACCCTGAGGTTCGCACCGCCGTGCCTCGACCCCTTGAGAGACAGCACCGAAGCCGCGAGAGACGAATAGATGTCGGTGCACGAGCTGGTCACTACGTGGGTGACGAACGACGAGTTGTTGCCGCCGCCATGCTCCGCGTGAAGTATCAGGGCGAGGTCTAGCGTCTCGGCCTCGAGCCTCGTGTAGCGTCCGTCCTCCCTTATCAGCGAAAGCAGGTTCTCGGCCGTGGACTTCCTCGGATCGGGATTCCTTATCATCAGCGACTTGCCCTGATGGTAGTGCGCCTTCGCCTGGTACGCGTAGGCCGCGATCGTCGGCAGCGCCCCGATGATTTCGACGGACTGGTTGAGGCAGCGCTCGATGGCCGGATCGTCCGGATTGCCTGTTTCGTCGAAGGCGTAGGCGAACAGCACGGCCCTTGCGATGGCGTTCATTATGTCCTTCGACGGGCTGTGGAATATCGCGTTCTCCTTGAATCCGTCGGAGAGCCGGCGATAGCGTCCGAGCCTCGCCTTCCAGATCTCGAGCTCCTTTGCGCTCGGCAGCACGCCGAACATGAGAAGATACGCCGTCTCCTCGTATCCAAAGCGATGCTCGCGCCTGTCTGCGGCCACGATGTCCTTCACGTTGATGCCGCGATAGTAGAGCTCGCCTTCGACGGCCTGCTTCTCGCCCTCGTTCATCACGTAGCCGTGCACGTTGCCTATTGTCGTAAGCCCGACGAGCACGCCCGAGCCGTCCTCGTTTCTGAGGCCGCGCTTTACTCCGTACTTCGTGTAGAACGCAGGGTCGATGAAGTCGGCCTCGCGAACAAGCGCGGCATGCGACTTTAGCCAATCCTTGTCTATCATCATTTCAGAAACTCCTTCAGTCCGCCGCGCTTGAGCGTCGCCATCGCCCGCTTCAGCAGTCGGAACATTATCTTGCGCTCGCTGGACGAAAGCTCGGCGAACGACTCCATCCTCTCCGAAAGCTCTATCGCCAGCTTGTCGAACCTCTCGCGCTCCTTCGATTCGTCTGCGGCATCGAAGGGATAGCTCCCCTCGCCCATCCATGCGCCGATCTTGCCCGACGACAGCTCGTCGCCGAGGGCGATGAAGTGGGCCTTCATCACCTTCTTGGCCTCGTCGAGGTACATCCTGACCTCGGGATTGAGTTCATCCATCACAAGCGCATTCTCCGCGGCCAGGGCAGGGAACCTCGGCGAGACGAGAAACGCCGTGAAGCTCGCACCCCCCGACCTCACGCCAGCCGGCTGCTCATGCAGCTGGAAGCCGTCCGGCCCCGCGAAGATGAGCTTGCCAGAACCCACGAACTTCCTGCGCCACTCGATTATCTCCAGCTTGGCCTCGGCGCCGTTCTCGAGCCTCAGCTTGTAGTCGGTCGTGCGCTTCTGCACTATGACAGGCGTGACGGGCAGTCCGTTGAAGTATATCCTGACGTCGGGATAGCTCTTGAGATACAGCGCGAACCTGGATGCGAGCGCCTGGACGGTCTCGCCGGCGTTGAGCAGCGAATCGCAGTTGGCCCTGACGTTCGTTATGTAGACCTCGGTGCCTGTTCCGGGCCCGGGATTGCGCACAGAATCCAGCTCGAACACGCCCGGCCTCTCGATCTCGCCCCAGAGCACATACGACATGAGCTCGCCGCCGACCCTTACGGTCGTGCGCCACTCGACGCGTCCGCCGAGGGCAAACGCCTTGAAGCGCCCCCTGCCGTGCCTGCCGTGAAGCCGACGGTGAGTCGTGACGGTTTCGGTGGCGCCGCGCTTCCAGCTGCCGCCGAGAGAACCGAACGTGGCGTCGGCCTTCAAGACGTCGATTCCCGTGCCGTCGTCGGACACCCTGACGCCCTCCACGGCACCAAGGGCATTGGTCAGCAGATCGACCTTTATCTCCTTGGCATCCGCGTCGAGAGCGTTCCAGACCAGCTCTTCGATCGCAGAGAGCGGCGCGGCCTTGGCAAGCGACTCTATGTGGTCCGCCTGGGCCTGCACATATATCTGCTTGCTCATATCGGGAAAGCCTCCACCCCGCCGTCCTTCGTGACCTTCTCGATTCGAAGACGTATCGCCTCCAGCTCCTTCGTGCATTTTTCGATGAGCTGGCGCCCCTCCTCGAAGGACGCGATCATCTGGTCGAGCGAAAGTTCACCAGACTCCATCTTGCGGACGGTGTCTTCCAGCTTGGCGAGGTTGTCTTCGAATTTCATAGAGCGTATATTATACATTATTTTACCTACTGCAATCAAGTGCGCGCGCATGCCTTTTTTGGTATAATACGCAACATGCAAAAGACCACCATCAAAGTCGGCGCTTTCGAAGTCAACTGCACGATCCTCTCATGGGGAGACAAGGCCTGGATAGTCGATCCCGGCAGCGAAGCCACCAGAATCGCGGCCCTGCTCGTCAAAGCCGGCCTCACGCCCGAGGCGATATTGCTGACCCACGCCCACTTCGACCATATAGGCGCCGTCCCCGGCCTGCAGCAGAGATGGCCGCAGCTGCCTGTATATGTGCATAAGGGGGACGATATGGTGCTGACCCACCCCCTGAACAGCTTTCCGCCGGACTATCCGCCGATCGACCGTCCCAAGAACATAAAAGACGCCCTCACTCTGAACGGCGAAAACGGGGTCAAGGTAATAGAAACGCCCGGACATACTCCGGGCGGCGTCTGCTATTATTTCGCGGAAGAGCGGCTTTTGCTGTCGGGGGACACCCTTTTCTGCGGCTCGATAGGGCGAACGGACCTTCCGGGCGGCGATTTTGCGACACTCAAGGAGAGTCTGAAGCGGCTTACAGCCCTCCCAGACGATACGACAGTAATCCCGGGACACGGCGTCGCCACCTCAATCGGCTACGAAAAAGACGCCAACCCCTTCCTTATCTAACCGCTAGCGCTTCTTGAACACAAACCCCCAGATCTTGAAGAAATACTTCAAGTAGATCAGCGGCAGACAGGACCATATGCCGTGGGAACGAAGCGCACGGAGGTCTTCACGGTTGATTTCGACATTCGAGCGCCAACCGGCAGTGGACGCACCGCCCAGCCTCATGACAACCACGCACTCCGGCAGATACGCCGCCTTGAGCTTTGCAAGATAAAGGTAGCGCAACTCAAGCTCGAAGTCCGCACAGATGCGGTAGTCGAGCGAGTAGTCACCTAATCTCTCGAACCACTCGCGCCTCACATAGAACGACGGATGCGGCACCATCGCGGCAAACCTGAACATCCACGGCTTCCATCTAGCCGCCGAACAATACCTCACCGTCTTGGCGTTCCTCAGCGCCTCAACCGTCTCCCCTTCCTTCACAAACCGTATATCGGCATACAGCGCATCAATGCTTCCCTCTTCCCTTTTCCCTCTTCCCTCGAATTGCGCAGCAATTTTTGCCAGCGTCTCGTCATTCGCCAGCACATCGTCTGCGTTCAAGATGCCAACGACATCCCCCGTCGCCATCTTGATGCCCTTATTGATGGCGTCGTACATTCCCTTGTCACTTTCAGACAGCCATCTGAAAGTGAAGTTGGGAGTTAGGAGTTGGAAGTTGAGAGTTTTGTCGGCATATTCCTTGATTATATCGACCGTTCCGTCTTTCGACCCGCCGTCAACGACGATGTACTCGACATCTACACTCTTCTGCGAAAGGACGCTCTCAATCGCTGTTCTTATCGTCCCCACGCTATTGTAACATGCAGTAATTAACGAAACCTTCATTTACAAACCCTTTCTATCGCACTTTTCAGCAATTCAACCCGTTTTTCTGCATTTCCATCCCGATAGCCCTTCAGATAAATCAACCGCCCGCCATATCCGCTCCACACTCCCTTTTCGTGTGTTTCGTGTATTTCGCGGTTCCATGCCGGGGCGCCGTCGGTGGTGATGACGCGCTTGCCGCGCTCTAAAGCCTCGGCTACTACCAGCCCAAAATTGTCGGAGAGCGTCGGCAACACCAACACGTCGCACCAGTTCCACACCTTCTCAAGCTCTTCGCCAAAGGCATTGGACACAACTTTCAGTTGTGGGGGAACAGGGAACGGGGAATGGGGAACAGAAGAGATTTGCCTTACAGCTTCTTCAAGAAACTTCAGCCCCTTCAACGGATGCTTGCGGCCAAGATATAGCAAATGCAGCGGGCGGTCAGTGGGAAAACAGGTCAGACCTGTTTTCCCAGTGGTACCCGTTCCCACCCCTGCTAGGGCATCGCCTTCGGCGACTCGCTTCGCTCGGGGGATACGTTCCCTGTTCCCCAACTTAAAAAACCGCTTGATGTCGGTTATCTCGATTGGCGGACATTTCTCGCCAAGATAGGCGCGAATCCACCCGGCCTCCGCCTCGCATGTTGCGACAATTCTATCCGATTTACGCAAAAACCAGCGCTCGATTGGCCCAACAAGCCACTTCTTCAATGGACTCTGCCACTTGAGATAGGGCGCACTCAGACTGCCATGCGTCATACGGACCAAGCGCCTCCCCTTCTTCAGCGCCATCCAGCACGCCAACCACTCCTTCGGCAGCCACATGCCGTGCACCCAAACCTCCTCGACACCCTTTTCGTGTATTTTGTGTATTCCGTGGTTCAAATCGACAACTTCGCCATCGCCCTGCTCCCCTGCGAGCAAGCGGGCGACGACCACCATGCCATTGGCGCAATCATCAACACCGGGAACTATATGAACAACTCTCAACTCCCAACTCCCAACTTCTATATCGTTTCCCCTACCTTCGGCCAAGCGCCCAGAATGCGCCCCAGATTTTCCTGATAGCTGACATCCTCCAGCGCCATGTTGCGGCAAGGTCCGATTTCGTATCCCTGCCGGGTGTAAACCGCTTTGAGCCCAAGCTCGGACATATTGGCTTCCAACTCCGGCGTGCCTCTTCCAAATGGCCACGCCAGCATCTCTGGCTTGCGGCCTGTCCATTCGGCAAGCGTCTCCTGGGTCTGGACGACTTCCGCGACGACTTCCGCAACAGGACGATGAGGCGCCGACAGATGGCTCCACGTATGGTTCTCGATTGAGATCAGCGGATGCTTCGAAAGATCTATGACCTCCTCTTTCGTCAGCAATGTCCTCTTCGGAACGTGACTGCCGGCCTGGTCCAATTTCCCGTTTCGTTCAGCCTCGGAAAGCGCATACCAGCCGCGCCAAACCTTCGCCGGAATGCCGAGCTGCCTCGCCTCCTCCGTCCAGATGTTGCCTCTGAGTGTCTGCCCCGGAGCGACAAACACCTTGGCGGACACGTTGTACTTCTCGAGGACCGGCAGACTGTCCTTCAGCGTCGTCCACGCATCGTCGAAGGTGAGCCAAAGGGAGTCGAGAACACCATGCGTCTTAAGCCAGGCGAGTATGCGCTCCAGCTGCCAAGCAGGCAGCGCATGCACGACAACAGGTAGCCGTCCGCCAGCCTTCAGCCGCCGGACGACCCTGCGCCTGGCGCCTGTCAAGGCGTAGACCATAGCAACAATCCAACCGATTACCTTCCTCATATGACTAACGACTGGCGGACAGCCACTCCGCAACTATCTCCCTTATCGGCGCGTTGCGCTCTGTTGCGACCATATCGACGGCTAGTCCCTTCGGCAGCATATCGAGAACCTTCCGCTCGACGCCCTTTTTCGCGATCCGGCAGCTGAAAACCAGTTCCCTGAGTCTGTCGGACGTCCAAGCCACAAACCCGACGATCCCGAAATCCCCGTACTTGTCGCGCGCCCTCACGGCCCTGCATGTCGCCTCGCCAAGCAGCGCCCCGAACGCCACCCCGTCATAGCGGTGGGCCGTCAACGTCAGCTGGTTTGTCCTCTGCACAAGCTCCCTACACCTGGCGGCGATATCGCTGCCCTTAGGAACATCAACAAGCTCGACCTCGAGTGCGCTGGCCTTGAGAAACGCCTCGGCGTCGCCATCGAAGTCCCGCTCGACCGCCGCCCCGCGCGCCATCTCATCCCGATACATCTTGCGGCGCTCGGATCCCATCCGGGAACCCGCAGAGCAGGCCTCGGCGACAAGCGCCGCGACATCCTCCGGCGCAACGACCGCCACCTCCCCACACTCCGCCTTGACTTCCGCGCGCTCGTGAGCCGTGTCGTCGACAAAAGCGACGGCATCGAGGCCGATGTTCATCGCCTTGGCAAGCCGCTCCAGGGCAATGCTCTTGGCGCCCCAGCCAATCTGCGGATACACGAAAAGCTCCTCGACGCCAAACTGCTTCAGCGCTTCAATCGCCGAGCCCTCGTCATTCTTGCTGACGACTGAATTCACGATGCCGCATGCATCCAGCCGCTTGATGACCTCGACGACACCGTCCTTGAGCCTGACTCCCTCCGCGCCATCTTCGACGAGCGTGCCATCCCAGAGCGTTCCGTCGAGATCCCAGGCGACGCACTTGACCATCTGCGGCCCGCCGTCGGTCAGCGCCAATTGCTCAAACCGGACCCGCCCCTTGGTTCCGTCATAGCTGCAAATCCTGAATAGCGCACCCTCCTCGATCTTCGGAAGCCGCCACCATGTCCCGAACCGCTCGCCGGCTTTCAGCGCAATCTCCTTGCGGAAGATCTCATTGCCGTCTGAATTCGCGACGGACGCAACAAGCGTTTCGTCCTGCTCTGCCACACACGCGATACGCCAGAATGTCGGCGGCCTATCCAGCCTCGAACACACTCTGGCCAATCGCCAGCGGACGCTTCGCCACACCCTGTAGACACCGGCGCCCAGCATCAATGCGACTGGCTCGAGTAGTCCGTTCGCCAGCAGCAGCGCCTTGCGCACCCTTTGCGACGTCATGCGTCCGTGCCACAGCAGCTCCAGCTTGCCCCAAGGCCGGAACGCAACCGTCCGGGCGCCTGTGCAAAGCTCGCACAAGCCGGCGCCGGTATCATACGAGAAGCGCCGGCATCTGCCTGTCCTCGCGGGCGCATACTTTGCGCAGCTCGCGTAGCAGTCGGGTTCGCCGCACTCGATGCAGTGCTCTTCCCAGAAATCGGCGACCGTGTTCATGAGCCAACCACCTCGTCTAGCCAGACCTTCGCCCTTGCCTTGGGCGTCCACGCCTTGTGTGCGGCGGCGACGCCAGACATGAGCCTCGCCCTGAAATCGAGATCTACAGCGAAGCGCTCGAGTATCTTGCACAGCGCCTCAGCATCGCCGGCCGGATAAACACAGCCGCAACCAAACTGATCCACCAGCCACCTCGCGCCCATGCCATCCGAAACGACGACCGGCAGCCCAGCATGGATCGCGTCGTTTACGCGCATCCCCCACGGCTCGCAAAGTCCGCAGGCGACGAACACATCCGCCCAGCCATAGAGCCGCGCCATCTCTTCGTCGGACGCCTTGCCCCTGGTGCAGGCCAGATCGACGGCAATCCCCTTGCCTCGCAAAATATCCACCGCTCGCCTCAACGTCGCAACATCCCTATACTCCGTCTCGATTCCCGTGTGCAGAATATGGAGAGCGCCCTCCATTCTACCGCTACACCTATCAGCTGCAACTTCTCTCCCACAATCGCTCGCATACCCAAACGGCACGATCTTCTCTTTCTTCCACCCAAGCCGCAAAAGCTCGTCCATGCCATTCATCCCGCTGGCGTTCAGGAAAAGATTAGCCGCCTTGACGACGCCCCCGACCCTCCACGGCAGCACCCAGCGATAGTAGAGCCTCTTGAGCCGTGCCTTAAGTCCGACGCACATTTCGCATGGAGCCTCGGCGCTCACGACGACCCTCGATCCGGACTTCTTTGCCTCGACGATCAGCCGGCGCCAGACGGACGAATTCTGATAGACGCAAAAGACGTGCGTCGCGTCCGCCCCGCCATGCGCCGCCAAAACCTCGCGTCCCTTCTTGAGATCGTCGCCGACCTTGATCCATTCGAGCCCATGCGACTTTCGCGATTCCGCCATCGGAATCTCATCCCAAAGGCACATCGTGACGCGAAGTCCCTGCGCCTCCGCAAGACGTTTCACCTCCGCATAAAGCGCGGCGTTGCTCCGGCACTCGCTATGCGCCCATATGACAAGTTCGTTCATGGCAGCAGCCTATCCAATGTGAGTCCAACAATCCTGAGGCCCTTGTGGAAGAAGCGCTCAATCGGCTTCATCTCACTTACGAAGACAGTATCCCTCGCTCGCGTATCGGAGGCGAAAGGCGAATCGAATGTTTCGCTGCCGTATGGAGCCTGACTGCAGGCCGCCGGAGAAAAGGCATAGAGGGCGAACCCGCCCTTTTCACTCCAACGCCGCCAATCGTCGATCGTGGAAGTGAGCGGAGAAGTCACCGCGAGCAGCTTCTTGGCGGCCGCCTGATTCACGACATAGCAACCACAAGATTGCGCCCAAGGAATTCGCACAATACCTTCGCCCTTTGCCGCCTCACATGGAGTCATAATCACAACTCTGGCATCGTCTTCTGAAGTCACGAATCTCTCCGCCGATTCCAAGGCGTCGCAGAATCCCTCGCCAAGCGTGACGTCATCCTCCATGATGCAGGCGCAAGGCAATCCCACCTCGACAATCTTTGCGAGGGCCTTCCTGTGAGAAAGCGCGCAACCGATTTCCCCCGTCCTTGCCTTGTAGCCTTGCGAGCACCACCACCTGAAGCCATTCACCGCCTTGGTGCGCTCATCTTTCGGCAACTGATCTCCGTCGACACCATCCAGTCGCTCGACGTCAAGTCGAAGCGAAGCGAACTGCCGCTCCATGAAGGACATGCGCTCCTTGCGCCGCGCCAGGTTTATGACGTAGAGCTTCATACGCGTCGTCTAAGCCGTCCCATGATTCTCTGCGCTAGCCAGAAGTTGCAGGCTGCCGTCACAAATCGACCCATCCAAACACATCTCATCCGCAGAGATTCCAAGGACCGGGATTCTCTCCAAAGATTTACAAGATGTATCGCCAAGAACCGCCGACCAAACGCTAGTGCGTCGCCAAAGCTACGCCTTTCTGCTGCCGTATACTTTACGTTAGCCACATCAAGCGTCCAATACGCCATCGTAGCTGCGCCCCAAAGTGCCGCGCCTCGCGATTTCGGAGAAGCTTCCTCATACCTCCTGATCGCGACGAACACACAGGACGAATTCCGAGCGATGTCTTTTGAATTTATGAGACTCCCTTGGCGCCTCACATACCTGTAAAGCCTCTTCGGAAGATACTTTACCGTCCTTGCACGCTCCAACACCTTAGGCAGAACAAGAAAATCCTCCAGCTGCGTTACGGTTTCATCTATAAGTATTCCATCCCACAACTTGCGTCTCGTCACATACAGCCACAAGGCGCTGGTACGGCTTATGTCGCGATAGACATCGCGCCGCAACCTCTCGATCGTGACAGATTCCGGCCGCACGCCCCATACGCTGTCGCAACGGTTCTCCCACCCGACCAGCGTTGCATCGATCGTGACGACATCGGGCGAAGATTCGAGCGCGGCAAGAATCTCGGGAAGCCAATCCGCTGTCACCTCGTCATCGGCGTCGACCCATGCGATGTATTCGCCCGTCGCCCTTCTCAAGCCCTCGTTACGTGCCTTGCCGACAGGACTCACCCCCTTGACCGGCACAACCTCCAGCCTAGGGTCTTCAGGCAATCCCCTAGGCATTTCGCCCGTCAAACTCGGCACTATGACACTCAGCTTAATCGACATATCTCCCTACCCACAAGGGGATAAGATAAGGTATACTTCTACCGTCAAGTATATTTCAACAGTTCTTCCACAAGGGCACCGACCTTAGTACAAGGACTTGCCTTATGAGGTGGCTGATCTTGCCACCTTTCAACAAGCCGCCTAGCCCTATCAATTGCAAGATACGATTGCTTCATAATCGTATCAAATATATTAGCTTCATTCTTTAGATACTTTCTTCCAAGATGTCTCCCTAGCATCTCAAACATGCTATCACGTGACAATGCGCCCCCGGTAACATCTTGGAAGTGAAGAAGATACCACAGCTCAAACGCCTCATTGCTCCACGCGACATGCCATTTCTCAGCTTCTGCCATACTTATTGCATTGTCAAAATCATCTGCCTCAAAGCTGTCCTTATCAAAGACAAGCCATACATGATAATACATGGGCAAGCCCTCCGCCCTACGCCTTGCAATTGCATTATGCGCACACTTGATTAAGTCTCGCGTATGAGCACCAGCGCCAACGACTTCAACCTTGCTCCCAGCCCCACTCTTCATCCGCCGTTTGATGGACTTGAAGTAGTTCGGCTCCGTCTTCTCTCCTTCACAGACGATAAGGATATTCCGCTGAACTGGACGATGCCCTTGCCTACGCGTATCAGATTCATCGTAGGTGCCAACCCTAAATATTTTCTGAGGCCGCATCTCTCACACCTCCCAGAAGTTGCCGATATAGGGTATTGATCCGTAAAGACCGTTAAGATAATCCTTTTCAAACGAGGCATCTTTTCTAATTGCCTTGCCGTCCTTCTGAAACTCAATTAACGAATAGATATGCGATGCATAGTCGCCGCCACGCTCAACAAAGCACACTTGGTCTCTACGAAGTAGATTCTCGTACCGATTCTTATCAGCATCGTATACCTTGTCGTTCAGCAGATTTGTGTCATGCGTATTGAAGATCAACTGTGCATTCTTCGGATTCGAAGTTTTCGAATTGAACAATCGTATAATCTGTCGGACAAGAATCGGATGTAGGCGACAATCCAACTCATCAACCATCATCACACCACCACTGCCAAGGGTCTCGAACATAGGACCGGCTAAATGAAACGCCTTAAATGTGCCGCGTGATGCTATTGATTCTAACGGTATGGACTGCCCATACGCATGCCCTTCCGGATTCTTGAGAAATACGCGTGGCTCCAAGACAAATGCCTCACCGACTTGCCTACCCATCATTGACGAAAACTCGTCCGTCACATTCTTCTTCTCTATTTCGATATGGTCAATAGTTTCATCCGTCTGGGCTAGGAACGAAAGTATCTGCGCCCGATATCGATTGTCGACAATCATCTTTGAAGTCTGCACGTTCATTGCATCGCTATCCGCAGAGAAGACAGCCATACGACCAAAACAATTCTGAACTATCTCCATAGCCTCTGGCACGGCCAACATAGATGCCGTGGAGAGGAACAAGGCATTTCGCCGAGTCTTCTCCGCAATCAATTGATCCGCCCTATCAAAAGCTGCAGACGGTTCGATAACATCACGCCCGTCATCCTGATAGCGAACAAAGAGCTCAATCTCGCGCGCATACCGACGCGCCAATTCCTTTCGGTAAAGCCATTCTTCCAAAACCGCAACACCCGTTGCCGAGAACCCATATCTGTACTGGAAGTTCCCATGGACAAATAACATCTCCATTCGTGAAGGCGGCGGTGGTCCTTCCCAATTCGCAACATGCAAGAAAGGAGATACAGGCACGCGGGCATCCGTCAGGCTGCCAACCGCCGAGCTACGGACAAACTCAGCGAATAAATGGAATGCACGCAAAAGGTTTGACTTTCCACTCGCATTCGCCCCATATAAAGCAACAACTTTCAATGCACGCCTGTCCGACTCACAGTCACAAATGGGAAAAGTGGCCTCGCCCATTCGTTCCTTGCAAGATTTTACAGCAACCAAATCAAGGGTCTCAATCCCTTGAAAGGAAAACATATTCTCAACTGTAAATCGCAATAACATTTTTGGTCTCCCGTTCGTACTTAAATATTATACCATAAATCTGACCCGAAGTTGCGGATTGTGAGAAAATTTCACGCCATTGCCGAACTTGAGCCTGTCTTTTGCTTAAAATTCCTTATAACCGGCTTAAGCTAAGTTATTTATCTTCCTATCCCCATCTTCTCCAAGCGCTATCTAACACCTCATTATGATATCATGGAAGCTACCTCAACAAGCTTTGTCGGCCACACCAAATTGCTTCTCGATGTCTATTGTCAGTTTAGATAGGTTGTGGGAGAGAATGTGTGATGGATTCAGACTCGAACCTCTGCAAACATAATCAAGAACCATACCCTTTATGCCAGGATACTTTTCAGCAAGAAACTCTCGATAAGACTGCGGGAATGCCTCTATCCTTTTAAGCACCGTCAATGCATCTATTTTATGTAATTGGTTATACACTTTCGACAGATGAAAAAATGCAACACTCTCTAATGACTTCTGATATATTTTCGATTCCATGCGCGGCACAAAGGCAATATGTAAATCCGATTCCTCAAGATCCACAATCCTTTTCCCTGGCTTGTAGGCAATTGCAAATTTTACACCATCATTAAAAGATTCCGCATATGGATATATATGCTTCGTATGATTGAGTTCGCGTGCGCCTTTGACATTTGTATTACACCGAGTACATGCCGGCACCAAATTACTAAGCGTCAATCCCAAGAAAGGATATTTAGAATGATTGTAGAAATGATCCAATGCCGATCTTTTATGCGTTTTCGAATCATATTTGGGCGTTATTCCCCCTCCAGGAAGTTCATTTGTCAACAGTAATGAGAAAATCGTTTCTGCATTGCAATACACACATGAGCGAACATTAAGCCTCCTTAGAAATTCCCAAGCACCCCAACCGCTCGGATTCGCCACCCAACTTAATACTCCATACTTATATTGGGGTGACATACCCTTGCTAAATTTTTCGTATGAATATATTGTAGCAAGAATTCGCTTCGCCCTTTTTACCATTTTCTTATTTAGGGATACCTCATATTTCTTAACTTTCGAGACGACATCATGTATATGCTCTGGCGACAAACATGGATAGTTGTCACATAAATCAGTCAGCTTGGTGTAATACTTCCTTGCTACAGTATTTCTATTGCTCGCCCTTGATAACACTTTACTCTTACCGCCACGTCCAATTGTGTAAATTGCTTTCCCACTCGCCAAATCCTCAAGGACTCGACCCAATACCTGATATGCTTCTCGATGTTGCTCGATGCAATCTTGATTATCTAATGAGATCTTTACCACGATCCAACTCTTTCAACCATTCCCTAAGATAACGCGCAACATTTTTATCGGCAATCAAGTCCACCAATTGCCGATCCGCAACTGTGATTGATTCCCTCTTGTCGCTTTTCCCCCGATTACGCACGAGTGAAAATACTTTTTCAACCAAATCATCGATTTTCTTCTGTGCAAATGATCCTACCGTTCCATCCTTTAAAACAAATCCATGGCGATATAAGTCAAAAATATTTGCACCAAAAGTTTTTTTCCGCTCCGCACCAATCAAATCACTTAAGAGAACAATATTACCCATGGGGACATCAGACAAAATCATAGGTGAATGGGTGGCAAAAATCACATGAACTGATTCCGCAAGCCCTACAGTATCAAAGAACTTGATTATATTTACCACGATATCCCTTTGTCTTTCGGGATGCAAAGTTGTTTCTGCTTCGTCTAGGAATACGACCATCTCAGGCGAAAATGATCGCCGAAGCAATCGTACCGGCATATCAATCCTATTATTTTCTTGTGCATAATACTGACGTAATGATCGAGATTCTTTCATTACCATAAGATAATCATAAAGCCGTGCGAACATTGATAAGAATGACATGTCTCCTGATGACATTACTGGCTGATACGCGAAAGAAAGAAAGTCAAAACGATTCATCGCGACCACATATGAATCAAAGAAATTAGAGAACTTGTCCGCATCTTTGAACTTAACGTGGAGTTCATCAATCGAACTTTGATGCTCTTCCGCTGCCGCACATTTGCACCATTTAGCAAGACGCACGAACACTCGAGTTAATGAACGACGCTCTTCAAGTTCATTAGGATAATATTCTTCTGCGACATCGCCAGGGCGTTGACCCCTAAGTCGTACACCTCTACGCAACGCACTTACTAATTTGTAATGGGCCTTAAAGACATGGTTATCATTCTCGTTACAAACGAACTGCAATACTACATTCAATAGCACTGTTACTAAATATTCTGCATAGTCAACAGTCAGTATATTATATCTGTCACTAAATAAGCCAGATATGCGAATATACGTGTACACTAGGGCAATAAACGCTCTCAGAACAAAGCTTCTTTTTGCATGAACACTATCCGCATAATACGCCCCAGAGCGCTCCAACACTTCAACAACACGGATTCTGCCCTGTAACCAAGCTACTATAGCACTTTTCCCGTCTTTAGCCTTCTCTTCCTCTAACGCTTGTGCCAAGCGTTTCTTTTGCGCTGAAAGCCACCTCTTATTTTCTTGGTATTCTACAGAATGAATTGATATGACAATTTCTTTGGGTCGCGGAAGATTAATACCATCATCACCATGAGGTATATTCCTCAATGCCGTCAACCCCATCCTATGTTCCACCGCAAGATAATTCTTTTGAATACTTTGATGATCATTCAAATCATACGGACGGTTCATTTGCTCTTCAAACCCACCATACATAATACCGTTTGTTGAAAGGTTCTCCATCGCTGGAGAATTCACCAGGAATTGGTTCTCCGTTGTAAAATGTGGGGAATAATATGCAAATTCAAAATTCCAAAGCGCGTCGTTTTTGTCACAGGCCCCGCCTTTGCATTGATTGATAGTTGTTATGTGAGTAGGCTTTTCGGGCAACTCCAATGTTGATACTCCACCTGCTAATTGGTTGTTGCTATCATACCATTGGACAAACCATTCACTTCCTTTTTCATAAACTATCAGATAGTCAAAACTTGCAGATCCATCTTCTGCAGAACGAACCAACTCTAAATAACGTGCAACAGAGGTCTTGCCCGATGCATTCTTTCCGACTACTGCACTTACATCTATATCACATGCTCCGTTAGACCCTTTGAAAAATCCTATTGGCAAAACACAACCAGTTTCTTTGCAGATTAATCTTATAACCGCATCTTTCTTCTCTACAGAAAATGAATACCCTGAATGGAAATTCAATGAAAAATCATCAAATGGAGGATGATCATTAATCCACATATACAAAAGTTTCATTTAAGCCTCAATTATTTTATCGGTTGACCAACAGCACATTCAACATCGTCTATCTCGCCATCAGTTAATCATATAAATCACAATTTTCTCATCTTACCTATCTCGCGGTCGACGAGCCACCGATACCAGAGACCTTGCCAGAAATGCCAGCGGAAACCGGCGATGCCATCGAGGAAGCCGAGCTTGAGGAAGTAACGGATGAAGAAGTAGCAAAGGTATGGAACACTTATTGCAATAAGTGTTCTAATGTCAGTTGTTCGCTATGATGAGTCTAGAGATCTGGTCTTCTGGCAAACAGATTCTGAAGGATTCACCATCAATATTTTGAACAAGGCCGATGTCGATTGCTGGCTTCAAATGCCGCAGCATGGTCTTGACATTCAACCCCGTTCTGTCGCAGAGGTAGTCCTTGACAACAGGCCCGTTTTCATAGATTATCCGAACGAGCTTTGCCCGCATTACGTTGCCCATAACAGCGAGAATCGCACAAAATCGCTCATCACGGGAATCGGATTCCCGCTCAGAACAGAACCGCTCCTCGATTGCGACGGCAATCTTTCGAATCGCGACCGGCGCATTCTCGGCATCGGCTGTGTAATTAACGAAGCGTCCGGATCTCATTCGGCGAATCAAGCCAAGCCGCCAAAGCTGTCCCAAATATTGACTCGTTGCAGCCTGCTTGAGCCCGTCGGCAGAATCAACCGCAATCCCGACATTAAGACCATCTCGAGCCTCGCAAACACGGCGGAGCAAGCCCCTTCGCTCGGGATTCGCCAACTTCCTGCACAACTCCCAGGTCTCAACCATGGACGCAGAAACCTCCCTTGGAACACTTATTGCAATAAGTGTTCTCGTTAATTGAATCGACTGCTGATGGATGGATGAGCTGCATGGATGATTAATTTCGCTTGTATTGTATCATACTATCCGCCATTATTAAAGGAGGTATGGAACATTTATTGCAATAAGTGCGCTAGACATTTTGGAGATTGGAGATTTCACGGCTTGGATAGTTAGGAGTGGACAAAGGAGCGGAAACCAGCGATGGTTAAGGAAGCCGAGTTTAAGGAAATATTGTCTAATTACCCCTACCTTTATTCATCTCTTCTTGATTCACCTTATACTCTTCAAGCGCACCATCGCATTCTAATGCCAATATTGACGCAATACATAATTGATATAAGTTGTCATACCAGTGTTCAAGCTGTCCTTCGGTCAGCGATCCAGCAAATGGTTTATACTTAGGGGACTCGGGCGCCATGTTGTTGTGCCGAACATCCAACTGATTCGCAATATTAAATAATGCACTAGCAATTCTAGGTGATAAACTTGTGAGAACGTCTCGTTTAGCTTCCAAGTGGTGGCAAACACTATTCAGCACTGCCCTTTTCCCATCAATATTCCCCTTTAATGACCGATGTCCATATCTCATTATATCAGTGCATAATGCTTTATCAACAGATTTCGCTGCCTCTATAGCTCCTATATCGTTGGGCACCGCTTGACAAACACAATCTTGCTCTATCATTGTATAGCCACAACCAGAAAGCGAATCATATACTTGTTGTATACTAGGCGACACCAACAATGATATATCCGATGCCGGGAGGACATTTGTTGATCTCAGACCTTTAAGCATTGTGGCAATATATTCGCAAAGCAACAAATATGTATCAAAGTCTGGAATTGGCAACTTCCACGAGGACAATGAAGCGAATGTAATATTACATGCACTATCGTAGTCAAACAGATTTCGGTACGTCTTCCTAATAGAAGTCGGGAAAATAGCAAAGTTATCCTGACATAAATACGCAAGCGAATGGTCCTGCCTAATTCTAGAGCTTGTGCACATATAAATGGCACGGGGAAACTGATCCTCTATCGCCCCGTAAAATTCTTTCCATAATATTGCGAATTCCCTTTTTACGTCAAAACCAAGTTCTTGTAATATGTCTTTAAAAGACTTTCGTGACATGACACAACCTCCTCATTACATTTTCACGACCGACTCTACGCAGGCGAAGGTTTGGATCACTTATTGCAATAAGTGTGCTAAGAGAGACAAGGGGAGCTATACCAATATATATCACGTGTGTGACTAAGTGCGCGAAAAGTCTCAACTGGACTTTCCCCTTTTCAACCTACCTATCTCACGATCCACGAGCAATCGATACCACAAGCCTTGCCAGAAATGCCAACGCCAACCGGCGACACCATCAAGAAAACCAAGTTTAAGAAAATAGCGGATGCAGAAGTAGGCGAAGGCGCGGAAGTAGGGTGCGAGCGCATACAGAATCTCATGCTACCGATAGTCTTCTTGCACTCGTTGGCAAAGGTTTCGATGTCAACAGACATTCATAAATCTTGCTAAGGTCGGCCGCTATACTATCCCAAGAATACTTTTCAACAACAAGCGCGCGCCCTCTTTCACCCATTTCATCCCTTTGTTCGTCAGTCATTGATGTTGCGCATTTTAGTGCCTCTGCGATAGAATCAACACTTATCTCCGTCCACCATCCGCAGTTTTTCTCCAAAAGATCACCCCATGGCGCCCCTTTTGTGGTTATGACCGGGATTCCCGCATACAAAGCCTCTGCCACCACAATACCAAAATTCTCTGTATGTGTAGGCAAAATAAATAGATCGCTCCTTCTATAAGCCTCCCACTTTTTATCGTCCGACAATGGCCCTGTAAATATAAAGTCCCCTTGAAGCCCATATTCACAAACCGCGCTTTCAACAACCTTTTGGTAATCATCTGCATCGGTTCCAACGATTTCCATCTTCCAGCCAAGAGGTCTCACCTTTGCCCATGCCTTAACCAGATTCAACAACCCCTTTTTCTTATGAATACGGCTTACAAACACCGCCCTTCTGCACCCGTCGCCATGACGATTCCACTCAGGAAGTTTCTCAGGGAAAATCACCCCGTTAGTGTTGTAATATACTGGAGTATCGCCGCAAAACTTCCTTATCTGACGAATCTCATTATCCGCAGTAGAATGTATTGCTAATGCATGACGCATATCATACCCCTGATACGTCCAGAGAGCCGGATACTTCTTCCACCATTTCTGCTTAAGGCTCCACTCGTCAAGTGTTCCATGTGGTGTAAGGATATATGGAACATTATTTCTTCGCGCCGCAACAGCACAAGCATGTAGCCTTGGCATCCAAAAGTCATTTAACTGTATAATGTCTGGGCGCAACTCATGGATCAAACCTTCTACAAGACGGATAGTTTCAATATAACTTGGTGAGCCAAGATTTAGATAGTTTCTCACTCCTTGAACCCAGGGAGGGGGGCACTCGTCCAAAGCAACAAGCCAAGCGTCTACGCCACACTTGTCCAACCCCGCGACAAGGCCTTGCACAGTCCTTGCAGGACCTCCGTACTCTTCCGACAAGGTCTTTACTATCTGAACTACTTTCATCGCTTGACACTCCGCTTCTCCCCAATGCATAGAGGCAAATATTTCTTAAACACAAAATGCACACAAAGGCTAACAATTACAGCTATGCCAGAAACGAGCAACGCATAAGCCCCAAAGGCAACAAGCCCCTTTTGCGGAATAGAGGTCGCGCCTGGCATCTTAAGCAACAAACCCATTATCAAATACTTATGCACCATCATTATAGTTATTGATGCCCCGCCAACCGTCACCAGAGCTCGAAGCTTGACGAATTGTGAAAGCCATGCGCTCGCATATATCCCCAATACAGCAAAACATACAAATGCCCCGTACCACAATAATGATATTTTTCTCACCCATGAATCAGGGGCAAGCAAGGCGCAGCACATAACACATACAATCAACAGCAATGAGACTGCCGAATACTTGAACTCATTTTTATCAATGCAATACTTACCAATAAGAAAAAAGCAGAATGCTTCAGGCACACGAATCAAACCCCACGGTAATATCCAATTTTCAAAGCGAATACAAACGCAAGAAAGCACCACCATCAAACAGACATTCGCGATTCGCAAAGGTCTCGTACTCAGTAATCGATCCGATCCATACGCAAACAGCTCAACAACAAATAGGCATGGCAAGAACCATAAGACGCTATTCATCTTTAGCCCAACCCCCAAGGGCCACCCACTGGCATAAAGAATAGCGACCATCTGTTTCCACAATGGCAAGACCGCACTGGAAGCATCACTGTAGTATGTATCCGTTGCAATTGATACTGCCGACGAGAAGCCCCCCGAAATTAACGTATAGATGACAGCCGAAAGTACCGCAAAAAAGAAATACGGGACTAGCAGCCTATTGACCTTTTTGACTAAATAAGCCTTAACGCCTATATCACTGCCACGCCAAACAACACCAGCCAATGCAAAAAACGCAGGCATATGGAAAAGGTATATAGTGTTTCTTAAAAGAGAAAAGAAATCATTTGCGTTGGTATCCCCCATGTGTGAGGCCATGCCAAACGCATGGCCAAGCACTACGAGAAGCGTGAGAAGCCCTCGCCACCTATCAACCCATTCTATACGTTGTCTGTATTGGTGCATAAATATCATATCTTGGATTATATGAACCTCGGACATTTGCAACTATATAGTCCAATGTCATACCGCCAATCATTGCAAAAATCCAAATATACCCGCCAGCTCCAGTTGGGGAAAAAAATGTTGATTCGCTAAAGTTGGACACCATCTGAGCAGTAAACAATGTCATAACACATACAAGCCTCTTATGGACACAATACATATAAAACCCGAGCACAAAAATGTAAAAGATCAATCCACCAACGATCCCACCTTCCGCAAACACTACCAACGGGGTTTCACCCTTCTCACACGGCGCAGACAATAGCGACGTCAATGGAACGTTCTGATATTCCATCGGGAAAAAGTACATAACTTGAAAGCCAGTTCCAAAAATAGGGCTTTTCTTAAAGTCATCAATGTTCATTTCAATAGATGCCATTCGGGTAGCGCTAATAGCCTCACCAATCGTTCTTTGGTCTACTTCCACATCGTCTGTCTTTCTTACCCACCTCTCCAACCCCTGATTATAGATTTGAAGAACGACCAGACCAATTGACCCCAAAACAACAAATAGCATTATTATGGAGCGGACTTTTCTTTTAAAAATCAGAGGCATGTTTGCATTCTTCACTGCATACATAATGAGCATAAGGCCACCTATCGCCACAGTTGACAAGGCCGTACGAGACTTTGTCAAAAACATTAAAACCGGAGCAATTGCAAGGATAGCCATATGGAATAACACGAATCTTTTCTCAACAAACAACATGTCACAAGCAACAAACAAGACTGTTAGCGCAACCATAGGCGCAAGAGCTTGGCTATGCCAAGAAAGGCCGTTGAAAAGAGACATGCCCTCTGACTCTAGAAGCATTTCGCCCGTTAATTCTATGCCGTACCTTGCTGCCTTCTCAATCTGACGAGAGTATGCGATACTTGGGAACGGCAAAGTCATAAACGAGCCAACTACCATTATGAATGATATTGCAAGAAACATCGCCCGAATACGCAACGCATCAAACTCCGACAACTGCATATAGCGAATTGCCAAACACACCGCCAAAAGAAACAGACTGTAGTTGATAATTTTAAGATAACTGATAATCGGGAAATACCCCTGCATTGATGATATGCACATCCATATCATATAAACAACCAGCCCCCCAATCGGCAATCGTAACCTTTGCCTTGGGGCATTTGCAATAAGCATGCTTAGACCAATAAGCCCAATCCCCATTTTACATCCAAGGTTCATCAAGACTGTTGCGGGCACAATGGCGAAATTTATATTCTGTAAAAAGAAAAGCGAGATAAAGCAAGCTACAGCCGAACCCCCTCGTTTCTGCAGAGAAAATACAGTGCCCGCTATGACTATCGCAAAAACAAACGCTCCCCTTGATAGCCTCAAAAGGACAATAGCAAGGACAAGATATATGATGTCCTTGATTATAAGTTTCGTCAATGGATCTGTTTTCAACATAGCGCAAGCATATTCTTCACACCGGAAGAAAACTTATTAATTGATATTTCACCAGAAAGCCGTAACGATTCGCGCCTGGCATTTTGCCAAGCCTCGTCTTCCAAGCTCATGAGAGATCTGAAAGCTCGATTCATTGAATGAATATTAAAAGGGCTAAAGGAGCGCCCATTAAGCTGGCCAAGCAAATCCTCTCCTGCGCCTACTCTATCACTGAGAAGGAGGTAGCACCCGCTCAAAGCCGCTTCATGAACCACTAGGCCCCAATGTTCTTCTTTACTGGCAAGCACAAAAACACGTGCGCCACGATAGACCGAAGCCAATCCTTCCGGCTGCAGAAAATCATTGATCTCAATGCCAGGGTACCTTTTGGCTATTTCAACTAACGCATCTTTCTGCGGCCCACAACCATACATAGCAAGAGTCCAACCATCTTTCGCAATATCAGAATTTACAAAAGCCTGGCAAACGTTCAATACATTTTTCCTCTCACAAAACTGGCCGACATACACAATACGTTTATCGCGGGCTTCTAATGGACCGCCATCATAGAATAAAGATTCGTCTGCTGAATACAGCCCATCGAAAATCCTATTGTCTGCAACGCCATAGTATCTCAATAGTTGCCGCCCAGACTTACCTGGCACCATGTACCCATCGTATTTTGACTTAAATAGTACTCTAAACCGGATAGACTTTATTAACTCCTTTACGCTCTGAACAAAATTATGGTCGATCAATTGAAATGTCTTACCGCCTGCGCTTCGCACTTGATCCCTATAATGATTAAAGCAAGGAGTAGCCCATCCAGTCACAAGGTATTTATCGGGAATCCTGCCAAGATGGTACGAGATATCATGCTCATCATTTGCGTCGACCCATACGACCTTGCATCCACAAAGCCGCTCCATGCCTTGCACTGGCACAGCTGGTCTGGTAGCAATAACGACAATCTCATTTTCTGGATTGTCTCTCACGAACGCACCAACACATCGTGCTGCATACTGCGGGAACCCGCTCCATGCAAAACAAATCATTTTACAACCCTCCTGTAGATATCCATCAGTTGCCCCTTGCAGTTTTTTTCTGCATCGAAATGGTTTACAAGGATTTGCCAACCGTCCTCAACAATTGCCTTGCGCCTAGCCTCATCATTCATTAGCGATATGACAATCTCTGCGAGACGCGAAGTGTCACGCTCTTTTATGAATACTTCTTTCAATGGACCATTGGAGAATGACAATATCTCGTTCATGCCGCCCTCTGGTATAAAGCCGCAAATCGGCGTCTTCTCCGCAAAGCATTCCAACACCACGGTTGGCATCTCTTCGTGCTTGCTTGTAAGCACAAAAAGATCCATCTTCCTTATCCACTCCCTGCCATTGGGTTGAGGGCCTTCCCATTCTATCGCCCTTGCCGAATCACCAAACTTGGATATCGCCTCATCTTCAGTCACACCGACACCTAGACAACGGAGCCGCGCCCTCTGGGCTACGACCGCCAAGTCTGACCAGCCTTTTGCAGGATCACCTCGGCCAACCATGCCAATGACTTTGTTACAAACTTTCACAAAGCTATACTAATCCTTTTGATCTGCAAATCTTCCAATCAGCCCAATTACTTTTAAGGTCGCCCCCCGAAGATTGGCGATTTATCCTAATTGGATTATAAAAAACCTCACCTTTTATGGTTGGGCACCACTGCCTAAGGCCTTCCAACGTCTTACCACTAACAGGCAGATAGTAGCATCCCCGCCCAAGCACCCACCGCATTATCTTATCTTTCAGCCCTTCTTTACCCGCTGTCGGCGTATGCCAGCTACGAATAATCGGGAGCCTTGTAAAGAACCTGACATACACCGCCATCAGCAACACTGGAATATGGAAATGAACAATGTCGGGCTTGAAATTCTTTATGATGCGCCTTAGCTGCCAAAACTCCCTGATATCGTGTCCGCTACTACCGGCAAACTCCTCATCCCCGCCTAACCCTATCTCAAAAGTATCTACATCTTTCGGCAGACATTGCCGTAAGCACCTTACATGCCGAAGTATTCCGCCGTCACGCCGATCACTGATAAAGAGGATTTTCATTACTCTTTTTCAATAGCCTCAACAACTACTTTATTAGCAATGTTTTGATTGTAGGCAATGAGCGAACAAATAAGCACTAACAACAGCGCATGCTGCAACACTGCACATACTATAACTTGAGTTGCTTGCGGGAGCGTCAGTAGCTTTGATATGAAGAATATCCATACTATATTGGCAAATACCAGACTCTTAATAACGCACCCCCTAACACGATTATCCAATGTATCCGTCATTACATAAGCTAGCGGAACTAAGAGCGTAATAAAATCGTATATCCTGTGATAGAACATCACATTGGAGATTACGGCAAATATCGCGAGTTTCAGTAGCGGAGAGCCCCTCTTGGCTGCCGCCAATAAAATAAGCAATAATCCAAACACCACATAACCAACATTTGCCAACAACTTGGGACTTCCCCAATTGAAAGCAGAAACCACACTAGCTATATCAGCCATTCCTCCAGCGGTTAGCATTGCGCTAACCTTAAACGATTGAAGCACCAATTCAAAAGGAGATGTATTAAGCCATAAGCCACAGCCAAGTGTTGCGATCAAATGCAATGCTGCTGCGATTAAAATTGGCTTCCACTTTCGGTCAGCTATGAAAATAAATGCCATAGGTGCGATTGTTGTATACTTAAATGCAGATACTGCCAACAAAGCGCCTGAAAGTATGGGTCGCCCCTTCTTCGAATAGTAATAGGCCGCAAAGAAGAATGCGAACGAAAACATCAGATGTTGACCATTACCTATCAGCACACGCCAGGGTGTGCCAGCGAACAACAACATGACTATCCAAGGAAAGAATCTAGCGCACCTTGAACCCGCAAAGAAGGACTTGTAGAAATAGACGAGAAACATCACCGAAAAGAGCAGATTACAGATGTCCCAAACTTGATTGGCGAGCAGTTGCGGCAGGAAAGTAAATGGTGCCAACAGAAGAAGGCATGATGGAACTTGGTTGGCATCAATATACTGCTCCATAAACCCATCATATGGTATAGCTTTGTGCTCAAGCGAATAAAGATAAGGATTATCACCCATCATAAGCAATTTCGCAGGATCCCACTGAAAGTCAAACTCACGCCATCCATTCTTGACACCTACAACTATTGATACTGCGGCAAATCCCCATGCCATGCACCAAAATAGAACTCTCACCCAATCTCTTAATCTAGCAGATGCGAACGAAAACAGAATCGTCTGCCAAAAACTCTTTATAGCGGCCTTTAGGAGCTTCCATTTCTTGATCGAAACCTCGCCTGTGGTACGATCATGCTGAGGAACACGAGTCTCAAAACAACGCAAGTTGTGTCTTGCCGCAAGGCCACTCAGAATAACATTCGGCGCGAATGTCGTGAGCGGGATTGCTTCATAGAAAGGTTTGAATGCCGATAAACGCATCAATCTGTAGGGTGTATTTACATCCCATACGCTTTGGCCGTAAAATATGCGGACACACAAGCGAGAGACGAAACTGATAATCTTACGCGGCAACGCCTGAACGCGCCCATCGCGAATGCCGACAAGAAAATCATAGTCATTTCGCCGCGACCAAAGCTCATTGAACTTCTCCGGGCCCATCTCATCATCTGAGTCTATCTGGAACACCCAGTCGAACCCATCCTTTGCCGCCTCTCGATAGCCGGTCAGAATCGTATTGCCGTGACCGCCATTAGGCTTATCTTTAACATTCACCCCCTCTAGCTTTTCTGCGACTTTTCTCATTACAGAGAGAGAACTATCTTTTGAGCCATCATTATACGGGCGAATTTCGTAGTCAATGCCGAGACCCTTAAGTGCGGCATCCCACTTCTCTAGCACAGGACCTATTGCATCCTGCTCATTATAAACTGGCATTACAACACAAAGTCTATCGGACATAAATGCTCCTTACTTTCTAAAAGTGATGAACTTGTTTAGGCAAAATTGCACTACTGTTACGAAGAATATCGTACCCAATTTGGCAATCAGATCATTAAGCTCGACGACCTCTATGAAGAGCCAAAGGCAAACTGCGCTCAAAGCCCAGCCAAACATGCCAACTGAGTAAAAGCTTGCAAGTCGCTTGAGTATTTTGTCTTTAGTCTTAAAGTTAAAATAGCAGTTCCAGAAAAAGTTATTGACTATACCGAAGCTAACGCTAAGAAAATTGGCAAACTGATAATGTATCCCAACACAATTAGTCAGCAAGGCATAAACAACAAAATCAAGCGTCGCACCCGTACACCCGATTATGCAATACACAATCAATTGCCTATATCTAGCAACTAGATGTTTTATAATGTTCAACATAACCCTTTACCTTACAGCTTCCAAATAAATCTCGGCAAGTCGCTGTCCGTATTTATCGGGAGCATGATTGACTCTAATGTTCTGAAGAGACTTAAGTCCCTTATCAAAAATATTCTCGGTCTTAGATAACGCATCTCTCAATATTTTCTCAATGCCCCGTTCAATCTCCTGCGACAAGCCCCACAACTTCTCCGCTGTTGAGAAGTCGGCACAACCATTTGATTTCTTGGAGACTTTTACAACCCAACCATTCTCCTCGTTATTCACTTCTGGCAAAGAGCAGATATCTGTCGTTATACAGGGCAACCCACACGCCTGAAACTCTAACACCGAATACCCGAAAGTATCATCTCTCGTAGGCAAAAGGCCTATATGGCATGTTTTGGCCAACTCCAGCATATCATTGTTATGCATTGAGTTGTAATGATGTAGCCAATCCTCATTTTTAGAAATTATCCGCTGCATTTCGTCTGCACTATCAACTTCCCAGGACGAAGCATAATCAACATGCTCATAATCACCTATTAAATAAGCTTCAACATTAAAATCTTTTCGTACATTCACGAGCGCACGTACAATTTCAGATCCACCCTTTCTGAAGAAATCTCTTCCACAAAACACAAGCTTTACCGGAGATCCCCCCCCCCCCATGAATTTCTCCGCTTTTAGCAACATATCATTTTGAGCCACTAATACTTCCTGTGGCGGCAAGAGTACAGTGATCTTTTTTATTATCTCTCCGAAACCATGAAACTTAGCAAAATCACACTCTCCTTTCATTGCGTGCTTTGAAAATGCGATTAATTTGCGGCACTGATTCGACATCAAACTCGCAACCCCTTTGTCCATCAGTCGCCCTTCTGGGAATTTCCTTGGCAACTCTGCTTCAAATGAAGTTATATATGGCTTATGGCATGGTGACAAAGCTATATTGTTCCAAAAATGAAATAGATCAACTTTTTTCAGCTTATCGGCAATTCCGCCATTAAAGAAATAAGGTTGCAATGTATTTGGCTTTAGTAAGCCAAGTTTGCCCTTAATCTTATCGCCTAAGCTTTTAAAAGACCGGACTCGAATATACTCTACATCTGGGCACCTTCCAATAATAATGCGCCTAGCGCCATATTCTGGATTTACATAGCCGATCCTCATCGATGTAGCCCCTTTCGTTTAATATAATCCGGCAAATAGCATAACACCATCGCGACAAAACGAAGCGGCAGAACGCGACAAACTATCGCCGTAAACCGCCGCCATGCCGTCATCGCATGACCATACTGCTGAATTTCCTTCAATGAATTAAACCAGTATCGCCACGCCGCAGAACGATTTTTGGCATCTAACCGAATCACAATATTTCGTGGCGTCCATTCCATCCAATCAGTCAGCAATATCCGCATGAGAGCAGGTTCGATATGTTTCCCACTGGCAGTCAAAATCTTCAACATTTCTCGAGTGGCATCGAGATAGCCAGTACAATGCTTTAGTTGCATACGCGTATGGGTTATGGAACCAGCGCGCTCCCTGAACCCATATGTTGAATAGTCAATTTCCACCATTGTTTTCGCGCGAGCTAGACACTTCGCCATATATGGCCGCTCCTCGCACCAGCTTTCACCCACGAATGGGATATCGCCAAAAACGCTCCGCTTAAAGAGAAATGTCGGAAAATAGGTAGAGAAATGTCGGAAAAAGAAAGTGTCTGAAACATCAATCTCCACTGCCGGCCTTGAGCCCGAATTCCATTCTGGCTCAAGGCCGTCCATGAATTTTGATAGCTTCCCCCAGACCATATCAGCACATGGGTGCGTTGCTACATCATGATTAACTTTTACCAGCATGTCTGGCGGCATCAAATCATCGCTATCAAGGTAATAAAGCCATTCCCCCTGCGCTACTTTCAATGCAGCATTCCTTGCTGCGCTAAGTCCACCATTTTTCTGATGGATCACGTTTATACGACTATCCCGAGACGCATATTCATCAAGAATCACCCCAGTCCTGTCGGGAGAGCCGTCATCAACGCAAATCGCCTCCCAATCGGCAAAGTCCTGTGCCAATACCGAATCAAGGCACTCGCCAATATACTCTTCAACCTTATAACAAGGGATTATTATGGAAAAAATCACTTTATCGCCCCCCAAATAGCACACCAGCGACTCGCGGAACATAACGACGCAAAAACGAAGCCGACAAAACACTCATTCCAAACCCAAAGCCCCATTTCAACAAATAAGCCGAAGTCGCGCCTATAAACGGAACATGGTTGAGTATACAAGTTATAGGCACAGTCCACATTCCATGCATAAGGTATACCGGGAATGCAGCCGTAACCAACACCTCCGGGAACCGCTTTACAGGCATAAGACCAAACACACCCGCCATGACAAGCGGTACGGGGAAATGTCGTATATTAAGATAATTGCCCCCCCCTATGGGGATCTGCAATAAATTGCAAGTTATTGAAAGAAGCACGCCAAGCAAGCCCAAAACCATGAAACATACTGATTTACGAAGTGGAAGAATAAACCCATTAACTGCAAATTCCCGCAAAAACATCCCAGCCGAAAAATATGCAACCCCTTCCAAGGAAAAACTATATACGCACCACCCCAATGGCCCAGTTGCCCTTACTGGATCCAAAAACGTAAAAACACACCAGTACAAGAAAAAGGCAATAGTCAACCAAACCTTACCTAATTTGCGGGTTAGCAACAGCAAAACAGGGCTAATCAAGACCAAAACAAAAAGAAACTTTACAAACCAAAGGATTCCCACGCCTGGCCAATAAACGCCATTAAGAAATGGAATGGAATGGCTAAGGGGACGTCCAGCGAGCATGTTGGCAACCATCACAAATGGTGCTGCCCAGACCATCCCAATTATTGGCCAAATCAAAAGCGGAACAATTAACGACCTCACCCTCTTTCGAACCTCACACATCCAAATGGCGAGTGCATCACGGACATCTATACAACTAAACTTGCCAGCAAGAAAGAAACCACTTGCCATAAAGAAATATGGCACTGCAATACGTGAAACGCCGCCACGTGTAAACTCACTAATCCACCATCCAGCAGACCCCCTAGCAAACTCGCCTCCCACATGCATGCACACTACAAAGAATGAGCACACAATACTCATATTAGCAAACTTGGCGCTAGTTTCTTTTGATATCATTTACAAGATCATTTTTTATCATTAATTCGCAAGAATGGTTTTTCCCTAACCTTTAGAAGCTTAATGAGTGTAAAATCGAGGAGGTCTAAAAACACGATGTCTGGACGGCGTAGAAAATAAGCAACAAAATACCCGACCCTCGGAAGATGATGCTCTCCAAACCAACGCGCAACCTTACCTTGCCAAGGTAGCCATGAGCTAACATAGTGATGAATCGTATATGTGTTCTCTGTCACTTTGACTTTATCTCCTGACCCCCATACTTTTGGACAGAAATAGTCAGCAGGATAGACATGTACATAGCAAGGGACATCCTCCTCTGTCTGATCCAGCCGCATTCCTGCACGTTTCATGACGTCATACGCATATTTAGTGTTCTGAGTAAGATCGGGGTTACCATCTTCACCCAAGAAATGGCGCCCGTCATAATCCCGCATTAGATCTTCTACCCACTTACCTCTTTTCTCAGATGCCATAATACCGGTCAGCGGTTTGCCGACTGCTTCGTAGCCAGTAAATGCGACATTACATAGGAATCGGTCAAGAGGTTTAAGGACCTCGACATCGGAATCCATATAAACCCCACCTTCATTATAAAGCGCATACAGCCGCACATAATCCGTAACATGCGCCCATTTGCGAGCCTGATAAGCCTCTTTGGTGTAGGGAATGATATTTACATCAAAATTGTCCTCATTCCACTCCTTCAACCTGTATTCAGGCAATATCTTTCGCCACGAATCAAGACACATCTGGAATTTGGCAGACTTCTTTCCGCGCCCAAACCAACAATAATGTATTACCTTAGGTATCATAGACTTTCCTCCATGATTTTAACAATTCGTTCAACCGCCATACCGTCGCCATACGGATTCACAGCCGCAGCCATTTTCTTGTACTCATCTTGATCATTCAACAGCAACGCTGTTTCTTCTTCTATTGAATCTTGAGCTGTTCCTATTATCTTGACCGTTCCAGCCGTTACTGCCTCTGGGCGCTCAGTCGTATCGCGCATCACCAAAACAGGCTTGCCAAGAGATGGTGCCTCTTCCTGGACTCCACCCGAGTCAGTAAGAATAAGATATGCTCTATTCATCAGGGCAACAAACGGGAGATAACTTTGCGGCTCAATAAGATGGACATTCTTGCCACGATGGTGCCCAAGTATCCTACCAACAGGTTCTCGCACATTGGGATTAAGATGAACAGGATATACAAAGTGTGTTTCTGGGAATCTCTCGGCGAGATTTCGTATTGCCGTGCATATATTCTCAAACCCCTCGCCAAAGTTCTCTCGTCTATGTCCTGTGATAAGAACCATACGTTCTTCTGTAGCCATCAGACTAGACGGCAGCCCTTCAAGAACTGGCGGTTTTTTTCGCACCATCTCCTTCGCCATAAGAAGCGCGTCAATAACAGTGTTCCCTGTCACATAAATGCCCTTCTCCGGCACACCCTCTTTCAACAAATTCGCCCTATTGCTTTCTGTCGGGCAGAAATGCCACCGGGCAATACGTGTCGTCAGCACTCTATTTGCCTCTTCTGGCCAAGGGCTTTCCAAATTCCATGTACGCAATCCTGCTTCAACATGTGCAACAGGGATGTGATGATAAAACGACGCCAATGCACCGGCTAGGACAGTAGTCGTGTCACCTTGCACCATTACGGCATCTGGCATTTCCTCAGCAAGATATTCATCAATCGCAGCAATTGCACGGCTAGTCAATCCTCCAAGCGTTTGATTTGGGCGCATCAATGCCAAATCTTTATCTGGCACAACGCCGAACACATCAAGCACTTGCTGTAGCATCTCTCGATGCTGCCCTGTCACGCAAACCTTGCATTCAAAGGCCGGATTGGCTTTCAACGCCAGAACAACGGGACATAGCTTTATAGCCTCTGGGCGAGTGCCAAAGATTATGCTGATTTTCTTATTCATTTGGATATTATCCTAATCTCGAACGTGTGCGATCAAATGAAAGTTTCATTACTCTCAAGATCTGCTTACGCACTACTTCTACCGACATACATACCCCAAAACAAACAACAGCCGAAAGAATAATAGATACGATAGGATTGATTCCACAATCAATAAGAAAACTAAGTGGAATTTGATGGAATAGCTTTCCGAAACTTGACGGTTCGTGGATCAAATAAACGCCAAACATAAGTGGCGCAATCCGAACAAAGGCCCTGTTCGCCCATCGAGGGAAGTGCACATATCGGTCAAAGATGACAATAAGTGCTATAGCCATAGCAATTGTATAAGGCGCGATGTAATCGGTTCTGGCCTTACCAAAAACAATACATCCCATAACAAACGCCAAAACGGCAATGCAGACATGTCTCCACCTAATATGGTGCAGCACATCCGTTAGTCGTAAAAGTCGCACAGTGAAATAAACAAACACCATCTGTACCAATGAATGAGAAAATACATCCCATGCTAAAATGCCAAAATAGCTATTGCGTGACACCCAATTACAAATCATCATAACTGCAAAACCAGCCCACGCAAGCCATGCTTGACGAAATCCCTTAGACACAAGATTCTCTATCGCAGCATTAATAAACGGAGCTACCAGTAGAAAGCAAAGGTATGTGTTACTGAACCAACCTCCATCAATGCGCAATGGTGTATGCACCCCCATGGCGATTCGACCAACAATAATACTCACCGTAGAATAAAACGCGATCAAACCCCATATTTTGCAAAATTTCTTCACTGAAAATTTTACGCCGAACCATCCAGACAATCCAACAAATACATCCACATGCCAGCGAATCAACAGTAGGAAAAGCATATCCTTAGTAGATGTTGCAGGGACAATTGACGTATTGTGCTGATATACATGACACAAAACTATCGCCAACATAGCGAAGCATCTGAGCGCGTCAAGACTTGCATTCCTTTGGGTTCCCATTTTTAACACCTCTTACACCCAAACATTGATCGAATCTTAGCGTATGCATCTACGAGATACTTATTAAGCGTAAATCCAAGTGTGGATTTAAAAGTTACCATAAAAATAAGCGGAATGCACCATGCTTTGGGCACATCAAAAACTCTTAGGCATCCATTACTCCTTGCGTGTGAAATAGCTAGGAACATAGCCACACGCTCATCGTGCGAGATTATTTTGTGTGTCATAACATATCCAGCTAAGTCATCCATCAAATATCTATTGGTCTGCCTTAGCGCGAACTCGCTGATGTTGCTATTGAAATGCTTTTGAACATACATAAACCGCGCTATAAGCTCATCAAAAAACCTAGTGGAATCGCGAAATGGTAAAGATTGATGTACTGCAGACGACTCCCTGTCTCGATAATAGTACCCACGGTAATCAACTTGACATATATTTTTAACACGCTGGATTATTTTTAAACAGAAGATATTATCTTCCTTCATTCTCATTCCTTCAGGGAAAATCCTAGTATCATTGATCAATTCGCGTCGTATAAACAGGAGAACACTGAATCCTCCCTTCAATAGTTCAAGCCAACCCCAAGCTACAATGTCATTTTTATCCGTTACAACATCTACTTCATCAAGATCTGGTTCTTCTACGGAGCATGGAGCATCATATCGCTTACCAGAAACATAACTCATCCTCAACAAATCCACATTTGTTCTAGCAATAACCGAGTATGCAACTTTTAACCATTGAGGATAGTACATATCATCAGCATCACAAAAGGTTATATACCACCCCTTTGCCAAAAACATACCATTGTTCCTCGCCGCACTAACGCCGGCGTTAGGTTGGTGGATGATGCGGAAACGAAAGTCTCTGGCTGCATACTCGTCCAGTATTGCACCAGAATCATCAGTCGAGCCATCGTCAACACAAATCGCTTCCCAATCAGTGAATGTCTGCGCTAAAACGCTGTCCAAACACTCGCGCAAATACGGTGCTACGTTGTAGACAGGGATTATGATGGAGAAAAATGGAGTCATCATGTTCCTAGCAATGCTCTAGAATATTTCCCCAAAACGAGCTTAAACAGAATACTCACACATAGCATTCCTCCAACAAAAAGCACAAATACTATTGTTTCCGTTATAACGAGTGGCATGGGGATCGCTTGGACGAGATAATCGTGGAATCTGTGGCTTTGCGCGAACAATCCAAAATGAATAAAGTAAAGGGTAAAGCTATATTTAGCCAATAAATCTAGAATAGGAATTCGATTATTTCTTATATAGCCTAAGCCATATATCGCAAGAACAACAAACAGGAACTTCTGAACCCCAATCATTAAGTCGTATGATGCTACCGACAACCTCAATGCTGGTCCGATCCACAAAACCAAGGTGACTGCCGCGGCACCAACCGCAAATAGATACCAATATTTATTTATCACACTATTGATGCTGTCTTTATATACACAGTATACAAAGCCTGTAAAGTAAAACACTGAGAAGTATGAATAGAGATATACCGTATTGGGCCAATTGATACTAAACCCTCCTGGTCGTATAGGGAAAAGCAGAAAGAAGAACGCTGAGACTACCCAAGTCAAAATTAGCTTGTGATTGTCAAAGCGGCAGACATATGGGGATATTAAAAACAAAATTGATACAAACGGGATATACCAATACTGCCCTTGCACTTCGCCCAGTGCCATCTCTTTTAAGAACGCTAAGCTAAAAAGATCCTTGCCCTTCATTAAGCCGAATATAATCGAAAACACGATAAACGGCAGAATCACATTGATTGCCTTTTTTTCATAATAGACGGTTGCAGAAACTCGATGCCTCTGGTCTATATATTTGCAGAGGTACCCTGAGATAAAAAGAAAGAAAATTGTTGACGAATGAAAAATAATATTTACTATTTGATTGTATCCAAAGGCGCTGCAATAATGCATCAATATGATTGCCAGTATGGCAAATGCCCTAAAATAATGCATACTCCAATCAAAACCCTCTTTTACTGGCTTCTTCTTAGTGCAGTTGCAAGAATTGGACTTATACTCCATCAGCCATATAGCTGTGGCCATAACAACAAACGAAGCTGTTGCGGCAATACGAGTTCCCATACCTATAACGGTATCCTTCGCCATGAAGGACATCCCGGCGAAAATGATTATTGCGCACACTGCGATAGCTAATGCTCTACCAAACTTCATCATATACCATTACCCTGTTACATAATATTTGGGCTTCTATGGGGGTCATATATCTACCCCACCCAAAGTAAAAAAAGAAAGTGACTGTGGTTCGAAATTATGCTCACGCCCCGTGGAGTATGCAGCCGAATACTTCACATGGGTTGCGACAAGCGCGAACATGGGCAGAGAACCACTCATGTTTGAACACGTATTATACCATAAATTTTGAGGCTGTGCGTCGTTTCGGCGCGGGTGATTTCATTATTGCCAGCCTGGATACAGTCTGGCAATTCGCGAAACCTTCGGGATTCGACATCGATTAAGGGGCTCGTCGGTGTCCGATTAGGTGTTCGGTCTCGGCTGACGAAACTCTGCGGCGGCTATATCTTTAGACAACAAGCTTTGTTGAGGTCAGTCAACCTAGACAAAGTCATTGGTTGCAGAGAGACTCACTCATACGCTTGCAGATTTCGTCAGACCTCACTCACACCCAATCGGCCCACCTCCTCGCTAAGGCGAGACCTAAAGGTCTCGGGAATGCGCCGAAATGCCGCCCCGCCTCTTGATGCTCGGCGCGGGGCCTTGCGGCACCACTCTAGCGACTGTCTTCGGCAGCGACCATTGGTCGGTGGATATGCTTCGCAGTTCGCTTCGCTCACCCAACCTGACGACTTCGTCGCAGGCGCATCTCGCTCGGGAAACAAACCTACTTAACCCATAATTGACACCTAGCGGAACTTCGCTGTATAGCAAGTGGCGCAGCCCCAACACGCGCAAAGCGAGCGCTACCGAGGTAAAGCCTCAAAGCCCTAGGGCCCCAAGGATCTTCGCCCTAATCGAAATGCAATAAGGGTCCTAGGACTCAAGACCTCTTACCCCCTAGGACTTCGACCCCTTGGGTCCTAGGACTTCACACCTCAAAGTCCTAGGACTTCATACCCCAAGGTCCTAGGGGTTTGCCCGCCTGTCCGCCAGGGACTTCATGCGCTGGCGCTGCTCGCGAGCTTGCTGCGCTCGGACGACGCGCGTAAATTCCTCGACAGTGTTGATGCCGTGCTCTGCAAGCTGCCTCGTATAGTATCCAAACACTGCCTTGTGTGTGACGCGGGTGTTCAGGCTTTGCTTCAGCACCTCGTTCGCGCTTCCGGCCTTCATCAGCGACACACAGAGCTGCGCAGTCGCCTCGTCGTATTTGCGGCCTCTCTTCCGGGGCGATTTGAGATGTGTGATTTCGGTTCGGACCTCGAGCAACCCCGTCTGCACCGCATTCTTCACATCAGAGACTATCGCCTTCAATTCGGCATTCGCTTGTCGGCGCTCCTCTTCGCCAAGGGCAACACGCTCCTCAAGCGACTCCTTGTTTATCACTGCGCCTATCTCGCGCAGTAGGTCTATCGGACTCAAAGATTCGTCTGCGACAACCTTCTGCATCCTGCTCAGCTTCTTTATGTCGGTGCGAAGAACGAGACGCACAAAGCGCTCATGCGATAGATGCATGTTGAAGATGTCGCCATACCCGCTCCCCTCGCAAACGTTTTTGAGCACCATGCATAGCTCGGATACTTCATCGCACAGTATGTTGACCACCGCCATGCAGTAATCTTCTTTGCTGGCCAATGTCGCATCCATGCCCAGGAACGCAACGTCCAACTTCTGGTTGAACTCGTTTCCATTGCTTGGGAAGAGACGGTCGATCCAGTCGCCGTCAAGCATTCGTCGCAGTATGGAGCGGATTATTTCACGGACAGATCTCGCATAGGCGATCTGTCGCAGGACAGCAGGCCGTATCGGTGGCATTCGAAAATTCTCTCATCTCTACCTTCTTTCGACTTGGGCAGGCCGACTCCACATGCAGCCGTACAAACCTGCAACTTGGCGAGCTGCAACTAGTATACCAAAACTTTCTGCAGCCGTGTTGAAGAAAGTTAAAAAAGTATGTTTCGCTACGCAACAGGCCAGTTCCGCTACGCCGCATGGCTGGTTCCGCTACGACAAACCTCGTCAAGCAGCTTAATAAAAAATTTTGTCCTCAATTATCTACGCTCAGCCAATGATTCTTCGCTACGCAAAATTAGTTTGTAGCGAAACGCCTGAGACAATACGCGCGTCGTGGAGAGGTAACAGCCTCAAGAGCGACGCGTAATGACAACAGGCACAAACCGTTCGAAAGGACAAAACATAAATCCGGCGTTCCGTCCCGATCCGTTCCGTTGCGGAGAAGAGGGGGAACCTTCAGGAGGGGGAGAAACGGAACGGAGCGGAAGCGGAACAAGTAAGAGTAA
>JAFPUH010000001.1 GCA_017395505.1 Kiritimatiellia bacterium
GGCGGGCGCAGGGGAACGCCGCGTCGATCTTGTCCGTCAGCTGCCAGCTGTTCTTGCCGGCGAAGAACTTGACGGCCTTCGTCTTCTTCGCGAAGTCGGCGAGCTCGCCGCGCTTGACGTTCTTGAGGACCATGATGTCCTTGAGCATCTTCTCGGTGATGCCGCCTTCGCAGAGGATCGCGCCGGAGCGGTCGCTGAGGGTGAGGACCTTCGCGCCGAGCTGCATCAGCTTCTCGGCCGCGTAGCTCGCGACGTTGCCCGAGCCGGAGATCACGCAGCGCTTGCCCTCGAAGGTCTCGCCGCGCATCGCGAGCATGTTCTCGGCGAAATAGACGTCGCCGTAGCCGGTCGCCTCGGGGCGGATAAGCGAACCGCCGAAGCTGAGGCCTTTGCCCGTGAGAACGCCCGTCCACTCGTTGGCGAGGCGCTTGTACTGCCCGAACAGGTAGCCGATCTCGCGGCCGCCGACGTTCATGTCACCGGCTGGAACGTCGGTATCGGGGCCGATGTGGCGGAAGAGCTCGGTCATGAAGCTCTGGCAGAAGCGCATCACCTCGGCGTCGCTGCAGCGCTTGCCGGGAGTATGGGGGCTCACCTTCGGGTTGAAGTCGCTGCCGCCCTTGCCGCCGCCCATGGGAAGGGTGGTGAGGGAGTTCTTGAATACCTGCTCGAAGGCGAGGAACTTGAGCACGCCGAGATTGACGGTCGGATCGAAGCGCAGGCCGCCCTTGTAGGGACCGATCGCGCTGTTCATCTGGATGCGGTAGCCGCGGTTCACGCGGACGATGCCCTTGTCGTCCACCCACGGAACGCGGAACATCACCACGCGCTCAGGCTCGACCATGCGCTCGAGGATGGCGTTCTTCTCGTACTGGGGATTCGCCTTGAGGACGGGGTCGAGAGTGGTGAGGACTTCATCGACGGCCTGAATGAACTCAGGCTCGTTAGGGTTCTTCGCCTTGACGTCGGCGAGTACTGACTCAACATATTTGCTCATTTTGTATCTTTCTTCTGTCGTTCGTTAGTCGGCGCGACAATACGTGCCTTTGTTGTAATAATAGCAGAAACCGTGCCAAATGTCAAAAGAGGCCGCAAGGCCCGTTTTGAGGGCGGATTCTTTACATTGGACGTAAAATCGCCCTGTTTGGCTTTACATATTTTGTGCTCTAGAAATGCGACCTGAAAGTATGGTATAATAGCGCCATGAAAACGACGCATATCATCCTTTCTGCGGCGCTGATCGCAGCGCTCGCGGGCTGCCGCACAGTTCCTATGACGGGCCGCTCCCAGCTGATGCTTTCCTCGGCCGCCAGCGAAAACGAGCTCGGTGCCAGCGCCTACAACGAATACAAGCAGCAGACAAAGCCCACTTCGAACGCGAACCAGCAGGCCGTCCTCGCGCGCGTCGGCAATTCGATAAAGGATGCGTCGGGCGAGACGGGCTTCGCGTGGGAGTTCAACGTGCTCGAGAGCGATACGGTCAACGCGTTCTGCCTGCCGGGGGGAAAGGTTGCGGTCTACACGGGCATGATGCGCAAGTTCTCAAACGAGGCGGAGCTCGCCTGCGTCGTCGCCCACGAGGTCGGCCACGCGATTGCGCGCCACGGCGGCGAGCGGTCCAGCTGGAGCCAGCTGCAGTCGCTCGGAATGTCGGGCGTCGCGGCCTACGGCAACGAGACGGCGCAGACGATCTACGGCATAGGCACCGAATACGGCCTCATGCTGCCGTACAGCCGCAAGCACGAGAACGAGGCCGATCTCATCGGACTCTACCTCATGGCCAAGGCGGGCTACGATCCGCAGGCGGCGGTCGATTTCTGGAAGAAGTTCGATACCGGCAACAGCTCGAAGCTCGACGAGCTTCTTTCGACCCATCCGTGCGACGCGACGAGGGTGGCCAACCTTTCCGAGCATCTCGCCGAGGCGCAGGAGATCTATTCGCAGTGCGCCGCGAAGCGCGGGCTTGGCGTCGCGATCGTCGACGGCCAGCCGCAGATGTGACGGGGCGGAGGTAGCACAATGTCGCAGGAATGGAACATCAGGTCGCGCGGGCATGTCTGCTCGATATGCCAGAAGCCGCTTGTGGACAAGACGCCTGTCGTGAGCGCGCTCAGGGAGACGAGCGACGGATACGAGAGGCAGGACTGCCACCCCGAGTGCTGGAAGGCGGAGCAGCGCGACTGGGAGCCTTTTTCGCAGTGGGACGGCGTCTATCTCGCGCCGGTCAAGGAGGAGAAGAAGGAGCCTCTGAAGAAGGAGGACGCGAGCGAGCTGATACGAAAGCTCATCACCCTCGACGACCCTGCGATGCGCAACGTCATATACGTGCTCGCGGTGATGCTCGAGCGCTCGAAGATTCTCGTCGAGCGCGACTCCAAGCCCCAGGGCGACGGCACGATTCGACGCGTCTACGAGGACCGCAAGAACGGCGACACCTTCGTCATACTCGATCCGCGCATAAGGCTTGAGAACCTGGCCGAGGTGCAGTCGCAGGTCGTCGCGCTGCTCTCCGGAACAAAGACCCTTGGCGAAGTCGCGGCGGCTGAAGATGCGGAAGCTGCGGAAGGGGAGGGCGCGAATGCCACGGTATGTGATTGACGAAGCCGCCCTCAGGCGCAACCTCGAAATACTGAGGGGTGTCGCGGACGCGACAGGCGCGAAGATACTGCTTGCGCAAAAGGCGTACTCCTGCGCGGCGACGTATCCGCTCTGCGCGAAGTATCTCGCCGGTACCACGGCAAGCTCGCTCTTCGAGGCGAAGCACGGACACGACAATTTCGGCGGCGAGACCCATGTGTTCGCCCCGGCGTTCGATGCGCGCGAGATGGATGAGATTCTTTCGCTCGTCGATCACATCGTCTTCAACTCTCCGCGACAGGTGGCGCTATTCGGTGCGGCCGCGAAGGCAAAAGGCGTCTCGGTCGGGCTGCGCGTCAATCCTGAGGTGTCCGTCGCGACGACGCCGGCATACGATCCGTGCAGACCGTCTTCGCGCCTCGGCACTCGCCGCCGCGATCTCGATGCCGCGCCGGAGGCTCTCGCGCTTGTTGATGGACTGCACTTCCACTGTCTCTGCGAACAGGGTGTCGAAGAGCTCGCCAAGGTGCTTGCGGGATTCGAGGCTAAGTTCGGCGATCTGCTGCCGCGCATGAAGTGGGTCAACTTCGGCGGCGGCCACCACATCACGAGGGCAGGCTACGATGTGGCCGCGCTTGTGAGGCTGATACGCGACTTCCGCGAGCGCAATCCGCATCTTGAGGTCTACCTTGAACCGGGAGAGGCTGTCGCGCTAAATGCGGGAACGCTTGAGGTGACAGTACTTGAGATTCAGCCGAAGGGCGAGGATGGCGTCGCGAATGCGATACTGGATACGAGCGCCGCCTGCCACATGCCGGATGTTCTGGAGATGCCATACACGCCTCGCGTCGTCGGCGCGGTGGAGGGCGGAAGCTACACGTACCGCTTCGGCGGGCCGACATGTCTTGCAGGTGACGAGATAGGGGTATACTCTTTTGCTTCGCCGCTGGCTGAAGGTTCGCGCGTGGTATTTGAGGACATGGCCATATATTCGATGGTCAAGAACAACACGTTCAATGGACTCAACCTGCCGGATATAGTGCTGCGGCGTGAAGACGGTTCGGAGCGACTTCTCAAATCGTTCGGCTACGCCGACTTCGCCTCGCGGCTAGGTTAGCGCCACGACATCGTCGAACTCTTTGGCGGACATCTTCATCAGGAAGGATTCTCCGCCTGTTATCAGCGAACCTGCGAGCGCAGTCTTTGACTGCAGTATGTCGTCCACGCGCTCTTCAAGCGTACCCTCCGTGATCAAGAGATGGACGAATACCGTCTTTGTCTGTCCAATTCTGTGCGCACGGTCCGTCGCCTGGTTCTCGACCGCGGGGTTCCACCATCTGTCGTAATGTATCACGTGCGCTGCCTTGACGAGGTTCAGGCCGAATCCGCCGGCTTTGAGGGAGAGGATGAAGAGGGAAGGGCCTTTGCCGCGGTTGAATGCGGCGATCTCGCGCTCGCGCTCCTTTACCGAGAGTCCGCCATGCAGGAACTGCACGCGCCTTCCGAATCTAGCCTCAAGAGCAGTCTTGAGAGCTGCGCCTACCTTCGCATACTGAGTGAAGACGAGGGCGCTTTCGCCGGAGGCGAATATCGTCTCGACGAGCTCCGTCAGGCGGGCGAACTTTCCGCCTGACGTCCCGTCGCATATCAGCTTGAGGCGGGTGATGAGCGCGAACACGTCGCCCTGCTTCCTGTCGCTCGTCCTGAAGTCCGCAAGCGCAGTCTCGTATTCGGCGCGTTCCTTCGGCGCGAGTGCACAGTATTCGCGGATCTCGCGCTTCGGGCCAAGCTCCTTCGCGACACCCTCGTCGCTCTTGAGGCGCCGTAGCACGAAAGGTTCGAGAGCGTGGCGCAGCTTTCTGGCGGCGACGCCTGACGGCTCGTATGCGATGGGCTTGAGGAAGCGCTCGGCAAAACTCTTGCGGTCGCCGAGAAATCCGGGGTTTAGATATTCCTCGAGGCTCCAGACGTCTGCGGCGGAGTTTTCGACTGGCGTGCCGGTGAGCGCGATGCGGCGCTTTACGCCAAGCGCCCTGACCGCGCGGGCCGACTGGGTGTCGGGGTTCTTGATCGCCTGGGCTTCGTCCAGCACGAGCGCGCCCCACTCGACTTCGCAGATGTCGCGGTAGTCCTTTACAAGAAGCGAATAGCTCGTCACGACGACATCCGCTTCGTTTGCCGCACGTCGGAAGCTGATATCCTTGAGGCGACCATCGCCCTGATGGACGCGCACTTTGAGACTGGGCGCAAATCTCTTGAACTCGTGCCGCCAGTTGGAGAGCAGCGTGAGGGGCGCGACGACGAGCGCGGGCTTGGCGGAATCTTTGTTCGCGAGAAGCCAACCTATCGTCTGGATGGTCTTGCCAAGGCCCATGTCGTCGGCGAGCAGTGCGCCGAAACCGTTGTCGGTAAGAAACTTGAGCCACGCGACTCCGCGCCGCTGGTAGTCGCGCAATGTGCCGTTCAATGCGGCGAGTTGCGGCGAGTCGGTTTCGAGAAGCGAATCATGTCCTGCGGCGCGAAGCTGGTTGATGAGGCCGCGAAGCCATCCATGGGAGGCGACGCTTTCCATCTCAAGGTGGCCGATGCGCCCGATGCCACTCGCGAAAGCTATCGCTTCGGCACGGGAGAGCGAGGCAAGGCCGCTTTTCTCAAGTGCGCGAAGGGCTTCCTTGAGAATGTTGCGGTCTACGTTAATCCAGCGGCCGCGAAAGAACACGAGCGTCGAGCCCTGGTCCAGCAGAAAGCGGATCTCCTCGGCGCAGACCTCCTCTCCGGCTACATGTATTTTGAGCCGAGCCTTGACATCTGCAGACTGTTGCAAGTCGCCCTCTTCGATCTCTGCGGACGCAGTCACGGCGGCGGCGATATCCACGCCTGTAACAGAATAGCCAGCCTCGACAAGTTCGCGTGCGCCGCGCGTGACGAACGCCTCAGCATCGGCGTGGGAGAGGGCGGCGCGGAGTTCGCCGCCGTTCGACATAAGCCCGCGCAGGGCGCCGAACACATAAGTTGCCTGTCCAAGCGCCCGCAACGCCTTGCGGCCTTTTGGCGTAGCGCACGAGACGAAGAAATTTTTCTCCGTCGGCTTGAAGTGGAAGGTGATGGATTTCCTGACAGCCGTGTCCTCCTCGCCGCCTCCATGCCATTCGGCGAGATCGCGAGCGAACTCCTCGCATTCGCCGTCGGCCCAGCGGACAAGTCCAGTCTCGCTGCGGAGCGCCATCATCCAGGCGTCGTGAAGTGTCTCGTGCTTCTGGTTCTCGGCGTCGCGCGAAAGGGGAGTCATAGCGGCGGACCTGACATACTCGTCTATCCATGGATTATCGTCCGCGCCGAACGCACGCCAGCGGGCGTACCAACCGTCGTCCTCCTTGACCAGGTCGGGATAGAAGCGGCCTTCTGCTACAAGTCTCAGCGCCTCGCTCTGCCGTGGCGTAAGCTTCATTTCAGTTCGCCCACTCTGGCTTGGGTGTGGAGACGGTGATCTCTTCACCAGTCGTCGGGTGGCGGAACTTCGCGGAGAGCGCGTGCAGGCAGTGTCCCTTCATGCCCTCGATCGCGAACGCGCCGTAAAGCCTGTCGTTCACTATGTGCATTCCCGCGAACGCGAGCTGCGCTCGTATCTGGTGAGTGACGCCGGTGAATATCGTAACCTCGAGCAGCGTTCGCTCCTCGTTCTCGACAATCATGTGCGCAATCGGCTTGAAGCGCGTCACGGCGTGAAGCCGCCTCAGCCTTTCTCGCTGCGCGTTCGTCAGCCTGTTGTGGTCCGCATCGATCATGCGGCAGAAGGGTAGGGTCGGGTCGTGGGCAAGGTCGCACTCGAGGGCGCCGCCCGCCGCAACAGAACCTTCGACAAGAGCGAGATACGTCTTTTCGACGGTCTGTTCGGAGAACTGCGCGCGCAGGTTCTCAAAAGCATCCGACGTGCGCGCCACCAGAACGAGACCCGACGTGTCGGCGTCGATTCTGTGCAGGGCGCCAGCCATTAGCGGCGCATCGCCCAGGGTCTGGCACTCTGGATGGCGCGCGACGACACCGTTCATCAGCGTCGAGAGCTCGCTGCGCGAAAGCGGCTGCACCGGCATTCCCGCCGGCTTGTCGAAGGCGAGAAGGGCGTCGTCCTCATAAACAGTTCGCGGGGAGATGTCGGCGTTGGGCTGCACCACGTTGTCCGCGGCTTCGGCCAGGGAGACAACCGACACCTCCTCTCCGCCTCGAAGCTTGAGTCCCTTCGGCGCGACCCTGCCGTTCACCAGCACGTCGCCAGCGAGTATCGCCTCGCGAACGAACGCGCGCGTCGAAGAGGGAAAGGCGTTAAGCAAAGCGGCGTCCAACCGGACGCCGCCATGCTCCACTACAATCTGTGCGCCGCTTATCATTCGTAGCGATCCATCACAGACGGCGCTATCGGGGCCATACCCTCCCACGAGCGGTTCGAGGACCAGGGGAGGTTGCTGTCCTCCGCGGTGTCGGCTATGCAGCCCACAAGCACCGACAGCGCGAAGGCGGCCAGAAACGCCTTGGCGAATTTAGTCAGCGAAGACGACATCGGTCTCTTCAATCGTGGTGCCTTCCTGCTGCCATGCCTCGAGGATGTCGCAAGTCACGTAGTTCTTGCCGCGGACATGCTGCCTCAGGCGGATGCGACCGACGAACTCGCCGGCCTCGCCGTTGTAGCCGGGACGCCTGACCGCGAGCTCGATGATCGGAAGCGGACGGTCGAGGTTCTCGCCGAAGATCTCCTTCATGGCGTCGTCGTCGAACTTGACGATCGCGAACATGGCCTCGTTGTCTACACGGGAGATCCTGCCCTTGTCTCCGGCGCTGAGAGAGGTGACCGCGCCAGAAGAGGAGGCGGCGGACGACGAAGCGCCCCTGGACTGGATGGAATCCTTGAGCGCCTTGGTGAGACGCTCCTTCTCTTCGGTGAGCTTGGCGATCTCTTCCTTGGCGTCTTCGGTTTCTTCCTTCGCTGTGGCGACAGCGTCGTTGAGCGAGGTGATCTCCTGGTTCAGCTCGTCGATCTGACCCTTGATCTTGATGACCTGGTTCTCGAGGTCGGCCTTCTCGGTCTCTAGCTTGGAAATCTTCTCATCCTTCGCGACGAGCTGAATCTTGTCCTCGCGGGCCTCGGGCTTGATGCGGTTGACCTCGTTGACGACAGAAGCGAGCTTCGTCCTAAGGCTCACGAGCTCGGCGCGGGTCGTATTGAGGCGCGACTGCTGCGCCTTGGCGCTTTCGAACAGCTTCTTGAGAAGCTCGTCGGCCGTGCCGGGGCCCGTCATCTGGGGCTGGCCGAGATCCATCACGGGGTTGCCCTCGGCATCCATCACATACACCTTGCGAAGCTGGCCGCGGTCGTTGGCGTTCTCCCAGTTGTATGTATCGAGATTGGCCGTTTCGAGATAGGCGTTGTAGCCGTCGAGCACGTTCTCCATATCAGGCGAATCGACGGGACGCGCCTCGACAGGCGAGACATCCATGTTGATCGGATCCGCCATCACGTTCTTGTCTGGCTCGACCTTCTCGATCGTTCGCGCGATGCTCACGAAGTAGTTCTCCTGCTGACGGTTGCGGTCAGTAAGGAGCGAACGCTTGGCGTTCAACTGCAGTTCAAACCAAAGCGCCGCGGCCGCGAGCGCCAAGAACACATAGACGAGAGCGTGCAATGCTTTATTCATGGTGTGGTTTTCCTAGTTGACGGTTATAATAATACTCTTTTTTTCCAAAAAGCGCAACCGTTAACTTTAAAGCGGTTCTTTCTGGCGGTCAGCCGCCCGAGACGCGTCAGCTTGCCGATTTCGGCCGAAAGCGCGCTGCGGTCGACGCAAAGGTAGTCAGCCAGACCCTGCCTGTCGAAGGGTATTTCGAACTCGTTGGAGCCGCATTTCTCGGCGACCGAGTTCAGGTAGGCCATGAGGCGCTCGGATATCGTGCGGTGGGAGAGCACGCCGATCTTCTCGTTCAGCGCAAGCGTCTTCTCGGCGAGAACCGCCGAGAGGTTGCCCAGCATCCGCAGATGCGCGGGGCATGCGGACCGGCAGGGCGAAAGGACGCGCCCCGACCTGAGTATCAGCACCTCGCTGTCGGTCTCCGCCTCGACCGACACATCGAACGTCTTGCGCGAAACGGCCTGTGCCGCGGCCGCGACGTCCATCGCGCCGACGCGCTTGATTATCGAGCGGCGCCCCTCCGCATCGTATGCCGACACGGCGAGCGAGCCCGACAGCACGACGGCGAAGCGGTCAGCCCGCTCGCCAGACATGAAGAGCGGTTCGCCTTTTCCGAGCGTAACGACGCACGCTCCGAGGCAGTCGAGCATGCGCTCGAGGTCTTGGGCGCGGATTCCGTCGAACAGGCGGCAAAGCACCGGCAGTGTGGAGATGTTTCGCATCGTCCATATTATATCAAAAGGACGGGGCTGGCGCGAAGCGGGTGGATATGTTATAATACCCCCAACGTCCATATAAATACCCCCAACGTCCATATATATTAAGGAGTAAAGACAACATGTCAGACTGCTGCATCTTTGCGGGCCAGGGCGCCCAGACGCCCGGAATGGGCAAGGACTTCGCCGAGGCGGATGCCGAAGCGATGGCCCTGTTCGACAAGGCGAACGCCGTTCTCGGGTTCGACCTGAAGAAGATCTGCTTTGAGGGTCCTGCGGAAGAGCTGACCAAATCGAACGTCTGCCAGCCGGCCATCTTCGTTACGAGCTATGCTGCGTATCTCGCGCTTCAGAAGGCGCGCAAGACCGATTTCGCCTGCGCGGCCGGCCTTTCGCTCGGCGAGTGGGGTGCGCTCTGCGTCGCGGGCGTTCTCGACTTCGATTCGACGCTCAAGGTTCTCGAGGCCCGCGGCCGCTTCATGCAGGAGGCTTGCGAGGCGACGCCCAGCGGAATGATCGCGATAGTCGGCGCCAGCGCCGAGCAGCTCTCCGCGCTCTGCGAGAAGACCGGCTGCACGGTGGCGAACATCAACTCCGCCGCCCAGCAGGTGCTCTCCGGCTCGAAGGACGCGATAGCCGCCGCCGCGACGGCCGCCAAGGAGCTCGGCATCAAGCGCGCGATCCCGCTTGCGACGGCTGGCGCATTCCATTCTCCCTTCATGGCGCCCGCGCGCGAGAAGCTCGCGCCCGTGCTCGATACGGTCACCTTCAGCGCGCCGAAGTTCCCCGTGCTCTCGAACGTCACCGGCAAGCCGCACTCGAACGATCCCGCAGTCATCAAGGCGACGATGCTCGAGCAGGTCACCGGCACGACGAACTGGGCGGCGGATGTCGAGGCCGCCAAGGCGCTCGGCTGCACTCGCTTCGTCGAGTTCGGCCCCGGCAAGGTTCTCTCGGGTCTCGTCAAGAAGATCGACGCCGCGCTCGCCACGTGCAACGTCGGCGATCTCGCGAGCCTCGGCGAGACGGTTGCCGCGCTCGGCTGAGCCGCGGCGCCAACATAACGGCTTAAGAACACGAAAGGAAATACAATGGCAAATCTCAAAGGCAAAGTTGCTATCGTTACCGGCGCCGCGCGCGGAATCGGTGCGGAGATCGCTAAGAAGCTCGCGTCGTGCGGTGCGGATGTCGCAGTCTGCGACCTCAAGGCCGAGTGGTGCGAAGAGACGGTCAAGGCTATCGAGGGTCTTGGCGTCAGGGCTCTCGGAATCGGCGTCAACGTCGCTGTGACCGCCGAGGTCGACGCGTGCGTCAAGGAAGTCATCGAGAAGCTCGGCCGCGTGGACATCATGGTCAACAACGCCGGCATCACGAAGGATGGCCTGCTCATGCGCATGAGCGACGAAGATTGGGATGCGGTGCTGAACGTCAACCTGAAGGGCACGTTCCTCTTCACGCGCGCGGTGGCGCGTCCGATGATGAAGAACAAGCCCGAGCCGGGAGGCGCGATAATCAACATCGCGAGCGTCGTCGGCATCATGGGCAACGCCGGCCAGGCCAACTACACGGCGTCGAAGGGCGGCGTCATCGCGCTCACCAAGACGACCGCGAAGGAGCTTGGTTCGCGCAACATCCGCTGCAACGCCGTCGCGCCCGGGTTCATCCAGTCGAAGATGACCGACGTGCTGCCCGAAGAGGTGAAGAAGAGCTACATGGATATGATTCCGCTGAAGCGCTTCGGCACCGCCGAGGATATCGCGAAGGCCGTCGCCTGGCTCGCCGGCGATGATGCGGCCTACGTGACAGGTCAGATAATTTCCGTGAACGGAGGCATGCTGGGCTAACCCCCCTTGCAAACCAATCACAAAATAGTGTATAATACAAACATCCAAACCACAAGGAGCAAAACATCATGGCAGGTAAGCTTGAAGATCGCGTAAAAGATATCATCGTTGAGCAGCTCGGCGTTAACGGCGAGCAGGTCACGGCTGAGGCGTCGTTCATCGACGATCTCGGTGCTGATTCGCTCGACCAGGTCGAACTCATCATGGCGTTCGAGGAAGAGTTCGGCGCCGCGATTCCTGAAGAGGACGCCGAGAAGCTCACGACCGTCGGTAAGGTCGTCGAGTACCTCAAGTCCAAGGGCTATGGCGAAGAGTAATATCCTCGCTCGAGTCTAAATTCATCTGGGCGCGGGTCATCCCGCGCCTGGTGTTTTTTTGGTATAATACTCGCATGGACGGATTGTTCAGATTTAGTGTCGCGGGCGCGGTTGTTATTTACGCCGGCCTTGTGATGTCCGCCGAGAGGCAGCCCTACGAGCGCTACCAGTCGATTGTCGACAGGCAGATGTTCGGTGCGCCGCCGCCCGGCTTCGATCCGACCAAGCCGCCGAGCGAGGTTTCGAAGGCCGACGCGCGCGAGGCCGAGGCGCAGCTCACGAAAGAGCAGGAGCAGATAAGAAGCGCGATACACTTTTCGGTGATAAACGTGACCCCGAGCGGCGAGACGGCCGTCGGCTTCACCGACAACGGCGACTCTAAGAATCCCGTCCACTACTACCTTAAGGTCGGCGAGCAGCGCAACGGCTGGCTCGTAAAGGAGGCCGACCCCGTCAAGGCAACGATGACCATAGCGAAGGGCGAGGTCGAGGTTTCTCTTTCGATCGGCGGCAACTCGGCGAAGGGCGGGGCCGTCGCAAAGTCTGCGGCGGCCGGCACGGCGACGGCGACTGCGTCGATACTGCCTGCGCTGGCGAATGACGGCACGAAGCCCGGCGTGCTGGTTAACAGGCTCCAGTCTGGCGGCGGCACCCAGCTCAACTCCCTGAGGAGCAGGCGGCTTCTCCGCGAGCAGCAGCGCCAGCAGGAGGCCGCGGAGCGCGAGGCCGAGCAGGTGGCGGCAGAGGAGCGCCGCCGCGAAGACGAGGCCCGCCGCGAAGAGGAGAGGCTTCAGCGCGAGGCCGAACGTGAAGAGCAGAGGGTTCAGCTGCAGCAGATCAAGGAGGAGCTCAGGAAGGCGAGGGAGGAGCGCGAAGCGACCCAGCAGCAGGAGCAGACCCCACCTCCTCCAGATTTCGAGGAGGGCCCGCCACCTCCGGACTTCGAGTGATTGCGGACGGAAAATTTTGGTATAATACAACAACAAACTTCAGACAGAAACAACAACATACAGGAGAACACAATGGGCGAGGTTATTGGAGCTGGTGAACTGCACAAGGGCGTCAAGCTGTTGATTGACGGCGAACCCTGGGAAATCACCGAGTTCGACTTCTCGAAACCTGGCAAGGGTCAGGCCATCTACAACTGCAAGCTCCGCAACATGATGACCGGCGGCGGAATGTCGAAGAGCTACCGCTCGGGCGACAAGTTCGAGAAGCCCGATCTTACGCAGCAGGACGTCACCTACTCGTACGACGACGGCACGGCGTTCGTCTTCACCGACGACAACTTCGAGGAGATCCGCGTCAGCTACGACGTCATGGGCGACAAGAAGTACTTCCTGATGGACGAGATGCAGGTCAAGGCGCTCTTCTTCAACGAGAAGGTGATCGGCGTTCAGCTGCCTCAGCTCGTCGAGCGCAAGGTGACGAAGGTCGAGCCCGGCGTCAAGGGCAACACCGCCTCGGGCAAGGTCACGAAGCCCGCGACGGTCGAGGGCGGCTACACGCTGGCCGTTCCGCTCTTCATCAACGAAGGCGACGTCATCCGCATCAACACCGAAAGCGGCGAGTACAACGACCGCGTTTCGACGAAGTGACCCTTGATCAGAACTCAACCCCACTGGCGGATGCGCTGGATGCACAGCGCATAAACCGCCTTGCGCATTTCGACGTTCCCGCGCACAAGGGGGGCAGGATGAACGCCGAGCTGCCGGAGTATTTCGGCAAGCGCTGCATGGAGCTTGATGTCAACTCCATGAAGCCCCTGGACAACCTTGGCCACCCCGTGAGTGTGATCCGCGACGCCCAGACGCTCGCGGCCGAGGCTTTCGGTGCGGACAACTCGTTCTTCATGGTCAACGGCACGACATCCGCCGTGCAGACGATGATCTGGACGGCGTGCGGCCGCGGCGACAAGATCATCCTGCCGCGCAACGTCCACCGCAGCGCGATCAACGCGCTCGTCGTGAACGGCGCGATTCCGATCTACATCAACCCCGGCCGCGACAAGCGGCTCGGCATCCCGCTCGGCATGTCGGTCGAAGACGTCAAGAAGGCGATCAAGGACCACCCCGACGCGAAGGCGATCCTGGTGAACAATCCGACCTACTACGGAATCTGCTCCAACCTTCGCGCGATCGTCAGGCTCGCCCATGCCGCCGGAATGCTCGTGCTCGCCGACGAGGCCCACGGCACCCACTTCTACTTCCACGAGCATCTGCCCGTCTCCGCGATGGCCGCCGGCGCCGACATGGCCGCCGCCTCGATACACAAGACGGGCGGTTCGCTTACCCAGAGCTCGATACTCCTCACGCGCAAGCCGGTGAATCCCGACTACGTGCGTCAGGTGATCACGCTCACCCAGTCCACCTCGGCCTCTTACCTGCTCCTCTCTTCGCTCGACATCGCGCGCCGCAAGCTCTACTTCAAGGGCCGCTCGATGTACCAGAAGACGATGGACTTCGCGGACTACGCGCGCGAGGAGATCAACGACCTCGGCGGATACTACGCGTTCGGCCCCGAGCTGGTCGACGGTGACGCGGCCTTCGCGTTCGACCGCACGAAGCTCTCCGTCCACACGCGCGACATCGGCCTCGCCGGCATCGAGGTCTACGACCACTTGCGCGACGACTACGGCATCCAGATCGAATTCGGCGACATCGGCAACCTGCTGGCGATACTTTCGGCCGGCGACCGAATGATGGATGTCGAGCGCCTCATCTCGGCCCTCGCCGAGATCAAGCGTCTCCACGAGCGCAGCGCCGCCGGACTCTTCGACCACGAATACATCGACCCCGTAATCGCCATGGGCCCTCAGGAGGCGTTCTACGCGAAGAAGCGCCGCGTGCCGATGAAGGAGACGGTCGGCCTTATCGCCGGCGAATTCGTGATGAGCTATCCGCCGGGTATTCCGATCGTCGCCCCTGGCGAGCGCATCACCCCCGACGTGCTGGAGCACATCCTCTTCGCCAAGGAGAAGGGCTGCTTCATGACCGGTACCGAGGATATGAACCTCGACTATCTTCAGGTCGTAGGCTAAGGAGGTTTCAGGTGGAACTTTGGTATACCGACCAGCATACTGACGATGTCCGCTTTTCCATGAAGGCTTCCGTGCAGGTCGCCTCGAAGAAGAGCGACGTGCAGCAGATCGACATTCTCGACACTCCTGCGTACGGGCGCGTCCTCGTGCTCGACGGCGGCCTGATGACGACCGAGAAGGACGAGTTCATCTACCACGAGATGATCACCCACGTGCCGATGGCCGTCAACCCGAACGTCAAGAACGTTCTCGTCATCGGCGGCGGCGACGGCGGAACTGTGCGCGAGCTTACGAAGTACCGCAAGATCGAGACGATCGATCTCGTCGAGGTCGACAAGGACGTGGTGCTTCTCGCTAAGAAGTATCTGCCGTTCACCTCGTCGAAGCTCAAGGACAAGCGCGTCAGCGTCTGGTTCGAGGAGGGGCTGCGCTACGTCCGCGGCAAGAAGGCCGAGTACGACCTCATCATCGTCGACTCGTCCGATCCCTACGGTCCCGCCGAGGGTCTCTTCACGCGCGAGTTCTACGGTACCTGCTACAAGGCTCTGCGCGACGACGGTATCCTCATCAACCAGCACGAGTCGCCTTTCTACTACGCCCACCAGCGCTCGGTGCGCGACGCCCACAAGCACATCGCCGTCGAGTTCCCCGTTTCGACCGTCTACCAGTGCCACATCCCGAGCTATCCTTCGGGACACTGGCTCTTCGGCTTCGCGTCGAAGAAGTACCATCCTATCGAAGACCTCAACGCGCCGCGATGGAACAAGCTCGGCATCCGTACGCGCTACTACAATACCGATCTCCACCGCGGTGCGTTCGCGCTGCCGAACTACGTAAAGGATCTTCTCAGCAAATGAGCTTCATCGGCGCCGACAGCACCTTCGAGGACTCCCGCATCGTCATCTTCGGTGCGCCATACGACTCCACAACGAGCTTCCGTCCCGGCACCCGCTTCGGCCCTGCCGCCGTCCGCTCCGAGTCGTTCGGCATCGAGACCTACTCGCCCTATCAGGACCGCGACCTCGAGACCGACGTGGCCGTGCATGACGCCGGCGATCTCGAGCTTCCGTTCGGCGCGCCCGACCGTGCGCTCGCGATGATCGAGGCGAAAGCCGACGAGATACTCTCGGCGGGCAAGATACCTTTCCTATTGGGCGGCGAACACCTCGTCTCCCTCGGCGCTGTCCGCGCCGCAGCGAAGAAGTATCCCGATCTGCACATAATCCATTTCGACGCCCACGCCGATCTTCGCGAAGACTACCTCGGCGTCAGGCTCTCCCACGCCTGCGTAATGCGCCGCTGCCACGATCTTCTCGGCGACGGACGAATCTGGCAGTTCGGCATTCGCTCCGGCACGCGCGACGAGTTCGCCTTCATGCGCGAGGGCCACGTGACGACCGAGCCGTTCTCGGTCAACACCCTCGCCTCGCTCTCGTTTCCCGAAGGTACGCCCGTCTACCTGACGGTCGACCTCGACGTGCTGGATCCCTCGGAGTTCCCTGGCACCGGTACGCAGGAGGCTGGCGGACTTCGCTTCACCGAGCTTCTTTCGGCGCTGACCGAGATACTGCGGCGCCTCAATGTCGTCGCCCTCGACAATGTGGAGCTTTCGCCCGGGCTGGACGCCTCGGGCCGTTCGACGGCGCTCGCGTGCAAGATACTTCGCGAGCAGCTGCTTTCGCTTGCAAGACGCTAACAAGAACCAGGAGTACAATATGGCCAGGGTAATGCTAATCGGTGCGGGTGGTGTCGCGGGTGTGGCCGCGGCCAAGATGGCGCAGAATCCGGATGTGTTCGGCGAGCTGCTGATCGCCTCGCGCACGAAGTCCCGCTGCGATGCGATAAAGGCGGATATCGAAAAGCGCGGCTTCTCGAAGGGCGGCCTCAAGACCGCGATCACGACCGCCCAGCTCGACGCGATGGATGTCGCCGCGACGACGGCGATGATCCGCGAGTACAAGCCTGATCTCGTGATGAACATTGCCTTGCCGTATCAGGACCTCGCGATCATGGACGCCTGCCTCGCCGCAGGAGTCAGCTATCTCGACACAGCCAACTACGAGCCGCCGGACGAAGCGCACTTCGAGTATTCCTGGCAGTGGGCCTACCGCGAGAAGTTCGAGAAGGCCGGGCTTACGGCGATTCTCGGCTGCGGCTTCGATCCTGGCGTCACGCAGGTGTTCTCGGCCTACGCGCAGAAGCACTACTTCGACACAATCGAGACGCTCGATATCCTCGACTGCAACGGCGGCGACCACGGCTATCCTTTCGCGACGAACTTCAACCCCGAGATCAACATCCGCGAAGTCGCGGCCAAGGGCAGCTACTGGGTGGCCGATCCCGCCGCCGACAAGCCCGAGGTCGCCGTCGAGAACCGCAAGGCGTTCGACAAGGGCTGGTGGGTCGAGACTGCCCCGATGGCGATCAAGCGCGTCTACAACTTCGATCAGGTAGGCGAGAAGGACATGTACCTTCTCCACCACGAGGAGCTGGAGTCGCTCGGCTGCAACCTCAAGGGCATCAAGCGCATCCGCTTCTTCATGACCTTCGGACAGAGCTACCTCACCCACCTCAAGTGCCTCGAGAACGTCGGCATGACGCGCATCGACCCCGTCGACTTCAAGGGACAGAAGATCGTGCCTATCGAGTTCCTCAAGGCGCTCCTGCCCGACCCCGCCTCGCTTGGTCCGCGCACGAAGGGCAAGACGAACATCGGCTGCATCTTCCATGGCGAGAAGGCCGGCAAGCCCGTCGACTACTACGTCTACAACGTCTGCGACCATCAGGAGTGCTACGCCGAGGTCGGCTCGCAGGCGATCAGCTACACGACCGGCGTTCCCGCGATGATCGGCGCGAAGATGTTCCTTGAAGGCAAGTGGACCGAGAAGGGCGTTCACACCTGCGAGGAGTTCGACCCCGATCCCTTCATGGCCGAGCTGAACGTCCAGGGTCTCCCGTGGAAGGAGACGTTCGATCCTGTCAAGGTTCCCTGACGGATCGGATGAGCCGCAAGAAATATCCCATACGCATACCGCGCTTCGCCGCCGGCATCCGTGCGCAGGAGTCGCGCTTGGGCGCTGGCCGCAGCTGGTGGTCTCGCCGCTGGCGCGAGATAATGGAGCGCATGGGCCTCGGCGCACGGCTTGGACGCGGCCGCAACTACGCGGCCTCGGGTCAGGTGGTCTCGCTCAAGATCGCTGGTCCTCACATCGAAGCGAGCGTCGTCGGTACGCGCCCCGACCCGTATTTGATCACGATCGACTTTCGCACTCCGGCCGACGATGCGCGAGAGCGCATTGTCTCTTCTCTCCGCGCCAAGCCAATGATGGTTGCGCGGCTGTTGGCGGACGATCTGCCCGTCGAGGTCGAAACGCTCTTCAAGGCCGAGGGCTGCGACCTCTTTCCTGGCGGCAGGCTCTCTCCCGGAAAATACGACATGACGACGAAGTGCAGCTGCCCCGACTACGCCAACCCGTGCAAGCATTCGAGCGCCGTGCTGCTTCTTCTCGGTGAAGAGGTGGCGAGGCGACCCGCGTCGCTCCTGGAGCTGCGCGGCATCACACTCGAGGAGCTTTATGAAGATTGAGACGCCGATACTGAAGCGCCTCGGGCCGGTGCCTTTCTGGCGCGGAGAGCGAAAGTGCATCGACAGTCTCGAGGCCGCCTACCGCAGAGCCATCGAATACGCCACCGCCAAGCTTTGCGGCGAGGCGCCTACTTCATCGAAGGCAGCACGATCCCGCGCAGTATGACCTTCTGGCAGAGAAGGAACACCGCCGCAGTCGGAATCGAAACGAGCACGAAACCGGCCATCACGCACCACGGCTGATGCGCGAACGTCTGAGACATCTGGTACATCCAGACGGCGAGCGTCCAGTGAGACTCCTTCTGGCAGACGAGGAACGCCCACTCCCACGACGAGTATGCGTGGATGAACGAGTTCAGCGCGTTGACCGCGAGAATCGGCGTCGTCATCGGCAGCGTGATCTTGAGGAAGACCGTCCATTCGCTCGCGCCGTCGATCGCCGCCGCCTCGTAGAGTTCGCGCGGCAAGGCGTCGAAGAATCCCTTGAGAATGAAGATCGACATTCCGCTCGCGACGCCCGGCAGCACGAGCGCGGCGAAGGTGTTGAGGAGCCCAAGGTCGCGAATCAGCAGAAAGCCGGGTATCGCGGTTACCGCCGCAGGAAACGCCATCGTCGCGAGAAGGAAGAGTATGATCTTCTCGGTGGACTTAAGGCGAAAGCGCGAGAGCGCATACGCCGCGAGCGGGTTCACCGTGAGCGACGCGAGTATCGAGAGAATGACGAGCAGTAAGGTGTTCGCGAAGGCGCGTCCGCGCAGGAAGAGGTAGTCGCCGACGAGCGAGTAGTTGGCGAACGCGCTCTCCGCGAAGTCGCGCCAGCCGTGCTCGACGAACTGCACCGCGAGCGCGTTGCGTATCTCGTCCGCACTGTCCTTGAGCGGATACGGCATCGCCCTCGACACGTAGTCGCCGCGCTCGAGCGAAGACTTCGCGTACCACGACTTGAACGCGAGGAAGGTGGCGTACTTCTCGTCGCCCGGAACATCTTTGGCCGGATTCATCTTCGACTCCGCCGAGAAGCTGATCTCGAAGAACGACCTGTGGCGGATGGGCCATGCGGCGTTGAGAGCGTCGATGTCGCCGTAGCGCGACTTTACGAAAGCCGGAACGTCTCTCGCGTCGTAGTCGCAGACGAGCGCATGCGGATCGGCCTCGGCGAGACGCCCCAGAAAGGCGCGGGCCCGCTTGCGGCGCTCGCTCCACGGCTCGGCGGTGTCGGCTAGCTCGTGGCGCGCGAACGCCGCAACGCCCTCGTGGTCCTGGGCAACCTGCGACCAGCTCGTCCACGAATCGGGCGCGTCGGGATATACCTCTCGCGGAAACACCCTGAAGCGCATCGCGATTGACCGCATGAAGCGGTCGTCGCGGTCGAAGAGCGCGCGGACGAACGGACTGTGCCTCTGGTAGTCGTAGGCGGACGAGAAGCTGGCGGAGATCATCACCGCGAAGGGATACACCATCGTCACGGCGCCCAGCGTGAGCAAAGCGTATACCAAGGCGAGGAATATCCTCGCCTTTGCCGTCTTGCGTTCCGATTCCAGTATCACAGCCATGATGGCGAGCATTATACCAAAATTGAGGATTATTTGGTATAATAGTGGCGTGCGGATTCTAATAGCAGGAAGCAGCGGCGGAATCGGCAGTGCGGTTGCACAGGCGGCTCGCACGGCCGGATATGATGTCATGGACTGGAACCGCGCAGATTTCGAGAGTGGGGCGGAACTTCCCGATGGACCATACGACGCCTTCGTTTTCGCGACTGGAATGTGCTGCGTAAAGCCTGTGACTCAGCTTTCCGACGAGGACTTCCTCGGGGCCGTGCGCGTGAACTGCCTGCTGTTCGTGCGTCTCGTGCGCGAGATCGTTAAGCGCGGCCTGAACTCCGCAGACGGCATGAAAGTAGTTGCGGTCTCGAGCGTTTCCGCGAACGAGGGCTGGCCGGGCGGCGTCGCCTACTGCGCGTCGAAGGGTGCTCTTTCTGCTGCGTGCCGCGCGCTCGATACGGAGCTTTCGTGGCGCGGCGTTTCCGTCCGTGCGATAGAGCCGCGGTACGTGAAGACGAGAATGTTCGACGGCTGCGCGGGGCGCATGGGCGTTCCTGCGAGCGAGGCGAGGGATCCGCGCGAACTGGCGGACGAGATTTTGAAAGGACTGACAAGATGAGCGAAGCACTGGTCGGCATTGTTATGGGCAGCGATTCGGACTGGCCCCTGGTAAAGAAGGCGTGCGAGACGCTGGACAAGTTCGGCGTCGCCTACGAGACGCGCGTCATATCGGCGCACCGCACGCCCGAGGTCGCGATAGAGTATTCGAAGAGCGCGGAGTCGCGCGGGCTCAAGGTTGTGATTGCGGCGGCTGGCGGCGCGGCGCATCTCGCGGGCGTGCTGGCGGCGGGAACCGTTCTGCCGGTTATCGGCATTCCGGTCGCGGGTGGTGCGCTTAACGGACTTGATGCGCTCTACGCCACGGTGCAGATGCCGGGCGGGGTGCCGGTCGCGACTGTCGCTTGCGGCAGTGCGGGTCCGGTGAATGCGGCCCTCCTGGCGGTGCAGATCCTCGGCACGGCCGATGCCGCGCTGCGCGAGAAGTTTCGTGAACACAAGGAGGAGCTGAAGCGAAAGGTCGCTGCGGCGAACGACAGGATACATGCGTCTTGACGAACTGAGAAGGCTTTACGACGAATACGTCGACACGTACCGCGAAGAAGGCGGTGCGCTGCCGTCGATGATGCAGCTTAAGCGCGCGCATACCGGTTTCGTCGTTAAGAACGCGACGCTGATAGCGGACGGCGAGGGATTCGACGACCTCACGCGAGAGGTCGCGCTCTCCGCCGCGCTGCTGCACGATACGGGACGCTACGAGCAGCTCAAGCGCTTCAATACGTTCAAGGATTCCGATTCCGTCGACCACGCCGTATTCTCGCACGACATCGTCAAGGAGAAGGGCTGGCTCGCGAAGGCCGGATCGCCTAGGCCGGATGCGATACTCGCGGCAGTGCTGTACCACAACAGGCGCGATCTGCCGGACGGGCTCGACACGGTGACCCTTGCTGCCTCGCACACCGTGCGCGACGCCGACAAGCTCGACATCTTCCGCGTACTGCAGCACGAGATCGCGAACACCGACTGGCGCAAGGACTCGCGCGCGTTCTGGAACCTTTCGACGAGGCTGCCGCCGAACCCGGTCGTCGTGGAGTGCATAGAGAACAGGCTGCCCGTCGACTACCAGAACATAAAGTCGCTTTCTGACTTCGTCATGATACAGGTCGGGTGGATGGTCTCTGGCCTGCACTATGCGACAACGCGCCGCCTTTGCGCGGAGCGCGGACACCTCGAGTACAGGCGGAGGTTTCTGCACGAGCTGACGGACGATCCGTCCATCGACCGCGTGTGCGACCTAGCGGCCAAGGAGCTTTCAAAGATATAGGAAGGATAGTGCAAATGTTTTTTGCTACGATACAGCATTGGGATTTCTGGCAGATATTCACCTGCAAATGGTTCTGCTGCGGACTCGGCGGATGGATCGTCGCGTCGATCATAAAGATGATTATCGCCGCGTGGAAGACCCACGAGTTCGATTTCGTCTATCTCGTGTCGACAGGCGGCATGCCGTCCAGCCACTCCGCGACAGTCGCGGCGCTCGCCTTCAGCATTGGCTACACGGAGGGCTTTGGAACTCCGCTCGCGACGCTTGCCGTGGCGTTCGCCGTGATAACGATGTTCGATGCTGCGACCGTGCGCCGCGCGGCGGGCGAGCATGCGAAGGTCTTGAACGCGATCGTCCGCGACATCAAGGAGCTGAAGTTCAAGCCGCGCAAACGCTTCAAGGAGCTGTTGGGCCACTCGAGACGCGAGGTGTTCTGGGGCATGATAACAGGCATACTGTGGGCCACGCTCATCTGCCATTTCTGGAAGTGAGGTGGCGCGAATGAAGATACTGCAGATACTCCCCGCGCTGGGGCAGGGCGGAGTTGAACGCGGAACGATCGAAATCGCTGCGGCGCTCGCCAAAGCCGGAATCGAGAATGCGGTCGTCTCGAGCGGAGGCCCGATGGTCGCGCAGCTCGAGAAGCTCGGCGTCAGGCACTACACGCTTCAGGTGCAGTCGAAGAATCCGTTAACCGTGTGGATGAACGGGGGCCGCCTCGCGAAGATCGTCCGTGAGGGCGGCTACACGCTGATGCATGTCAGAAGCCGTGCGCCGGCCTGGAGCGTTCTCAGGGCTTCGCGCCTGACGGGAGTTCCGTATCTCGCGACTTACCACGGTCTTTACGGAACCAAACCTGCGTGGCTCAAGAAGCCCTACAACCGCGTGATGCTCAAGGGCGTCAGGGTCGTCGCCGTCTCCGATTGCGTGCGCCAGCACATCCTCGACAACTACGGGCTCGATCCTGATAGGATCGTCCGCATATACCGCGGCGCCGACATATCGGTATTCAACGGCGAGGCGCCTCATGCCGCCGAGCTGCGCAAGTCGCTCGGCTTTCCGGAGGGGCTGCCGGTCGTCACGCTGCCTGGGCGCCTCACGTATCTAAAGGGACAGAAGGATCTGATCGCCGCAGCAGGAATGATGAAGACTCGTCCGCTAGGGTTGCTCTTCGTAGGCAGCGACCAGGGGCGAACCGACTATTCGGCGGAGCTTCGCGAGATGGCGTCTAAGCTACCGAGCGACGTGAAGGTCGTGTTCCTCGAGCATTCGAGCGACATGCCTTCCATCTACGGAATGAGCGACGTAGTCGTCAGCGCGACGAGCGTCAAGCCTGAGTCGTTCGGGCGGACGATTCCAGAGGCGCAGGCGATGGGCCGGCTCGTCGTCGGCACGGCGCATGGCGGCGCCTGCGAGACGATCATGGACGGCAAGACCGGCTTTCTCGTGCCGCCGGCCGATCCGCCGTCGCTCGCCAAGAAGCTCGACGAGGTGCTCGCGATGACTCCCGAGGCGAAGCGCGAAATGTGCGAGCGCGCGAAGGCCAGGGCTCGCGAGGAGTTCTCGACCGAGAAGATGTGCGAGCGGACCATCGAGCTGTACCGCGAACTTTCGCTGTAAAGGAACGGAGGTGTGGTGATGGATTTTGAACGGCTTCGCATTCTTCTTGTGGACAACCTGATGATCAGGCGCTACGGCAACCTCAGGATGGGGCCGGGGCGCAAGTTGATGTGCGGCGCGATACGCAACAACTGGCGGCTCTGCGAATATTCCGACCGCGACATGGCGAGGCTTCTCGCACCGCTCGGCATAAGATCCATCGGCGGGGTGATCGCGAACAAGAAGCTGGTCAAGTGCGCGAAGAACTTCCGTCCTGACGTCGTGCTTCTCGGACACTGCGACTACATAACGAACGAGACGCTGTTCGAGATACGCCGGCTGCTGCCTGATGTCAGGATCGCCCACTTCAACGTCGATCCCATCTGGCAGGAGAACACGCGCAAGCAGATTGCGGACAGGATGGAGAGTTGCGACGGAGTCTTCATAACTACGGCCGGCAAGGAGCTGAAGACGTGGTGCACGGGCAGGAACTTCATGGCCTACATGCCGAATCCGAGCGATCCCTCGATGGAGCATGGCGACAACTCGAAGATCTATGAGTTCGAGCGCGACCTCTTCTATGCGGCGAATCCGAGAGAGGGCGATCCGCGGCTCGACTTCCTCAAGGCGCTCAGGCCGAAGATTGACGGCAAGCTCAGAACCGATTTCTTCGGCATCGACAAGCCGTCGATCTGGGGCGCGAACTATGAGGATGTTCTCGCGAGCTCGAAGATGTCGCTCAACCTCAACCGCAAAGAGGGCGACAAGTGGTATTCGTCTGACAGAATCGCGCATCTGATGGGATATGGCATACTGACGTTTCAGAGTTCGCGCAACGAGATGCAGCGATTCTTCTCCGGCGACGAGACGGTCTATTTCGACGAGCCTGGCGATCTCGCGGAGAAGATACTCTGGTATCAGGCGCACGACGATGCCCGCGCGAAGGTGGCTGGCGCGGGGCGCGCGAAGTACCATTCGATATTCAGCGGCGAGCGTGTGCTGCGCTTCATGGTCGAAACACTTTACGGTGAAAACTATTCACAGCCCTACGAATGGGCGGAGGAGGTATACAGATGAAGAGAGTCTTGTTCTGGGGCAGGTTCGATCCGGAATACTCCCGCAACAGGGTTTACATCTCGCTCTTCAAGGAGCTTGGCTGGGAGGTCGAGATATTCCAGGTCAAAGTGTGGCCTAGGTTCGGCGACATCGAAGCGCTCTTCCGCGGGCCTAAGCAGAAGCCAGACCTCGTGTGGGTGCCGGTGTGCCGCCAGCGCGACATTCTCGCTGCGTGCCGTTGGGCGCACAGGAGAGGGATAAAGGTTCTCTTCGATCCGATGATCTCCGCTTGGGACAAGAAGGTGCTCGAGCAGAAGAAGTGGAAGGCAGGGGAGCCGCGCGCGAAGCGCCTTTTGAAGCTCGAGAAGAAGATGATGAACGCGCCCGACTTCGTGACGTGGGATACGAGCTGCCATGTCGACTTCTGCGCCGAGACCCTCGACGTGCCGCGCGAAAAGATGCGGGCGCTCTTTACGGGAACGGACGAGAAGGTGTTCAAGCCGACGGACGTACTGCCGCCTAGCGACGGCACCTTCCGTGTGCTGTATCACGGCGCGTATCTGCCGCTGCACGGCACCGAGACGATCGTCGAGGCCGCTCGCATGACGCAGGATCTGCCGATACAGTGGGACTTCCTGGGCTGGGGCGCCTACAAGGCGTCGACAGAGGCGAAGGCGGCAGGACTCAAGAATGTGAGGTTTCTCGACAAGGTGCCTTATGTCAAGGTTCCGGAGGTCATAGCATCCCACGACATCGTGCTCGGCGTGTTCGGCACGACTGCCAAGGCCGCGCGGGTGATCGGCAACAAGGTCTACGAGTGCATGGCGTGCTGCAGACCGACTATCAACGAGTTCTGCACGGGCTATCCTCCCGAAGCGAAAGACTGCAAGGCGATAAAGTTCATACCGCCGGGCGATGCCGCAGCGCTTGTCAAGGCAGTCGAGGAATACCGCGCCGACTGGTCCAACCGCGATATGTATTTCAAGGAGGCTCGCGACTTCTTCGAGCGGCACCTTTCGATGGCCGTCATAAAGAAGCAGCTTGAAGACATCCTCAAGGAGGTGCTTGGATGAGCATAGACTACAAGAAGGAATTCTTCGACAGGGAGTATACGGCAAGGGAGGCGTATGGCCGTGTGTGGAAGTATGCGCGCAAATACCGCTTCCGCATTGTGGTCGGCATCGTCTGCGGAATGCTGACTGCGGGAACCCTGCTGCCGCTGTTCCAGGTCATACAGCCTACGCTCGAGAAGGTTAGCGCCAACGAACAGGCGGCAGTCCAGACGAGCGAGCCAGAAGTCGGAATCATCGCGCAGCCCGAGGCTGGGGCGCAAGTTCAGGCGCCAGCCCCCAAGAAGCATGGCCTCGCCAAGAAGATGGACGAGGCGGCCAAGCTGCCTTCGTGGTATCCGAAGGCCGAGAAGATTGCACGCAAGCTGGGGATTGAGCTTCAGGACGAAAGCGGCGCGATGGGTGGCGCTCTCGTGCTGATGGCGATAGTGATAATTCCCTTCGTCGCATTCGTGCGGCTTGGGCTGATATTCCTGAACCAGTACTGCCTGACGTGGTCGGCGTCGAAGGTGGTCGCCGACTTGCGCGTAGACATACTGAAGCATATCCAGCGCCAGTCGGTGCAGTTCCACGGGCGCATAGACGTCGGACAGCTCATGTCGCGCGCGACCGGAGATCCGCAGATCGTGCAGTCGATAATCCAGACCATGCTCTCGGAGCTGGCGAGAGCGCCGTTCGAGATCGCGGTTTCGGTCGGCTTCATCATATGGTTCGCTATCGCAAACCATCAGCTCCCGACGCTCGCCGTCATATTCATCGGCATGCCGGCTTTCATGCTGCCTGTCGTCTCGCTAGGCAAGATGATACGCAAATGGAGCCGTCGTACGCTCGAGCGCAGCTCGGTGGTGGGCAGCCGCATACACGAGATACTTACGTGCGTGCGCGTCGTGAAGGCTTACGATACGGAGGACTTTGAGAACGAGAAATACGAGACGGTCAACCGCACGCTCTTCAAGACCACGATGCGTGCAGTGCGCTGGGGTCTACTCGTCGGGCCGACGGTAGAGACGATCGGCATTGTGCTCATCTGCGCGTTTCTCGTTTACTGCTTCGCCGCGCATGTCACGCTCGCCAACGTGATACCGATGATCGCGCCCCTGCTGCTCATCTACAAGCCGCTCAAGCAGATGGCCAACCTTCAGGTGCAGATTGAGACGGCTCAGGCGTCGCTGCAGCGTATATGGTCGATACTCGACGTCAACATGGAGCTGCCCGAGAAGCCCGACGCTAAGGAGAAGACATCGTTCGACGGAAAGATCGTCTTCGACGACGTGTGCTTCCGCTACGACACGGCCGACCACGACGCCGTCAGCCATGCCTCGTTTGAGATCGGGCGCGGCAAGATGGTTGCCGTCGTCGGTGGTACAGGCTCCGGCAAGACAACGATGTCGGGGCTGCTCGCCCGCTTCTACGATCCGAGCTCCGGACGCGTCACAATGGACGGCACGGACCTGCGCGACCTGCGTATCGCAGATCTCCGTCGGCTCGTCGGGTCTGTCCAGCAGGAGACGATACTTTTCAACGACACGATCGAGGAGAACATTCGCTACGGCACGCCCAACGCAACGCATGAGCAGGTCGTAGCGGCCGCGAAGCTGGCAAATGCCCACGAGTTCATCATGGCGCAGCCAGAGGGATATTCCCGCTTGGCCGGCGAGAAGGGCTTTGCACTTTCTGGTGGCGAGCGTCAGCGCATAGCAATCGCCCGCGCGATACTTCGCAATCCGCCGATACTGATTCTCGATGAAGCGACCAGCGCGCTTGACACCGTCACAGAAAAGCTTGTGCAGGATGCTCTCACCAACTTGATGCAGAACAGGACGGTGTTCGCGATCGCACACAGACTTTCGACCATCCGCGATGCTGACCTCATACTCGTGATGGAGCATGGCGAGATCGTCGAGCGCGGAACCCACGACGAGCTCTATGCGGCGAACGGGGTTTACCGCAGGCTGTGCGACATGCAGCACCAGAAGTAGGGGAGGATACGATGGCGACAACGCGCAGCAAGCAGATAAAGCGGGCGATGCGTCGTCCGTTCGAGTGGCTCGGCATCTTTCTCGCGGAGCTGCTTTTTTCGAACGTGTCGCACAGGATGCTCTTCCGGCTGTGCGACCTGCTGAGTGCTGCGTTCTATCGCTTCGATGAACGCGGGCGCAAGCAGTCGCTCATTAACCTTCGCGTAATCGAGGGCAAGGGGCCTCCAATCGTCCCCGGCCTTATGCAGCACGCGTTCAACCCGAAGTATCTCACCTACGACCCTACGTCGCGTGAAGAGAAGATCATCCGCCGCAGCTACCGCAACATGGCGCGAACCATCGGCCACATATTCTGGACATCGAAGAATGCCGCCAAGAGGGCTGGTTCCATCGCGGAGCTCTCGCCGAAGTGCAGAGCGATCCTCGAGGCCAATCCTGTGGCGATAACCGTGTCTGCGCACATGGGCTGCTGGGAGGTTCTCTCACAGCTGGTGCATCTCATGGGCCACCCGATGATATCAGTCGCGAAGGACATCGGCTCTAAGGCGATGACGAAGCTGCTCATGAAGTCGCGCAGATCGATCGGACAGGAGATCGTGCCGGCGCAAGGCGCATTCCGTCCGCTTATGCAGGCGTTGAAGGATGGAAAGGACATCGGGCTTCTCGTTGACCAGTTCGTGAACAAGAAGGACGGCGGCATCTGGGTTTGGTTCCTGGGGCGTCCTATGTGCGTGTCAGTTGCTCCGGCGTTCCTTTCTGCCAAGACGCACGTACCAATCATCGTCGCGTGGTCACGTCCGCTCAAGAACGGACACTACGTCTGCGAACATCTTGCGACGTTCGAGTGGGAGAAGGGCATGGATATCCGTCAACGGACGATCGACGTGCTCAGAGCAATCGAGCGGACGATCCGCCGCCACCCATCATGTTGGGTCTTGAACTACCGCTACTTCAACGAGGGTCCGACCGAAGAGGAACTCTCTGCACTTACGGCCTCGTTGTAGGCTGCATGGGTCGGGCGGAACGAGTCGTCGTATCTGGCATGGGCGAATATGCCCTCTGATATCGCGACCCGCACCTTGAGGTTTCGCCAATACTTGCCGTTGATTATGATTTCCGGGACAGGACGACCGTTCAGCGTTCGGGAGTGTTCTTTGTGCGCATCGGCCCACTCGAGCAGTTCAAGAGTCAGCTTGTGAGATGCCATGAAAGGCTGGTCGGAATAGTTCGTGTAACGCGAGTCGGTTATGAATGTGAAGCCGTCGCGCTTGAATATATCCGGATAGGCCGTCGCGGGATCCTTCAGCGCGGCAGGTGCGCGGCCGATCATCCTGTTGGCCTTGAAAGGCCGCAAAAGTCTGCGGAACTTCAGCCTCAAGGTATCCGGCTCCCCGTCCGCCGGCCAGTATTCGAGATACTTCATCTTGTCGGAGAACGTCGGGTCGAACCTGTCGCGCAGTCTTACCATTTCAGCGGCTCCGCTCGAGAGCAGCCGCTTGGCGTCGGCGATACGCGCCGCCAGCACATCCGGAGGAACATTGACCGGATTGTCGTTCTGGACGAGCATTACTGTGTCACCCTTGAGGCATTTGACGAGCTCGAGGGTGCCGCCGAGGATGCCAAGATTCTCGGACCCTCCTTCTGCCCTAAAGCCGAACTCTTCAGCTATCGCCTTGTCTTCAGGCGTAAGCGCATTGAAGTATATGACAGCCTCGTCAACGAGGGGCAGGAGGTGGGTGTATGAGGAGAGGGTTTTCCTCAAGGTGTCGTGGGCACGCCACGAGAGCATTCCAAGCGACAACATATCAGACCGCCTCCCAAAGAGCCTTTACCCAAGCGCAGGGCTTGACCCATGTGTTGAGGTGCTTGCCGCGATAGCCGGCGATCGCTTCATGCGGACTCGGCGCGCCGTGGAAACACAGTATCGATGCACCGCTCGGCTTCTTTGCGCCGAGGAAAAGGTTCAGCGGGAATATGCGCACGCATGAGCGCTTGAAGGACTTCACCCAGCCAGACGGCCACCAGTTGACCTTGTCGAGACCGACGGCGTGTGTCATGAACGCCTGCTCGGTGCGGAAGAAGCGCTGGTCGACGGCGCGGTCCATATCGGCGAGGAACGCCTCGTAGACGTATTCCATCTTGCCGGCCTCGAAGCGGAAGCAGCTGGAGTTGCCAACCTTGGGGAGCCTGCGGAAAAGACGCTTGCGAAGCTCGATCCAGTTTCTGATGATGCAGAACTCGCCAGGACGGTAGTCGAAGAAGCGCCCCATGTCGCCGACGATTATCTGGTCGATGTCGAGAAACAGCGTCGGACCCTCAAGCCCAGCGAGGCCTTTGCGGAACAGGCAGAGCTTGACGAATATGTTCGGCCAGCCGTACTTCCAGCCGGGCGGAGGCTCGGGGAACGGAGCGGCCTCGACACCGTCTGCGAGCCCGGTCGGATCGTCTGTGAAGCAAACGAAGCGGAAGGGCCTGTCCATATGAGCCTTGACGCCGTTGTATAGCCTATTAACGTAATCGGGACCGTAGAACGTACCCCACTTAAGGCATATTACATTTACTTTCATGCAGTCATTATACCATAATTGAAGCGGGTTGTGCCATATGAAAAACTTTGGTGCGATACTTGCGCATTTATGGATAACCCGATTTTGCGGCCGTCATCTTGACGAGAGCCGATATTTATGGGATAATACCCCAAACGCGATTGTGCGTTCGAAAGGAGACACTGTCATGAACCTCATAACATCCAGGAAGTCGTGGCTTACCGCCCCTGTTTTGGCGCTCGTCTGCCTCGCCATATTCGTGTGCATCTGGTCCGCTCTCGACCCGGCTACCGTCACAAGTCTTTTCGACAACCACGGCGCCTCGCCCGTCGAACTGATGACGCTTCCTCTCTTTGCGCTGATCATTCCGCTCGTGTGGCTTTGTCCGCCATGCGGCGGCAGCACCAAGAGGCAGTGCGCTTGGGCCGCGCTCTGGTCGCTGTTGGCGATCATGGCAATCGTGCGCGAGACCGACCTTCACAAGATGCTTTTCGCGTCCATCTGGCCCGACATCGCCGAGAGTTTCACAGGCACGGTCTTCAAGATGCGCTTTCTGAAGGCGGGCTACATTCCGTTCATGCCGAAGCTGTTCGTCGTCGCCTTCTTCGCGCTCTTCTTCGTGGCGGTGATTCTGCCGCTAGTGCGCTATATCGTGCCGCTCGTCAAGGGGTTCTTCAAGCTTGAGCCTGTCGCTTGGACCATGGCAACATTCGGTGCGGCGAGTGTCGTCGTGATGATTGTGGACCGCCTGCCCGCGAATCTTCGCCATGCCGGTGTCGAGCTTTCGGAGACGACTCTCTCGCTCTTAACCGTCCTGGAGGAGGGCGGCGAAATGACGATGGCCTTGATGGCGCTGTTGGCCGCGCTGCAGTCGCATCTCATTTTCGACCGTCCCAAAGAGTAGGTAAATTGCGTGATAATGTTGTTTTTGCTATAATACCTGCGTGATGAGCGAGCCAGTATCAATATCGTTCTCAGTATCTGACAACTATTCTCAACATCTTGCTGTCGTGCTGGCGAGTGTGCTTGTCAACAACCCGTCATCCCGCTTCGTGTTCCATGTGCTTCATCGCAACATAACCGAAGCCAACCAGGCTTGCATACGCGAGCTTGAGCGGATGTATGGGAATTGCGAGGTGAAGTTTCACCTCATAGACGATTCGCAGTTTGCGAAGTTTCCGATACCGCCGGAGCTTGAGCATGTGACGCAGGAGATGTATTACCGCTACATTCTGCCTGATGTGCTCGCCGACGAAGACCGCACAATCTACAGCGATGTCGATGTGCTTTGCGTCGGCGATTTGCGGCCGCTTTGGGAGCTGGATCTCAAGGGCAACATACTTGCGGCCGTGTCGGAAGGCGAGGCTGGCGAGTGGAAGAAAAGCCTGATGGGGATTGAGGGCGACGCGCCTTATTTCTATTCGGGGCTTCTCGTAATGGACCTCAAGGAGATGCGTCAGGGCGACTATGCGCGTCAGCTGATGGAGAATACTGTAAAGTATGCCGCGAAAATATCTTGGCCCGATCAGGACATAATAAACCTCACCTTCAGGGATAAGATACTTCAGCTTGGGCCAGAGTGGGACGGAATAAACGTTCGCTACAGTCCGTTCAGAAAAGACATAGTCATATGGCACTTCCCTGGCTTCACGCTCAAGCCTTGGTGCAATATCTGGAAGAACACTACCTGGCCGCTCTACCTCAAGTACCTTCTTAAGTCACCATACAGCTTCAATGCGGCAAAGTTCATGTGGGGCCATGTCAAAGGCTTTTTCTTCTTCAAGTACACCAAGAAGCAAACAACCCGCTATCTCGTATGCGGCATCCGCGTCTGGAAGAGCAAGGCGAAGGAGGCGGCGTGAGCGATTTATCCATATACCTCGTCATGAGAACCGATGTTGACAAGCTCAATCTCGGATTCAAGAATGCGCAAAATCAGCGTGATACGATAGGTGTATGTGATACTGACAGCATGAAGTCCAGCAAGATCTCCAGTAAGGGCATGGAGCCGCAGCGAAGGCGCGAACGGATTTTCGCTCAACATGCGGAACGTTGCGGCAACCTTTTCGCGAAGTTCCGGATGTCTGCGGGCAAACCGGCGGAGCGCTCTCTCAAAGCCGGTCGTTTGTATCAGACTGAACAGGAAGCCGTTTCCTCGTCAAACGTTGCCATGAGTTCATCCACCGTTGTGCGCTTGCCGAGCCCCTCCCTTAGCTCCGCCATCGACTCGTGGCATGCCTTTACGAACATCTCATGTCTCATACGCTTGAAATCGTCGGCGAAGAGAACTACATATTTGGGCGTGTTGTTTGCAATAACCCACACCGGGCCGTCTTTCAACTGCTCGTTCATAGCGCTCATTCCGCGCCGTTTTATTTCCTGCGCCGCCATTGTCGTCATCATGACTTTCTCCTTCCAGACTCTTTTTAGTGCAAAAATCGGCACTAATTATAACACATTCTTGGTGCTAAAATCAAGGGGTAAAGATTTTTCTGCCTATGGCACCAGGCATAAGAACTGCGTTTTAGAAGTATTTGACAGCGCCATTCCAAAGGAGGCTGCATGATGTTCGGGTGGATGTTTGGCAAGAAGCGAGACAAGCCGCTTAAGCTCAAGATAACGCGAGGCTCCTTGCGAAGGATTCGCAACAGATGCGGTATTCAGTTTGAGATAGGCAAGTATAAGGTCGGTCCTTACGCCAGACTTGAACCGCCGTGCGAAGTTTCGCAGGCGGTCGATCTCAGGGGGCCGTTTTCGCTAGGGGCGTTTTCGACCATTTCGCCAACCGATGGCGTCGGTCATTTTCTGCATAATGTCTCCATTGGCCGCTACTGCTCGATAGCCGCCGGCGTGTGGATTGCGCCAGATGAGCATCCTATAGATTGGCTTACGGCAAATCCTGTTTCATATGCGCCGGAATGCTTTGAATGGTCTCGCCGTTGGAGGGATCGCGCGCTTCCTAAGGCAATGACGTACAACGCTGCGCGTCCTGTTGAGATCGGCAACGATGTATGGATCGGTTCCGGCGCCTTCATAAAGGGTGGCGTGAAGATTGGCGATGGCGCTGTCGTGGCCGCCCACGCAGTAGTCGTGAAGGATGTTCCGCCATATGCCATAGTCGGTGGAGTTCCCGCCAAGGTCATACGTTATCGCTTTGACGCGGCAACGATAAACGAGTTGCTTGAACTCAAGTGGTGGAACTACGATCTGGCCGACTTCGGCGAGCTCGACTGGTCTGATGTGAAAGGCTGCATCGCGAGAATACGCGAAGGTATCGCTAAGGGTATTAAGCCATACGCCCCCAAGCCTGTGGTTTCTTCTGACCTACGTAGCGCTGTAAGGTGGATTGCATCCATCTAGCAGATCAAACAGTCGTTTTTAATTTTATCTTGGTCGCTCAAAAAGAAATGCTTTGGTATAATATCTGCGTCATATGGATAACAGGATACTAATCTTAGTGAGATTGAGGAGTGAAAGATATCTTCTCTAGATTGTTGCCTTGGCGCAACCTATGGTGGTGGCCGAGGTGGAAAGTGCCGTCGTTCCTGATGCTGCACAGCGTTGGGGATGATGTCACTGATGAGTCTTGTCCCAACAATACGATTCGCCCCAGAGAAGTGCGAGATCTCATAGTAGCGTTGCGAAAAGACGGCTACACATTCAAGACTTTCAAGGATGCTATCGAGACAGGTGATCGTTGGACGATGTGCCTTACTTTTGATGATGGATTTGTCGACAATTATACGTTGCTCTTCCCGATACTCAAGGAGCTTGATGTACCTGCGACTCTGTTTGTTACGAGCAGAGGCAAAAGCGATAATGGCTTTCTGTCGCCAGACATGATTAGGGAGATGGATGCGAGCGGACTGGTGGAGCTCGGTGGGCATACGTCTGGCCACACGATGCTGACTGAAGTTTCCCTTGAAGAGGCCAAGCGCGAAATCGACGAGAACAAGGCTTGGATTGAGGCAATAATTGGTCATCCGATAATAAGTTTCGCCTATCCTCGCGGTGGAGAGAACGATGATATTGTCGAGTTGGTGAAGGGTGCCGGTTACAGGTATGGCGCAGCCATGGTCAAGAAGATGCGGCCCGTTGAGACTGACCTTTTCAGGGTTCACCGCCAGATCATTCCGCGCGGAATGCCGACATGGAAGAGCGTGCTTCTTGCGACGAGAGGCAAATGGAAACTGTGAATGATATGAAAAAAGCATATGACATGATTGCTTCTCTTGGGGGCAATTGCTCTGCAGCGATGCAGTTGAGAAATCGCGGATTGCGCTATGAGTCATATCCTCTAGATTGGGTCTACATGGAGAGTGAGAAATCCATCCGCTGGCTTTGCAAGGCCTTTGAGAATGGATTCGCCGATTTTGCGCTTCGCGAGAATATGGAGGAGATCCCCAAGGAATTGCATTCCGGCGTAGCGAAGTATTCCTTCCGCGACACGAATACCGGTTTCTGCTTCATACATCATTTCAACGATCGGATAGATATTGATCAGGCGGCCTATGATCGCGATATTGCTGTTATCCGCAAAAGAATAGAGCGGTTCCTGTGTAGGATTGAATCATCAAAGGACATCTTTTTCATACTGACCGTGAGGTTTGCGTTTGATCCAAAGACGGTAATGGACCTCAAGGCGACACTGGAGGGGCTTTATCCAGGTAAAAACTTTGATATACACGTTAAAGAATTCAATGCGAAGCTGTCCTCGCCATTGGCTATTGCCGAGAAGTGGCCCGAGGAATATCATTTTGCAGGCGGCGAACGGTATTGCTATGACTCATATCCGTATTCATTTGAGTATGCGAGCAAAGAATGGGAGTTTCTTGACGACCTGGAAATCAAGGGGTGGACGGTCGCCAAGCCTAAAGGGTGGGCGAAGGTCATATATAAGATATGGAAGAAATCCAGCAAGTGGCTTAATGAGTGCGGCTATAGGGTTGTGGGGATAAGGTTTGGAGCGTGACGATGAAACGGATTCTTGTAAAGTTCCTTTGCATGTTCATATTCCCTTCAAAGACAAGGAAGAGAATCCGCAACAACCTTCTAGGCAAGCCGAATACGCCGTTCAAATTGGGGCGCCACTCATATTACGGCGACCATAGCTTTTCCATTTCGCCCGATACGGAGGTCGGCAACTTCTGTTCGATTGGCGTCGATGTCATACTTGGGCCGTCGCAACATCCGACAAATTGGTTGACGACGCATCCTTTCCCGTATCTTTCATACAAGAAGCTGAAGCGCGTCAACTACGCCCAGAAGGCATTTGAAGCCGTACGCCCGGTAAAGGTCGGCAACGACGTCTGGATCGGCGATCGGGCGATTGTCATGGACGGACTGACAATCGGCGACGGCGCGATTGTCGCCGCAAACGCCGTTGTTACGAAGGATGTTCCGCCATATGCGATTGTGGCGGGAGTTCCGGCGAAGATATTGCGATACCGTTTTGACAAGCCGCTTATCGACAAACTGCTTGAACTCAAGTGGTGGGATATGCCAGACGAAGAAATCGTCAAACTGCCGCTTGACCATCCGGAGGATCTGCTGTGATTAGATACCAATATAGCGGCAATGGTCTTTCGGATTCGTCTTTGCCGCTGATGACGATTCATGCGCTGTTTTACAATCAAGCGCAATTTGCGAAGGCGACATTAGAGAGCATGCTCGCCCAGACCTACGGCAATACGGAGGTCGTGGTATCCGACGACTGTTCGCCGGATGGAACTGGCGATGTATTGCTAGAGGTTGCAAAAAACTATAAAGGTCCGCACAAGGTAGTAGTCAACATCAACGAAAAGAATCTGGGCATCGGCGACCACTTTGCGCATGTCTTGTCGCTTTCGCATGGCGAGTGGCAGACTTCTCTTGGCGGAGACGATATCGCCGAGCCCGACTATCTGCAGACAATATACGGCTACATCAAGAGATATCCAAATGTCGTCTCCATCGGATCGTCTGCATTGAAGATCGACGAAGAGGATAATGTAATTGGCGAGGCGTATGTCGTAAGCGAGCCCAAGGTCTATCCTAGATATGAGTCCGGTCCGCTGACTTATTCCTTGAATCCCGGTGATGATGTTGCAGTCGTTCTTGTAACGGGGTGTGTGGCGACATTCAGCAAGAAACTTTTGGAAGCGCTGCCATTCCCGCGCGGCATAATGGCGGAGGATGCGTTTTTGGGCTTCCGCGCATCGCTTCTGGGGGATGTATTGTTTATCCCGGAGAAGTGTGTAAGGCAGCGGATAAATGGTGCAAGCATAATGCGAAAGGGTCGGCTTTCAAAAGGCCGGGCGGAGAGAAAGAAGTTTCGCCGTCGCATGTCGGCAATGACATTTACAACGCTTGATGCAGTACTGAAGGAGGTCCCGCTTTTAAGAGCCGATGTCAATAGCGAAGCTTTAGACACACTTTTGTTTGAAGTTTCAGAAAGTCTGCTCGGCTCATTTTACGTGCCCGATCCATTAGGCGCCAATTATCCCAAATACCGTGAGGCGGTGCGCATGGTTTTGAGACGCAAGAGCATATTTAAGGTGCTGGGTTATGCGAGGGCAAGAGGTCTGTTTTGGCCCACACTTAAGCTGATGGTGAAAGGAATGTTTTCATGACACCCATTGCAGAGGTTTTGGAGTTTCCTATTCATGGCGACCACACGGGATCGCTCGTAGCGTTGGAGAAGGGGGATGATTTTCCCTTTGAGATAAAGCGCGTATACTACATTTGGGGGACGGCTCCTCACGTCGTGCGTGGCCATCACGCCCACAAGAATCTCGAGCAGGTCGTCGTCTGCACTTCGGGTTCTTGCGACTTCATACTGGACGATGGAACAAGGCGCGAAACATATCACCTCGCCTCGCCTGCGAAAGGGCTTCACATAAAGAACAATGTCTGGCGCGAATTCACCAACTTCTCGCCAGACTGCGTCGTCATGGTGCTCGCGAGCGAGCACTACAACGAAGCAGACTACATCCGCAACTACGACGACTTTTTGCGGAGCGTGGGTAAAGGGGCTTAGATTTTGCCCCAGCGGAAGCCTTTCGTATTGTAGTCGGGATATTTCGCCAGCCAGCTATCGAAGAACGCGCGAGCACGGTGAAGCTGGCGCTTCGCCTTCGGATCGCCGCCGTGCGTGTGGACGCCTATCGCCAGCGCAACGGGAACGGCCTTTTTCGGGTCCTTCACTTCGGGGTGGACCTCGAAGAACTCATGGGTGAAGGCATCCTTCCACGATATTGTCATTCTTCGGCCATCCTCCGATACGCTCACCCCGCTAACGTCATACTTGCCGCTGCTCATGGTCTTGCCGTTCTGCGTGTAGTACGCGATAGAAAGGCCGTCCTCCGCGCCTATCTTGTCGGGGGAGAATCCCCAGTCAGGCAGAAGGAACAGGTTTTCGCCTTCGATTATGATGTCTTCGCCGAAGACCAGGGTGCGGTCGGTCTTTGCGGAGCGGCTGTACATTCGGTTTATCACTACCTTCGGACCAGTGTTCCTGATGTAGGGGGATACACCGGTCAGGGCAAGCATCTCCTTCACCCGCTTCAAAGGTCTGATGCAGAGCGAAAGCTTGTGCTTCTCGGGGTCGAACGTCTCGCCAGGTTCGTCGAAGCGGCCTTCGATGTTGACGCCTATCGAGAAGTAGTCTCCGACGCGGCGCGTGTTGCCGTCCGTTAGCGTTTTGGCGATGACGGTGTCGAAGAAGTGCTCGATCATCATCTTCATGGCGGACTGCGGAATGTTCAGGAAGCGCGACGCCATCACCTCGGAGAGCACCTCATCATAGCTCAACGTCCGTGAATTGCGCCATCTGGCGATGTATCCGCCGCCGCCCGGGAATTTCTCGGGTATCGCCTGAAGCTTTATTTCCTTCTTCGTCTCGGTAAGCATATCTGGTCCTCCTATGGTTAAAAATCTTTTCAACTGACATTATATCATATCTCAACTGACAAAACAACCAAAGTCTACAGATAAATTTTTATATGTCAGTTGACAAATAAAAATCTTTCAACTGATAAAAAATAATTTGGCAGTTGACAAAATATAGTTTGTCAACTGACAAATATCTAATGCCTAACGACTATCAAAAGCACCTTAGCTCAAAAGCAGGGTTGGAAAAGACTGTGACAAGAGCATCGCCGATTAGGCGATGCCGGTTTTAGACTAGGCGCTTTTTTTGTAATCTCTTGCGTATTTTATTGTATACGAAGAGCATTATTCGATATTTCAGCTTGATCTTCTTGCCTTTTGCTCCTGCATCGTTAAAAGCAGAAATCAGCTCCCTGTTTTTATGGCACGACGAGGCAACATTGAAGAACATTTCTTTTATATAATCGGCGAATGCAAAATCCTGATTCAATTCGTTTAACGCCACAACGCACAAAGATAGGTTTTTATACGCCTCGTAGAAGAAAAATGCATTGTATTTATCTTCAAAATATGCATTGTAATCCAAATAGCATTGTGCCTGTATGATGTTTTTCTCAAATTCCGTCAGTCGAGACCAAATGCCCGATGTCAGAAGACGATAAATGCCACTTGGCTTGGGGTCGTAGTGGGCTTTACCATATTTCAGATGCATCAGATACCTGTCAAAATCTCCCTCAAATGAACGTTCCGAAATTGTGCCCACGGCCTTTTCCATTATACTGGGAACGCCGTTGATAAAAATCACATTCCGAAAAAACGTCCCTGTGGTTTGCGTCATGCAGATGCTGCGCTTAAAGTAATCGTCCAACGTAAAATCAGAAGAAGAGATATTTTGCGGGACAAACAAATGCTCGCTGCCATCTTCTGCCTGACAAACGACATTCCTGGAATATATGACATAATCAGGATGTGAGTCCAAGAAGTTGACAGCACTTTGCAGATAATCCATATCAGTCCAACAGTCATCCGCATCAAGCAAACAGAAGTATGGGGTTTTTGTTATGGCCTTGGCTCTTAATACATTCTTGAGATACCCACCATTCTCCTGATTGTAAAGCACCTTTATCTTTTCTGGAAATTTGGCTTCGTATTGCTTAATTATTTCAACGCTTTTATCTTTTGTCGAGAAATCATCAGTAATAAGCAACTGGAAAGCGAAATCCACCTTTTGGTTTAAGACGGATTCAATTGCACAGGAGACATATTTCTCCTGATTGTAATTGGACATAATTACGGTTACTTTGCAGTCTCCGCGCATATCTTCTTCCTCCGGCGCCTGTAGCTGATCTTTATGAACCCAAAAATAACAATCGTCCGGCGCTCCCCGTTTTTTATTTTTTCAAACACCTTAACTCTAAAAGGTGCGCCTGCACATCCCCACCTTTCAAACCTCTTGATCATTTTGCAATCTTTGACATCCTTAGGGACTTCATGTCTCTTTTGCTTCATACTAAGCAAGACATCAAGTGTTATAAATTTTAATCCATGATAATAAAAATGATAATTGGGATTTTCAATGATCTTTTTCTTGGGGAAAGGATAATACTTTAACTCGCTATCATGATTTGATAGGGTTTCGGTCTGAACATCAAACGAACAGGGTCCATTATATAGGAAGTCAAAATCACTGCATTGCCTTAGCCCATATACACCAAATGGTGTGCTACCTGCTCCACATAGGCATTCAATGTCTACATTGTTTGAGGCTGCCACCACTTTCAGATCTTCAATCATTTGATCAAATCTGATATCCTCGTAGATAAACGGGCGACGGTTTATCATTCTCAATGAATTTTCATTGAAATATGTCTCTGCCAACCATATTGCCTCTTCGCGCGAATCATTTATATGTATGCTGAAATTGCCTATTTTAAATAAATCTCGGATTTCACTCTTTGCCTTAATAACCTTCTGAATATCATCGCATACAAAAACAAACACTCTTAATGGACTCTTGCCCATGCATTCTCTTGCATGCATTTGGGCGCCGGCAAATTTATTCGAAACAGTGCCGATCCACGGCTCTTTTTCCCAAAATGAACCGTATGAAAGCTTCTTAAGATTGACATAGCCGTCGAAAGTGAGGCGGACACTTTTCTTATAATAAACAAAACCATACTTCTCCAGAATACTGACAACCTCTGTGTCTTTTGCTTGGTCAGTTACAGAATGAAGGTTTACGATATATGCATTGGGGTTTAGTTTTACATATTCCAGTGCGCCAAAATCCATGATCTTAGGATCCATCTTCTGACAGATGAAGAACCTATAATCATATAGATCACGCCTCCCGTCTGGTTCCGTTGCAACACCTTTGTTTAAATATGCACAAACAGAAAGCCTATGTGCGCCATCGCTTATCTCACCATTATCGCCAATAGGAACGAGCCCCTTTGATTCATTATATCCTACACCTTTTATAGACTCATATAAAGCATCAAAACTTTTTAGGAAATCGGCGGGGGAATTTTTGGGCTTTCCATCACTAGGCTCATCTTCGTGAAAATCGTTAAACGCCCTGATGCTTTCTAAATAAGCAGCTCTTACAAATTGATTATCAGGATACTTTAAATATAAAAACTTGAAGATCAGGTCGAATCTTCTTTGCTTAAGAAATAACAGTCTCGCATCATGTATCATAGAGATATCTCCCAAGTATTATAGACCGCAGTTCTTCCACCAAAGCCCTCCTTTTGGCTTATCAGGCCTTCGTTCAGAATACGCCCATCGTCTTCAGTGGAAATTCCAAAGTCGAAATACGCCTTTGTCTCAGCAAAACGATCCATCAAGGTTTTGATCAACAAGTCTAAACCGCCGATTTCACGTGCGCTTTCGTCGGCTGCCATATATTGCGTATGCACCACATCGCCGTAAACAAAAAGCAATGTCGCCGCAATCATCCGCCCCTGCCATTCCGCAGACCAAAGTTGTATGTTGTCGCAGAACCTTGATTTCAACAGGTGCAACTCTTCGGAATTATGAACGGCTTTTGTCGCATGGCGTTCGCCCAATACGCTGTTCTCCAGCTGGATGAAGCCGTCGAAGTCTGTTGACTCCTTTACGGACACCCCCTCACGCTTCGCCCTGGAAACTTGCGCCTTGCGTCCCTTCGGCATCTTGAAGGGCCTTTTCAGCGCCACCGTGGTGGAAGGCTCGACCTTCAGGAGATGGGCGCCGCTTCTGTATAGTGCATATAGATCCTCTTCTGCAGGGCTATGATGGAATATGTGCGGAATTGTCTTATATATGATTGTCTTCACGCCGCATTCGCCGTAATGCCGCTTCATTGCGTCAAAGCATTCCAGCATGGTATGCTGCTTCATCTGCTCGCCGTATATCATGCCGCCATACGTAAGTCCGCCGTGTGAGATAATCTTCTCACCATGCGCGGAGGCAGGCAATACCGCCATCAGATCATTGTCCCTGTATAACATGAGCGAGGCATCTTTAAACCTGTCGGAATGATAATCCATATAGCCGCGTTCAAACATGAACATCGGCATCCTTGAATTCTGGACGAATCTGTCCCAGATTTCTAGGTCGTTGGATGTGTATGGCCGTATGGCAATCATCGTTTAGCGATCCTTTATATTGCGCCATATTCATCCGGCCTATGTCTTCTGTAGCACAGAACCGTGAGGCTGATGCGCACACGGCGTAGAACATAGGACGTAGGTGTGGTTTGTTATCATCACTGCGTATTATACCAAATTTTACAGCGTGGTGGGGAAAATAATTTGCTATGATGGACTGAACTTGAATCGAAAGGAATTACATCATGAATCCAGATAAAACAACGTTTGCAGACATACTGTCCGCCTACACAAAAGCCGCGAGAGCAGAACGAGCAGCCACTGGTTCGCCCTGCGAATCAACCGTCAAGACAAACATTGGCACCACAAGGAACATATTGAAGAGGTGCAATATCTCAGAGGATGCGCCTCTGTCAAGTCTCACGCGGCAGATGTTGGCGGATTATGTAGTGCAATGCTGCGAGTGCGGTAGGCCATTGATATCGATCAAAAGCGACATTGAGCGTCTGAACGCGCTTTTTGCAATATGGACAGAGCCGCATTACGAGTATCTGCTTGGAGCGGAGTTGGGCCGCGCATTCCGATTTCCGGTACCGAGAGTGAAAGCTAGCGCTCAACGCTACACGCGCCCTGCGAGGGAGCTGCTGATGGCGGTCAAGGCATGGTATGCAAATCTTCAAATGAACGCCAGATGCGAGGGGAAATGGATCGCGGCGACGTTGATGCTTGAGTTTGCTATGCGCAATGGTGACATCGGGCGTCTCAGATGGGACAATATAGTGGAAAAGGACGGCCGTTGCTATCTGTCGTATACGCCGCACAAGACCAAGCTTTCGTCTGGGCGCATCGTGGTTTGGCCGGTGCATGACGACATATGGAAAGTGCTCAAGGCAATCAAAGCCAAAAGCCGTAACGAACTTGTCCTTCCCAGGGCGGCGGGGCAGATCGCACGCATAACGAGAGAGCTCCGAAGCATGGGCTTCAGAGGCAGCAAGGGAGCGTATGAACTTCGAAAAATCTGCATTGATCATGTCTACCAGAACTATGGAGCGGAAATGGCAACATCCATCAGCGGAGACAACCTAAAAACGATTTTGCGCTACTATGCCGATCCGTCCGCCCTCAATGTGATGGGCGTGCGCATATTCGACCTGATCAAGTAGGTCGTCTGTATTATTCTTCTGTGCTACAGAAGACGGGGGCTGAGATTTGCGGGAGCGACGATAAATGAGCGCATTCATACATCCATTATCTGACGTGCAGTCGCAGAATATTGGTGATGGTACTCGCATTTGGCAGTACTGCGTTGTGCTCCCAGGTGCGAGGATCGGCAGGAACTGTAATATCTGCTCGCACTGCTTTATTGAGAATGATGTTGTCATTGGCGACAATGTTACAATAAAATGTGGGGTTCAGATCTGGGATGGGATGCGCATAGAAGATAATGTCTTCATTGGTCCCGATGCGACATTCTGCAATGACCGCCATCCAATTTCTGGCAATGGGGCTAACTATAAGCTCGAGCCTGTAATTATCCGGAAAGGGGCGATGGTTGGCGCTGGGGTTACAGTATTGCCAGGCGTTGAAATTGGGGAAGGGGCTGTGGTTGGCGCGGGGACTACAGTTGTGAAGAGTATTCCTGCTACGGCGACATTCTTGGGGGGCAGATGAAAACGATACCCATATTCTTTAGTTTTGATGACAACTATGTAAAGCCGGCGGCAGTTGCATTTTGGTCTTTACTGGATAAGGCGGATAAAAATGTTTCATACGATATGTATGTATTGCATCATGACATATCTAAGGAGAATCAGGCGTTCCTTTCATCGATTGTGGAAAAGGCCGGCAATGCAAGGCTGATATTTAAGGATACTGGTGGGTTTTTTTTAAATGAGTGGCGGGAGGGCAACTATGAAGGGCACCAGACTCGAACGCAATTTACGTCTGATACCTTGGTGCGATGTTTTGCCGCCACTATGTTCCCCTATCTTGATAAAGTGATATATTCAGATGTTGATGTCGTGTTTGCTGACGACATTTCCGAACTTTGGAACATAGATGTTTCCGAATCAAGGACAGCGTGTCCGAAAATCTATCAGTCAAAGTGCCGAAAATCTATCTGTCAAGCTTGACACCCGACGCCACCCCCGCCCATACCGAAATTCACGGTTGACACGCAGATACTAAGAATGATATAATTCGCGTATCTTCAAATACTAAAACTGGGATAAAAATGGAAGTCGCAGATACTAAACAGCTCTTGGCGGCGTCTGATCGCCTTATTTCACGCGTTCCCATGGAACGCAAGAGATACCTGTTCCCTCGCGTTGACTGGAATGACCGCCTGATTTGCATAAAGGGTCCGAAGGGGACCGGGAAAACGACCCTGATTCAACAACACATACGTGAAACGTTTGGTATCGGCAGCGACAAATGCGTCTATATGTCGGCCGACCACATTTGGTTCGCTAAACATGACATTTTGGATGCCGTTGATTATTTTAATTCCCATGGTTTCACACACATATTTATAGATGAAATTCATCATGCCGATGAATGGTCTCGGCTTGTTAAGACAATTACCGACACATATCCCGACCTGAATGTCGTTTACAGCGGTTCTTCCATACTCAAACTTTCATCGGGAGAGGCAGATCTCTCAAGACGCCAAGCCTCGTATAATCTGAAGGGGCTTTCTTTCAGGGAATTCCTCTCGTTTGAAGGTGTCATGGATGAGAAGGTTCTTTCTCTTGAGGACATCATATCCCACCATCGTGCCATTGCAACCGACATCTCTTCACGCACAAAGATTCTTCCGTCGTTCGAGAAGTATCTCAAGATTGGGTATTATCCGATCTATAAAGGCGTCTCAAGCCAATTCGAGGAACGGTTAGTAGAGATTGTCAACAGCGTCATAGATGTGGATTTCCCGATAATAGAAGACTTCACCCCGGCAACGCTACGGAAAGCCAAGAAGATGCTTATGGTGCTTGCGGAAAGTTGCCCTCAGCATCCGAACATGTCGAACCTTTATCGGGAGCTTGAAACGAATCGAAATCTCGGACTGAAAATGCTTGAAGCCCTCGAAAGAGCGGAACTCGTCATGTCAATAGATTCTGGTAATGCAAAACTCAAGCATCTCTCGAAACCGGAGAAACTGTTCCTCGGCGATACCAATCTGATGAATGCAATCGCCCCAAGCACGAACTCAGGGGCAATAAGGGAAACCTTCTTCGCCTCTCAACTTCGTGCCGCATCACACAAGGTCGTTGCGCCGCTTGCCGGTGACTTCTGCGTTGACGACAGATATCTCTTTGAGATTGGCGGCCCAAGCAAGGGTTTCGACCAAATCAAGGACATCCCGGATTCCTATGTGGCTCAAGATGGGGTGGAGACAGGAATTGGCAACAAAATTCCGCTTTGGCTATTTGGCTTCCTGTATTGAGACTCTGCGAGGGTGGGGTGGAGAGTGGCGGAGTAGCCCGCTTGGGGCAGGCGATTCCCACCCGATGGTTTTGCGAAAAGCAACAAATGATAGGTTCACCTAAAGGCAGAAATCCTGTTTAGGTGAACCAAAAGTGATGCCGAAAATTGGTTCACCTAATTACCAAAATCGCAAATAGGTGAACCTGCGCCTATTGACATAACAGAAAGATTAATGGTATAATATGCACGATTTATGGAGGAACTACGGATATGAATTTCTTTGGCAGGGATGCTGAGATGGCGGATCTAATGTCGCTTTGGGGGAAACGAAGCGGATCTCTTGTGACATGTCGTGGTCGCCGTCGCATAGGTAAGTCTACATTGATTGAGGCTTTTGCCAACAAGTCAAAAGCTCGGTTTATACGGATTGAGGGATTGCGACCCAAGCCAGAGTATTCTAACAAGACGGAGTTGATGACATTTGCGAGGGAGCTTGCCACGCAGACGCAGGCGGAAGACAGCATACCAGACAATTGGCTTAAGGCGTTCATTCGGTTGGATCGCGAGATAAACGACAAGGAGAGAACGATCGTCTTGCTTGATGAAGTGTCATGGTTAGGGCATTATGAGGCAACATTTGCTGACATGGTCAAGGTAGCGTGGGATGAATATTGGTCCAAGCATGATCGTCTGGTCGTTGTCGTGTGTGGTAGCGTATCGGGCTGGATCAAAGAGCATTTTGTTGACAACGGTGCATTTTTCGGACGGCGTTCGCTTGACCTTGTTGTCAAGGAGCTGCCGCTTAGGGAGTGCACTAAGTTTTGGGGTAGTGCGGCTGGCCGGGTTGAGATTCGGGAAATTATCGATGTGCTGTCTGTGACTGGAGGCGTGCCAAGGTATCTACAAGAAATAGATCCGGGGATGTCTGCTTCTGCAAATCTTGCAAGGCTGGCGTTTCGGCCTAGTTCAATCCTGCGTATCGACTTCGACGAGATGTTTTCGGATGTGATTACAAAGCTTCCGACGCTTTCGGGGAAGATTATTCGAGCGCTTGTGAAATGTCCACTTACCGTTTCTGAAGCCGCGATTGCTGTTGGTGCCGGCAAAGGAGGCAAGATAGGCGAGGCCCTGGAGCAGCTTGAAGAGGCTGGCCTTGTTGCATCGGATGCCGGCAAGAATCCTGAGACGGGTCGGATTGCACGAGAGGTCAAATATCGCCTGAAGGATAACTATTCGCGTTTTTACTTGCGGTACATCGAGCCGAGAAAGGAAATAATAGACGCCGGAGCCTATAGGTTCGTATCGTTGGATGCTCTGGATGGATGGGACTCTATCATGGGGCTTCAGTTCGAGAATCTCGTGCTGAATCATTACGAGGCCTTGATTGAGCCTCTTCACATTGGCAATTCTTTAATCGAGTCGGCAGCCCCGTATTCGAGGAGGAGAATGGGAAATGGTCCTGATGGACTTCAGATAGATCTTCTTTTGCAGACCAAGTACAGCAATTATATAATTGAGATAAAGCGCAAGCGCGAGATTGGAATGGATGTTATTGGCGAGGTAGAGAGAAAGATTCGTAAGCTGTCGACTCCTCGCGGCAAGTCGACACGTGCTGCGCTTGTCTATGATGGAACTCTTGCGCCTGGGATTGAGACGGACGGATATTTTGATGCAATAATACCATTCAGTATGTTGTTGGGCCTATAATCCTGTGGACTCTGCGAAAAACCTATTCAACTTTGCGCTATTCATCTGAATAGAAATATGGTATAATGCTCACATTCTGGAGTTTCACGATATATAGTATTAATGGAGTAAACACGCTATGATACCGTTTCTATCGTTGAAAGACCTCAATAACCGCTTCCGCGCCGAAATCGATGCGCGGATAAAGACCATCCTCGACAAAGGGTGGTATTTGCAGGGCGAGGAGAACGAGCGCTTCTCCAAGAACTTTGCGGCCTACTGCAGGGCGAAGGGTGCGGTCGGCGTTGCAAACGGACTCGATGCCCTCAACCTCATAATCCGTGCATACGGTTTCGGTCCTGGCGATGAAATCATCGTTCCGGCCAATACATTCATCGCGACGATTTTGGCCATAAGCGAAAACGGCTGCACGCCTGTGCTAGTCGAGCCGGATATCGAAACCTATTGCATCGACCCGGAAAAGATTGAGGCGGCGATCACGCCGAAGACGAAGGCCGTGATGGTTGTGCATCTCTATGGACAGGCCGTGCCGATGGAGAAGATATGGGCATTGCAGGCGAAATACGGATTCAAGATTATTGAGGACGCCGCCCAGGCTCATGGCGCAATCTATCAAGGGCGCAGGACAGGCAATCTCGGCGATGCCGCAGGGTTTTCGTTCTATCCCGGCAAGAATCTCGGCGCAATGGGTGACGCCGGCGGAGTGACGACGAACGATCTCGATATTCTCGAGAAGGTCAAGGCGATCGGCAACTACGGCAGCGACAGGAAGTATCATCACATCTACAAGGGCGTCAATTCGAGGCTCGATGAGATTCAGGCTGCGGTCTTGGATGTTAAGCTTGCGCATCTTGACGCCGACAACGCAAGGCGCCGCGAGATATCGAAGCTCTACCGCGAGCGCATTACGAATCCACGCATAATCCTGCCGAAAGCCTATGACGAGATGGCCCATGTCTGGCACCTGTTCGTGATTCGCTGCGATGATCGGGACGGCCTGGCGGCGTATCTTAAGGAGCGCGGAATCGAGACGAACATACATTATCCGATGCCGCCTCACAAGCAGGGCGCGTATGCCGAATGGGCCGAGAGGTCTTATCCGATAACGGAGAAGATACACCGCGAAGTCTTGAGTTTGCCGATAAGTCCGACAATGACGGATGAAGAGGCTCAGCGTGTTATCGACGCTGTGAATATGTGGAATGCCTAGCAATTGTCTGATTCCTTAACCGCCGATGGTTTTTATTTCCGTAGTTCGCGATTTTGCGATGTATGACAGGCTTGTTCGGAACAATCCGAGCAATGCTGGCGCCGAACTTGTTGCCTTCGACAACAATGCCGAGAACAAGACCATACCGGTAAGATACAATTCGTTCCTCAACTCCTACGACTACTCCAAGGAAGCGTGGTTCGTCTTCTGTCATGAGGACTTCCAGTTTCTGGAGCCCGTTGCGCCAAAGCTCGAGTCTCTCGATAAGGGGGCGATTTACGGCGTGTTCGGCGCGAAACTGCGCGTTCCTGGCGTCGGCCTGCAGATAGACTCCAACAAGGATGGTTCAGACATGAGCTTCCGGGGCGCGCCGGTTTCGAAGCCGACGACTGTCGATACGATAGACTGCGCCTGCCTGATCGTCCATTCGTCGCTTGTTGCGAAGCATGGCCTACGGTTCGATGAGAATTTGACGTATGACCTCTATACCGAAGACTTTGGCATAGCCGCGAAGGAACAATACGGCATAGATACGAAGGTTCTGCCGATACGCTCGCATCACTACTCTTACGGCAATGTTGTGCCGCGCTTTCACGACCAGCTGCGCTACCTGAACGAAAAATTCGCGACTGCTTCGCGCGTCTATGTTACGACGACCTGCTACGCCATCGGCAAGGCTACGGAATTGCCTTCGGTCGCGGCTCTAATAAACTCCAAGCGCCGAATCCCGCATAAGTGGCTTTTCTATAAGAAGATTTCGCACAAGGGACGGCTGACCGTAAAGGTGCTGGGCGTTCCCGTATGGCGCAGAAGGGCGTATTCAATGGAGGCATGGCACAATGGAAAAGACATATGATATGATAGTTTCCCTAGGCGGCAACTGCTATGTTGCGGTGCAGCTTCGCCATCGCGGAATGCGGCCATATTCACTACCTTTGGATTGGACATATATCAAGGGGGCGGAGTATGTCGCAAAGCTGCCGGAATTGATACGCACGAAATTTGCCGACTTCTGCATATACGAAAACATGAAGGATATCGGCGAGCCTGGGATGGAAGCCGGTAAGCCCACATATAAATTTGAGGATACATTTTCTGGATTCGGCTTCGTACATCAATTTCATGCGCCGCTTACGGACAAGGAAGGGTTTGCCGTCGACAGGGCAATTATCCAAAAGCGCATCGACCGGATGTATAAGAATGTAAGCCAGTCAAAAAGGGTGCTTTTCGTTCTTGAGACTTCGTTTACGTTTGATGAGGCAATTATTAGGTCGATATATGAAGCGCTTAGGGATACGTTCGCCAATACGGAGGTTGATCTGCGCGTGATGCAGTTTGGCGGCAAGAGTCTTGTCGATGCCGATATCGGGCCGCACATCCATTTTACGAGGCACATAAGGCCCTCCAGCCTCGAAAGCGATGTGTATGGAACAGCGGCTGAGTGGAACTGGCTCGACGAGCTACGCCTGACGAACCGTCCAAAGGCGGCGGAGTTGCGAAAGCGCAACCTGATCGTCAAATGGAAGTATTCGCTTTGGAAGGCGTTGGGCAGGTCGCTTCAGAAGGACGGCGCAGGTTGCGTAAGTCTTGTATTGCCGTAGCATTCTGATTCGAAGCATAGCCGCTTGGCGGCGGATTATGGCACCCTAAGCCTACGCTTGTCATACCCCCCGACATCAGGTACAATACCCCCCCCCCCATGCTTCCCTCATTTCTGGAGTATATGGACAAAATCTTCACCATGGCGAAGGCGCAATCGGCTTTCATAAAACATGTTACATAAAACATGAAATTTGTAATTGCGGTGATTGCTCTGAAATATCAAATATGATATGATATAAAAGTGTATGACTCAGAGATTGCGGGCGTAAAGGGCATTGAGCCTGATGTGTTCAAGGATGCACGCAGATATTTCTGCGAGACCTACAACGCCGTAGCGAGCGCAGAATTTATTGTTGGCGCAGATATTCGGCAAAAAGATAATCATAGACCATATATCCATCGGGAGACTGATAGATAAGGTCCAGATTTTCAAGCACCGGTAGCGCACCTCGAACCGATGAAGGCGCAGTTAGAGAATGCCGCTTGATAAACTCACCTGCTGTCAATTCGCGCACTTTACCTTCGTGAGCGATTGCGCGAAGAAGCTTCTTGCCAACTTCGCTTTGGGCGGCAAAAAGATCGTGGAATGTAAGGGCCCTGTCTTCTACAAGGCTTGCAACCGCAGCGTTGACATCATCTTCTGATCCAATTGACCCGCCTTCACCCCATATCCTGTTTAGAACACTCTGCAAATACCAAGTAACTCCATCGAATCGGTCATAGAGGGCAAGGAAGGCTTCGGAAGAAAACGCCCTATCAGATTTGCGGAAGAAATGTTCTGCAAATGCGGAATAGGTGTTTCGCGGGATGACATCAAGAGACATCATGTCTGTCGATTGGTAAAACGGATGGCGCGGAGATGTGAACATTTCGCCCATCATATGGTGCCTCGATCCGGCGAAGATGAAATTGACGTTATCAAGGAACTGTATTTTACTGCGCAGCAAAGCCTCCGTTCCCTTTTCCGGATAACTCATAATCTGCTGGAACTCATCTATCGCCACGACTATATGCTTATCTTTTGACGCTAGATACTCAAAGGCTCCTAGCAAAGTTGACGATGTCGCATCCTTATCGACTGTAATGGAAAACGACACGCCGCCAGTCCCGTCGGGTGTAACGGTTGGGCGCACGGCCTTGAAGAATCGTCCAATAGAAGATAAAGCCTTGTCAACGGTGTTGTCCAAAGCACCAATTACGGATGAGGCAAACGCTTGTGTAAACTCCTGTAGATTGGTAGTGGAATAAATATCCACATAAATTGATGCGTAGTCGTTTGGCAAAGCATTGAAGACATTGCGGATCAGCCCGGTCTTTCCATAGCGCCGCGGTGCCATGAGCGTTATATTTCGCTCATTGGCTAGTGCTGAAATGACTTTGTTGGTTTCCTGAATACGGTCGCAGAAATACTCAGGGCCGCGGTAGCCATTGATAACAAACGGGTTGCTGGGTTTCATAAGTGCGTAGTATAGCACATTTATGCCATGGCGTAAAGTACGAAACGTAAATTACGCCATCTGGCTTTGCGCTTTTTTGTGCGGCTTCTGCTAGCACAGCAAGGTAAAGATATGCTATAATATACGTCTATGGCAGGGTTTCGCGTAGGCTTTGGCTACGACTCGCACCGCTTTGAGGCGGGGCGCAGGCTCGTATTGTGCGGAATCGAAATCGAGGGCGAAACGGGGCTCAAGGGCCATTCGGATGCGGATGTCGTTCTGCATGCCGTGATCGACGCTCTTCTCGGCGCTGCGGCTCTCGGCGATATCGGCTCGCACTTTCCCGATACCGACGAGAAATGGCGCGGCGCAGATTCCGCCAAGCTGCTTTCGTCCGTCGTCGACGAGGTGTCTGCCGCCGGCTGGCGCGTAGGCAACGTCGATGTGACCGTCATCTGCGAGCGCCCGAAGCTGAGGCCCCATGTCGAGGCGATGCGCTTAAGGCTCGCCGGTCTCTTGCGCTGTCCCGTCGGCGGCGTTTCGCTCAAGGGCAAGACGAACGAGAAGATGGATGACGTCGGCGCCGGCGTCGGCATAGAGGTGCATGCGGCGTGTCTTTTGGAGGGGATAAAATAATGAGCTGGTTCATTGGCGGTATCGCGTTTCTGGTGTTTGGCTACCTCACATACGGCAGGTTCGTAGAGAAGGTGTTCGGTCCTGACGACCGCAAAACTCCGGCTGTCAGTTCGCCGGATGGAGTGGACGTCATACCGCTGCCGCAGTGGAAGAACCTCCTTATCCAGCTGCTCAACATCGCAGGCGTCGGCCCCGTGATCGGCGTCATTCTCGGCATAAAATTCGGCAAGATCGCGCTTCTGATAATCCCCGTAGGCTGCATACTCATGGGCGCCGTCCACGACTTCGCCGTCGGCATGATGTCGCTCAGGATGGGCGGCGCCAACATGCCTAAGATCGTCAGCCGCTATCTCGGCGAGACGTATTCCAAGGTGTTCTCCGGAATGATGGTGCTGCTCCTCCTGCTCTGCGTTACGGTGTTCATCAACGTGCCGGCGAATCTCATCGACAAGATGATGTTCCCCGACATGTCCTTCTTCTGGTGGATTGTGTCGGCGATATTCGTCTACTACATTCTCGCGACGCTCTTTCCCGTCGATAAGGTCATCGGCCGCATCTACCCCCTCTTCGGCGCGCTTCTGGTAATCGGCTCGCTGGCGATCTCCGTCGCGCTAGTCATCGCCGGCTTCAAGGATCCCGCGATCCTCGACGACTGCGCCGGCTTCGCGAGCTTCCAGGCGAAGAATCCGCTCTTCCCCTGCCTCTTCGTCACTATCGCCTGCGGAATCATCTCCGGCTTCCACGCGACCCAGAGTCCGATAGTCGCCCGCACGATGACGAGCGAGCGTCAGGCCCGCGCGACGTTCTACGGCATGATGGCGGCCGAGGGCGTGATCGCCATGATCTGGGCGGCGTCCGCGCTCGCCATCTACAACATCGCCCCCGACAACCTCAACCTCCCCGGCCCCGCCGTGCTCGGCAACATCGCCACCCACTTCCTCGGCCCCTGGATGGGCGGCGTCACGGTGCTCGCGATCGTCGTTCTCGCCGTCACGAGCGGCGATACCGCCTTGCGCAGCTCCCGCCTCAGTGCCGGCGAGATGTTCAAGGTCGACCAGATAAACGTCGGCAGGCGCATCGCCACGTGCGTTCCGCTTATCGCCATCGTAACGCTTCTTCTCTGGTGGTCGAACATGAGCGCAAAGTCGTTCAACAACCTCTGGAACTATTTCGCGTGGGGCAACCAGGTGGTTTCGGCCACCTCGCTCATGGCGGCGACCGTCTGGCTCCTTAGAAGCGGACGCCGCTGGACCTCTCTCGTGACGCTTCTCCCGGGCGCGTTCATGACCGTCGTCGTCGCGTCGTTCATTCTCTGGACTCCCGGTACCGGCGGACAGCCCTGGGGCCTCGTCCCGGGCGGGCTTCCCCTTTGGATCTCAATCGTGGTCGGCGTGCTCGTCGCGGCCGGTTTCGCATTCTACGTCTTCAAGCGCAGCAGGAAGGACTGACCTATGAAGTACTACGGCGAGGATGTCTTCTCGGAGAAGGCGATTCTCAAGCACATGCCCAAGACCGTCGCGTCCAAGCTGATCGCGACGATGCGTGAGGGCAAACCGCTCGATCCGTCGATCGCCGACGAGGTTGCCCACGGCATGAAGGATTGGGCGATCGAGAACGGCGCGACCCACTTCACCCACTGGTTCCAGCCCATGACCGGCGGAACCGCCGAGAAGCATGACGCCTTTCTCGAGCCTTGCGGACCCGCCCAGGCCGTGCAGCGCTTCTCCGGTAATAACCTGATCGGCGGCGAGACCGACGCCTCGTCTTTTCCCTCGGGCGGACTGCGCTCCACCTTCGAGGCGCGCGGCTACACGGCGTGGGACCCCACCAGCCCCGCTTTCATCAAGCGCCACGAGAACGGCGCGACGCTCTGCATACCGACTGCCTTCTGCGCCTACACCGGCGCCGCCCTCGACATGAAGACGCCTCTTCTCAGGTCGATACAGGCTGTGACGCGCGCGACCGAGCGCCTGATGAAGAAGTTCAAGAAGCCGAAGGCCCACGTCTCGATAACCCTCGGCGCCGAGCAGGAGTATTTCCTCATCGAGCGCTCGTTCTACCTGAAGCGCCCCGACCTGCTGCAGACCGGTCGCACCGTCTTCGGCGCGGCCCCCGCGAAGCATCAGCAGCTCGACGACCACTACTTCGGCGCGATCAGGCCGAGGATAATCAAGTTCATGTCTGAGGTCGAGGAGCGTCTCTGGAAGCTCGGCATACCTGCCAAGACGCGCCATAACGAGGTCGCGCCGGCCCAGTTCGAGCTCGCCCCGATGTTCGAGGATCTAAACCTCGCCGTCGACCACAACATGCTGATAATGGAGGTGCTTCGCCAGACGGCCGAGGCCAACGGACTCGTCTGCCTGCTGCACGAAAAGCCTTTCGAGGGCGTCAACGGATCGGGCAAGCACTGCAACTGGTCCATCGCCTATGGCGGCCGCAACCTGCTTTCGCCCGGCGACAACCCCCGCGACAATGCGATCTTCCTTACGTTCCTCTCGGCCGTCATCCGCGCGGTCGACCTTCACTCCGACCTGCTCCGCATGTCCACCGCCGGCGCCGGCAACGACCATCGTCTCGGTGCCCACGAGGCGCCGCCCGCCATAATCTCGATCTTCCTCGGCGACGAGCTTTCCGCCGTCATGAAGGAGATAGAGACCGGCCACGCCGAGAAGAAGACTGGGCGTACCGCGATGAAGATCGGCGTCGATACCATGCCGCCGATTCCTCGCGACGCCACCGACCGCAACCGCACCTCTCCCTTTGCGTTCACCGGCAACAAGTTCGAGTTCCGCGCCCCCGGCTCGTCGCAGAACTGCGCACTGAGCCAGATGGTGCTCAACACCATCGTCGCCGAATCCATCGACGCGATCTGCGACAAGCTGGATGCCGCCGGCGGCGACTTCAACGAGGAGCTTCAGAAGCTTCTGCAGCGCCTCATCCGCAAGCATAAGCGCATCCTCTTCTCCGGCGACGGCTATGGACAGGAGTGGCCGAAGGAGGCCGAGGCCCGCGGCCTGCCCAACCTGCGCACCACCCTCGAGGCGATATCTCCGCTTGAGAATGCGGCGAACATCGCGCTCTTCTCGAAGTACGGCGTGCTGAGCGAAGGCGAGATGGCCAGCCGTCACGAAATCGCCGCCGCCGACTACTCGAGCCGCATACTCATCGAAGGCAAGGTCGCCCTCGAGATCGCGAGGTCTATGATAAGGCCTGTCGTTGCAGACGAGTTCAGCCGCCTTGCGACTGCCATCGGACGCGCCACGCGCGACGGACTCAAGGTCGGAATCGCCGGTCTGCGCGCCCTCTCCCTGAAGCTTGGCGCCGGCCTCGACGACCTGCACGTCAAGTGCGAGAAGATCGAGAAGGCGATCGCCAAAGGCTCGCCCGTCGCCATACTCCGCGAGATGGAGTCGCTGAGGAAGACGGTTGACAAGCTCGAGACCCTCGTCGACGACGGCAAGTGGCCGCTTCCCAAATACCGCGAAATGCTGTTCATCTACTGAGGAGGGTCGACGTGAAGAAAGCCGAGAAGAAGACGTCCGTTTTCGTCCCTGACGAACAGAAGATCGCCTCGCTTGTGCGCCAGCTCCTCGTGGAGCTCGGCGAAGATCCCGAGCGCGACGGACTCAAGAAGACGCCCGCTCGAGTCGCCAAGGCTATGGCCTTCCTTACGCGCGGCTACCGCCAGAACATGAAGAGCGTCATAAACGGCGCGTACTTCAAGAGCGGCACGAACCACATGGTGATCCTGAAGGATATCGAGCTCTATTCCCTTTGCGAGCACCACATGCTGCCTTTCTACGGCAAGTGCTCGATAGGCTACATCTCGAAGGGAAAGGTTCTCGGCGTCTCGAAGCTCGCCCGAATCGTCGACATGTTCGCCCGCCGCCTCCAGATACAGGAGCGCCTGACCGAGGAGATCGCGACCGCCGTAATGAAGGAGGTCGGTGCCGAGGGAGTAGGCGTGGTCATACACGCCAAACACCTCTGCATGATGATGCGCGGCGTGGAGAAGCAGAACAGCGAGATGACGACTTCTGCGGTGCTGGGCTCGTTCCGCAGCGACGAGAAGGTGCGGCAGGAGTTCCTTTCGCTCATATGACGAAAGCGCCTCCATACGTAAACGAAGAGGTCGCGACGCGCGACTTCAAGTACTACATCTTCGATTGGGACGACAACATACTTCACATGCCCACGAAGATTCGTATGGAGCACAAGGGCGAAGACGGCGAGTGGTCTCCCGTCGAGGTCTCGACTGCGACCTTCGCCATGATCAGAAGCGACGTCGAGCACTACCGTCCGCCGAAGGACGGCGGCTGGGACGCCGCCTTCCGCAATTTCGCCGACCAGCCGGGACGCAACACCTTCATCGAGGATACGATAACCGCCCTTGAGCGCATTGAGCACGGCGAGATTCCGGGTCCAAGCTACAACGCTCTCAAGAAGACTCTGCGCGAAGGCCGAATCTTCGCCATCGTAACCGCCCGTGGCCACTCCCCCGAGACGATCGAAAAGGCCGTGCGCATCTTCATCCGCTACGCCCTTACCGAGGATGAGCGCCAGCAGATGTTCTCGAACCTGCGCGGCTACCGAAAGTGCTTCGACGGCGTCACGGAGTTCGGCACCGACGCCGAGGAGCTTGACTACTACCTCGGCATGTGCCGCTATTCGGCCGTCACCCACGACCGCTTCAGGGAGCGCATGGAGGCCGATCCCATCTATCAGGAGAAGCTCGCCACCGCCACAAACGCCTCCAAGCCGGAGCTCGCGAAGGAGTTCGCGATACGCGATTTCGTCGAGCATATCTTCCATACGCTCCAGCGCAACGGAGGGCTTGGCCGCTCCGTTTCGATCGGCTTCTCCGACGACGACAAGGGTAACGTGAAGAGCGTGTCGAGCTACATCCGCCAGGAGCTCTCCAAGCGCTTCGACGGAATCAAGTTCGTCGTCTACGATACTTCCGACCGCACGCTTTCGAAGGGACGCAAGGTGTGCGTCTCGGGCCAGCTCAACCTGCCGGGGTTCTGACATGGCTGAAGAGAGGCTACAGAACGTGCTTGCTCACGCCGGCGTCTCGTCGAGAAGGGGAGCCGCCGCGATCATCGAGTCTGGACGGGTCACCGTCGACGGCATCGTCGTCAAGGAGCCGGGCGCGAGGGTCGATCCGGCGTCCGCCTCGATATCGGTCGACGGTCGCCCCCTCTCCGCCCCCGAGCTCAAGCGCACGATAATGCTATACAAGCCAGTCGGCGTGCTCTCGTCGATGTCCGATCCGTTCGGCGGCAGGACTGTCGCGGACCTCATACGCGGTAAAGTCGCCGAGCGCGTCGTGCCCGTCGGACGCCTCGACAAGGATAGCGAAGGCCTTCTTCTGATGTCCAACGACGGCGAGCTAACCCTCAAGCTCACCCATCCCCGCTACGACCACGAAAAGACATACGAGGTCAGGGTCGCGGGACGCTGGAGCGACGACAAACTTCGCATTTTGCGCTCTGCCGTCAAGATGCCGGACGGCTATGTGATACGCCCCGTGCCTGTCGATGTCGTCGACGTCGGCCGCGACAATGTGCACCTCCTGCGCTTCAGGCTTCGCGAGGGACGCAAGCGCCAGATCCGCTACATGTGCAGCGCGGCCCATCTCGTCGTGCTGTCGCTAAAGCGCGTCGCCATCGGCTCGCTCGCCCTGCCCGCCGATCTGAAGCCCGGCGAATGGCGCGACCTCACAAGGGAGGAGTCGGATGGCCTTCTTCGTTGAGACCCCCGACGGCATCGTCCTCAATGTCAAGGCTCAGCCGCGTTCATCCAAGGCTGGAGTCGATGGTCTCCTCGGCGACGCCGTCAAGGTTCGAATCCGTTGCGCCCCTGTCGACGGCAAAGCCAACAAGGAACTGGTCGAGACTCTCGCGGACGCCTTTGGCCTGCCCAAGTCGTCCGTCGTCTTCAAAAGCGGCGAGACCTCCAAGACGAAGCGCATCCTGCTGCGCGGCTTCGTCGACGCCGCCGCCGTCAGAAAGGTGTGTGGCGCATGAGGCTCGTGAAGTGCGATGACGCCGGCCTCGCCGAGACTGCCGCCGTGCTCAACTCCGGCGGCGTCGCCGTGATACCGACCGACACGGTCTACGGACTCGCCGCCCACCCTGCTTTCCCGTCCGCAGTCGACCGCCTTTATTCCATAAAGTCCCGTGAGGCCGCGAAGCCGATCGCGCTTCTTGCGTCCGATTACGAACACGCCGAAGCCTTCGTGGGCGGCTTTCCCGATTGCGCCAAGGCCCTGACCAGCCATTGGCCCGGCGGCTTGACGATCGTCGTGAATGGCGAGGGACTCCGCGTGCCGGACCACCCCTGGACCCGTCGCCTGATCTCCGCCTGCGGCGGAACGCTGCGCGTTACGAGCGCGAACCTCTCCGGCCGGCGCCCCGCGACAGATGCGCCCGCGGCCCTGGCAGACGTCGGCCTATCCGCCGATGTCGTTGTCGACGATGGCGTCAGCCCTGGCGGGGTGCCCTCCACTGTCGTCAGGGTGTCCGGCGAAAAGATCGAAATCTTAAGGCAAGGAGCTATCGAGATATGACTACAGTCACAAAGTCCGTAAAGTTCGACGCGGCCCACATACTGACGAACCATCAGGGACTCTGCAAGAACCTTCATGGCCACACGTATCGCGTCGATGTCTCTGTCACCCAGCCGGACGACGATCCCCGCGACATGGTCATCGACTTCAAGGACCTCAAGTCCGTCGCGACCTCCGTCATCTGCGACCGCTTCGACCATGCCTTCATCTATTCCACCGCCAGCGAAGGCGAGCGCGAGATCGCCTCCGTCGTTGAGAAGCACGGCATGCGAACCGTCGCCCTGCCTTTTCGCTCCACGGCCGAGAACCTCGCCCGCTACTTCTTCGGCGAGCTGAAGCCGCGAATCCCCGGCCTCGTGTCCGTAAAGGTCTGGGAGACCGCCGACAGCTGTGCGGAGTTCTGCGAATGAAGGCGGTTGTCGTTCTATCCGGCGGACAGGACAGCGCGATCGCCCTCGCCTTGGCCGTGCGCAGATATGGCGCCGGCGAGGTGGCCGCCATGACCTTCGAGTATGGACAGCGCCACGCGCTCGAGACGAAGTTCGCCCGCTCGCTCGCCCGCCGCTTCAAGATCGCCGCCCACAAGATCGTCCGCCTCGACTTCTACCGTCACCTCACCAGCAACGCCCTGATGTCGAAGGACGCCCCAATCGAACGCAAGGCCGGCTCGAAGTGTCCCACTACCGTCGTCGAGGGACGCAACGCCTTCTTCCTCTTGGCGGCCTCGGTCTGGGCCAAGGAGCTCGGCGCGCGGCTTGTCTACACCGGCGTGTCCGAGGCGGACTTCTCGGGCTACCCCGACTGCCGCGAAGCCTTCATCAAGGCGCAGCAGAAGGCGATTCGCCTCGCCCTCGACTGCGACATCCGGATCGTCACGCCCTTCATGCACATGACGAAGGCCGACGAGTGGGCCCTCGCGGACGATCTCGGCATCTTCGACGTCATCGACAACCATACCCTCACGTGCTACAACGGCGTTCCGGGCAAGGGCTGCGGCGAGTGCCCCGCTTGCCTCCTGCGCAACCGTGGACGCTCCGAATACCTCGCCCGCCGCGGGAAGGGGACGCGATGAGGATCACCAGCGGAGAGCTGGGCGGCCGCACCCTCGCCGTGCCGAAGACCGGTGCCATACGCCCTACCCAAGACCGCGTTCGCGAGGCCCTGTTCTCCATGCTCCAGTGCGAGGTTCCCGGCTCCGCGTTCCTCGACCTCTTCGCCGGCACAGGCGCCGTCGGCCTCGAGGCCCTCTCCCGTGGAGCGTCGAGGGCAACCTTCGTCGAGCTATCCCCGAATCATGTCGACGTGCTTCGCCGTAACGTCGAGACCTTCCGCAAATCGTCCGTCGCCGAAATCGTCCGCTCCGACGCCTACCGCTACCTGGCCTCCTACTCCGGCCCCGGCTTCGACATTGCCTTCGCCGATCCGCCCTACGCCCTGGGCGAGGAGCGCGGCTACGCCTCGGTGCTCGCGACCCTCGCTGAAAGGGGCGTCGTCAAGCCCGGTGGACTCTTCATCGCCGAGATGACGTCCGTCCAGCGCTCCGAGGCCACTCCCGGCTGGGAGCTCTTGAGAGACCGCACCTACGGCAAGACCCGCCTCTGCGTCTGGCGCCGCGTCTGAGGCCAGCACTTGCAATAATTGCAATATTGCGCTATAATACAGTCACAACAATGACAAGCAACGACGAATATGTGCTTCAGCTGCTGACCGAGCGCGGGTTCCTGACCCCCGAGCAGATAGATGCGGCTTCGAAGTCGATGAAGGCCGAAAACGAGACTACGCTCGACGTGCTCGTTTCGGGCGGTACGATTGGCGAAGACGAGGTTCTGGGCACTGTGGCCGACCAGTTCGGCCTCAAGTACTGCCACGTCAACGCGGAGGCCATCAACCCCGAGATCGTCAAGGAGATCCCGGCCGAGATCGCCAAGAAATACGGCGTCGTGCCTGTCGTGGCTGACGAGTACGCCATAACCGTCGCGCTTTCCGATCCGATGGGCTACGACGCCATCGACTCGCTCAGATATGTCCTGCACGGGCGCGACGTCGAGGCCGTAGTCTCGCCGAAGAGCGAGGTGATGGCCGCGATGGCCAAGCTCTACGAGGGCGGCGAAGATGCCGCCGACGTCCAGACCCGCGACGAGTTCGCCGACCTCAACGCCGACGCCACCGGCGACGACGCCCCCGTCGTCAAGCTCGCCACGATGCTCATCGTCAACGGCATCAAGATGAAGGCTTCAGATATACATCTCGAGCCGATGGAGAAGGAGTTCCGCGTACGCTACAGAATCGACGGCGCCCTCAGAAAGATGGATTCGCCCCCCAAGCGCCTTCAGGGCGCGATCATCTCGCGAATCAAGATCATGTCGAAGATGAAGATCTCCGAGAAGCGCATTCCGCAGGACGGGCGAATACAGATCAACGTCAACGGCAAGGACCTCGACCTCCGTGTCTCGACGGTGCCCACGAACCACGGCGAATCGATCGTCATGCGTGTGCTCGACAAGTCGAACCTCGCGCTCGGCCTGCCGCAGCTCGGATTTCTCTCCGACGACCAGACGACCTTCGAGCGTCTCATAAAGCTGCCTGACGGCGTCGTGCTCGTCACCGGCCCCACGGGCTCCGGCAAGACCACTACCCTCTACGCCTGTCTCGGCCAGATCAACACTCCCGACAAGAAGCTCATCACCGTCGAAGACCCTGTCGAATACCAGATGAGCGGTATCAACCAGGTGCAGGTCAACAAGGATGTCGGCCTCGACTTCTCGGCGGCCCTGCGCTCGATTCTCCGCCAGGCGCCGAACATCGTCATGATCGGCGAGATCCGCGATGCCGAGACCGCCGACATCGCGATGGAGGCCGCCCTCACGGGCCACCTCGTGTTCTCGACCCTCCACACCAACGACGCTCCCTCGGCCGTTACGCGTCTTCTCGATATCGGCGTCAAGCCGTTCCTCGTCGCCTCGGCCCTCCGTGCCGCGATGGCCCAGCGTCTCGTCCGTGCGATCTGCGAGCAGTGCCGCGAGGCCTATACGCCGACCGACCGCGAGCTGAAGATGCTCGGGCAGTTCTCTTCGACCCTGCCCGACAAGATGTACCACGGCGCCGGATGCGACCGCTGCGGCAAGAGCGGCTACAAGGGGCGAAAGGGCATCTTCGAGATCTTCAAGGTCGACGACGCCATCCAGCGCCTCATCTTCGACCATGCCCCCGCGACGCTCCTCAGGCAGCGCGCCCGCGAGATGGGTATGCGCACCCTGCGTGAGGACGGTATGCTCAAGGTCGCCAACGGCATGACCTCGCTCTCCGAGATTCTGCGCGTTACGATGGGTGATGCCGACTGAGGCACGACAACTTAAAAGAGGAGTACGACAATGGATATTTCGATGAAAGACCTGCTCGCCGCGATGATCGACGAAGGCGGCAGCGACCTCCACATCCGCGCCTACATGCCGCCGGAGCTTCGCGTGCACGGCGAGCTTCTGCCGCTTGCCGACGAAGACCTCACAGAAGAGGACAGCTACAACCTCTGCCGCGAGATTTCGACCGACGAGCACATGGCCGAGGTCGAGAAGAACGGCGGCGCCGACTACGCCATCGCCTTCCGCGACCTCTGCACTCCCGAGGAGCAGGAGGCCGAAGACGAGAAGCGCCTCGCCACGCGTTTCCGTGTCTCTGTCTTCAAGGAGCGCAAGCGCTACGGCATGGTCCTCCGCCAGATTCCGGCGACCCTGCTTACGATGGAGCAGCTCGGCCTGCCGCCCGTCGTCAAGGAACTCCTCTTCAAGCCGCGCGGCCTCATTCTCGTCACCGGCCCCACGGGCTCGGGCAAGTCCACGACCCTCGCCTCGATGCTGAATGTCATCAACCACGAGCGCAGCGTGCACATAATCACGATCGAAGATCCTATCGAATTCTACCACAAGTCTGCCAAGTCGCTCATAACCCAGCGCGAGGTCGGCGACGACGTGCCGAGCTTTGCCGAGGCCATCCGCCGCGCCCTCCGCCAGGACCCCGACGTCATACTCGTCGGCGAAATGCGCGACATCGAGACGATCGGCGCCGCCGTGACGGCCGCCGAAACCGGCCACCTCGTCTTCGGTACCCTCCACACGACCGGCGCCGCAGAAACCGTCGACCGCATAATCGATGCCTTCCCGACCAACCAGCAGGCACAGGTCAGAACCCAGCTCGCCGCGGGACTCCAGGCCGTCATCTCCCAGATACTCCTGCCGAAGCTCGACGCCAACGGCGAGGTTCACGGTCGCGTCGCCGCCTTCGAGATCATGACCTCCACCGACGCCATACGCTCGCGTATCCGCGACGGAAAGACGAACATGATCAAGAGCGACCTGCAGACCGGCGCGAAGTACGGCATGCAGACCCTCGACTCCCACCTTACCCAGCTCTACAAGTCCGGCCTGATCGCCTATGACGAACTCATCACCAAGTCGCAGGATCCCGACAGCGTCGTCCAGAAGCTTAAAGAGGAAATGGGGCGCTAAACGATGCTAGACCCGATACTCCAGATTCTTGTCCAGAACGGATACCTCGACGAGGCCTCCGCCCAGGACGTGCAGGATGTCGCGAAGTCCGAGGGCAAGAGCGTCCGCCAGACCGTCCTCGACCAGGAGATCCTCTCCGAGGACGACCTGCTGGCGGCGATGGCCGCCTATCAGGATACCGAGGCCATCGACCTCGCCTCGATGACGATCGAGACCGACGTGACCGAGGCCATCCCCGCCTCGACCGCCCGAATGTACAACGTCTTCCCCGTGGCCGCCGACGACGCGTCCGTGACCCTCGCGACGTTCGACCTCGTCGACCCCAGAATCTCCGACGAGATGCTCTTCACACTCTCGAAGGAGGTGCGCTTCGTCTTCGCCCGCGAGAAGGACGTGATGGACCGCATCTCCCAGTACTACGGGGACTCGAACGATTCCGTCGCCGACATGATCAAGTCGCTTGGCGAGGGCATGACGGACGATGAAGGGCTCGCCGGCGCCGACGCCAACGACATCGCTTCGATGGAGAGTGCCGCCAACTCGTCCGCGATCATCCGCTTCGTCAACCTCATCCTCTACCAGGGCGTCGTCGACCGCGCGGCCGACATCCATATCGAACCCTTCGAGAACGACTTCAAGATCCGCTACCGTGTCGATGGCGCCCTCTACGCCATGAAGGCGCCCGACGTGAAGATGGCCCCCGCCATCATCTCGCGCATCAAGATCCTTGCGAACCTCAACATCTCCGAGCGCCGCGTGCCGCAGGACGGCCGTATCGCCCTGACCGTCGCCGGCAAGCCTGTCGACCTTCGTGTCAGCTGCCTCCCGACCGCCCACGGCGAGTCCGTCGTCATGCGTATTCTCGACCAGTCTGCGACCTCTCTCGACCTCGAGAACGTCGGCCTGCCCGAAGACGTCTATGAGCAGGTCACGATGGATGTCGAGAAGCCTAACGGAATCTTCATCGTTACCGGTCCTACCGGCTCCGGCAAGACAACCACCCTCTACTCGATCCTGCGGCGCATCAACCAGATCGACACCAAACTCCTCACCGCCGAGGAACCTGTCGAATACAATGTGGACGGAATCGTCCAGGTGCCGATCGACCCGAAGGCCGGCAATACGTTCGCCAAGGTGCTGCGCGCCTTCCTGCGTCAAGACCCCGACGTGATGATGATCGGCGAGATCCGTGACCTCGAGACGGCCGAGATCGCCATCCAGGCCGCCCTTACAGGCCACTTCGTCTTCTCGACCCTCCATACGAACGACGCCGCCGGCGCCGTTACCCGCTTCGTCGACATGAACGTCGCGCCCTACCTGCTGTCGTCCACCCTCGAGGGTGTGCTGGGCCAGCGTCTCGTCAGAACCTGCTGCAAGGAGTGCAAGACCCCCTACGAGCCCGACGACGAGACCCTCGAGCGTATCGAGATGACCCGCGACCAGATCGGCGGCCGCCCGTTCTACTTCGGCAAGGGCTGCAAGGTCTGCAACGGTACGGGCTACAAGGGACGCAAGGCCGTCGTCGAATACCTGCGCGTCTCCAACCCCCTGCGCGAGCTTATCAACAACCGCGCCCCGACTCTCATCCTCCGCGAGAAGGCTCGCGAGCTCGGAATGCGCACGATGCGCGAGCATGGCATACAGGCCATCCTCGACGGCTACACAACCGTCGACGAGGTGCTGCGCTACACTTGATTTTATGAGGTAAATGGAAATGCCAAGAAACGATATCGACTGGACAAATCTGGGCTTCGGCTTTTCGGATGTCAACTGCCACATCCGCTATACGTGGAAGGACGGCAGGTGGGGCGAGCCCGAGTTTCTGAAGGATCCCTACATAACGATGCATATCGGCGCCTCCTGCCTTCACTACGGCCAGGAGTGCTTCGAGGGTATGAAGGCCTTCCGCCAGAAGAGCGGCAAGATCGTGATCTTCCGTCCCGAAGAGAACGCGAAGCGTATGTACCGCACCGCCGTCCGCTGCGTGATGCCGCCCGTCCCCGAGGAGATGTTCCTCGAGGCCCTCGACAAGGTCGTCGCCGCCAATGAGGAGTTCGTGCCGCCCTACGGAACCGGCGGCTCGCTCTACCTGCGTCCGCTCCTCATAGGAACCGGCCCCCAGATCGGCGTCGCCCCCGCGAAGGAGTACACCTTCATGGTGATGGTGATGCCCGTCGGCGCCTACTACAAGGGCGGACTCAAGCCCGTCCGCGCCGTGATCCTCGACGATTGGGACCGCGCCGCCCCCAACGGAATGGGCGACGTCAAGGTCGGCGGCAACTACGCCGCCTCCCTCTTCGCCCACGAGAAGGCGAAGCACGACGGCTGGCCCGTCGAGCTCTACCTCGACGCGAAGACCCATACATATGTGGAGGAGTTCTCCACCTCGAACTTCCTCGGTATCAAGGCTGACGGAACCTACGTGACGCCCGACAGCCATTCTGTCCTGCCCTCCGTCACCAACATGTCCCTCAAGCAGGTCGCCGCCGACCTCGGCTGGCCCGTCGAGTGCCGTCCCGTGCCCTATGAGGAGATAAAGACCTTCTCCGAGGTCGCCGCCTGCGGAACGGCCGTCGTAGTGACCCCCGTCTGGGAGATCACCCGCGGTTCGGAAGTCATAAAGATCTCCAAGCCCGACGCCGTCGGCCCTCACCTTCAAAAGCTCTTCGAGACCGTTCAGGGCATACAGTACGGCGACCTTGAAGACACCCACGGCTGGTGCCACGAGGTTCCTCTCTGAACTCCTGGCTCGAGCGGGAAGCGCCTGAAGCGCTGGTCGGCGGTCTCGTAGCCGCCGGCTACTCCCCGCTCCTCTCCAGACTCCTTGCCTCGAGGGGCGTCTCGGCCGAAGAGGCGCCCGCCTTCTTTTCTCCCTCGATCGCCAACCTCGCGCGCCCTACCGACCTGCCCGGCGTCGAGGAGGCCTCCGAAGTGATTCTCGACGCCGTCTCGCGCGGCGAAAAGATCGTCATCTTCGGCGACTACGACTGCGACGGCGTCTGTGCGAGCTCGATCCTTGCGATTGCGATCGGCGCCATATCCAAGCCCGGCTCCCGGCCCTCGGTGTTCCTCCCGGAACGCCTAAAAGAGGGCTACGGCATGACCTCCGCGAGCGTCGCGCGCATGCTCTCGGAGAATCCCTCCGTAAAGCTGGTCATCACCGTCGACAACGGCATCAACTCCATCGAAGAGGTCGCCCGCCTCAAGTCCCGCGGTATCTCCGTCGTCGTAACCGACCACCACCTGCCGGGCGACGAACTGCCCGCCGCCGATGCCCTCGTCAACCCCAAGGTGTCCGCCCCGCCCCACCTCGAGCCCCTCTGCGGCGCCGGCGTTGCCTTCATGCTGGCCAATGCCGTCGTCACCAAGGCTCGCAAAAGGGCTCTCTACTCGGGGCCTAATGTTGGCGGACCCCTCCTCGTGCTCGCGGGCCTTGCGACGGTGACGGACATAATGCCCATCGTCGGACAGAACCGCATCCTCGTCTCCGAGGCCCTCAGGCGCTTCCGTACCCTCGCCCCCGCCGGACTCAAGGAGCTCTACGCCCGCGCCGCTCGCTCCGCCGTCCAGCCCCTCACCTCCCGCGACTTCGGCTTTCTGATAGGCCCGCGCATAAACGCCGCGGGACGCATGGCGACGGCGATGGACGCCCTGCGCTTAATTCTCTCCACCGACCGCGAGAAGTGCCGCGCCTATGCCCAGATCGTCGACATCCGCAACATCGAGCGCAAGAACATCGAACAGACCATGCTTGACGAGGCCCTCTCAAAGATCGTCCCCGGCGCCCCGGCTCAAGTCATAGACCTGCCTGACGGACACCAGGGTGTCGCCGGTATCGTCGCTTCGCGCATTCTCGAGCGGCTCGTTGACGATCCGTCATCCGGCGGACCCAGGCCCGTCTGCGTCGTCGTCGCCGGCCACGGCTCGGCCCGCGCCCCCGAGGGATATAACGTCCGCGAGGCCTTCCTGCATGCGGCGGACGCCCTCGAGCGGTTCGGCGGACACGCCGCCGCCGGCGGTTTCTCCGTGAAGCCTGGCGAAGTCGACAGATTCCGCAAACTTTTCTGCGAGGGATGCGCCAAGCAGCTCGTCGACCGCCCGCCCGAGACATGCGGAGCCTCCTACCTCGACGCGTGGGTCGAGCCAAGCGACCTCACCCTCGAGTTCGCCGAGGCCGTCCAGCGCCTCGAGCCCTTCGGCGAGGGCAATCCCGAGCCTCTTTTCGGACTCCGCGGCGTCTCTCTCAGCGAAGTCAGGCAGGTCGGCGATAAGGGACGCCACCTCGCCGTCTCCTTCAAGCAGAACGACATCCCGAAGTCCGTCTGGTGGAACAAGGGCGAGCGCATAGAGTCCATCCGCGCCGCCTCCTCGAGTCCCTGCGACGTCGTCTTCACCCTCGAAGTCAGCGATTACATGGCTCGTCACGCCGAACTTCGCATAGTCGACATCTCGCCATGCAGTCGCTCGTAATAGCTCCGTATCTCGTCTGGATGGCGCTGATGCTCGCCCTGCCTTCGTCAGCGGCGGCGTATGCCGTCAGAACCGCCGCCGCCGGAACCCTGCTCGCGACCCTCGTGATCTTCGGCGGCAGGCTCCGCATGCCGTCCCGCGCTTCCATCCTCTGGGGCGTCGGCGCCGGACTTCTCGTCTGCCTGCTCTGGATATGGCCCGAGAGCTTCGAATTCTACCGCCGCTTTTTCATCGTCGGCCCGGCCGCACCCCCCGATGCCCCCTCGCCCTACGATCCCGCGGTCTGCGGCTGGACGCTCACCCTCATAAAGCTCGCCGGCAGCGCCTTCGTTATCGCCCCGGCCGAAGAGCTCTTCTTCCGCAGCTTCCTCTACCGCTGGATACAGGGCGGCGACTCCGCCGGCGCCCGCCTCGACCGCTTCGACCTCACCGCATTCCTCTGGACCGTCGGCCTCTTCGCCCTCGAGCACGACCGCTACCTTGCCGGAGCGATCGCCGGCGCCGTCTACGGCCTCCTCGCCATCCGCAAAGGCCTCGCCTCCGCCATAATCGCCCACGTTGTCACCAACCTCACCCTCGCCCTCTACATTCTCCTCACCGCCTCCTGGCAATTCTGGTAAACCGGTAGTCCTTTCTACGACTACAACTATTAACTACGGCTTTTAATTGCGCTTCGCGCGACCACGAAAAGCTGTGACTCAACTTTACTCATCATTGCCAATTAGCGAAGTAACGCTGATTTTCGATTATGGGTTAAGTAGGCTTGTTTCCCAAGCGAGATGCGCCTGCGACGAAGTCGTCAGGTTGGGTGAGCGAAGCGAACTGCGAAGCATATCCACCGACCAATGGTCGCTGCCGAAGGCAGTCGCTAGAGTGGTGCCGCAAGGCCCCGCGGCGAGCATCAAGAGGCGGGGCAGCATTTCGGCGCATGATGTAATGGTCGCGAAACCGAGTGGTGAAGACCCGATTTGTCGAAGGCGCCTAGCGGCCATAGTTAGGCTCTCCAAGCTAAGCCGCGTAAGGCCCGGAGCAAATCGATGTCGAATCCCGAAGGTTTCACGAATTGCCAGACTGTATCCAGGCTGGCAATAATGAAATCACTAGCGCCGAAACGATGCACCGCCTCGAAATTTATGGTATAATACATTCATAAACATGAGTGGTTCTCTGCCCATGTTCGCGCCTGTCGTACAGAAAGTGAAGTATTCCCCGCATACTCCACGGGGCGAGAGCTTATGCTCGAGCCCCGGTACGGATGCGCCGAAGAAGCTTTGCTTCGGAGGGAAGCCGCACGCAGTGCGTCCGAAGGACCCGCAAGGGGCCGCGCGAGAGCTTGGGAGGAATGAACTTTTGTTCGTCTCTTTCTGCATAGAGATGTATGCGCGTCGTCATGGAATGGATGGCGGCTCTGTATTGCGTCTTTTCGATGAAAAGGGCGTTTGCGACTTTCTTGTCGATTGCTACGACCCGCTTCACTCCCAAGACAGGGAGTACATAGTGGATGAAATAGAGCTGTTTATGAAAGGCGCCGCAAACAATGCCAACGCTTGATCTATATCATGGCGGCGAGTCGCCAGTTTTCGCGCCGTCATTGGTGTCGCCTCGCGCTGGCAGACCGCTTGATTTCGGTTCCGGATTCTACACGACTACAAGTCTGGATCAGGCTAAGCGTTGGGTAGGTATCCGCATCAGGCAGAATGTCTACTCCAAGGGTTGCGTTTCACATTACCGTTGCGATCCGCAACTTCTCATGGCCCAGCTTAAGGTTCTTCGCTTTGAGGGTGCCAAGGAAGAGTGGTTTGATTTCGTGATGGCGAATCGCCATGACCCGGACTTCTCGCATGACTACGATATTGTCTGGGGCCCAGTCGCCAACGATAATGTGTACGAGACGCTCACGCTGTTTGAGGACGGTATCATCTCAAAGGATGAGGCGATAGTGCGACTTAAGACATATAAACTGGTTGATCAGATATTGTTCCACTCAGAGAAGGCGCTAGCTTTATTGGAGTTTGCAGACGCTACGGATTGCAAATCATGATTACGCAGGCAAATATCCGATCCATCTTGCCGGGCAAGATAGCCAACGTCGCGATGCTGCTCTCAAAGCGCAAAGGCATTTCAGGCATGGATGCGCTACGACTCTTCTATTTCTCGGACGTGTACAATAAACTCGAGCGCGAAGAGACCAAATACTGGTGGCAAAGCCCCGAGCAACTAGCTGGTTTGATTTGATGAACCTTTACCATGGGGTCTGACCCCATGGAAGCCCGATACGCAATATGAACCATCGGCATTTAACAGATTCCAATTCGTTGAGCCTAGCGGCGATTGATGACTTGATCGATCGCGGCGGGCGTGCCGATTGGGCATTCTTGCGCAACCGTGCGCATGAAGATGTTGAAGTGATGTCTCGCATACGTCGTGTATGTGCAGCGCATATGAATGATCCCTTTGACCAGAAGTATACTTTGTGGAGGCTTTATGCCAAGTAAGCTGCTTCCTGATTGGGAGACATTGCTTTCCTCTGCGGCTAGGCTACAAAGTATCCTTCCGGAGGCGGTGCTTGTTGGTGGCACGGCTGCAGCCACATATGCGCATCACAGAACATCTGTAGACCACGACCACACACTTACAGACCTCAGAGAACACTTTGACGATATACTTGCTACTCTGGAGTCTGTTGCTGGGTGGAAGACGGCCAGGGTTAGAAGACCTGTCTTGATACTTGGTTCGCTCGACGGAATCGAAACCGGAATCCGTCAGCTTATTCGTGAAGAGCCTCTTGAAACTGCTGAGATTGATGTTGGTGGCGTCATGTTAAAGGTTCCTACGAAGGAAGAGATGTTGCGAATCAAGGCGGTTTTGGTCTTGAAACGCAATGCGACTCGTGATTACCTTGACTTGGCGGCGATGAGCCGTGTACTTGGCGATGCTGGAGTAAAAAGCGCATTGTTGCGCTTTGACGAACTGTATCCCCAGTCCAACGGCGCCTCTGCATTGCAGCAACTTGCCAATCAGCTTGCGAATCCGTTGCCGTTTGATCTTGATGAAACTGATTTGCGAGAATACAAGAATCTTGAACGCGACTTGCAGAACTGGGATTTTGTTACGTCCATCTGCCGTCATTTGGCCGTAGACGTAATTCACGCAATGCTGTGACGACCAACCGCCAACCTAAAACAATACGTCGTTTCCATGGGGTCTGACCCCATGGAAGTCCCTCGGGGATTCACGATGCTAAACCCCGCCGATGGGTACTAGCCTGCGGTGATGTCTTGTACAAGCGTTAAACATGTTGGTGTCTAATTGAATAATGCGTTGCCCTGTCAAATTTATCTCGCACCAAGGGATTGACTCTTGGAGATAAGAAATGGAGAAAGAAGGATGCGTTACGCTGTAAGAAACTTTGGTCCAATAGAAGATGTAGATATTACATTGCGACCTTTGACCATAATCTGTGGAAAGAACAACACGGGTAAATCATATGTGGCATATTCATTATATGCTCTTTTGGATTATTTACGCTCTCGCTCTAGTAACATCTTTGACGACAAAAACAGGGTTGAAGAGTTCTTAAATACAGGAGAACTGCGCGTCAACTTATTAGATACACTAATTCGCTACCAAAAAGAATATTTTGATCAGGTCAAAGACTACTTCTACGAAAGGATGCCAGAAGTCCTGCATTTGGAGGATGCTGTGCGTAAGGGAATGGCCTTTGAATTTGAACTATCTACAAGTGATAAAGAGGTATTGCAAGAGGCAATTTTCGCGACTGAGTTTGATCGGTCGGTGAGTATATCAGCCGACTATTCGCTTAAGGTCATAAAGCATAAGAGTCAAAGTATAGTTAGATGCATTTTAGAGCCAACTCCTGGGCAGCAACGATTTGATAACAATAAGTTTTTGCCGGCTCCAGGGCGTATTATGCGGTCGGTAATGCCCAGAATTAACGGGTTGATGCGAACATTTCTCCTTGATTATTTTATTATAACGTGTGAGCGCACGGGTGTTAATACATTTCGTCAAGAATTGAATCTTCTTAGGGACTTTGTATATAATTCTGATGGAGAGGATTCTCAAAAGTTTTTCAATTTTAGAAAGGAATCGGGTTTTCGCGGCTATTCAATGCCTGTGGCGCGCGAACTTGAATTTGCTTTGCAGTTGTCTTCAAATATTAAGATAAGTTATTTGCCTGAAAATGAATTAAGTGAGATGATAACGTTTTTTGAGAAGATGGCGGGCGGCAGTTTTCAATTGGATGATGGCCAGGCAAATACGGTTAAATATTTGCCAAATGGCATTGATTCGGAAGACTCTATTACAATGACAGAAAGTTCAAGTTCTGTTCGTGCGTTATCAGAGTTATTCTTTTACATAAAAACTAAGGCGAGTGTAGGCCAGATTTTGATGATTGATGAGCCGGAATTGAATCTTCATCCAACTGCTCAGCGTATGATGGCTAGATTGTTTGTTCGATTGGTTAATGCCGGTGTTACATTGCTTATTACCACTCATAGTGAATACATAATTAGAGAAATTAATGCTCTGACGAGAATTCATGCGTTGAGCGAGAAGGGCAAGGATGAAATATTTGCTAAGCATGGATATGGGTTCGCCGATTTAATTTCTAGAGATGATGTTTGCTGTTATGTCATTAAGGATGGGCGGTCGGAAGAGATGAAGTATGATGGTCAATATGGCTTCGCTGTGAGTAGTTTTGACGATGCAATACAAGACATTAATGCGGTTGCCGATGATATTTCAAATGTTGAATAATATTTGAGGTGGGAATGAGTTGGGTGCGGGAATTTAGCAATGTTTTAGCGCATAATGTGACCCATTATGTCGAGAGCCGTTCTCACGCCGGATATTATTGTAAAGAGGACAAGCCAATAAAATGTGATGCTCGGCCACTTGTAATGGCAGAAGATGGTCCAGATGCTACATTAACAAAGGTGTATTTGACAGGATTGGCGTGTGAGACGTTGGTTTTAAAGCCTGACAATTTTGGAATTAAGTTTTTTAAAGGTGGTTCATGGAACCGAGCATGTGATTATTTAGTGCTAACAGAATTTGGGGGAGAAAAATACGCGTTATTTCTTGAGCTGAAAAGTAGCCTGAATGATAGACCGGAATCTGGTGATCACTTATTGATCATAGAGTCAAATGCGGACAAGAAGAAAATGCAGCAACTGGAGAGTTCTTGTGGTCTATTTGAATTCCTCAAATTACTAGTTAGTAAGGAGTGCGCTATCAATGATCTTAAAAATGTTAGAGTGTGTAAATTGGTTTTGTACGATTCAATAAAACCGCGACCTCCATTGCAATCTAGTGTGAGACCAATCTCTGGGAAACGTATAAAGGCGGAAGATATCAAAACTTTGGAAGTGCATGATGCGGAGACTTTGGATATTGCTAAGATAATGAAAGTGTTTGGTGTTAACTAGGCATCTCTAGTCGTGGAGAAAGAATTTTAATCGCGGGCAAATTAGTATTGGCTGTTAATGCGAGTTAGAGGCATAAGGCTGATTGATCAATGAATTTCTATGTCATGCTAAAGTCCACCAATGATGCTGGCATCTTGGAGGTCTGCCATGAAAATTAAGCAAGGGAATCTATTAAAGCTTCTACCCAAGCCGTTGTTGGATTCGTTGGTAACGGGGGATGTAATCCCTTTTATTGGGGCGGGATTCTCAAAGAATTGTGAAGGGCCGATAGGTTCTTCAATGCCAGACTGGAATGCGCTTGGTAAAGCCATAGCCTCAGAAATGCCAGGCTATGAATTTGATGGCAATCCTATTGACGCTCTATCTGCGTATGAAGGGCGATATAGGCGATCAACCCTAGTGGAGACTTTGCGTAGAGTGTTACAGGCTGATGTTATACGTCCAGGAACGGCGCACCAGCTGTTAGTGAATAGCTTTAGGGGCGTAATTTGCACTACAAATTTTGATACACTTATTGAGGTTGCGTTTGTAGAAAAAGGCATGAACCCTATTGTTGTAACATCTGAAGACGGGTTGCCTACGCTTAAAGCTAATGCCGCCTCAATTATAAAGATTCATGGAGACTTGAATCATCCAGAAAGGTTGGTTGTCACAGAGTCTGATTATGACTCGTTTATCAGCAAGAACCCGTTACTTTGTACGTATATATCCAGCTTGTTTATAACAAAGACGATGCTTTTAGTTGGATATAGTTTAGATGACAGCGACTTGCGTCAGTTGCTGAGAATAGTACAAGATCGGTTAGGCGTAATGTCGCGCCCAATATATAGCATTCAAGTGGGGGCAAAGAAAGATATGATTGCCCGTTTTAAGCGTAGGGGTGTTGATGTTATAAATTTGCCGATGTCGCGAGACAAATCGTATAAGGAAATAATAACGGAATTTTTGCAGCAATTAAAAGCATATTTGGATGACGTATCTCAACGGAGAGTCACTAGTAGCATAGAAGATGCGAAAGCGCAGTTGATGCTCAATAGCGAGGAAAATAAGTTATGCTTTGTTGTTTGTGCAAAATCGCACATTGCGTTTCTTCGGGAGTCTCTTGATTCTCACATTATGGAATCTGGGGCGACCCCATTATGGCCTGATAATATTCTAGAAACAGGTGGAATTGGATACAGGCGTGCAATTGATGCCGCAATTGAGAAGTCCCACGTTAGGATATTTGATGTGTCGGATATGGATGAGAACCTTGTTCCCGCGCTTCAGGATTCATTGAGAACTAGTGGCGAGAGGACATTCCTCATAAAAAATGTCAATAGTGATAATTTGCAATACGACTCGCTTCTCGGATCAAAACTGTTTAAATATGGTGTTAGTGCAGATAATGGGGAACTAAAGTGGGTTCCGGGGGACTTTCCCGAGGAACTAAAGAATATTCTTACTTCGTTGCTCGGCAAGCAGTCGAATGAACGGTTATCGAGAGCCAAACGACTTCTAAAAATTGGAGAGTATGATGCGGCAATTGTTTCTGCTTGGACCGAGTTGGAATCTTTTATAAGAGGTAAAGATCCTTGTGTTACCAACAGGGCTTTCATTGAGAGCCTCTATAAACATGCAAATGGAGATCATGCCCTGAAGTCTAACATAACAAACGTGCGCAGAATGCGCAATGAAGTTGTGCATGGGGTGCGCAAAGCAAGGGTAGCAGAAGCAAAACTTGCAATAACGGTAGTAGATACGTTAATGTCAAAGTGAAACAAGTGAGGTATTGCTTTTGTGGAAAGTGGTTATGGTTTTTGCCATGCATAGAAGCTAACTGGTCTGGGAAGGACTCCCATCATCACCACTATGAGGAAAGGGTTGGGATTGCTGGATGATGGATTATGGGGCTGAGGTGAATGAAAAGTATGAAGTCAGGTGATCAATGAATCTGAACCCCACCACTGAGGTCCGATCCTCTGAGAATATTTTTTTAACCCGAAAGGCTTGCAAGCCTCATAACCTGCGAATTTTTTCTGAACATAATTGCCATAAGCGAGTGAATCTGAATTTCTAGGATGGTGAGCGGTGTTATACGCGGTGAGGATGCGGAGATTGTTGAAGGGGTTGATGTTTGAGTAGTCATGTATTCTGAAGGGAATAATTCGACCATGGGGGTCTGATGACATGGGCGCCACAATTGGATTTTAAAAACGGATGA